>DATKDY010000090.1:0-2160 GCA_035512515.1 Vicinamibacterales bacterium
CATCATCGCGGCGGCCTCGTCGGAGCGCGCTGCCGCCGGACGGTTCTGGACACGGCGGCTCCGCGTGCCAATCCTGCTCGCGTTCTTCATCGCCTTTTTCAACCAGCTCTCCGGCATCAACGCGATCCTCTACTTCGCGCCCCGCATCTTCGAGCTGACCGGCCTGGCCGCGCAGGCGGCCCTGCTGCAGTCTGTCGGCATCGGGGTGACGAATCTGATCTTCACGTTCCTCGGCCTGTGGCTCATCGACCGAGTCGGACGCCGCACCCTGCTCTATGTGGGCTCGGCCGGCTACATCGCGTCGCTCGGCGTGGTGGCGTGGGCGTTCCACACGGGGCATTTCAACATCGTCCCGCCCGCCATCTTCGCCTTCATTGCCGCGCACGCGGTGGGTCAGGGGGCGGTCATCTGGGTGTTCATCTCTGAGATATTCCCGAACCGGCATCGGGCCCATGGCCAGGCGCTCGGCAGCTTCACGCACTGGCTCTTCGCTGCCCTCCTGACGACGTTCTTCCCGCAGATGGTGGCGGCGTTCCGGCCAGGCCACGTGTTCCTGTTCTTCTGCGGGATGATGGTGCTCCAGCTCGTCTGGGTGACGCTGATGGTGCCGGAGACAAAGGGAGTTCCGCTCGAGCAGATGCACAAGCGGCTGGGCATCGAGGAGTCCGCTTCATGACCGACCGACTCGCGCCGCAGGGCGTCCACGCGAGTCCCTGCAGGAGCGCACGCGAGCGTTCGGTCCGCGGGGCGGCTGGCGCCACCGGGCGTGGTGGAGACTCAGACGCTCACAACGCCTTCCGGAAGCAGGCGATGCGGACGACTTCGTCGAAGCCGAGCGCCCGATGGGCGGCGGCGCTGCCCGCGTTCTCGATTTCGGTGTCGGAGGCGAGCTCGCTGCACCCCTGCGCCCGTCCCCAGGCTTCGACCGCGGCCATCAGCGCGGCGCCGACCCCGCACCGGCGGTGCGGCGCGTCGACGAACCAGCCTTCGAGATAGGCGACGCGCCCAGGCCGGCAGCCTTCCGCGTGCGAGCGGAGCGTGACCTCGGCAAAGCCGACCTTCCTCCCCTCATCGTCGACGGCGACCAGCACCTCGGCGGGATCGCGTCGATCGCCCTCGACAAATGCCGCGATCTCGCGTGCGTGCTCGCCATGGGCGGCCGGCCAGAGCGTCTGGCGCATTCGCGCCCAGTCTGCCGCGTCGGCGGCTTCAATCGTTCGAATCAGCATGCCAGGCCCGGACAGGGGTCAGATCTTGATTTTTCCGCAGGTGTCCGCTGTAGCGGACAGGCTCGCCAGATCGCGTCCCCGAAGTCGTGTGTCGGCCGGCGCGGCATCCCGCAGCTTGCCGTCGGTTGCATACGCCCGGTATGCCATCTGATCTCAGCACCCGGCACCCTTGACCAAGACGATACAGCTCAGTCGACCAAGCCATGTTGGCTGAACGTGCCGTGGGTGTCATTCGGAGAGGACAAACGCGCAAAAATCAAGATCTGACCCCGAGGTGCGCTACATGCGCAGCACGGCGGCAGCGATCTCGATGGCCTGGAAGAGGTGCCCCAGGCGGAGGTTCTCGTTCTCTTCGTGCTGGTTGTTGTCGAAGTTCACCGTCGGCACGAGCAGCGCCGGGAAGCCGAGCGCCTCGATGAACGGCGCGATAGGGACCGTGCCGCCGAGCGTGCGGATGACGACCGGCGGCGCGTCGAAACTGCGCGCGAGCGCCGTGATGACGGCGCGGGCCTGCGGATCGGACGATGGCGTGCGGAACGCGCTGGTCGGCGTCTCACGCACGGCCATCTGCGCAATCTTCGCGTGCGTCGCCCGCTCCGCATCCGTCGGTTCAGCGTCCACCAGGTGATACCCCTGCCTGCGGATGTGCGCGCGCACCTTTTCGAGCATCGCCTCGCCTGGCGTCTCAGCGACCAGCCGGATGTCCATTGCCGCGGTCGCGCGGTCGGGGATGATCGTCCGCGCGCCGGGGCCGACGTGCGCGCTCACCAGACCGCGGACGTTGAGCGTGGGAAACTGCACGGCCTCCTGCAGCGTTGGAAACGCCGCCGACGGCGCGGCCACGCCGAACGCCTGCAGCATCCGCGCGGAATCGTCCGGCACGCCGTCCAGCATGGCACGATCCGCGGCCGTGAACGCCGCGATCCCGTCG
>DATKDY010000091.1:0-74486 GCA_035512515.1 Vicinamibacterales bacterium
CGGTCTTTGCCCATCTCGAGATGGCGATACGTGTTCTCGAGTACGACAATGGACGCATCGACGATCATCCCGACCCCCAGCGCGAGGCCGCCGAATGTGAGCGTGTTGAGGGTGTAGCCGCCGAAGTAGAGCAGTGCAAACGTGCCGATCACGGAAATCGGGATAGACGTACAGATGATGAGCGTGGATCGGATGTTTCTCAGGAACAGGAAGATGATGACGACCACGAGGACGCTGCCGACCATCGCGTGTTCCTGCACGCTGTGGATGGCGCGCTGAATGAACTTCGACTGATCGTCGAGCACCGCCAGGCGCAGGTTCGGCGTATCCAGGTTGATGCGCGCGATCTCGGACCGTACGCCTTCGGCAACCTGCACCGTGTTCCTCCCGGATTGCTTCTGCACGCGCATGCGGACGCCCTGACGCCCGTTGATGCGCATCACGGAACGGCGATCTTCGGTCGAGTCGCTGACCTCGGCGATGTCCTTCAAATACACCGGCACGCCGGCCCGCGTCATGATGATCAGGTTGCGGACATCATCCAGGCTCGTGAACTGGCCCGGGCTGCGGAGGAGCAACCGGCGATCCGCATCCTCGATCTCGCCGAGTGGAATGTTCTGGTTCTCGGAACGCAGCACTTGCGTGATGCGGTCCACCGAAAGATTGAGCGCCTGAGTCTTCTCGCGCGACAAATCGACGTGGATCTGGCGGCGCAGACCGCCGTCGATGGTCACCGAGGCGACACCGGCGACGCGTTCGAGCCGCGGCGACAGATCGTTTTCGGCAATCTCACGGAGGGTGACCGCGTCGTAGTCGCCTTCCACGCCGACGCCCATGATGGGCATGGCATTCGAGTCGAACTTGAAGATATTGGGCGCGTCGGCGTCTTCGGGGAGCCGCCCGCGCACGCGATCCACACGGGTGCGCACTTCGTCGGCGGCTTCGTTGAGGTCCGTCCCCCACGCGAAGCCCAGGCGCACCATGCTGCTGCCCTCCGACGAGGTGGAGTTGACCTGCTCGAGACCGGCAATGGCGGAGACCGCCTGCTCGATGGGGCGCGTGACCAGTTCTTCCATCTCGAGCGGCCCGACGCCCGAGTAGTTGACCCGCACGGTGATGCTGGGGAACTCGGTCTCCGGCATCAAATCGACGGGGAGTCGGGTCAGCGAGATGGCGCCCAGGAGCACCACGACGAAACTGATCATGAACATCGTCACGGGACGATGGATGGCTAGACGAGGAATGCTCATTCGGAGGCTCCGCAGGACGCGTTGATGAGTCTCAGTTCAAGTTCAAGGTCCAAGTTGCTCACGCGACCGGCCGCTGCTGGCCCACGTGTCGCGACGAGGAGGCGGGACGGCGGGGCGGTTGTGGGTCCTGACCGCTCGGCGCCTGTCCACCCTGACCGCCGTCCATGTTGGGACGCGTGCCACCACCACCCTCGCCCGGTCCGCGGCGGCCTCCCGGATTGGCCTGTCCGGGCGCGCCGCGCGGGCGGCTGGGGCCGTCGCCACCGCCGGCAATCAGCAGTTGGTCATTGCGCCGTAACGCACCAGCGCCGGTCGACACGACAATCTCGCCTTCGCGCAGCCCATCGAGAACTTCAGCGATGACGTTGTCCTCCAGACCGACTTTGACGGGCTTGAATTCCGCGCGCCCTTCGCCGTTCGGCTGATACACACCGCGGGTGCCGCCGGAATCGATGAGCGCGACCTTCGGAACCGTGAGAACGTTGTCGCGAGTCTCGATCTCGAGCGTCACCTTCGCGTACATCCCGGGCTTCAGGCGATAGGTCCGGTTGGGGATTTCGATCTCCATCGCTGCCGTACGCGTCGCCGGGTCGAGAATCGGCGACACGCGTGCGATATGACCATTGAACTTTTCCCCCGGGAAGGCGTCCACTTCGACGACCGCCCGATCGCCGGAATTGACCGACTTCAGATCCTTCTCGACCACGTTGGCGACCAGCCGCAGCGAGGCGATGTCGACGACAACGACGACGGGCGCATTCTGGGATACCCAGGCGCCGGGATCGACGAGACGCTGCGAGACAAACCCATCGGTCGGCGACACCACGGTCGTATTCGACAGGTTGATCCGGAGCTCTTTGAGCCGCGACGCGGATTGAGCCGCCTGCGCGCGCGACAGATCGAGCTGCGCCACGGCCGAGGTGTACCGCGCTTCGGCGTCGTCGAGTTGTTGCTTGGGCAGCAACTGGCGCGCATACAGGTTGCGGGCGCGTTCGACGTTGGTCAGCGCGAGGCTCAGATCGGCGTCGCTGCGACGAATACCCGCTTCTGCCACCTGTTGCGATGCCTCGGCCTGGTTGACCTGTTCGAGCAGCTCCTGGTCGTCGATTTTCGCGATGACCTGCCCGCGACGCACCTGATCGCCGAGCTTGACGTTGACCGAGCGGAGCCGGCCGCCCGCCTTGGGCGCGACATCGACCGTGGCCTGCCCGATCAGATTGCCGACCACCGTGATGTAGGAGGAGATGTTGCCGCGCGACACCTTGGTGACTTCGACGGTCATCGGAGGGCGGAACCCGCCCCCGCCGCCTGGACCACCCCCGCCGGGGCCGCCACCTTGACGTCCACCCGGGCCGCCCGCCTGGGTCTGCCCGGCCGCGGCCGCGGGCTGTTCCTGCCGCACGAACCCGAAGTACACCGCGGCGCCGACCGCTGCGACGATTCCAATGATGATCAATTTGCGCATAATTCGAAACCGGATCGCGTCAGCGTATCCGACTACCTTGACAGCTCTAGCGAACGTTTCCGTGAACTCTCTTGTAATTCTTTGTGGCCAGATGCACCGACCGCGTCGGCGCTACTGTCCGCCCCCACCCGCGCCAGCGAAGTTGGCACCGCCGCCGCCACCACCACCCGGCGCTTCCTGCACGCGCTCGAAAATAACCAGCGACTTGCGATAGTCGGCCAGCGCGCGCAGCTCCGTGTTCTGGGCGTCCCGCAGATCGCGCTGCGCCTGCACGACGAAGAAGTTGGTGGTCATGCCGACCTCGAACTTGCTCTGTTCGGCCTCGAGCCGCTTCTCGGCCAGCTCGCGGGCCGCCACCGCGGCCTCGACCCGCTTCAGGTTGCTTTGGACGTTGAGCGCGGCGTTCGTGACCTCGGTGGCGACCTGCAATTCGAGCGCGCGCAAGCGGGCCTGCGACTGATTTTTCTGCACACGCGCCCGCGCGAACTGCGCGTCGGCCTGGCTGCCGAACAGGTTGTAGCTGACGTTCACCTGAAGGTTCCAGCTGGGAAAATCGAGCTGTCGCAGCATGCTGATCGCGTCGCCGTAACCACCGGGAATGGTGTTGACGACCTGACCACCGAAGTTGCTGCTGCGCTCGAGGAACGTGCCACCGATCCCCTGCGCGCCGTAGCTGGCGACGAGATCGACGTCGGGCAACGTCTGATTGCGGAAGAACCGCAACGAGATGTCAGAGCTCTGCAGGTTCTTGCGCGCGTTGATCAGGTCCGTCCGGCGCTCGAGCGAGCGGCGGACGGCACCTTCGATGTCGGTGGGGGCGGGTTCGAGCGACGGCAGGTCGATCGGCTGGAGCTCCATCCGCCACAGGGGATCTTCCGTGCCGCTGACCAGGTATCGCTTCAGCGTGAGCTCCGCCGTCTGCAGCGTGGCCTCGGCGACCGCCAGCGTCTGCCGGCGATTGGCCGCTTCGGCCTCGGCCTGCACGATGTCGAGAGGAGCCAGGGTGCCGACCTCGACGCGAGCGCGATTGTCTTCGACGAGCTTGTCCGCAAGCTGCAGCGCTCGCTCGGCCACGTCCACGGCGCTGCGCGCGAAGACGAGATCCCAGTAGGCGTTGCGCACGTTGGCCAGCGTCTGCGTGACGGTGGCACGCAGCGTTTCTTCCGAAATCTCACGATTGATCTGCGTAATGGCGATCTGCTGCCGCTGCTGGTCGATGACCAGCCCCCGAAGCAGCGGCTGCGTGTAGGCCGCCGTCATGAACGTGGTGAACGTCGGGTTGAAGCGCACCAACTGGCTCGACGAGTCCTGTTTGTTGTTGTTGAACGTCAGCGCGAAGGTGCCGCCGTGCCACGGCAGGTTCTGCGTGAGTCCGCTGTTGAACGTCGTGGTCGCCACCGAGACGCGGTCGCCGCCCTGCAACTGGTCGCGCGGCAGCTGGAAGTTGTCACGCTGGCCGATGGTCGACGTCACCGTCGGCAGGTAGCTGTTTCGCAACCCGGCGATCTGGAGGTCCACCGCCTGGGGGTTGAGACGCTCGACGGCGATGTCCAGGTTCTTCTCGAGTGCGAGCTGCACGACATCCGACATGCGCAGTTCGCGCACCGGGCGATTGGGTTGCAGCGTCGATCCCGTGGTCGCTCCCGGTTCTGACGAGCCGTTCTGAATTGCCTCGAGGCCGGCCTGATAGCGAGCGAGAGCGTCCTTGACGAGCGAATCCTGCGTCTGGGGCTGAGCGCCTTGCGCCGGGGCCGGGGCAGGCGACTGCGCAGCGGCACTGACAGACCACACAAGGACGGCCGCGAGGGCGACCACACCACGAGCTGGCATCTTCATCTCTCTCATTCGGGGAAAGGGCTATTTTGCGCCGTGGCCTTTGCCCCGGCGCTCTTTCTCTTTTTCACGCTGCTCGAACAACTGCTGCAGCTTCTCGTTTTGCTGGAGCGACAGGAGGCGGCGGATGCGGTAGATCATCATGGTGCGCGTTTTAGCCAGATCAGCCCGGGCCGATTCCACCTTCGCCACGAAGTGCTCGACCTCGGACTCCTCGACCCGCGCTTCGTGCACCAGTTTGGACAGCTCGTCCTCGAGCATCGACAAGGCGCGCTGCTGCGCCCGCAACTCGGGCTGGGCAGCCTGAAAGACCGATTCAATCCTCGAACTCTGATCGGGGGTGAGCGCCAGCTCCTGAGTGAACCGATCGTTCTTCCACCACTTGAAACGCTGGGCGTCGGCAGGCACCGCCCAGAGGAGGGTCAGCAGAGACAACGCGATACAAACAAAGAACTTACGCGAAATTTTCATGGGGCGTCTGAACGGCTTACGACACATCGCAGCGCGGCGTTTACGAAAGCATAGGGTTCCAAGGTTCCAAGGTTCCAAGGTTCCGAAGATTCGAATCTGGAACTTTGGAACCCTGGAACTTTATGCTTTGGTAAAGGCCTCGAGCCTTCGGACCACGACTTCCATGAGGTTGTCCGGGGTCGAGGCGCCCGAGGTGAGTCCGATACGGACCGCTCCACTCGGCGGAAGCCAGTCTCGCGTCACCACCTCGCGCTTGTCGAGCACCGAGCGATGGCGCACCTCCGTCGCGGACACGAGCCCCTCGGGATCCGCGATGTGATAGGTCGGGACCTTATGAGCGCAAATCCGCGCCAGATTGCAGGTGTTGCTGCTGTTGTACCCCCCGACGACCAGCATCGTGTCAACCGTCTCTTCGTCGAGCAGCCGGACGACGGCATCCTGACGGTCCTGGGTAGCGCTGCAGATGGTATCGAACGCCCTGAAGCGCCGGGGCATCTCGTCGTCGCCATGCCGTTCCCGCATCGCATGACGGAACATCTCGCCAATTTCCATGGATTCGGTGCTGAGCATCGTCGTCTGGTTGGCGCACCCGACCTGCTGCAGGTGCACATCCGGATCGAAACCGAGGGAGATCGCTTTCGCAAACCGCTCGAGAAACGCCGCTTTGCTGCCGTCACCTCGGATGTAATCGCAGGCGATGGCCGCCTCCACCTTGTCGAGGACCACGAGGTAGTGGCCTCCCCGGATCTGGACAGCCTGGGAGGCGGTGGCCTGTGTCTCCTCGTGCCAGTATTTGCCGTGGATGACGGATGTGTAGCCTTCCCGCGCGTAGCGCGAGACGTTCTTCCAGACGTTCAGGACGGATCCACAGGTGGTATCGACCAGCGTGCAGCCAGCCTGCGAAAGCCGCAGCAGTTCCTGAACGGTCACGCCAAACGCCGGCAGGATGACCACGTCGTCTGGCCCGACGGCGTGCGGGTCTTCATCAGGGTCGGACAGAAATCGGATCCCCTGGGCGCGTAGCTGGTCGTTGACGTGCGGGTTGTGAATGATTTCGCCGGTCAGGAACACACGCCGATCCGGAAAGCGTTTCCGCGCCTGATACGCGTAGTCCACCGCGCGGTCGACGCCGTAGCAGAAACCGAATTCGCGGGCGAGCACGACCGACAGCCGGCCGTTCGCATAGCGAAAATCGTTGGCTTTGATCTCGAGGATCAGACGGCTGTGGTAGCTGTCGGCCAGAACCCCGGCCACCTCATGTTTGAGGTCGAGGCCCTTGCGAAAGATCACCGGTGGCAAGATCTCAGCGTCCCACCGCGAGCAGGTCGGCCGCCGTAGGTGTGAATCCGTCGATCGCCCGCAGCGACGGCGCCCGGCGGGCCTCGATCGCGCGCTCCACTTCTTCCATCAACTCGTCGTCGCTGAGTACCGGGAAACTTGCAGACACCTGGACGATGCCCGGCCGGCCCGACCGGCCGATTGCCTGCATGGATGTCGAGTCGTCGCGGAGAGGAACGGTTCCCGCCGGCAGGAAATGGAGCATCTGGCCGGCGACGAGCCCGATGATGAGGCCAGCGGCGGCCGCCACGCTAATCCATCGGCGGCCACTGGACGGCGCCGGCATGGTCGCTTCGCGCGGACGGCGCGGGAAGGCCAGCACGCGGGCGGCCTGGCCCAGGTGCGCCAGCCGGTCGAGAATGCGGGTGCGCTGCGCGTCGAGCATCGCGTCGTCGAACACCTCGTCTGCCGCAGCAAACGCCACGTCGCGGAGTGCGTCTGCCTTGGTCACCAGCGCGGCAAAACGCGCGGCACAGTCGTCACAGCGGCCGACGTGCTCCAGGGCGAGCCGATCGTCGGCTGCTTCATGCGGGCTGTCCCCGGGCGCCCGCACGATGAACGCCAGCGCGGTCAGACGGTCCGTCGCGATGTGCTGAACTCGACCTGTCATGGCTGCTCTCCCAGGATGCCCCTGAGCTTCCGAATCGCGCGAAACAGATGGACGCGGACGGTTGCCGGGCTCATGCCTGTTGCTTCGCTGATCTCACCGGCAGTCCGCTCGTCCAGGTGGGAGAGCGTAAATACCAGCCGCTGCCGATCCGGCAAGGTGGCCACGGCCTCGAGGACCTGCTGCCACCGTTCCCGTGCGAGTAACACGTGTTCGGTGGAAGGAGCGGTCCCCGCCGCTTGTTCCACCGGTCGTTCGTCGTGCCCGTCGTCGAGCGGGGTCGCAATCCACCGCTGCTGCCGGCTCCGGCTCTTGAGCCGGTCGAGACAGGCGTTGACGAGAATCCGCATGAACCAGACATCGAAGGACAGTTCCTCGCGGTACTGTTCGATGTGCAGAAACACCTTGACGAAGGCGTCCTGAGCCGCCTCGTCGGCATCGGCGGCATCGCGAAGATAGTGATACGCAATGCGCAGGGCCCGGCGCTGCAACAGCGCCACCAGGCCGCCAAACCGGTCGCGCGCGGCCTCGCGCTCGCCAGCCAGCACGAGCGCCTTGATGTCGGCGGCAAGCACTGATGCTGGGGTCGCTGTCGCGTCGCCGGTGCGGGCCGACGTCCGCTGATCGACTTCGATCGGTCGTCCTGACATGAGTTACGGGGTCGTCGCCGGGGGCGTTTACACGGATTGTAGCAGGACACGCACAAATCCGCTTCTCTTATTGACTTAGCCGGATTCGAGTCGGTACGATCATGGATTCTATGACGGACCCGGGGGAAAATTCCCACCTCCGCCATCCGTGAGGAGTCATCCATGTCTACGATGCAGGCTGGGCGAGAGCAGGGTCTGGAAGAATACGGCATCCGCACCTCCCGGCCGATTCACCGGAATCTGGGCACCGCCGCTCTCTACGAGCACGCGATCCGCCGGCAGGAGGGCCAACTGGCGGTGGGCGGCCCGCTCGTCTGCCGCACGGGGGCGCATACAGGGCGATCGCCCGACGACAAGTTCATCGTCAAGGAGCCGTCGAGCGAAGCCCATGTCGCGTGGGGCAAGGTCAACCGCCCCATCGAGCAGGCTCAGTTCGACGCCCTCAAGCGAGACATGCTGGCGCACATCGCCGACCGCGAGCTGTACATTCAGGATCTGTACGCCGGCGCCGACCCGCAATACCGCCTGCCCGTGCGCTTCATCCATGAGCTCGCGTGGCAGAATCTGTTTGTCCGCAATCTGTTCATCGTCCCACCGATCAGCGACCTCCCCGGCTTCGCACCGCAGTTCACGGTGATCACGGCACCGAGCTTCATGGCGTCGCCCGAACGCCACGGCACGAGGTCGGACGTGGCTATCGTCGTCAATCTGGGCACCCGGGAGGTGTTGATTGCCGGCACCAGCTACGCGGGCGAGAACAAGAAGTCGATCTTCTCGGTTCTCAACTACCTGTTGCCCCTGCAAGGCGTGCTGTCGATGCACTGCTCGGCCAACATCGGCGCGAAGGACGACACGGCGCTGTTTTTCGGCCTCTCGGGCACGGGCAAGACCACGCTGTCCTCCGATCCCGACCGGCGGCTCATTGGCGACGACGAGCACGGCTGGAGCGATAGGGGTGTCTTCAATTTCGAAGGCGGCTGCTACGCCAAGATGATTCGGCTGTCGGCCGAAGCGGAGCCGCAAATCTACGCGACGACGCGCCGCTTTGGAACGGTGCTCGAAAATGTCGTCATCGATGGGGACACGCGTGCGCTGAACCTGGACGATGCGTCGCTCACCGAAAACACGCGCGGTGCGTACCCGATTGAGTTCATCGCCAATTCGGTGGCGTCGGGTATGGGGGGACACCCCCAGAACATCGTCATGCTGACAGCGGACGCGTTCGGCGTATTGCCCCCGATCGCGCGGCTGTCGCCCGAGGCCGCGATGTATCACTTCTTGTCTGGGTACACGGCCAAGGTCGCCGGCACCGAGAAGGGTGTCAAGGATCCAAGTGCGACGTTCAGTACGTGTTTCGGGGCGCCGTTTCTTCCGCTCAACCCCAATGTGTATGCGCGCGGGCTGGGCGAACGCATCAGCCGCTACGAGGCTCGTGTCTGGCTGGTCAACACGGGGTGGACCGGAGGTGCGTTCGGCGTCGGCAGGCGCATGAGCATCGCCCACACGCGTGCCATGATCGAGGCGGCGCTGTCGGGTCAGATCGACACGGTCACGTACCAGCGCCATCCGATCTTCAATCTCGACATGCCAACCGCCTGTCCTGGCGTGCCGGACGAGGTGCTCGATCCACGCGGCACGTGGGATGACCCGTCCGCCTACGACGCGCAGGCGAGAAAGCTGGCCACCATGTTCGTCGAGAATTTCCAGACCTTCGAAGCGGACGTGGATCGCGCGGTGGTCGACGCCGGCCCTCGCGTATAGCGTCACGGCGCATGCATGCCTACGAAGCGGTGATTGGGCTCGAGATTCACGCCCAGTTGCTCACCCGCACCAAGATCTTTTGCGGCTGTCCGACCGCGTTTGGGGCCCCGCCGAACACGCACGTTTGCCCGGTGTGCCTCGGGTATCCAGGCGCGCTGCCGGTGCTCAATCGCGGTGCTGTCGACTTCGCGGTCCGCGCGGCGCTCGCGCTCGGCTGCGACGTGCAGGAGCGATCGGTCTTCGCACGGAAGAACTATTTCTATCCGGACCTGCCCAAGGGCTACCAGATCTCGCAGTACGAGTTGCCGCTGGCGCTGGGCGGCGGGATCGACCTCGAGGTCGGTGGCCAGGCCAGGCACGTGCGCCTGACGCGGCTCCACATGGAAGAAGACGCCGGCAAGTCCCTGCACGAGGGATTCGCGGATTCCGATCGCCGCACGTATCTGGATTACAACCGCGCCGGTGTCCCGCTGATTGAGATCGTCAGCGAGCCCGACATGCGATCGGCCGAGGAGGCCGCGTCGTGTTTCGAGAGGCTGCGACAGATTCTCGTGTGGCTGGGCGTCAACGACGGCAACATGGAAGAGGGGAGCCTCCGGTGCGACGCGAACGTCTCCGTGCGGCGAGTCGGCGACCCCCAGCTCGGAACCAAGGCCGAGGTCAAGAACGTCAATTCGTTTCGATATCTCCAGAAGGCGCTGGACTACGAGATCGAGCGACAGATCGACGTCGTCGAACATGGTGGTCGCGTGGTGCAGGAGACGCGGCTGTTCGACTCCGCCCAGGGACGTACGTACTCCATGCGCAGCAAGGAAGAGGCGCACGATTATCGCTACTTTCCCGAGCCCGACCTTCCGCCTCTGATGGTGGATGCTGTCCGGCGCGAGGCCATCGCCGCCGCGCTGCCGGAACTGCCGGAGGCGCGGCGGGCCAGGTTCATTCGCGGCTACGGGCTGCCGCCGTACGACGCCGATCTGCTGACGCAGACACGCGGCCTCGCGGATTATTTCGAGGCGGTGGCGCACACGTCAGGCAATGCCAAAGCGGCGAGCAACTGGATCATGGGCGAGCTGCTGCGGACGATGAAGGAGCGCGGGATTGCGGTGGAGCAAGTCCCCCTGAGTCCGGCCGCGCTCGCCGGCCTGATTCAGCTCGTCGATCGGGGAGCCATCAGCAGCACGGTGGCCAAGCACGTCTTTGCGAAGATGTACGAGTCGGGTCAGACGGCTGACGACATCGTGGCAGCGGAAGGCCTCGCGCAGAACAGCGACGCGGACGCACTGCTTGCGCTCGTGCGCGCCGCCATCACCGCCAGTCCCGACGCGGTGGCGCAGGTGCGGAAGGGTCGCAACAACGCCTTCGGCTTCCTCGTCGGTCACGTCATGAAGGCATCGAAGGGCAAGGCCAACCCGAAACTCGTCACCGAACTGCTCACCGAAGAACTACGATCCACAGAAATCACAGAAGAGACAGAAGACACAGAATAAATCACAGCGATCCACCGAAATCGCAGAAGGCACCGAGTAACCACCGATCTGGACCGACGGCCGCAGCCGATAGCTGAGAGCGCCGAGAGCTGAAAGCCGAGAGCGCCGAGAGCCGGGAGCCGAGAGCTGAGAGCTAAGAGGACAACAACCGTGCGGCCGCTCGTCGTCTACATCGTCGCCGCCGTGGTCGTCACATTCCCGCTCGTGGTGTCGCTCACCACGAAGCTTGGCGCATTGCAGGGCCCTGGCGATCCGTATCTGAATCTCTGGATTCTGGGGTGGGGGTTGCGCGCGTGGACGGCGGATCCTCTGAGTGTCTTCGACGGGAGGGTGTTCGACGCGAACATCTTTTTTCCGGCCGAAGGCACGCTGGCGTATTCGGACCACTTCCTGCTTCAATCGCTCGCTCTGGCGCCGGTCTATGCGCTCACCGGCAATGTGGTTCTTTGTTACAACCTGCTGCTCATCGCGTCGATCGTGCTGAGCGGGCTCGCGATGCACCTGCTGACGCGCGGCGTGACGGGCTCGGAGCGTGGCGCGTATCTCGCTGGACTCGCGTGGGCGTGCTGGCCGTACCGGACCGCGCATCTGCTGCACATTCAGTTGCAGGCGCTCTACTTCATGCCGCTGGCAGTGCTCTGCCTGCACCGTGTGATGGCCGGGAGGCGCTGGCGCGATGCCCTGGCGCTCGCGGCAGCCACCACACTGCAGTTCGTGGCGAGCGTGTACTACGGCCTGATGACCGGGATCGTGCTCGTCGTCGCGGGCGTGACGCTGGCCCTCGCCACCGGGCAGTGGCGGGCGTCGCGGCTGTGGTCGCGGCTGGCCGTTGCCGCAGGACTGACGATCGCGCTCAGTGTTCCGGTGATGGTGCCGTATGCACGGTCGCAGCAGGCCGAAGGATTTGGACGGACCCCCGTGGAAGCCGCCCGGCATTCGGCGTCGGTGCAGGCCTACACGCAAGTGCCACCCGATAACTTGCTGTACGGCCGGTCTGGACTCCTGGCCCCCCGTGCGCCGCGACTCGGGGAACCTGATCGCACACACGTCGAGCATCACCTGTTCCCGGGATTCGCGCTCATCGGCCTTGCTGTCTTCGGCCTGTCACGACATGCACGCAGCGACGCGCGTCCGCTTGCGCTGAGCGCGCTGGCACTGGTGGGGGTCGGTCTGGTGTTGTCGTTTGGCCCTGAAGGGTTTCGCGGGCTTTACGTCACGCTGCACGACAACGTGTTCGGCTTTCAGGCCATTCGGTCACCTGCGCGATTCTCGGTCATCGCCGTGCTTGGCCTGAGCCTGCTTGCCGCCTTGGGCATCCGCGCCGTGAAGGCCTCGGCTGTGAAGGCCCCGGCTTGGGCCGGGGCGTTCCTGATTGCCCTGCTCTGTCTCGAATACCTCAACGCGCCGCTGCCGCTCGCCGCGGCGCCGCCCCAACGCACGGAAGTGGGGCAGTGGCTCGCCACCGAACCCACCGCGGGCGCGGTGCTCCACCTGCCCATCGCCGTTGACATCGAGAACACGCCGTTCATGGTGCAATCGCTCGAGCATGGCCGTCCCATCGTGAACGGCTACAGCGGCCAGCGCCCGTCTTACTACGCCGCACTCGTCGAAAGCCTGGGGGATTTCCCGTCGCCAGACGCGTTTACGGCCCTTCGCGAGCTCGATGTCCGGTTTGTCGTCAGTCCGGCAGCCGTCGCCGGTGCCGGCAGTCCACTCTCGCCGCTCGTCGAGCGTGCGAGGTTCAACGACGGCGCCATCTACGAAGTGCGCTGGACCCCGGAGTCGCTGGCCGCGCTCGATGACGCGGACCCGCCGCCTCCCCCACCGCCTGGACGTCCGCCGTTTGCTGCCGGTGAGTCGTTGGCCTACGACGTCTACTGGGACGCTGGGCCCCTCGATCTGCCGGCAGGCACGGCGACGCTCAGCGTCGTGGAAGGCCGCGAAGGGGCAGACCGGTGGGTGTTCGAGACGCGCGCCGAAACCGCCGACTGGGTCTCCACGTTCTTCGAGGCCCGCGATCGATTCGTGACCGTCGCCAACGCGGAGTTGCTGCCCGTCGAGCACCGCCGCGAGATCAGGGAGGGACGACGTGAGGTGGATCGTCGCTACGTGTACGACCGCGACGCCGGGATCGTGCAGACCGGCCAGATGGCGCTGCCGCTCGGTGACGCCGCGGCGCGCGACGCGCTCTCGGCGTTGTATTACGTCCGCACCTTGCCGCTGCAACCGGGTTCCATCGTCTCCGTCCCGATGAATGAGGCGGGCACGCGTCTGATGCTGCAGGTGCAAGTGGGTGAAGTCGAGAACATTGAACGGGAGGATCGCCTGGTTCCGGCGCTGCGCCTCGAGCCCCGCGTGATGCGCCGGATCGAACGGCGCCGCCCCCTCGTGATCACCTTGTGGATGACTCCGGACGAGCGGCGTGTGCCATTGCGCGCGATTGTGGATGCGGGGTTCGGTGTGATTCGCCTGGAGTTGCGGAACTGGCCCGGCTAAGTGGTCGGGTGCATAAATACGGCCCGCGTCGGCCGAATGCGGCCGTATTTGTGCACCAGGCCACTGAGGCCGCGGCGCTACTGGTTGGGGCTCCATGTAAACTAGGCGGCGGTGATCGAAACCCACCAGCTCGGGAAAGCGTATGGCCGCGGGCTGTATGCGCTTCGGGATCTCACCCTCAAGGTCGAGCGAGGCGAGTTCGTCTTCCTCACCGGGCCAAGCGGCGCCGGCAAGAGCACGCTGCTGCGCCTGCTGCTCCTGCAGGACCGGCCCACTGAAGGCGTCGCCATCGTCAACGGCCGTAATCTGGTGCGGCTGTCCAGCCGCGAAGTGCAAGCGTATCGGCGCTCGGTCGGCTTCGTTTTCCAGGATTTCAAGCTCGTTCCGGCCAAGACGGTTTTCGAGAACGTGAGCTTTGCGCTGCGCGTGCTCGGCACGCCCATCGAACAGCAGCGGCGCCGGACCTATCAGGTCCTGAAGTGGGTAGGCCTGCAGCATCGGCTGCAGGCCTACCCGCTCGAACTGTCCGGCGGCGAGCAGCAGCGAGTCGCCATCGCGCGCGCGCTCGTCAACGAACCGCAACTCGTCCTCGCTGACGAGCCCACGGGCAATCTCGACCCGGATCTCTCGCTGGAGATCATGAATCTGTTCCGCGACATCAATGCGAGCGGGACGACGGTGCTGGTCGCCACGCACGACCGCGAACTCATCAAGTGGGTCGGACGGCGCACGGTGCACCTCGAGCACGGCCGCCTCCTCGAAGGTCCCGGGGAGCCGGGCGTCTCCGCATGAACGCAATCGGCTACTCCTTTGCGGAGGCGCTCGTCAGCCTGCGCCGGTCGGGACGGTCGGCCGCCATGTCGATGGGCACGATTGCGATTGCGTTCCTGACGCTTGGCGGCTTTCTTCTCGTCTCGGCGAACCTGCAGTCGCTCGTCGAACGATGGGCGTCCTCTGCGGAACTGTCAGTGTATCTCCGCGACGACATGGATGACGCGTCACGCCAGGCCCTGCTCGACGAGCTTTCCGCTCACGATGCCGTCGCCGAGGTCGAGTACGTGTCGAAGGACATGGCGCTCGACCGATTCAGGCGCGACTTTCCAGAGCTCGCCGACGTGGCAGCGTCGGCGGACAACCCGTTTCCGCCCTCCATCGAAGTGCGGCTCCATACCGACCCGGCGTCGAGCGGCGCCGCCGAGGCCATGGCGACGGCGCTGGCCGAACGCGAGGCGGTGGTGGACGTCCGGTACGACCGCCAGTGGCTGTCGCGGCTGATGGCGATCATCGTGTCGATTCGCCTGGCGGGGATGACGGCGGCGGCGGTGCTCGTCCTCGGAGCGGCGTTCACGGTCGCCGCCGTCGTCCGTCTGTCGCTGCAAGCCCGCCGCGAGGAAGTGGACATCATGCACCTGGTGGGCGCGCCGTTCGCCTTCATCCGCGGCCCCTCGATTGCCGAAGGCACGATCCTGGGTGGCACAGGGGCAGTGCTCTCCCTCGTCCTTCTGTGGGCGCTTTTCGCCGTCACCCAGGAACAACTGGCGATGGCCCTGGCCGAGTGGGGCAGTGTGGGCGCCTTGCGATTTCTCGGGGTCCGGGCGGCGGCGTTGCTGGTTGCCAGCGGTCTCGTGGTCGGCGGACTGGCGGGTCTCGTGGCGTCCCGCGCGGCCCCGTGATTGAACGATCGTTGAAGACAGGTGCCCATTTGACGGCCTCTCCCGTGTTGCCTTTCCCGTTGACAGATCTACACGCGACTCTTACACTGGATCATCTCCTGCGTTGTGTTGCTTGAACATATGCGGCGATTTCTGATCGATCGTCCAGGTCCGTCTCCCACGGCTCGCATCACTGAGTTCTACCGGGAAGAATTCGTCAAGCACCAGCAGTGTCTGGAAGAGCAGCGCGAATACTTCTCTCCTCAAGCGATCGACAGCGTGGAAACGGCGCTCGTGAAAGTCATCTCCCAGGTCGACACGCTTTCCTCGAAAGTGGATGCCGATCAGGTCGTGTCAAAGCTCCTTCGGGAATTTGATCTGGTGACTCGCTTGTCGGCCTGGTCCGATCCGAACAAGGTCAACTGACGCGCCCGGCTGGCCTGCTCAGATCCGATCTGCTGGCGGTTGTCCGCGCGGCAGTCGACGGCGCCAGTGCGCGGCGCGCCGTCTCGCGCGCCCTCGCGGCGGCGCAGGTCTCGCCCTCTTTCTCCATTCCGATTCAGGTCCTCCTTCACGTCCCGCTTGACGTTCCGCTTCACGTCATAGTCGCCGGCAAGGCGGCAGGTTCCATGGCGGCCGCGATCGCCGGCCATCCCGGACTGCGTCTCGAGACCGTCCTGGCCATTGGCACCCATCGCGATGTGACGCTGCCAAGCCATGTGGAATGGCACGAGGCGGCGCATCCGGTGCCAGATGACAGGAGCATGGCCGCAGCCGCGCGCGCGATGGCCGTGGCGTCGGCGGTCACCTCCGGCGAGTGCCTCGTGCTGCTGCTGTCCGGCGGCGCCTCGGCGCTGATGGCCCTGCCGGTCCAGGGGATCACACTGGCTGACAAGCAGGGGTGCATTCGCACAATGCTGCTCGCCGGCGCCGATATTCATGCGCTCAACACCGTTCGCAAACACCTGTCGGCGGTGAAGGGTGGCCGGCTGGCTGCCGCCTGTCGAGGCACGACGCTGACGCTGGCGGTCTCCGACGTCGTCGGCGATGACCTCTCGGTGATCGCGTCGGGACCAGGCGTAGCGGACGCGACGACGTGGGACGACGCCGCAGTCGCACTTGAACACTTCGGCGGCTCGCGCCACCCGCCCGCGGTCCGGGAACTCGTCGCACGGGGTATGCGCGGAGAGATCCCCGACACGCCAAAGGCCGGCGACTCGAGCCTCGCGCGCACGCATGCTCACGTCATCGCCTCCGAGCGACACGCCCTCGAGGCCGCGGCAACGGCGGCTTCGTCGTTGGGTTATGAGGTCGTCACCCTGGCTGGCGCCGTCACGGGCGACGCGCGCGCGGCGGCGGCGCGCTGGCTGCATCGCGTCGAGGAGGTCCTGCCTGGCGCGGGGCGGCCGCTGTGCGTGCTGTCTGCGGGAGAAACCACCGTACGCGTCACCGGAAGCGGCCGCGGGGGACGCAACCAGGAATTCACGCTCGCACTCGTCGAGCCTCTCGCCGCCTCGCGCCGCGAGCTCATCGTCGCCAGCATCGGCACGGACGGCATCGACGGCCCCACCGACGCGGCAGGGGCGCTGGCCGACGCGACGTCGTTCGACCGCGCCACCGCGCTCGGACTCGATCCCGCGTCCTTTCTCGACGACAACAACTCATACGACTTCTTCGCCAGGCTCGGCGATCTCATCCATCTCGGACGCACCGACACCAATGTCGGCGACGTCCAGGTGCTATTAGCACCCTAGGCACCTGAGGCACCTGAGGCACCCTAGAATGTGTCATGCCCTCACGCGACCAGCTCTTGCGGCAGATTCGTGAGAAAGTCCACCACCCGGCGACTGCTCGTGAGCTGCTCAAGGTCCTGGAGATTCCGCGGGACGAGCGCACGACGTTCAAGCGCCATCTCAAGTCGCTGGTCAACGACGGCGCGCTCGTGCTCGTGCGCGGCACGCGCTATGGCCTGGCCGATCGCATGGACCTCGTCGTCGGACGGCTCGAAACGCATCCCTCGGGCTACGGGTTCGTGACGCCGGAACGGCAGATCGAAGACATGAAGGGCGACGTCTACGTGGCCGCGCCCAATGTCAAGGAGGCGTTGCACGGAGATCGGGTCGTCGTCCGGCTCGAGCGGCACCGCGCGGATGGACGCGTCGAGGGTCGCATCGTGCAGGTCCTCGAACGCCGGAACGAGACCGTTGTGGGACGGTTTGAAACCGACGACTCCGGACTGACCTTCGTCCAGCCGTTCGACAAGCGTGTCCTCACCGACATACACATCCCGCGCGGCGAAGACGGTGATGCCGAACCGGGCGAGATGGTCACCGTCGAAGTCACCAAGTGGGGCACACCGGCGCGCGGTCCTGTCGGGCGCGTCGTCGAGGTCCTCGGGCACATCGACGATCCCGGGGTGGACATCGAGATCATCCTGCGCAAGCACGGCATTCCCGACGAGCATGCGGACGAGGCCGCTCAGGAGGCGCGGCGGCTCGGCGACACGGTCAAGGAGCGCGACATCAAGGGGCGAACGGACTTCCGCGACCGCCTCGTGATCACGATCGACGGCGAGGACGCGCGCGATTTCGACGACGCGATCTCGCTGGAGCGGCTGCCCAATGGCCACTATTGGCTCGGCGTGCACATCGCGGACGTGGCCCATTACGTCAAGGAAGGCGGAACGCTCGACACCGAGGCCTACGACCGCGGCACATCGGTGTACTTTCCAGAGCGGGCCGTGCACATGTTTCCCGAGGAGCTCGCGACCGGGCTGTGCAGCCTGCGGCCCCATGTCGATCGTCTCGTGCAATCGTGCCTCATGGAAGTGAACAAACGCGGTGACGTCGTGCGCTACGAGATTCATGACGGGGTGATCAACAGCAACGAGCGGATGACCTACACGGCGGTCGATGCCATCCTGACCGATCGCGAGCCCGACACGGTTCGGCGCTACGAGGCGCTCGTGCCGATGTTCGAGCTGATGCGCGACCTGTTCCACATTCTCAACGGGCGGCGCCATCGGCGCGGCTCGGTCGATTTCGATCTCCCGGAGCCGAAGGTCATTCTCGACGAGGAGGGACTGGTCGAAAATATCGTGGCCCACGAGCGCAATATCGCGCACCGGCTCATCGAAGAGTTCATGCTGCTGGCCAACGAAACCGTCGCGCGTCATCTGGAGCACAATCAGATGCCGGCGCTCTACCGCATTCACGAGGCTCCGGACCCGCTCAAGGTGCTGCAGTTCGACGAGTTCGTGACCTCGCTCGGCTACGGCCTCGGCGCGGCCGCGGGCGGCAGCGTCAAGCCGTCGCATTTCCAGAAGCTGGTCGAACAGATACGAGGCACGCCAGAGGAGCGGCCGATCGCGTTTCTCATGCTGCGCACGATGCAGAAGGCGCGCTACGACGCGATGAACGCCGGCCATTTCGGCCTGGCGGCCGAGACCTACACGCACTTCACGTCGCCGATTCGGCGCTACCCGGATCTCGTCGTGCATCGTGTGCTTCGCGAGCAGCGCCACACCAGGGTCACCGCGGATCGCCGCGAGGAGCTCGAAGACGAGCTGCCTGAAATCGGGCGCCACACCTCCGAAATGGAAGTGCGCGCGACGGAAGCCGAGCGCGAAATCCTTCAATGGAAGAAGGTTCGATTCATGGCCGACAAGGTCGGTGACTCCTTCGAGGGCTACGTCACGGGCGTGACCTCGTTCGGCCTGTTCGTGGAGCTGGTCGAACACTACATCGAGGGACTGGTGCACGTCTCGACGATGGCGGACGATTACTATCGATTCAGTGAACAGAATCACACGCTGTTCGGCGAGAACACACGCAAGGCGTACCGGCTGGGCGACCGCGTGACGGTGCAGGCGGTCCGCGTCGATCAGGAACGGCGTCAGATCGACCTCGCGCTCGCGGAAATTCTGGAGGCCGTCAGTGGCGACCAACGGCGACGCGGCCCGCACAGGAGCCACGCGCGGGTCAAGAAGGAGCAGCGCAAGTCGACGCCCGAGCAGCGACGGGCGCGGACCGCCGCGCGTAAGCGCACCGAGCGCCCGGGACGCCGGGAGCGTGGCGCGAAGAAGCCATGAAGCACATCGTCGTCGGCACCGCGGGCCACATCGATCACGGCAAGAGCACGCTGGTCCAGGCGCTCACCGGGATCGACCCGGACCGCCTCAAGGAGGAGAAGGAGCGCGGCATCACCATCGAGCTCGGCTTTGCTCACGCAACGCTTGGCGACCTGACCGTGGCGTTTGTCGACGTGCCGGGCCACGAGCGGTTCGTGAAGACCATGCTCGCCGGTGCCGGCGGCATCGATTGCGTCATGCTCATCGTCGCCGCCGACGAGTCGGTCATGCCACAGACGCGGGAGCACTTCGATATCTGCCGATTGCTGAAGGTCGAACAAGGGCTGGTCGTCCTCACGAAAGCCGATCTCGTCGATGACGAAACCCTCGAACTGGTGCGGCTCGAGGCCCGTGAGCTGGTCGAAGGCTCCTTTCTCGACCCGGCGCCCGTTGTCGCCGTCTCGGCACGCACTGGATCCGGCCTCGACGAACTGCGCACGGCGCTGGTCGCCGTCCACGGACGCGGGCAGCGGCGGCGCACGGATGGCGCCGCGCGGCTTCCAATCGATCGCGCGTTCATCATGCAGGGGTTCGGCACGGTGGTGACCGGCACCTTGATCGCGGGACGGGTGCGCGTAGACGACGAGCTCGTGCTCGTGCCGGGAGAGACGCCCGTGCGGGTGCGCGGCGTGCAGGTGCACGGCAAGCGCAGCGACGAGGCCGTGACCGGACAACGGACGGCAGTGAATCTGGGCGGCCTGGATGCGGCCCGGATCACACGCGGCCAGTCGCTGGCGACGCCAGGTTCGCTCACGCTGACGCGCCGCGTGGATGCCACATTGGACCTTCTCCCCACGGCGCGCGTGCTCAAACACGGCGCGCGGGTGCGGTTCCATCAAGGCACGAGCGAAACCCTTGGGCGTGTATCGATCGCCGGAGCGGGCCGGGGGGACATCCAGCCTGGCACGCGTGCCCACGTCCGCATTCGCCTGGAGTCGCCTGCGGCGCTCACCCGCGGGGACCGATTCATCATTCGCGCCTACTCTCCGACGGTGACGGTCGGGGGCGGAGAGGTCCTCGACCCGGAGCCGCCCCGCGCGGGCGCTCGGACCGCTGCCGGCGAACAGCGCTTTGCCGCACTGGCGCAGGACGAGAATCGCGCGATCGTCCAGATGATCGCCGACAGCCAGGGCCACGGACTGCCGGTGGCGGCGCTGACCTCGCGAGCGGGCGTGGCGCCATCGCGAATCGAGGCTCTTGTGTCGTCGCTCGAACAGGCGGGCGGCGTGCGGCGTGTTGGAGACCGCCTGGTGGCCACGGCGGTCGTCGGCGATCTATCGGGGCGGCTGCTGTCGGTCGTGGGGGAATTTCACAAGTCCCACCCGCTGGCCGACGGAGTGCCTCGCGAAGAAGCCCGCGAACGCGTGTTCGCGAAGGCGCATCCGGCTGTCTTCGAACACGTGCTGGCGGCGTTGGCGGCTGGCGGAAAGCTCAGTGGGCGAGACCGCCTGGCGCTGCCCGGCCATCGGCTGGAGCTGTCGCCGGAAGAGGCCCGCGCCCGGGAGCTGATCGAGAAGGCCTACAGCCGCGCGGGGCTCAAGCCGCCCGACGCCGCCACACTGGCAGCGGAAGGCCGGATGTCTCCGGCGCTCGTCGAGAAGATGACGTCGTTGCTGTTACGCCAGAAGGTGCTGGCGCGGCTCGACACGCTCGTCTTTCATGTCGAAACGCTGAATGCGTTGAAAAGTGAGGTTCAGGCGCTGAAAACGGCGGCGCCCGACGGGCGCGCCACGGTCGATGTGGCGACGTTCAAGGATCGCTATGGGGTGACGCGCAAGTTCGCGATTCCGTTGCTCGAGTGGCTGGATCGAGAGCGGGTGACACGCCGCATGGGGGACACGCGCGTGATCCTATGAATTCTTCGTTTCGCTGTCGGTTTCTTTGATCGAACCCTTGAAATTCTTGATGCCCTGGCCGATGCCCTTGCCGATTTCGGGCAGGCGGCTTGCACCGAAGATCAACATGATGATTACCAGGATGATCAGCATCTCTGGCATGCCAATGGGTCCAAAGAGCGCGTACTGCAAACTCATGGGTGGCTCCGTTCGGCCGCGGTGCGCGGCTACCCTGATGATACTAGCACTAACCTCGGCTGGCTCTGCCTCCAAACCGGCGGCCTTCGCCGCTTCAAACGTCGACCAGGAGCAGCCGCAATTTTCCACCCGGGTGACCCAGGTCGAGGTCTACGCGACCGTGACCGACAAGGACGGGCGGCCGGTCAAAGGCCTCCAGGCCGAGGACTTCGCCGTCCTCGAAGACGATGTGCGGCAGGACGTGACCACGTTCATCGGCGGCGACTTTCCGGCCTCGGTGGCGCTCGCCATCGACCGCAGCTTCAGCATGCAGGGCGCCCCGCTCACCGTGGCGCGCACGGCCGGCCGGGTCTTCGTGGCCAGTCTGAAGCCCGAAGATCGGGTGATGCTCATCAGCATCAGCGGCAAGGTCGAGGTGCTCGCACCGCTCAGCCGCGATCGCGAGCCGCTGCTTCAGGCTCTGAGCTCGCTCGATGCGTGGAGCAGCACCTCGTTGAACGATGCGCTCATCAAGTCACTTGACCTCCTCGAGGACGAAACCGGACGGCGGGCCATCGTCGTACTGTCCGATGGAGCGGACAGGTACAGCCAGGCACGGGAGGCAGATGTCCTCGACCGCGCCAGGCGCTCGGACGTCATGGTGTATCCAATTGCAATCGGGCGGAGTCGTCCGACGCTGTTCGCGGAGTTGGCTGCGCTGACCGGCGGCCGGTCGTTTCACCTGCGTGATCCGAAGAACCTCCAGTCGACCCTGCAGACGATTGCGGTGGATCTCGGGGCACAATATCTACTGGGGTATGCGCCCGCCACCCCGCCGCGATCGGGGGAAGAGGACTGGCGGAGCATTTCAGTGAGGGTCAACCGCCCTGGCGTCACCGTTCGCGCCCGGAGCGGCTATTCGACCCGCTGAGCCGTCTTAATGAGACGGCGCACGTTTTGCTCTTGTGGGGCGCAGCCGATGCGCTTAAGTTAAGACTTGGACGCGGACAATCACACGGGACGTGATGCCGGATACACCAAACCCTGACTCTAACTCGCCGCCCGCCGGATTGGGGTCGAGCGTCACACACGTCGTCGCCGATCGACCGGTCGAAGTGCGCTTTTCGTTCGAGCACGCGCAGTCGCGTGTCGGGGTTGCTGCGTCTGTCCTCTCGCACGTCGCGATGGGCCTCATCGCGTTTCTCGTAATGCGCTACGCGCCAGAGGCGCAGTCGCTCGGTCCGGAACCGCCGCGGCTGCCGCCCGATATCGTCTGGCTTGCAGAACCAGGACCGGGCGGCGGTGGCGGTGGTGGCGGCAACGAAATGCCCGAACCGCCGAAAAAAGTCGAGCTGCCGGGCAAGGAAAAGATCACGGTTCCGGTGGAGACGAAGCCGGATCCCACTCCCGAGCCGCCCAAGGAAGAGCC
Source organism: Vicinamibacterales bacterium (assembly GCA_035512515.1). Taxonomy (GTDB): domain Bacteria; phylum Acidobacteriota; class Vicinamibacteria; order Vicinamibacterales; family UBA2999; genus JACCSI01. The sequence continues at coordinate 22,581 of DATKDY010000091.1, forward strand.
TCCACCCGCCGAACAACTCGTGATTCCCGCCCGGACGATGGCCTCGGCCGAGCAGACGTTGGCGGGGGTGATTGCCGCTGAGGCGCCGGTGACCCTGTCACAGGGCGCTGGCAGTGGCGGTGGCGCCGGCACAGGTAAGGGTTCCGGTATCGGGCCCGGACAGGGTCCGGGTCTGGGGCCCGGCTGGGGCGGAGGCACGGGCGGTGGGCCACGCCGCCCCGGGAGCGGGGTCTCGCTGCCCGAAGTCATCACCGAGGTGAAGCCGCAGTACACGGCCGATGCCATGCGCGCCAAGGTCCAGGGCGTTGTCTGGCTCGAGTGTATCGTGATGCCGGACGGCTCGGTGGGCGATGTCAGGGTCACCAAATCGCTCGACTCGGTGTTCGGCCTCGATCAGGAAGCCATCAAGGCGGCCCGGCGGTGGCGGTTCAAACCGGGGATGCTGCAGGGAGAGCCGGTGCCCGTCATCATCACGATCGAACTGACCTTCACCCTCAGGTAGGGGCGGCGCAAGCACCGCCCGACCAGGATGCTTCGCTCGCTCAGGGTAGGGCGGGTGGGGCTGGTAGGGTATTCTCGGCCGATGCGACTGCTCGTCCTCGCCCTCGCGTTGTTCACGCCGGCCGCTGCCGCGGCCCAGAGTTTTCCCGCGCCGGCCGAAGGCGACTTCATCGTCCGCAATTTCACGTTTGCCAGCGGCGAGACGCTGCCCGAAGTCACACTTCGTTATCGCACCATCGGCGTGCCTCGCAAGGACGCCGGCGGTGTCGTTCGCAACGGCATCCTCATCCTGCACGGCACGGGCGGATCGGGCCGCGGGTTTTTGAGCGAAACCTTCGGCGGCGGTCTCTTCGGCAAGGGTCAGGCGATCTGGGGAGAGCACGCCGGACCGTTTCTCGCCACGGTGCGGCAGTGACGGCCGCTCGCCTCGTGCGCGGAACGGGCCGCTCGGCGGGCGGCCGCCGGCCGCCCGCCGTCGCCGGCGGATGGGTTGTGGTGCTCAGCGTGCTGATCGGAGTTCCCGGCTTGGTGCAGTCGCTCGAACAGAAGCCGCAGCCGGCGGAACAACTGCGGGTGCAGGTGATTCGCAGCTATCCGCACGATCGCGGCGCGTTCACGCAGGGGCTGTTGCTCGACAACGGGAAGCTGCTCGAGAGCACCGGGCAGGTGGGGCAGTCGAGCCTGCGCGAGGTTGAGCTCGCCACGGGTCGGGTCATCCGCAAGGTCGATGTGCCGCCGCCGCTGTTTGCCGAGGGTCTCGCGCTGGTCGGCGACACGCTCATTCAGTTGACGTGGCAGCATGGGCGCGCACTCCTCTACAACAAGCACACGTTTGCGCGTGTCGGCGAGTTCTCGTATCGCGGCGAGGGCTGGGGACTCTGCACGGCCGGCGACGAACTGGTGATGAGCGATGGCTCGTCGAATCTCACGTTCCGCCGGAGCAGGGACTTCAGCGTGATCCGCACTCTTGCCGTGACGCTCGACGGCCAGCGCTTCGATCAACTGAACGAGCTCGAATGCGTCGATGGCGACGTCTACGCCAACGTGTGGATGCGCGACATGATTGTGAGGATCGACGCCAGGTCCGGGCGGATCACACAGCAGATCGCCGCGCCGAATCTGCTGTCGCCGCTCGAGCGGCAAGGCGTGGACGTCATGAACGGCATCGCCTACGATCCGTCGGATCAGACGTTCTTGATCACCGGGAAACTCTGGCCGAAGCTGTTCCGCGTCAAGTTTGTGAAAGCCGCGAGCTAGAATTCTGCCGTGGCACACAAAGGAGCGATCGTCAGGACGGCTGTGGTGTTGCTGCTCGTCGTCGCAGCGTTTGGCGCGGGCTGGCTGGTCGCCAGGACCGGCATGGGCGAGGCCTTCGATCCGGCCACCCTGCCCGCAATCGAGCGGCAGTTTGTCGAGCGGATGCAGGACGCCGCGCTCGTCGGCCGGTTCACCATGACAGGTCGGGACGATCGGCCCGCCCTGCCGGACCGGTACGACATCTACAGCGTCGCCAAAGTGGGCGACGACCAGTGGCGCTTCAACGCGAAAATCGGCGAGACCGGACTCACCGTTCCGATCGTCGTCACCATGCAGTTCGTCAACGACACGCCACTGATCCTGATGACCGACGCGAGCATACCGGGGATGGGCAGCGGCTTCTCCGCGCGCGTGTTCTTCTACGGCGACCTGTACGCCGGCACCTGGGGCCACGGCGAGCGAGGCGGGCACATGTTCGGCCGGATCGAACGCGGAGGCGCCCAGCGCTGACGCGCTGCGCGCAAGTTCAAAACCGCCAAGCCTGTATTCCTTGGCTGTTTGGCGGTTGGCGCCCGTACGAAAAAGAGCCCGGCGCGGTGTCTCACCGGCCGGGCTCGAACTGTTACTGGCGCGGGTGTGCTTTGGCGGGGCCCCCGCCGCGCGGACTTTGAGCGGTGGGGTGCCTTTAGTACATCCCGCCCATGCCGCCGCCGGGCATCCCCTGCGGCGCGTCCTTCTTGTCCTCGGGAATTTCCGAAACCAGCGCTTCGGTCGTCAGGAGGAGCGAGGCAATCGACGAGGCGTTCTGCAGCGCGTTGCGGACCACCTTCGCCGGATCGATGACGCCCGCCTTGACGAGGTCCTCGTAGGTGTCGGTCGCCGCGTTGTAGCCTTCGTCGGCCTTCATGTCGCGCACCTTGGCGACGACAATGGAGCCCTCTTCGCCGGCGTTGGACGCAATCCAGCGCATCGGCTCTTCGATGGCGCGCCGAATCAGGGCCGCGCCGACCTTCTGGTCGCCTTCGAGCTTGAGGTTGTCGAGTGCCTTGCCCGCGCGCAGCAGCGCGACGCCGCCGCCCGGGACGATGCCCTCTTCGACCGCCGCCTTGGTGGCGTGCATCGCGTCTTCGACGCGGGCCTTCTTTTCCTTCATCTCGGTTTCAGTGGCCGCACCGACCTTGATGATGGCGACACCGCCCACCAGCTTGGCCAGGCGCTCCTGGAGCTTCTCGCGATCGTAGTCCGACGAGGTCTCGTCGACCTGCACGCGGATCTGCTTGACACGACCCTGAATGTCCTTGCTGTCGCCCGCGCCTTCCACGATTGTGGTGTTGTCCTTGTCGATCGTGACCTTCTTGGCCTTGCCGAGGTCTTCGACCTTGATGTTCTCGAGCTTGATGCCGAGGTCTTCCGTGATGGCGCGGCCGCCGGTCAGGATGGCGATGTCCTCGAGCATGGCCTTGCGGCGGTCACCGAAGCCGGGGGCCTTGACGGCCGCGGCCTGCAGCGTGCCACGCAGCTTGTTGACGACGAGCGTGGCGAGCGCTTCGCCCTCGACGTCCTCCGCGATGATCAGGAGCGGGCGGCCCATGCGGGCGACCTGCTCGAGAACCGGGAGGAGGTCCTTCATCGAGCTGACCTTTTTTTCGTGGATCAGGATGACGGGATTTTCGAGCACGACTTCCATGCGTTCGGGGTCGGTCACGAAATACGGCGAAAGGTAGCCACGGTCGAACTGCATGCCCTCGACCACGTCGAGCGTCGTCTCGAGCGTCTTGGCCTCTTCAACGGTGATGACGCCGTCCTTGCCGACCTTCTCCATCGCCTCGGCGATGATCTTGCCGATGGCCTCGTCGCTGTTGGCCGAGATCGTGCCGACCTGAGCAATCATGTTGCCCTTGACCGGCTTGGACATCTTCCTGATTTCTTCGACGATGACTTCGACCGCCCTCTCGATGCCGCGCTTGAGCTCCATCGGATTCGCGCCGGCCACCACGTTCCGTGCACCTTCGCGATAAATCGCCTGCGCGAGCACGGTCGCCGTCGTCGTGCCGTCGCCGGCCGTGTCCGACGTCTTGCTGGCCACTTCGCGCACCATCTGTGCGCCCATGTTTTCGAGCGGGTCCTTCAGGTCGATTTCCTTGGCCACCGTCACGCCGTCCTTGGTGATGGTGGGAGAACCGAACTTCTTGTCGAGAACGACATTGCGGCCCTTGGGACCGAGCGTGACCTTGACGGCGTCTGCAAGCTGATTGACGCCGCGAAGGATCGCCTGGCGTGACTGCTCGCCGTAGATGATCTGCTTCGCCATGTTTTACTGACTCCTACTTCGTGACGACGGCGAGGACTTCGTCCTCGCGCATGATGAGATATTCGCTGCCATCGACTTTGATTTCCTGGCCGGAGTACTTGCCGAACAGGATCGTGTCGCCGTTCTGAACGTCCAGGGCGATGCGCTTGCCATCCTTGTCGGCCTTGCCGGCGCCGACGGCAATGACCTTGCCCTGCTGTGGCTTTTCTTTTGCGGAATCAGGGATGATGATGCCCCCGACTTTCTGCTCTTCTTCTTCCTCGATGCGCTGCACGAGGATGCGGTCATGTAACGGTCTCAGTGCCATGTCTGATTCGCACTCCAGCCTGAACAATGGGTGAAAGGATGTCCATTTGCTAGCAGTCCCCGGTGGTGACGGCTAGCAGTCGATGTGGACGACTGCTAATCATAGCAGACCTGCTCGCCGCTGTGTCAAGAACGCCCTCGCCGGCGGTCCGGCGGAGGCGCCGCCCAGCCCTACCGTGAGGACAGGCGGATCTTCAGGTCGTGGATTTTGCGGGAGAGGGTGTTGCGGTGCACACCGAGCGTCGTGGCCGCCCTGCCCAGGTTGCCGTCGCACTTCGCGAGCACTCGTACGATGAACTGTCTTTCGAACTCCCGCTGGGCATCTTCGTACCGGATGCCGCGGTCCACCATCTCGCCGACCAGAAGCTTCAGGCGGTCATGCACGGCGTGCCTCCAACTCGTGGCCTGTGAGTCGCCGGTGCGCTTCGAGGTATTTCTCACGCGTCCGCAAGATCACCTCGTCGGGCAACGACGGGACCGGTGGCTGCTTGTTCCATCGGATCGATTCCAGGTAGTCGCGCACGAACTGCTTGTCGAAGCTGGGTTGGGCGCCGCCCGGACAATAGGTGTCGCGAGGCCAGTACCGCGACGAATCGGGCGTCATCACCTCGTCGATCAGGAGCAACTCTCCCGTGTCGGTCAATCCGAACTCGAACTTGGTGTCCGCGAGGAGGATGCCGCGCGATTCGGCGTGAGCCGCGCCGAAGCCGTACAACTCCAGCGTCACGCGCGTGAGCCGATCGAGCAATTGCCGCCCGACGAGCGCCGCCGCCTCTGATTCGGCAATATTCAAATCGTGACCCGATGCGGCCTTGGTGGCCGGCGTAAAGATGGGTGCAGGCAGGCGATCGGATTCGGCCAGCCCGGGCGGCAAGGTGATGCCGCAGACGGCGCCGGTTGCCTGGTAATCCTTCCAGCCCGATCCCGAGAGGTAACCCCTGGCCACGCATTCAATCGGCAGCGGCGTGGTCTTGCGCACGAGCATCGACCGGCCGCCGAGCAGATCCGCGTACGCCGCAACGCTCGCGGGGTAATCCCGCACATGCGTGCTGATGACGTGATTGGCGACGATGCCGGTCGTGCGCGCGAACCAGAAGGCGGACAACTGCGTCAGCACGCGTCCTTTGTCGGGAATGCCGGAGCCGAGGACGTAGTCGAAGGCGGAGATGCGATCGGTGGCCACCATCACCAACGCGTCGCCGCAGTCGTAGAGATCCCGAACCTTGCCTCGGCGCACCAGCGGCAGGCCCTCGAGCGTGGTTTCGAGCAATGGAGTGTGCACGGGAGGGACACAGAATATCATTCGTGCCGGTCGCCTCGCAGCGCTCGGCGCAGGTCCGCGAGGAAGTAGACTGATGAGGAATTGCGATCCGCCCTCCGAACCGTTCTGGTCACTGCCCTAGCCGTCGGCCTGCTGGCGGTTTTCCTCCGAAATGCAGATCTGGCGCGGGTGTGGAGCGAGATGACGTCCGCGCGGCCGGAGCTGCTCGCGCTGGCGCTCGTCATGACCGTACTCATGTATCTGGTTCGCGCGGAGCGCTGGCAATATTTGTTGGGGCCAATCGGGCCGACGCGCTACTCGGTGGCGTTTCGGACCACGGTCATCGGGTTTGCCGCGTCGTTCGTGCTGCCGGCTCGCGCCGGGGAAGTCCTGCGACCGTATCTCCTGGCACGGCGGGAGAAGCTGCCGGCGACCGCGGCATTTGCGACCGTGATTGTCGAACGCATGCTCGATCTGGCCTGTGTGCTGGTTCTGCTGTCCGTGTTCCTGCTGTTCCTGCAGCGCGGCGAAGCCGCGGCGTCTCCCTGGCTTTACCAGGCCGTGTGGCTTGGGGGAGCGGCGATTGCGCCCGCCGGACTCGCGATCCTGGTGGCGATGTTCATGATGGCAGGGCATCCCGAGCGGCTGCATGGCGTCGTGCTGCGCGCCGAGCGTGTCCTGCCGGCGCGCCTGGCACGCGCCGTCGCGGGGTTTGCCCGCACCTTTGCCGAAGGACTGGCCGTCGTGCGCCGGCCCTCGCGGCTGGTCTGGGCGATGGCGTGGTCGATGGTGCTGTGGCTGGCCATCGCGGCGCAGGTGTGGGTGCTGGTCCGCGCCTTCGACATCGCGATGCCGTTCGGCGGCTCGTTTCTCATTACGGCCATGCTCGTCGTCGGCGTCGCCGTGCCGACACCGGGTGGCGTCGGCGGCACGCACGAGGCGCTGCGGCTCGGCGTGACGTCGTTTTACGGCGCGGACAATAATGCTGCCGTCGGCGCCGCCATCCTGCAACATGCGGTCAACTTCGTGCCGATTCTGCTGCTTGGCCTCTGGTTCATCGCGCAGGATGGTCTCAACTTGTCGGGTTTGCGCGCCGAAGCGGAGTCGGCGCGCGCGGATCATGCGCCATACGGCCCCTCGAGCCTTCGACACGATCAGGAGGGTTCGGAACATGGTCGTGGGACGATCGGCTCAGGGCGCGCCGGCGCTTCGTCGAGCGACGGCGGCCCGGCCGGCCATGCGGGAGGGCTAGTCTCGTGAAATGTCCCTACTGTGGCCATCTTGGGGACAAGGTGGTCGATTCGCGGGAAAGCAAGGAAGGCGACGTCATTCGGCGGCGGCGGCAGTGCCTCAACGACGACTGCCACAAGCGCTTCACCAGCTACGAGCGAATCGACGAGATTCCGTACATGGTGGTGAAGAAGGATGGCACGCGCGAGCGCTTCGAGCGCCAGAAACTGGTCGCCGGCCTGCTCAAGGCGTGCGAGAAGCGGCCGGTCAGCGTGGCGTCCATTGAAGACGTGGCCGACCGGGTCGAGGTGATGCTCCAGGAGCGGCCGGAAAAGGAGATCGCGACGGCGGAGGTGGGCGCGTTCGTGATGCAGGAGCTGAAGCGGCTCGACAAGGTCGCCTATGTGCGATTCGCATCCGTCTATCGGCACTTCCGGGACATTGGCGAGTTCATGACCGAGCTCAAGGACTTGCTCAACGCCAAGGAATAAGCAAGAGCGGAACTAAGAACGAAGAACGAAGAACGAAGAACAAAAGCCGAACGGCAGAACGACGAACGACAGAACGACGAACGGGCAGAACGACAGAATGGGCAGAACGACAGAACGACGAACCGCAGAACGCCAGAACGCCAGAACGGCAGAACGGCAGAACCCGGACGCGGAACGACGAACGGAACGACGGAACGCGGAAGGGCGGAACGAAGGACGCGGGATCGAACGTCGAACCGGACAAGGAACGCAACGGAACAAGCAGCACAGCGCCGCGCAGGACGACCATTCGAGGTTCCGGAATGCGTACACGATTCGGCCCCGAACTGCCGCCGCGACTGCCAGCCTGAACGCCCGTGCGTTGCTGCGCTGGTGTTGATTCCGTTTAGCGGGTGTCCTGAGCGCCTGTTCTTAGACCGTGATGCGGCCCGAAACGAGAATGTTGTACCCGGTGTGGGTCCGCATAACGGTCTGGGTCTAGGCGCGCGGAGCGCGCCGAAGGAAACAAGTCGAACTAGTTCGATCCCCAGTGCGGTGTCCAGCGTTCGCAGCTCCGGCGTTCGTAAGTTCCGGTGTTCGTAGAGTTCCGGCGTTCGTAAGTTCCGGTGTTCGTAGGTGGTTCCGGTGTTCGTAGTTCCGGCGTTCGTGAGTTCCGGCGTTCGTGAGTTCAGGCGTTCTTAGTTCCGGTGTTCTTAGTTCAGGATGTTCTTCGTTCTTCGTTCTTAGTTCTTAGTTCCCGCGTCGCGTTATGGCATCAGCGAAGCCCCAGTCAGCAGCGCGCCCCCGGCCCCTTCCGCCCCCTCGGCGGCCGTTCCGGGACAACCCGCAGCTGATCGTCGCCGGCATCGTCGTGCTGGTCCTCGCGCTGATCGGCATTCTCTACCTCGCCGAACGCACCTCGCGGCTCGCGCCGGACTTCCAGACCGAAGTGGTGTTGTACGCCCTCTCGGCCACCAACCTGATGATGCTGCTGGCGCTGGTCTTCGTGCTGGCGCGCAATGTCGTCAAGCTCCTCGTCGAACGGCGTCGCGCCGTCCCGTTCGTGCGGTTTCGCGCGAAGCTGGTCTTCGTGCTGCTGGGGATGACGCTCATCCCTGCGCTGCTCGTACTGTTCGTCGGCAGCAACGTCGTGCTTCGAGCCGTCGATCAATGGTTCAACGAGCCGGTCGAGGAAGTGCTGTCCTCGGCCAACCAGCTGGCGGCCAACTATTACGAGGATCGGCATCAGACCGTCGTCTCGCAGGCGAGCCGGCTGGCCGAGAGCCTGGCTGCGGCCGATCTCGCGGCGCCGAACGTTCGGACGATCCGCGATCAATCGGCGCGCGTCATCACCGATCGCCGCGTGGATATCGTGCAGATCTACCGCGTGGACACGGCAGGCCCCCAGCCGTCGGTGCAGCCGGTGGTGGACGTAGCCGCCCCGTCCGTGCCGCAGGACTGGCCGCGCGCGTCGGCGGATCTGCTCGCCTCTCGCGTCGCCTTCGGTGCGGAGCCGCAACCCTGGATTCTCGAGCCGCTCAGCGCGGGTGGGGATCTGCTTCGTGCCGGCAGCGTGATTCGCGGACCGGGCGGCGCGGTCGTCGGCGTCGTCGTGGCCAGTGATTATCTTTCCGGTGACCTCGCCGACCGGTCGCGTCGCATGACGCGCGCCTACGAGCAATACACCCAGCTGCGCGTGCTGCGCGAGCCGCTGGCCGGTGTGTACCTGTCGTTTTTTTTGATGGTCACGCTCCTGATTCTCGTCAGCTCGACGTGGATGGGCCTGTACCTCGCCAAGCGAATCACACGCCCCGTGCAGATGCTGTCGGTGGCCGCACGGGAGATTGCCCAGGGGCACTACGACCAGCGCATCGAGTACCAGGCGACCGACGAGTTCGGATCGATGATCGAGGCCTTCAACGCAATGGCCGCGGAACTGGCCTCGAGCCGCCGGCGTCTCGAACGCGCCGCGCTCGATCTCGAGCGGAAGAACCGCGAAGTCGAGGGGCGGCGGCGCTACATCGAAACGATCGTCGACCGTGTGGCCACTGGCGTGGTGTCGATCGATCCGGCCGGTCGCATCGGCACCGTCAACCCGGCCGCCATGCGCCTGCTCGACGTGTCCGCGTCGGTCGCGGGCGAGCCCGCGGTCGACGTGTTCGGCCGGACCGATCTCGTCCCGATCAACGCGCTGCTCGACCAGGCGGCGCGCGCACGCTCCGACGCGTTCGCCCAGGAGGTGGTGATCGTGCGCGCGGGCCGCGAGCTGCACGTGGCGGCGGCCGTGACCCGGCTGACCGGCGTCACCGGCGAGCACGAGGGCAGCGTGCTCGTCCTGGACGATGTCACGCCGCTCATCCGAGCGCAGAAGGTGGCGGCCTGGCGGGAAGTCGCGCGGCGCCTCGCGCACGAGATCAAGAACCCGCTGACGCCGATCCAGTTGTCGGCCGAGCGCATGCGCCGCAAGCTGTCGTCGCTCGAACCGGCACAGGCCGATCTCGTCCAGGAGTGCACGACGACGATCATCGGGGAGGTGGAGTCGCTCAAGAGCCTGGTGGACGAGTTTTCGCAGTTTGCGCGCATGCCGGCGCCCCGCGCCGTGCCGATGGATCTGCACCAGATGCTGAACGACGCGCTCGCGCTGTACAACGGTCTGCTCACGGATGTGCAGTTCGAGCGGCGTTTCGGGGCCGCGCTGCCGCAGGTGCGCGTCGATCCCGAGCAGATGCGCCGCGTCATCATCAACCTGGTGGACAACGCCATCGAAGCGATGGATCGCCAGGGGACCATCGTCATCGAGACCGCGCACGACCCGGCCAACAGCCTGGTGCGTGTCACGGTGGCCGACGACGGCCCGGGCATTCCCCCTCAGGAACGCGACAAGCTGTTTCTGCCGTATTACTCGACCAAGGGACGCGGCAGCGGTCTTGGTCTCGCCATCGTCCGCCGCATCGTCGCCGAGCACGGCGGCTCCATCGAGCTGACCGACAACACGCCCCGCGGGACCCGCTTCACCATCGAGCTGCCGGCGTGAACACGAAGGACACGAAGGACACGAAGGGTATGATTTGAGAAAGACCGAACGAATGCCTTCGTGCCCATCGTGTCCTTCGCACCCTTCGTGTGATCCGGCGTGGAATCGTGTATGCCGTCAATTCTGGTAGTCGATGACGAACCCGGCGTGCGTTCGGCGCTGAGCGGCGTGCTGCGCGACGAAGGGTATGACGTGGACGCGGCGGCGAGCGGCGAGGAGTGCCTCGAGCGCGCCGGCCGCGGCGCGTACGACGTCATCGTGCTCGACGTCTGGCTGCCGGGGGTGGACGGGATCGTCACGTTGCAGCGCCTGCGCGAGCGCAAGATCGATGCGCAGGTGGTCATGATCTCGGGGCACGGCAACATCGAATCGGCGGTGCGCGCCATCAAGATGGGAGCGTTCGATTTCGTCGAAAAACCACTGTCGATCGCAAAGACGGTGCTGGTGGTGCGCAATGCGCTGCGGCAGCGCGACCTCGAGAAGGAGAACCGGGCATTACGCGCGCGGGTCGATCGGCAGCACGTCATGATCGGCGAGAGCTTCGCCATGCGGCAGTTGCGCGAGCAGGTGGACATGGCGGCGCCGACCAACGGCCGCGTGCTGATCTACGGCGACAACGGCACCGGCAAGGAACTGGTGGCACGCACGATTCACCAGTTGAGCCGGCGCCGCAACGGCCCCTTCGTCGAAGTCAACTGCGCGGCGATTCCCGAGGAGCTGATCGAGTCGGAGCTCTTCGGGCACCAGAAGGGCGCCTTTACCGGCGCGGTCGCCGACAAACCCGGCCGCTTCGAGCAGGCCGACGGCGGCACGATCTTTCTGGACGAGATTGCCGACATGAGCCTGAAAACCCAGGCCAAGGTGCTCCGGGTACTGCAGGAGCAGGTGATGGAGCGGGTCGGCGGCACGCAACGCATCACAGTCGACGTCCGTGTGCTGGCCGCGACCAACAAGGATTTGCCGGCGGAAATCCGCTCGGGCCGGTTCCGCGAAGACTTGTATTTCCGGCTCAACGTCATCCCGATCTTCGTTCCGCCCCTGCGCGATCGGCAGGATGACATCCCGCTGCTTGCGGATCATTTCATGGCGATGATGGCGGCGGAGTACGGCCGGCGGCCCAAGCGGCTCGCACCGGAAGCCGCGGGGCGGTTACAGCAGTACGCCTGGCCGGGCAACGTACGCGAGCTCCGCAACGTGATCGAGCGCTTGATGATCATGGTGCCAGGCGAGACGATCACGGCCCAGGACCTGGCCTTTCTCGGACACGACGACGTGCGGGAGCGGCCGCCCGTGGTGGAGTCGTCCGTGCCGCTGGCCGAAGCGCGCGAACAGTTCGAGCGCGAGTACATTCTGCAGGCCCTCGCCGCGCAGCACGGAAACATCTCGCGGACCGCGGATGTGTTGGGCGTGGAGCGGTCGAACCTGTACAAGAAGATGAAGGCGTTCGGCATCGCCCCGTCGCGGGAGTAGCCCCTTCGGGAGGGGCCGCCTTCGGCGGAGGGCCGCCTTCGGCGGAACGCCGCCTTCGGCGGAACGCGCCCTCGGCGGGAGGCCGCGCTTATTCCGCGCGAAGTTTGTTCTCCAGCACCTGCCCCGGCGAGAAGCCTTCCAACTGCAGGTAATACTCCGCCGTCTGCGTCAGCGCGGCGGCCGGGACGAGGCCCACGATCTCGCTTTCGAGCACACTGACGCCATAACGCGCGGCCTCGCGCTTGACGAGGTCGAAGACGCGGAAGACGGGCGTCTTCTCGTAGTTGGTCAGGTTCATCGAGACCTGCACGATCCCGCGCTCCCGCAGTTCGATCCCCATCGCCTTCACGTAGCGAAAGCCACCGCTGCTCATGCGGATGCCGCTGGCGATCTTTCTGGCGACGTCGAGCCGATCGGTCGCGAGGTTGATGTTGAAGGCGATGAGCGGCATGCGCGCGCCGATGACGGTGGCCCCGGCCGATGGATGGGGCGCCGCCGGGCCAAAGTCCGGGGCCCACTCGGGATTCTGCATCTTGACGGCGAGCCCTTCGAACTCGCCGCGGCGGATGTCTTCGAGATTGCGTCGTGCCGGCGTCGAGGCCGCCTCTTCGTACAGGAACACCGGCAGGGTGTGCCGCTCGCCGACCTCGGCCGCGACTTCACGCGCCAGCTCGATGCAGTCCTGCATCGACGCGCCCTCGATGGGAATGAACGGGCAGACGTCGACGGCGCCAAGCCGCGGATGCTCGCCGCGGTGCGCCCGCAGGTCGATTGCCGGCAACGCCTCCTCGTACAGCCGCAAGACGGCGCGCTTGAGCGGCTCGCGATCCCCGGCGAGCGTGAACACCGAGCGGTGGTGCGAGGCGTCGGATTGCACATCCAGCACGCGCGCGCCGGACACGGCGCGAAGCGCGTCCGTGATGCGGCGGATGACCTCGCGATTCTGTCCCTCGCTGATGTTGGGAACACTCTCGAAGATGGCCATGCCGCGTCCATTGTAGTGGCCGGCTACGCCGGGCAGGCGCGCTCTCGCGCGAGGGCAGGAAGGCCGCCGCTTCGCGGCGGAGGCTCCGCGCGGAGCGCGGCCTGCAGCGCCAGCTGCCATCCACGCAGTGGTCCTCCGCGCGTAGCGCGGCGAGCTTTACGATTCAGGCTTCCGAAGCCCCAATCCATTCTTTTGAATATCGCGTGTGCCCTTGCCTCTCATACCCCGCGGAAGCGCGAAAGCACGGGCATCCAGGCGGGCGGATTTCACGTCAACGGTGGTACCAGTTTTGGAGGGCTGGGTACGACGCCGGCCAAAATCACAGACGAATTCCCAACTCAGCTGGTGGCTAATTGGTCCGAGTCGGCACCCCGCGTGTCGGATTCTGCGCCGCTCGGAATGAAGGAGAAGAGAGGACAGTTATGTTTAGACTTTTGACGCGTAGCCTGCTGGTAGCCGCGCTGGTCGCCACAGCGGCGCCGTCGTTTGCCCAGCCGGCCCAGACCGGGACGGTGCAAGGCGTTGTTCGCGATGCCACCGGCGGCGCCCTGCCAGGCGTCACCATCACGATTACCAGCCAGGATCGAGGCTTTTCGCGATCGACGGTGACCGACGGAGTGGGCCGGTACGTGTTCCCCGCGGTCCCGATTGGACCGTATCGCGTCGTCGCGACGCTCCAGGGCTTTGAAACGGCGGACGCCGCGGACAACCTCGTGGAGGTCAACCGGACGACGAACGTGTCGTTCGATATGAAGATCGGCGCGCTGACCGACACGGTCGTTGTCATGGGCGCGACGCCGATCGTTGACGCGACAACGGTCACCCAGACGACACGTCTCACTCGCGACGAGTTCGACAAGCTTCCGGTGGGACGCACCTACCAGTCGCTGATTGGCGCCGCGCCTGGGGTGGTCGGCACGGGCAACGTCAACAGCGCGGGCGCGCTGGCACAGAACAACCTGTTCATCATCGACGCCGTGGATACGACCGACCCGACGACGGGCACCTTTGGCACGAATTTGAACTTCGAAGCTATCCAGGAAGTCAGCGTCATGACCAGTGCTGCGGGGGCGGAATACGGCCGCGCGCAGGGCGCCATCGTGAGCGTCGTCACCAAGTCCGGGACGAATCAATTCGAGGGTTCGGCGAAGTACATCTTCACCAACGACAATTGGGACGTCCAGAACACCACGACGAGCGAAGTGACAGGCGCGTCGCTCGAGCGTGTGAAGTTCGACAAGGTCAACCCGATCTACTCGTTCACCGGTGGTGGACCGATCTGGCGCGATCGCGCCTGGTTCTTCGGCACGTACGAGCTTGGCAAGAACACGACGCCGCAGCGGCAGACCGCTGGGCAGATTCCGGAAGATTACCAGCAGACAACCGAGTCGCCCTTCGTCAACGTGCGTGGCACGGTGCAACTGCGCGAAGGCCACACGGCGTGGCTGAAGTATTACCGTTCACCAACCAATGGCTTTGTCGTGGATTACTGGGGCGCGTCGGGCGAACGAGAGGCGCTCACGGCGCAGAACCAGACGGCCCGCAACTGGGCGGCGCAGTGGAGCGGCGTGCTCCGCAGCAACTGGTCGATGGAAGCGGCGTTTGCCGACTACAGCTCCTACATCGGCGTGGTTCCCTTCGAGCCCAGCGGCAAGCTCGGTAACGCGCCCATCCTCAACCAGGCTGAGAGCAAGTTCTACAATGGCGCGACCTTTGACGGCTTTGTTGAGAGGCCGCGCCAGCAGTTCAACATCGCCAGCAACTGGTTCCTGACGCCCGGCGGCCGCTCCCACGACGTCAAGGTGGGTATCGACTTTCAGAACATGGAGTCGAGCGCGCTGTTCCAGTTTCCTAATGCCCAGTACTACGTCGCTGCCTCGTATGATCAGGCGTCCAGCACGATGGTGCCGTTGGAACGTCGCGACTACGAGACAGGAGCGTCGACGTCGTCCGGCAAGACCATCGCCTTCTTCGCCCGCGACAAGATGGAGGTGACGGACCGATTCTTCATTGAGGCCGGTCTACGTTTCGAGAACCAGACCGGCACGAGCGACATCGGGGCGACGACGGTGGACACGACCTTTATGGCGCCTCGCCTCTCCGGGAGCTACGACCTCGCGGGCGACGGGAAGACGCTCGTGACCGGCAGCTATGGCCGCTACCATGCGAGCATCCTGCAGGGCTTCTCGGACCAGTTTGCCGCGGTTCCGCAGCAGCAGAACTACGACCTGTTCACCTGGGATGGCAACCAATATGTGTTCTCACGCTCCGTGCGCGTGGGCGCGTCGGACTTTTCGCCTCCTGACGAGCTCAAGCCATCGCACATGGACGAAGTGACCATCGGGTTGCAGCGGCAGTTTGGCCGAACGATGGGTGTCGGCCTGCGCTACATCAACCGCAACTGGGGCAACATCATCGACGACATCTACACGTTCCGTCCGGACGGCTCGTTCAACCGCGAAGTGGTGAACTACGACGAGGCGGAGCGCAAGTACCGCGGCGTGCAGATGACGCTCGAGAAGCGCTTCTCCAACAACTGGAACGCGCAGGCCAGCTACACGTTCTCACGCACTGAGGGGAATCACTTCTCCCCGGTCTTCAGCCCGCTCGGCGATTACCTCGACGCGCAGTGCACCACGACGCTCGATCCGAGCATTGGCACCAACGGCACGATTCCATGCTCCGAGGTCAACGGCGGCGCTGCCAAGTACGGCCGCCCGGGCTACGATCGCCCGCACAACTTCAAGTTTGCAGGTGCCTACGTCCGACCGATCGGCCCAATCAATTTGACCGCCGGTGTCGTAACGGACTTCATCTCGAAGGCCCGCTACCAGCGGCAGCGGTCGATGACGGTGTTGCGCCCCGGCACGACCACCAGCGCCGGCCGCACGGCCACCTACTTCTACGAACCGGCCGGGTCGTTCCAGCTGGACGGGTTGCTGAACGTCACCGACTTCTCGACAGAAGCAACCTGGCGCATTGCCGGCAGCAACCAGGCCGGCTTCAAGGCCGAGATCTTCAACTTGTTCAACAACGAGGAAAAGACCGCCAACAACAACAGCGCGTGGTGCGGGGCGACGACCACGGCCGCGTGCCAGACGGCGGTCAACAACTTCGGGAAAGCGAGTGCGCGCGGGTCGTTCGTGCAGCCGCGCCGGTATCGCTTCTCGCTGATCTATCGCTTCTAGGCGCTGCTTCGCAGCGAGGGCCTCGCTGCGCTCGGAGGGGGGCCGGAACGTCACCAGACGTTCCGGCCTTTCTTTTGCTGAGAGCCGATAGCTGAGAAGCCGAAAGCTGAAAGCGCCGAGAGCTGACAGCCGAAAGCTGACAGCCGGCTGCTATAATTAACCATTCATGGATCCGCTGCGCTCTGACCTGCGTCCCGCCGAGGCGCTTGCTGGCCCTGAACGCGATGCGCGGATCGAGCAGCTGCTGCTCGCCGGCCTCGACGAGTATTTCGCCCACCGCTACGAACACGCCATCAACCTCTGGACGCGCGTCCTGTTTCTCGATCGGCAGCACGACCGCGCGCGGGCGTACATCGAACGCGCACGGCGGGCGCAGGCCGAACGTCAGCGTGAATCCGACGCCGCACTGCATCAGGCGGTTGATGCTTTTCACGCCGGCGACGTGGCGCGTGCGCGTGCGCTGGTTGGCGACGCGCTCGATCACGGGGCCTCCCTGGACGACGCGCATGGAATGCTCGACCGGATCGAGCGGCTCACCAGTTCCAGGGTGCCAAAGTTCCAGGGTTCCAAGGTTCCAAGGGTCCAGGGGTCCACGGCCGAGGCCAAAGGGGCGGAAGTCACCGGTGCGGGTGACGCGCGGCATGGCCGCGGCTGGTCGGCCGCGGTGCTGCTGATCGCGGCAGCGATTGGCGTGCTCGTCGTGGGCGTGTGGGGCGTGGCGGTCCCCGAACCGTCGGCGTGGCCAATCTTCTCGGCGCCTTCAACCACGGTCAGCAGCGTTCCGTGGACGCCTGACCCGTTGCCGCTGGCCCGAGCGTCCGAGTTGCACCTGGCGCGGGCCCGTGCGTTCGCGTCGAGCGGACGCCTGCGCGACGCGCTCACGGCACTCGATCGGATTCCGCTTGCCGATCCGCTCCGCCGGGACGCGGACCGCCTGCGCGCTGCCGTGCAGCGGCAGTTGCTCATGCTCGCCCTCGCCGAACGACCGCGCGAATGAAGTGTCCCAAGTGCGGATATCTCGGATTCGAAACAAGCGAGCGCTGCCGGAATTGCGGGTACGATTTTTCCTTGGCCATCGAGACGGGGCCGCCCGCCGGCGAGCTGACGCTTCGCTCGTCTGACGGGCCCGGCGCGCCACTCGGCGATTTCGATCTCAGCGATCGCGATACCAGTTTTCAGCCCGAGGACCTCGCAGAACTCGACCTCGGTCGAGTCATCGGCGGTGACAGAGGTGACACGGGTGACGTAGGTGCAGCAGGTGCACCGCTTCCACCTGCGCCACCTGTGTCACCGGCTACCCGCGCACCTGCTGCACCTCTCCCACCTGTGCCACCGGCTACCCGCGCACCTGCTGCACCTCCCCCACCTGTGCCACCTGTGCCACCTGGCGAGCTACCGCTGTTCGGCGGCCAGGAGGACACGCCGCTCGTCACGGCGCCGCGTCCCGTGCGGGCGCCGCTTTCTGTGCGCCGGACAACGCCCGAAATCCCGCGAGTGCGGCCGCGACGGTCTCAGCCGTCTCCCTCGCCGGACGACGGCGCGCTGGCGTTTCAACTCGAGAGCGGCCGTGGCGAGCCACAGCCGTCACGGGACGCGACTGGTACGCCTGAGCTCGCGCTGACGCCAGCGTCTCCGGTGGCCCGTCTGGGGGCGGCCGCCATCGATGCCGCGCTGCTTGGCGTGATCAACGTGACCGTGGTCTATCTGACGTTGGCGCTCGCTGGCCTCACGTGGCAGGAATATGCCGTCGTGCCGGTTGCGCCGCTCGTTGGTTTTTTCGCGATTCTCAACGGGGGTTACCTGATTGGCTTCATCGCCGCCGCGGGCCAGACCATCGGCAAGATGGTCACGGATGTGCGTGTCCTGGCTGACGACGGGCAGCGCGTCGACATAACCAGCGCGGTGTTGCGCGCCGTTGGGTGCGGCGCATCGCTGTTGACCCTGGGTCTCGGATATCTCCCGGCGTTCTTCACGGCCGAGCGCCGCGCATTGCAGGATCGCATTGCCGGCACACGAGTCTTCCGTGCTCGGTAAGCTGGCCACGTTCCTGGCAACCGTGGGGTATGTCGGTTTTATCCCCATCGCGCCGGGAACATTCGGATCTGTGGTCGGCCTGGCCGTCTACGCGGCAGTTTCCGTCACCAGCAGTTGGGTCGTTGAAGCCGTGGTGCTGGCGGTCGTTCTGGTCGCCGGCATCTGGTCGGCGGACCGGGTCGAGCGGCAAATGGGCAAGGACCCCGGTGCTGTCGTCATCGACGAGGTCGCAGGGATGCTGGTCACGCTGGCGTTTCTCGACGTCTCGGTCTTGGCCGCCGTAGTCGGCTTCTTCATCTTTCGACTGCTGGATGTCATCAAGCCGCCCCCCGCCCGCCGCCTGGAGAACCTGCACGGAGGGCCGGGCATCGTGTTGGACGACGTGATGGCCGGCGTTTACTCCAACGTCGCGCTCCGCGGCCTCATCGCGTTCTTTCCCGACGCGCTGGCATGAGCGCGTCCCCCTTTCGCCGCGCGGCGATCCTTGCGATCGGCAGCGAGTTGCTGACGCCGTCGCGGATCGATACGAACTCGCTGTTCATCACCAATGCGTTGAACGCCATCGGAATCGACGTGCTCTTCAAGGCCGTTGCCGGCGACGATCGCGTTGAACTGAAAGCGCTCTTCGCACACGCCCTCGACCGCGTCGATCTCGTCGTCCTGACCGGCGGCCTCGGACCGACTGAAGACGACGTGACCCGCGAAGTCGTCGCCGATCATCTGGGACTGGCGCTGGCCGAGGACCAGGCGATTACCGACGCGATTCGACGCCGCTTCGAGGCGCGCGGGTGGGTCATGCCCGAGATCAATCGGCGGCAGGCCATGGTGCCGAGCGGCGCGCTGGTGATCGCAAACGCCAACGGGACGGCGCCAGGGCTGTGGATCGAACACGGGAATCAGGGCATGCTGCTCGTCCCGGGGCCGCCGCGCGAGATGCGCCCGATGGTGGAGCAGGTGGTGGCTGAGCGCTTGCGTGCGCGCGCGGACGGCAGGCGGCTGATGCGGCGCATCCTGAAGATTGCCGGCCGCAGCGAGTCTCGCGTCGAAGAACTGACACAGCCCCTCTACAGCCGCTGGCGCGCCCTGCAGCCGCCCATCGAGACGACGATTCTCGCCGCGCCCGGACAGATTGAGCTGCACTTGTCCGCACGCGGCATCGATCCGGCGGCGCTCGACTCGGCACTCGACCGGGCGGCCGGCGAGATCGAGGCCGTGCTCCCGAATGATGTGTTCAGCAGCGATGGCAGGACGATCGAAGAAGTGGTCGGCGCGCTCCTGGCAGCGCGCGGCTGGCACATCGCGCTTGCCGAGTCGTGTACGGGCGGACTCGCGACGTCACGGTTGACGGATGTGCCCGGCTCGTCTGCCTACGTCGAACGCGGCGTCGTCGCCTACAGCAACGAGGCGAAGATCGAGATGCTGGGCGTGGGTGCCGACCTCCTGACCGCCTTTGGCGCCGTGAGTGAGCCGGTCGCGCAGTCGATGGCCGAGGGCATTCGCGACCGCGCGAAAGTCGAGGTGGCGGTCGGCATCACGGGGATCGCCGGGCCGACAGGCGGCAGCGAGAGCAAACCGGTAGGCACCGTGTGCATCAGCGTCGTGACGCCGCAGCAGACGACGGTGCGCACGCTGAGATTTCCCGGGAACCGGGAACTCGTCAAAACGTTCGCGGCCTTCACGGCGCTCGACATGGTGCGGCGATTGCTGCTGCATGCGCCGGCCAACGCGGACTGGACCGAACGGCGGAGCTGAGAGCGCTGATAGCCGAGAGCTGATAGCTGAAAGCTGAGAGCGCCGGTAGCTGAGAGCCGAGAGCTGAGAGAGCGATGCGTTTGTTCGTAGCCGCCGAGATCGACGACGCCACGCGTCAGCAACTCGCTGCAGCTCGAGAGGCACTGCGATCGGTGCTGAGCGAGGCACGCGTGCCGCCGCGGGTGACGTGGGTCACGCCTGCGACCGCGCACGTGACGCTGCGCTTCATCGGCGAAGCGTCCGAAGAGACGGCGGCCCACATTCAAGCGGCGCTCGCAGGGTTGGCGCTTGCGCCCTTTGACGTCACGTGGGGGACGATCGGAACGTTTGGCGGCAGCCGGAATCCGAGCGTGATACGCGTGGCGCCGACGGGAGGGCTGGAATCGTTCAGGCGGCTGGCCCAACAGGTCAACGAACGCCTCGATCCCGTCATCGGTGCTGGCGGCTCACGACCGTTCGCGCCGCATCTGACCCTTGCCCGGGTGAAACAGCGAGGCGCCGGCGTGAACTGGACGCGTGCCCTGCAGGCGATCCGTTGGACCCCCATCGTCGCTCGCATCGAGCGTGTCACCCTGTACCAGAGCCGTCTCTCGCCGAAAGGTCCCACGTATACTGCGTTAAGCACTCATGGATAGCGTCCTTCCCATCCTCATTGGCTATGGCGTCGGCTCGTTGCCGCTTGGCTACCTGGTCGCCAATCGCGCGAAAGGTGTCGATCTGCGTCGCGTCGGCAGCGGCAACGTGGGGGCGGCAAACGTGTATCGCACGGCCGGCATCGCGGCGGCGCTCATCGTCGTGCTCGTAGACGTGGCCAAGGGCGCGAGCAGCGTGCTGTTTGCGGCGCGGCTGACGACGGGTGCGGCCGATCCGATTGCTGCCGGTGTTGCGGCGATCATCGGACATGTCTACCCGGTCTGGCTCCGGTTCCATGGCGGCAAGGGTGTGGCGACGGCGTGCGGGGTGTTCTGGATGCTCGCCCCCCTGGCGACGGCGGTGTCGGCGACTGTGTTTGTGATTGTGGTGTGGCTGACGCGGTATGTTTCGCTGGGTTCGATTGTGGCGACGCTCGTGCTGCCGCCGCTGGCCTGGTTGACGGACCAACCAATTGCTGTCGTGATTGGCGCTGCCGTGGCAGCCATCTTGATCGTGCACCGGCATCGGGCGAATTTGGGGCGGTTGCAGAGGGGGAGCGAACCGCGCCTGGGACAGCCGATAGCCGATAGCTGATAGCTGAGAGCGCTGATGGCTGAGAGCAGACGCTTTCGGTGCTCTCGGGCTTCAGCAGAGGAGAGACGCTATTCAGCGCGTTGCGGTGATAGGCGCGGGCAGTTGGGGGACAGCGCTGGCCGTTCATCTGGCGCGCCTCGGCCACGAGGTGCACTTGTGGGCGCGGGATCCGGCGCTGGCGGCCGACGTGTGCGCGCGGCGCGCGAATGCCGTGTACCTGCCGGATGTGAACTTTCCGGATTCGCTGCACCCGACCGCGTCGCTCTCGGCGGCCCTCGCTGAGACGCGTATGGTCGTGGTCGCCGTGCCGTCTCACGGGCTGCGGCACGTGGTGCAGCAGGCCGCTGCGCATGTGCTGCCGGACACGCTTGTCGTCAGCGCCACCAAAGGCCTCGAACAGGACACGCTCCAGCGGATGTCGGCGGTGATCGCTGCCGAGTTGCCGGCCACGCGCGAGATTGCGGTGCTCTCGGGTCCCAGCTTCGCGGCGGAGATGGCACGCCAACTGCCAACCGCGATCGTCGTGGCCTCCGCGACGACGAGCGCGGTGGAGCGTGTGCAGGCGGAGTTTCGATCGGCGACGCTCAGGCTGTACGGCAGCGGCGATGTGGTTGGAGTGGAGATCGGCGGCGCGCTGAAGAACATCATCGCGATCGCCGCCGGCGTCGTCGAAGGCCTTGGCCTCGGACATAACGCGCTGGCCGCGCTCATCACACGCGGGCTTGCCGAGATCACGCGGCTCGCTGTTGCCGCGGGCGCGCAGCGAGAAACGCTCGCCGGCCTCGCCGGTTTGGGTGATCTCGTGTTGACGTGCACCGGTCAATTGAGCCGTAACCGTCACGTGGGCATCGAGCTCGCGCGCGGCCGCCCGCTCGACGAGATTCTTGCCAGCACCAGGATGATTGCCGAAGGCGTGCGCACGACGCGAGCCGCGCTGGCGCTTGGCGCAAAGCTCGACGTCGAGTTGCCGATTGCCGCCCAGATGTCGGCGGTCCTGGATGGACAGCGCGATCCGAAGCTGGCGGTGCTCGAGCTGATGGGACGCCGCCAGCGGGCGGAATGATTGGCTCTCAGCTATCGGCTATCAGCTATCGGCTATCGGCTATCAGCGCTCTCAGCTCTCAGCTATCGGCTATCAGCGCTCTCAGCTTTGAGCGAAAGCCGACAGCGGACAGTAGAATTGTCAGCAGATGGGTCTTTTCGACAAGCTGAAAGCCGGCCTCGCGCGCACCGCACAACAATTCCAGGAGCGATTTGACGCGCTCGTGGAGCAGGCGGACGCGCCCGAACAGCGTACCCGGGCGATTGACGTCGACACGTTGGAGGGACTCGAAGAACTCCTGATCATGGCCGACGTGGGCGTCGCCGCGACGGACGAGATCGTCGAGGCCGTACGCAAGCGCGCCCGGCGCGGCGAAGGACTCCGCGATCTGGTGAAGGAGGAGATCCTCCGCATCTTCAACGACGTCGAGCGCCCGCCGGCCAACGGCGCGAAGCCTCACGTCGTGCTCGTTGTCGGCGTCAACGGCACCGGGAAGACGACGACGGTCGGGAAGCTGGCCAATCAGATCAAAGGTGAGGGAAAGACCCCGCTGATTTGCGCCGCGGATACATTTCGCGCCGCCGCGGTGGATCAACTGCAGATCTGGGCCGACCGGGCGGGCGTGGACATGGTGCGTGCCCGCGAGGGCTCGGACCCGGCGTCAGTGGTTTTCGACGCGCTGGCCGCGAGCAAGGCCCGCGGCTGTGACACGGTGCTCGTGGACACGGCGGGCCGGTTGCACACGCGTACGAACCTGATGAACGAGCTCGACAAGATCAAGCGCGTTGCGGAGCGGGAGGTGCCCGGCGCGCCGCGTGACGTTCTGCTCGTGCTGGACGCGACGGTCGGACAGAACGGGCTCGCTCAGGCGCGTGAGTTCATGAGCGTCGCGGGCGTCAACGGCATCGTGCTGACCAAGCTCGATGGAACCGCCAAAGGTGGGGTCGCGGTGGCGATCGCGCACGACTTGAGGCTCCCCATCCGCTATGTCGGCGTCGGCGAGGGCATCGACGATCTCCTGCCGTTTCTTCCCGCGGACTACGTCAACGCGCTGTTTCAGGAAAAGTGGTAGCCGGTCGAGCGATCGACGAGCGGTACATGCGTCGCGCCCTCTTTCACGCGGCACGCGGGCAGGGCCGTACGACGCCGAACCCCATGGTCGGCGCGGTGGTCGTCTCAGCCGACGGCGTGCCCGTCGGGCACGGCTGGCACGAACGGGCTGGTGGAGCGCATGCCGAGATCCACGCGCTCGATGCCGCCGGAAGCCGTGCGCGCGGCGCTACGCTGTACGTGACCCTCGAGCCGTGCTGTCATGTCGGGCGCACCGGACCGTGCACCCGCCGCATCATGGATGCCGGCATCGCACGAGTCGTCTGCGCGCTGCAGGATCCGGACCCGCGAGTCAGCGGTGCAGGATTTGCCACGCTCAGGGCCCATGGCATCCCGGTGGATACCGGCGTGTGCGAGCAGGAGGCGGCCCGCCTCAACGCGGCGTTCATCGCGGTGCAGACTCTGGGCCGACCCCTCGTGGTCGTGAAGGCGGCCACCAGCCTGGATGCCTGCGTCGCGAGGCGCGCCGGCGAGCGCACGCCAATCACGTCACCAGAGGCGAATCGAAAAATGCATGGGCTTCGCGCCGGCGTCGATGCGATTGCGGTCGGCTCCGAAACCGTCCTGGTCGATGATCCCCTGCTGACGGCTCGTGCCTGCCAGCGCGTGAGGCCCCTGGTGAGGGTGGTGTTCGATCGCCGTCTGCGCACACCATCCTCTGCGGGTCTGTTCTCGACCTTGGCGGATGGGCCGGTCATAATAATCACCACGAGTCGAAGCGGTGAGTCCGCGGGGAAGGCTGCCGCGCTGGAAGCGGCCGGGGCGCTGGTTGTCCTGGCTACCAGTCTGCGCGAGGCGCTCGAGGCCCTCCTCGCCTGGGACGTCTCGACGCTGCTCGTCGAGGGCGGGCCCGTGCTGCAACGCGCGTTTGCAGCCGCGGGGCTGGTCGATCGCGTCCATTTGGTCGTGGCACCACAGACGCTGGGTGCTGACGGCGTCAAATGGCTGAATACGGAAGACCTCGCGCTCTCGTTCGCCTCCACCGTGGCGGCCGAGCCGAGAGGGCCTGATATCTGGATTGAGGCTGATGTTCACCGGCATTATTGAAGCGCTCGGCACGCTCGTGGAGGTCAAGCCCCTGGGGAGCGCGTATCGCCTGCGGGTCGAAACGGCACTGGCCTCGGAGTTGACGCTGGGCGAAAGCCTCGCCGTCAACGGCGTCTGCCTGACCGTGATCCTGAGGGATGGCGACGAAGTGCACGCCGACGTGGGTCCGGAAACCGTACGCGTCAGCAACCTCGGCAACCTGCAACGCGGTCAAAACGTGAACCTGGAACGGCCCCTGCGCCTCGACGGCCGGCTCGGCGGCCACCTCGTGCTCGGGCACGTGGATGGCGTCGGCGTCGTGGACGACGTGCGCCCCGACTCGGATTCCCATTGGGTGACGGTCAGCTTTCCCCCGGCGCTGGCCCCGTACTTCATCCGCAAAGGCTCGATCACGGTCGACGGCGTCAGCCTGACTGTGGCCGGCCTCGGCGAACGGCAGTTCGACGTGCAGGTCGTTCCGTACACCTGGCGGCATACGACGCTGCACACGTTGCGCGCCGGCGACAGAGTGAACCTCGAATGCGACATGATTGGAAAGTACGTGGTTCGCGCGATGGAAGTCGCTGACCCCGCACGGCGATAAAAGGTTCCAAGGTTCCAAGGTTCCAAGGTTCTGAACTTTGGAACTCTGGAACTCTGGAACTTTGGAACTTTGGAACTCCAAATGAGCAAGCGGTCGAATCTGCGGATTGCGAAGGGCGCGCGGGCCAGCGGGCCGTTTGCGCCGATCGACGAAGCGATTGAGTCGATTCGTCTCGGTGGCATGGTGATCGTCGTCGACGATGAGGATCGCGAGAACGAAGGCGATCTGACGATCGCGGCCGAGAAGGTGACGCCAGCGGCGATTAACTTCATGGCGACGCATGGCCGGGGGTTGATCTGCATGCCGATGACCGGCGAGCGGCTCGACGAGCTCGAAGTCCCATTGCAGGTCGACAAGAACACGACGCCGCTCCACACGGCCTTTACGGTCTCGATCGAAGCCCGGCGCGGTATCAGCACCGGCATTTCCGCCGCGGATCGCGCGGCCACCGTCCGCGCCGCGATCGATCCCGCCACGAAGCCGTCCGATCTGGCTCGCCCCGGTCATATGTTCCCGCTTCGAGCCCGCGATGGCGGCGTGCTGGTGCGCGCCGGGCAGACCGAGGCCGCGGTCGATCTCGCGCGCATCGCGGGTTTGTATCCCGCCGGGGTGATCTGCGAGATCATGAGCAAGGACGGCACCATGGCGCGCGTGCCCGAGCTCACGAAGTTTGCCAGGCGGCACAAGCTCCTGATGATCACCGTCGCCGATCTGATCCGCTATCGCATGCGGACCGAAAGCATGGTGCGGATGGTTGCCGTGGCGAACCTGCCAACCTCCTATGGCAATTTCAGGATTCACGGCTTCGAGAGCGGGATCGACGGAGAAACGCACGTCGCCCTGGTCGCCGGCGACATCGGTGACGGCGAGGGCGTGATGGTGCGCGTCCATTCGAAGTGCCTGACGGGCGACGTCTTCCATTCGGAGCGCTGCGATTGCGGCGCCCAGCGCGATGCGGCCATGCAGCGCATCGGCGCCGAGGGGCGGGGCATTCTCCTGTATTTGAATCAGGAGGGACGCGGCATCGGCCTGGTCAACAAGATTCGTGCGTACGAGCTGCAGGACCAGGGGCTCGACACCGTCGAAGCCAACGAGAAACTGGGCTTCAAGGCCGACCAGCGCGATTACGGCATCGGGGTCCAGATTCTGCGGACGCTCGGCGTGCGATCGATGCGCCTGCTGAGCAACAACCCGAGAAAAATGGTGGCGATCGAAGGCTATGGCCTGTCGGTGCTCGAATGGCTGCCGCTCGAAGTGCCTGCGTCGGAGCACACGCGGAAATACCTGAAAACGAAGAAAGACAAGCTCGGACACCGGCTCGACTCGGTGTGAACCGCGCCTTCGGCGCGGCGCCTCCAGCGCCGACGGATTCCGGCCGCAAGGCCCGCAATCCGCCGAAGGCGGCCGTCCACGAAGTGGCCCGCCGCGCAAAGCGCGGCCCATCCCCGCCATTGACCATCGTTCAGAAATGTAAGTAAGATAAGGGTTTGCCCTCACAGGCTCACCCATGTTCGACGCGCTCAGTACCCGTCTCCAGGACGTCTTTCAATCCCTCAAGGGCGAAACCCGGCTGACACCGGACACGGTCGAGGCCGCGCTCCGGGAGATCCGGCTGGCGCTGCTCGACGCCGACGTCAACCTCAGGGTCGTCAAGGCCTTCATCGATCGCGTGCGCGACCGCGCCATGGACCAGGAGGTGCTCAAGAGCCTGAGTCCCAGCCAGCAGGTCGTGAAGATCGTGCGCGACGAGCTCATCGCCCTGTTTGGCGATGCCAGGGGCGGGCTGCAGGAGTCGTCCGTCCGGCCGCGCGTCATCCTGATGCTCGGGCTGCAGGGGTCGGGCAAGACGACCACGTCGGCCAAGCTTGGCCGGTGGCTGCAGAAGCAGGGCCGTCATCCGCTGCTCGTCTCGACCGACGTGCGGCGTCCGGCGGCGATTCAGCAGTTGGCGGTGATGGGCGGCAAGGCGGGCGTGCGCGTGCACGATCCGGCCGGGGAGATGGACCCGGTCGCGCGCGCAAAGAGCGCGATGGCCGCGGCCAGAAACACCGGCAACGACGTCGTCATCGTCGACACCGCGGGCCGGTTGCACATCGACGATGAGCTCATGGGCGAGCTGGTCGCGATCAAGGACGCGGTGAACCCGGTCGATCTGCTGTACGTCGCGGACGCGATGACCGGGCAAGACGCGATCAAGAGCGCTGGCGAGTTCAACCGGCAGGTCGGTGTCAGCGGCGTCGTGCTGACCAAGATCGATGGCGACGCGCGCGGCGGCGCCGCGCTCTCGGTCGTTTCCGTCGTCGGCGTGCCGATTGCGTTTGTCGGCGCCGGCGAACGCATCGAGGATCTCGAAGCGTTTCACGCCGATCGTTTCGTCTCGCGTCTGCTCGGCATGGGCGATGTGCTGTCGCTCATCGAGAAGGCCGAAGAGGCGATCGACGAGACCGAAGCCGAGAAGCTCGAGGAGAAGATCCGCAAAGGCGGGTTCTCGCTCGAAGACTTCCGCGACCAATTGAAGACGCTGCGCAAGATGGGCCCGCTCGAGCACATCCTCGGGATGCTGCCGGGCATGGGCAACCTGAAGCAGCTCGCGCAGAACAAGCCCGACGAGCGTCAACTGCGGCGCATCGAAGCGATGATCTCATCGATGACCGGCGAGGAGCGCAAGTATGCCGATCTCATCGACGGCAGCCGGCGCAAGCGGATCGCCCGCGGCAGCGGCACGAGCGTCGAGGACGTGAACCGTTTGTTGAAGCAGTTCAACGAGATGCAGCGGATGTTGAAGATGGTCGGGGAGGTCACCGGGCAACAGGTCGCCGCTCCGCCAAGGAAAAAGAAGAAGAAAGGCCCCTTCACGATGATGCGGTAGCGCGAGCTGACGCCCGCGCAGTTCAAAACCGCCAAGACCTCCAGTTCAAAACCCGAACCGCGGGTTTTGAACGTGCCAGTTTGAACTGGTTCGTTTCAGTGAACGATGATGGGTAACGGAAGGAAGACGAGATGTTAGCGATAAGAATGCGTCGGGCCGGTTCCAAGAAGCGCCCGTTTTACCGGGTGGTGGTTGCCGAAGCGCGCGACCCGCGCGAAGGGGCCTTCAAGGAGATCCTCGGCACCTATAACCCGCGGACCAGGCCGGCGACCGTGGAAGTCAACCGCGAGCGGCTGACGCACTGGATCAAGCAGGGCGCCCGGCCGTCGGACTCGGTGCGCACGCTGATCGCGCGCCACCTCACCAGGGACCGCAGTGCGGCGGCGCCGGTCGCGCCCGCCGAGGCGACCGCGCCGAGCGCGTCGTAACGGGCCGTGGCGGATCTGAAAGCACTCGTCGAGACCGTCGCCAGGGCGCTGGCCGATGCACCCGATGCCGTTCGCGTCGGGGAATCGGAGCGCCGCGGCATGACCGTCATTGAATTGCAGGTGGCGCCGGGCGATCTGGGCCGCGTCATTGGCCGGCAAGGCCGGACGGCGGCCGCAGTCCGAACGCTGTTGTCGGCGGCGGCCGAAGGCGAAGGCAAGCGGGCGACGCTCGATATTCGCGACGCCGCCGGCCGCTAGCGGGCGTGGCGTCAGGCGTCGACGTGGAGTGGGACGACATGGTGCTCGTCGGGTTCGTGGCACGGACCCACGGCAACAAAGGGCAGGTCATTCTCAAGTCGGAGTCGGATTTCGCGGAGCAGCGTTTTCGGGCCGGCGCCCGGGTGTTTGCGCGCATTGGCAGCGGCCCGGTCGAAGCGCTCGAGATGACGTCGGTCAGGTTCCAGCAGGGGAGACCGATTGTCGGCTTTGCCGGCTTCGACACGATCAGCGAGGCCGAGCGGCTGGCCCGGGCGGAATTGCGGATCCCGGAGGCGGAGCAAGAACCGCTCCCCGACGGTGTGTATTACCACCATCAGCTCATTGGCTGCGAGGTGATGACGCGCGGGGGCGACGTGTTGGGACGGGTGAGCGAGGTACAGGGCGATGGACAGGCCACGCGCCTCGTCGTGAGGGGGCCGCGCGTGGAAGTGCTGATTCCGCTGGCGCAGGAGATTTGCGAGATCGATGTCGCGGCGAAGAAGATTGTCGTGACGCCCCCGGAGGGGCTGCTCGAAGTGAATGGCGATTGGCGATAAAACGGCCCGCCTGCAGGTGGGCCATAGGTGAATGAAAATCGACATCGTCACGATCTTTCCGGAAATGGTGGAGGCGGCGCTGGCGCCCGGCGTGATCGGGCGCGCCCGGCAAGCGGGGGTGCTGGACATCGCGGTGCACAACCTGCGCGACTTCACCGCGGATCGCCATCGCGTCGTCGACGATGTGCCGTTTGGCGGCGGGCCGGGCATGGTGCTCAAGCCCGAGCCGATGTTCGTCGCGGTTGAAACGCTGGCGGCCCGGCGAGGAACACCCGATGCCGTGCTGCTGATGTCGCCCGCGGGCGAGCCGTTGACGCAGGCCGCGGCGAGACGATTTGCGGAGTTGTCGCACCTCGTCGTGCTGTGCGGGCGTTACGAGGGCATCGACGAGCGCGTGCGCGAGGAGCTGGCAACGGAGGAGATCTCGATCGGTGATTACGTGCTGTCGGGTGGCGAGCTGCCGGCCCTCGTGGTGGTCGATGCCGTGAGCCGGCTGGTACCGGGTGTGGTTGGTGACGAGCAGTCGGTCGAGGCGGATTCGTTTACCTGCGGGTTGCTCGATTACCCGCATTACACCCGTCCCGCGGACTACCGCGGACACAAGGTGCCCGACGTGCTGACGTCGGGACATCATGGCGAGATACGCGCGTGGCGCCGCCGCGAGGCGCTGCGCCGCACGGCTATTCGGCGTCCCGAGCTGCTGGCATCGGCCGACCTCGACGACGGCGATCGGGAGTTTCTGCGAGGGTTGGAGGGCGGGAATTCCTCCGCCCAGGCGTCGGCAGACACGGCGAGGGCGGACGCGTCAACCCCGCCGAACAAAGGGAGCAAACAGGGTCATGAGCGCCATTGAACTCATCGAGAAGGGACAGTTGACCGAGCGTCCGCGCATGAAGGCGGGCGACACGGTGCGCGTGCACGTGCGCGTCAAGGAGGGCGACAAAGAGCGCATCCAGATTTTCGAAGGCGTGGTGATCAACCTGCGCCGCGGGGGTGTGCGGGCGTCGTTCACCGTGCGCAAGGTGTCGTTCGGGCAGGGTGTCGAGCGCATCTTCCCCTTGCATTCGCCGATCATTCAGAAGGTCGATGTCGTCCGCTCGGCCAAGGTGCGGCGCGCGAAGCTATACTTCCTGCGCGAGCTCAAGGGCAAGGCCGCGCGGATGAAGGAAGTCAAAAGAACATAAGGTGCCTCAGGTGCCTAGAGTGCCTCGTGTGCTGGCCCTAGGCACGTTAGGCACCCTAGGCACCCTAGGCACCTTGCGGCGAAGCCGCGTGCCTCAGGCATTAGGCACCTTAGGCACTTTAGGCACTTGAGGCACATGAAGAGAGTCGGCGCCAGACGAACCATTGAAAACGCCCTGCGGCGTTACGGATTCGTGTGTGTGGCGGGCGTGGACGAAGTCGGGCGCGGATGCCTGGCCGGGCCGGTGATGGCCGGTGCGGTCATGCTCGACCCCGAACGTCACATCCCGGGGCTGGCCGACTCCAAGGCGCTGACCGAACTGGCGCGCGAGCGGCTGTTCGACGTCATCGTGTCGAAGGCCGTCGGCTGGTCGGTGGCCTCGGTGGAACCGGCGGAGATTGATTCCATCAACATTCACCAGGCAACGCTTCAGGCGATGCGTTCGGCCGTGCTGGCGCTGGCGCCGCTGCCCGACGCCGTGCTCGTCGATGCATTCCGCATCCCGTTGCTGCCCATGGCGCAGCGCGGCGTGTTGAAGGGCGACCGGCAGTGCGCCGCCATCGCCGCCGCCTCGATCGTGGCCAAGGTCACTCGGGATCGGCTGATGAATCGCCTGCACGGCGACGACCCGCGCTACGGGTTTGACCGGCACAAGGGCTATGCGACGGCCGAGCATCTGTCCGCCGTTTCGCGGTTTGGCTACTCGGGCCTCCATCGCCGCTCATTCCGGCCGCCGACCCTGTTCGAGACGCTGAGTTCGACCGATACCGAGATCTGCTGATGCCGCCGTTCGATCGTGAATCTGCGCTGAAAACCGCTGAAAAGGCGCTCCGGCAGGGTCGCATTGACGCCGCGATTGCCGAATACGTGCGTGTCGTCGAGGCCCAGCCGCGGGACTGGAACAGCGCCAATGCGCTCGGCGATCTGTATGTGCGCGCCAGCCAGAGTGAGAAGGGCATTGCGCAATACACCCGCATCGCGGATCACCTGGCCGAAGAGGGCTTTTACCCAAAGGCCGCCGCCCTTTACAAGAAAATTCTCAAGGTCAAACCGTCAGACGAGTACGCGTTGCTGCAGTCCGGTGAGATTGCGGCCAAGCAGGGTCTGCTTGCCGACGCCAAGAATGCGTTCAAGGCCGTCGCCGAGGGGCGCCGGAGTCGCGGCGACCAGAAGGGCGCCGCGGCGATCGTCATCCGGATCGGCATGCTCGATCCCGACGACCTCGAGGCGCGCCTCGGCGCCGCGCGGGCGGCCGCGGAGATTGGCGATACGCCCACCGCGCTGCGCGAATTCCGCGAAGTCGCGATCAAGCTCGAGACGCAGGGGAAGGCTTCCGAGGCGCTGAGCGTCTTTCAACTGGCTTACGACATCGACCCCGCCAACGCGGAGGTCCGCAGCCGGCTGCTCAACGGGTACTTGAAGGCGGGAGAGATGGGGCGGGCCCGCAGCGTCGCCAGCGGACCGGCCGAACTCAAGCAGGTTGCGTCAGCGCTCGGAGCGGCCGGGCAAACCGATGAGGTGCTGGAGGTGCTGGCCGAGATTGCCAGGCTGGACCCCGGCGATCTGCAGGTGCGTGCCGGCCTCGCGCAGGCCTTTGCCGCCAAAGGCGATCTCACCCGGGCGCGCGATTACCTGAATGAAGAAACGGCCGGCGCGAATGCCGCGCTGTGGTTGATTCTGGCGGAGATCGAGCTGTCGACCGGGCGGTTCGACGAGGGGCGCGCGGCGGTGGTCAAGGCACTCGGTCTGGACGGCTCACAACGCGAATCGGCCATTGCCCTCGGCTGCACCCTGGCGGAGAAGTCGGCCGACGCGGGCTACCCCTGTCTGGATGCCGTGGCCGACCACGCGCTGGCGGACAACGACTACGCGGCAGCCGCCGGGGCACTGCACGAGTTCGTCATGCGCGTCCGGGACCACATCGTCGCGCTCATGCGGCTCGTGGAGATCTGCGTGGATGGCGGGCTCGAAGCCACGATGTACGAGGCGCAGGCGCAACTTGCCGACGCATATCTGGGCGTCGGCCGGGGGCTGGAGGCTCGCATCATCAGCGAAGACCTCGTGGCGCGCGAGCCGTGGAACCGTGCGAATATCGAGCGGTTCCGCCGGGCGTTGGTCATGCTCGGGGAGGGCGATCCCGATGGGATCATCGCCGAGCGGCTGAGCGGGGAGAGCCCGTTTCTCGCGACGGACAAGATGGATCTCAACGAGGGGATTTTCTTCGAGGACGAGGCCGCCGAGGGCGCGCCAGGTGCGCAGGGTGCGCCAGGTGCGGTGGGCGCGCAAGGCCTGCCCGCCGAAGCGCCGGCCGCGGGATCGCTCGACCAGGTGTTCGAGCAGATGCGCGACGAAGCCGGCCGCGGGTCCGAAGAGGAAGCCGCCGCCGAGCAGTACGGGCTTGGGCTCACCTACAGAGAGCTGGGGATGGAGGACGAGGCGATCCAGGCGTTCGAAGTGGCCGCGCGCTCGCCCCGCCAGCGATTCGAGGCGACCTCGACCCTCGGACGTCTCTACCTGCAGCGCGGGGACACGGCTCGTGCTATCGAATGGTTCGAACGCGCCGCCGAGTCCCCGGCGCCGAGTCCCGACGCCAGTTGCGCGTTGCTCTACGATCTGGCGGACACCTGCGAGAAGGCCGGCGATCACGCACGTGCGCTGGCCACCTTCGTAGAGCTCGAATCGGAATCTGGCGGCTATCGGGATGTTGCGCACCGCGTGGACAGCCTCTCGAAAGCGCAAGCCAAGGGGTAACCGGCCTGTTCAGACGCCTGCTCTTCGTCGCACTGCTGATCGAGGCAGGGTTGCTGCTGATCCTCATTCCCTGGTCGGCGTTCTGGGATCGCAATTACTTCGCCGAGTCTTTTCCGTCGCTGGGCACGCTGCTCACCAACAACTTCGTTCGAGGAGCCGTTTCCGGCCTCGGTGTCGTCAACCTGCTGGCGGCCCTGGGCGAGCTGGCCGACCTGTTTGGCGGCCGCAGCTCGCGGCGGAGGCTGCCCGAGGAGCCTGCTGACTCTCTGCCTCATCACTGATCGGTGGCGGCTTCTGGCCCGGACCGGTCTCCCCGCCAGCGCGTGGGCCGAGGTGCTCACCGCCCAGATCGAGGGCGCCATCGCGGGCGGCATCGACGTCGTGCAGATGCGTGAACGCGGGCTTCCTGCAGGCGAGTACACGCGATTCGTCCGGCGCCTGGTGGCGGCAGCCGCCGAGTCGCGCGTCCGCGTGATCGTCAACGACCGGCTCGATGTGGCGCTCGCCGCGAATGCGCATGGTGTGCACCTGCGCGAAGACAGCATCGCCATTCGAGACGCGCGCCGTCTGGCGCACGAAAAATTTGTCGTCGGCCGCTCCGTTCATCGCCCCGCCACTGCTGCGCGCGCGCGAACGGCCGATTACTTGATCACGGGGAGCGTGTTCGACACCGAGTCGAAGCCGGGGCAACCCGCGTCACTCGGACTCGATGGATTGCGTGATGTGGTGGGCGCCGCCGGCGACTGTCCCGTCTGGGCCCTCGGAGGCGTCACCGCCGACCGCATACGCGACCTCGTCGCCTGTGGCGTCAGCGGGGTGGCGGCAATCGGTGCATTTCTTCCGCAGGCGGGGACGACGGCGGTGGCGACCGAAACGCAAAAAGCCGTTGAAAGACTGCGTTTTCTTTTGACAGCGTAGTTGAGCTTTTCTAAGATGTCCGTGCTGTACGTTGAAACGACGGCAGTTCTGGCAAGTAACCCACTCAGTACGTCGCTCCACGGTGGCGCCGGGGGGAATGGTTTGGGCCGATGACCGAGTTAGTTGGTGAGGATCTCGGAGCGGGGCTCCGGAGCGCACGCGAACAGTCGGGGTTGACACTCCGCCACATTGCCGACGCGACGAAGCTGTCCGTTCGCTCGCTCACCGCCCTCGAAGCCAATCGCATCGATCAGTTGCCCGGCGGCATCTATCGCCGGGCGATTGTGCGCGCCTACGCATCGCATGTCGGACTCGATCCCGAAAAGACCCTGCGGGCATTTCTTCAGCAACACCCCGATGACGTGCCGACACGGGCGCAGTTCATGCCGGCGCCGCCCGCGCGCCCGAATCGCCGGACGCTGCAGACGGTCCTCAGCCTGCTGAGCGCGCTCATCCCGATCCTCGCAGGCGTGTTCTACTTCACACTGAGCGCTCGCGGCAGCGATGTGCCTCGCATCGCCGAGGTGCTGCCGCTGCCGGCAACCGAGCCGTGGCCAGGACAGATTGTTCCAGTGTCGATGGCGAGTCGCGACTCTGACGCCGTCTCGATGATGCTGTCGGTCTCGTCGTCCACCAGATTGCAAATCATCGCCGACGGGCGCGAGGTGCTGGCCCGAACGCTCGATGCGGGTGACATGTTCCGGCTCGATCTGGCGCGCGAGGTGGTCCTCGTGGGCGACAACGCCGGCGCCGTGCACTTCAGTATCAACGGCCGCGCCGGTCGAACGCTGGGCGATTCCGGCACGCCGCTGACCGCTCGCATCGCGCGCGACAACTATCAACACTGGCTCATCCAACCGTAACAACGTTCCAGGGTTCCAAAGTTCCAAAGTTCCAGGGTTCCCAAGTTCCAGGGTTCCCAAGTTCCAGGGTTCCAAAGCTCCAGGTTCCAAAGTGGAAACCGGTCTTCGCACTCCTTTACTCGATCTGTTCCGGCGGGGCGAAGTGGCGCGCGACGTGAGGCTGCTCGCGGCTCAGGGCGCGGTGGCGCCTCGCCCGCTGGAGCAGCTCGGGCTGCTGATGTTGCTGACCGCGGATGCCGACCCCGAAATCCAGGAGATCGCGGAGCGCACGCTCTCCCGCATCCCGGAGGCCGTGATTGGCGGCTTCATCGCGCGCAGCGACGTGCCAGCGGAGATGCGCGCATTCTTCGTGGGCCGCGGAGTTGCCGTCGCGGCCACGCCGGCTCCCGAGCCCGCAGAACCCCTCGTCGGCGACGATTCGGCCAGCGACGATGCGGAAGGCACGGCCGAAGACACGGCCGAAGACACCGCGTCGATGGTGCAGAAGCTCGCATCGATGACCGTTCCACAAAAGGTCAAGGCCGCCATGAAGGGCACGCGTGAGATGCGATCCGTCCTGATCCGAGATCCCAACAAGCTCGTGGCGCTGTCCGTCCTGAGCTGTCCGAAAGTGACCGAAACCGAAGTCGAGTCGTTTGCGCGCATGGGCAGCGTCAGCGAAGACGTGCTGCGAACGATCGGGCACACGCGCACCTGGGTCAAGAGCTACAACATCGTCATGGCGCTGGTCAAGAACGCGAAGACGCCGGTGGCCATGTCGCTGAACATGCTCAACCGGCTCAACGAGAGCGACGTCCGGCGAATCTCGATCGACCGGAACGTCCCGGAGGCGTTGCGGATCGCGGCTCGCCGGAAGCTCGTGACGGGCGGTTAGCCGTCCACTGCGACTTCATCTGCGCGAGTCCTTCCATGTAAACCGCCGCCCGGTCCCGTTCGTGCTCCGAGGCCATCGATTTGAGCAGGTCGATGGCTTCGTCGAAATCTCTGTCGATCGTGGATTTCGCGGTCCCGAAATACAGCTTCCGGATGGCGTCCAGGGCATCGCTCATGCGTGGCTCGACTCGTCGCTGCCGCCCGCCCGGGAAGAGCGGCTCCGGTGTCTACGCAGCGATTGCCGGAATTCCGCGAACGGCAGGGTATTGAGGACGTCTTCTTTTCTGGTCCAGGCGCGTCTGGCGACGAGCACGCCCCAGCGCTTGTTGGCCAACGCCTGCCGGGAATGGGCGTCGCTCGAGATCACGAGCCTCACGCCGCGCTCGCGAACGAGGCGTGCGTTGACGTCCGACAGATCGAGCCGATCGGGGTGGCAGTTGATTTCCAGCGCGACGCCGTGTGCGGCGGCGGCCCTGGCCACCTGCTCCAGATTGACCCTGGATGGTTCCCGCCGGAGCAGGACGCGTCCAGTGGGATGCGCCACGATATCCACCCACGGGTGCTCGATGGCACGCAACAGCCGTTGGGTCATCTCGGCTTCCTCCTGGCGATGCGCCGAATGCACGGAGGCGACGACGAGGTCGAGTTGCGCCAGGCAATCCGCGGCGAGATCCAGGGTGCCGTCCGGCAGGATGTCACATTCGATACCGGCGAGCACTTCGATTCCCGCCATGCGTGCATTCAGGTCGCGAATGCGCGCCGCGTGGGCGAGCGCACGCGTCTCGTCGAGGCCGTTGGCCATCGCGAGCGCCTTGCTGTGATCGGTGATCGCGATGTAGTCGAGCCCGGCCTCGCGGGCCGCCTGCACCATCGCCTCGAGATCGTCTCTCCCGTCGGTCTCGGTGGTGTGCATGTGGAGGTCGCCGCGCAGATCGGACCACTCGACGAGTCGCGGGAGCTGGCGGGCCGCTGCCAGGGCAATCTCGCCGCGATGTTCCCGCAGCTCGGGCGGCACCCACGCCATGTCCAGCGCCTCGTAGATGGACGCCTCGGTGTCGCCGGCCAGCCGCTGTTCGTCCGAGGCGCGAAAAAGCCCGTATTCGTTCAAGCGCAATCCACGTTCGAGCGCGCGGTCCCTTAGCGCGATGTTGTGGCTTTTCGACCCGGTGAAGTACTGGAGCGCGGCGCCCCGGCTGTCGGCGGCGACCAGCCGTAGATCGGCCTGATAGCCTCCTCGAATGAGGACGCTCGACTTGGTCTCGCCGTGACCGAGCACCCGCTCGACCAGCGGGTACGCGGTGAACACCGCCATCAACTCGGGTGCGGCTCCGAGCGCGAGGATGTCGATGTCACCGCAGGTTTCCGTCCCGCGGCGTACGCTGCCCACGGTCTCGAACGACACGCCCGGTGCCTCGGTGGCCAGATACTCCACGAGCCGGGTGGCGGTCTCGGCGGCATCCGCGAGCAGATGACGATGGGCGTGCTGCTTGCCCTCTTCGAGCGCGCGGAGCAGGAGCTGTTCTCTTCGCGGCCCCATGCCTTTGAGCTCACGAAGCCGCCCGGTTTTCGCGGCCGTCTCCAGGTCCTCGAGCGACGCAATGCGCAGTTCGCCGTAGAGCAGCGCCACGGTCTTCGGCCCGACGCCCTGAAGGCGCAGCAGGTCGAGGAGCGTCGCGGGAAACGAGGCAAGCAGTTCCTGATGAATCGCGCAGGTGCCGGTCTGGCAGATGTCGATGATGCGTGCCGACAGGTCTTTGCCGATGCCAGGCCACTGCTGGAGCCCTTTCGCGTCGAGTCCGGCGACGGCGTCCGTGCTGGCGGCGAGAAGATCGGCGGCGTTGCGGTACGCGCGGATCTTGAACGGGTTCTCGCCCTTCAGCTCGAGCAGATCGCCGATTTCGCCGAGGATGCGCGCGATCGCGACGTTATCGAGCGGAGCCATCGACACGTAGTCCGTCGGTTTCGATGCGAAAGTCGAGCAGCCTGGCGCCGCCGGCGGCCAGGGTCTCGCGGACCGCTCCCGCGTGTTCAGGCGGGGTCAGGCAGAAGAGGCACCCGCCGCCCCCGGCCCCGCAGACCTTTGCCGCCGACGCCCCTGTCGCGACAGCCCTGGCAATGAGCTCGTCAATCCGAGGGGTCGTCACGCCCGGCGCCAGCCGCTTGCGGTTCGACCATTCGTCGGCGAGGAGGCGACCCGTGGCCTCCCAGTTGCCCCGCTCGAGGGCGCCGCGCATGGCGGCGGCCGTGTCGCGGATGCGCTCGAAACAGTCGAAGACGTCCTGGTCGCCGTCGATGTGACGCTTGGTGATCTCCCAGTTGTTCGTGCCCGAGTTTCTCGGAGCGCCGGTGTAACAGAGGACAATCCGCCGTTCCAGCTCGTGCGGATCCACGTCGAGCGCGACGCGCGTGACTCGCCGTTCGCCGAGTTCGATGGCCGCGATGCCGCCATACATGGCCGGCCGGTAGTCCTGCAGCCCGGTGGGCACTTTGATGGCCTGCGCCTCGACGTTCTTGGCTGTTTCCAGCAGGGCTTCGGGGTCTTCCGGGCTGCCCGTCCAGCGCGCCAGCGCGCCACAGACCGCCACGTTCATGGCGGACGAGCCCGCAATCCCGGCGCCCGCGGGCGACTCTCCACGCGTTCGAATGGTCGCCCCCCTGATGTCGAACACACAGGCCAGCCGCCCCAGCAGCGCCAGCGTGTCGTCGTCTCGAAGCGCGGCCACCGAGCTCACCGTGACGCGTGTGCTGGTGTCCTCGGAGATGATTTCAACCTGCGAATCGTCTCGGGATTCGATGGCGACGTGGGCGCGCAGGCTGATCGCGGCGTTGAGGGTCTGCGCCCCGTGATGAAAGAGGTAGAGAGGCCAGATATCGATGGTGCCGCCCGCGAGATCGATTCGCGTGGGCGCCGACGCGGTAATGCGCACCCGCACATTATAATTTTGACCACTGTGCTGCTCCCGATCGCGCGCGACATCGGCCAATTGCTGATTGGCAGTTTTCCCGGTCGCGCGATTCCGCAAGACCTCCGCTCGCTCGCCCGGGAATTCGATCTCGGTGGCGTCATTCTCTTCAGCCGCAACGTGGAGGTTCCCGAGCAGGTCGCGGAGCTTGCCGGCGCTGCCGAATTGCTCGGCCAGAGCATGCCGGCCTGGGTGAGCATCGACCAGGAAGGTGGCCGCGTGGCGCGGCTGAAGGAACCGTTCACGCGCTGGCCGCCGATGGCGGTGCTCGGACGCGCGCAATCCGCCGGCCTGGCCGAGCGCTTCGGCCGCGCGCTGGCACGGGAGCTCGGCGCCGTCGGCATCACGCTCGACTATGCGCCGGTCCTCGACATTCACACGAATGCGAAGAATCCGGTCATCGGCGATCGCGCGCTGGCCGACAAGGCTGATGAAGTGGCGCGGCTGGGGTCGGAGATTATCCGCGCGCTTCAAGGCGAGGGCATTGCCGCGTGTGGAAAGCATTTCCCCGGGCACGGCGATACCAGCTCGGATTCGCACCTCGAATTGCCGCTGGTGGAGCATCCCCCGGACCGTCTGCGCGCCGTCGAATTCGAGCCGTTCAGAGCCGCGATCCGCGACGAGGTCGCCTTCATCATGACGGCACACCTCCTGGTGCCCGCCCTCGACGAACAGCGGCCGGCCACGCTGAGCCCGGCCATCGTCCAGCGGCTGCTGCGCGAAGAGCTGGGTTATAACGGAGTCATCCTGAGCGACGACCTGGAGATGAAGGCTGTGAGCGCGCACACCCCGGTGCCGGCGGCGGCCGTGCAAGCCGTGCAGGCGGGCTGCGACGGCGTGCTCGTGTGCAGCGGGAACGTCGACCTCCAGGCGGCGACGCTCGAGGCGCTCGTCAAAGCGGTCGAAGCCGGCGACATCTCGAAGGCGAGGCTGAAGGACGCGACGACACGCCTGCGCAAGGCCAAGGAGCGCTTCCTCGCGGGCGAGCGGCCGAAGATGTCGGCGCGCCTCAAAGAGCTGGGTTCGATTATCGGCCGCGACGAGCATCAAGCGATTGCGGCGGAGATGGCTGCATTTCTGTGATCGCCTCTCGCGCCCGCGCCTGGCTCAAGCCGCGCCGCCTGACACGCGGCGATCGCGTCGCCCTGGTGGCGCCCGCCAGTTCCTTTCAACGCGACGAGTTCGAGGCCGGCGTCCAGGAGCTCGTCCAACTCGGCTTCGAACCCGTCTACGACGAGCGCGTCTTTGCGGTGAGTCGCTTCGTCGCCGGCGACGCGCCGCTTCGCGTCTCAGCCATTCACGACGCCTGGCGCGATCCGTCCATCGCGGCGCTCATCGCCGTGCGCGGTGGTTACGGCAGCGCACAGTTGCTTCCGCTGCTCGATCCCGATCTCATGCGGTCGGCGGCCAAGGTGTTCGTCGGCTACAGCGACGTCACGGCGCTGCTGGCGTTTCATCTCCGCCACGGTGTCGTGTCCTTCCACGGACCGATGATTGAGCGAAGAATCGGAGCGGGCGCCTCCGGGTACGACCGCCATTCGTTCTGGCAGGCCGTGACCTCGAGCGAGCCCCTCGGGCCGCTTGCGCCGGAGGGGCTCGAGGTGCTGCGGTCCGGTGACGCTCGTGGCGTGCTGGCCGGCGGGACCCTGACCCAGCTTGCCGCGTCGATGGGCACGCCGTGGGCGTTCGATCCACCGGAGCGCTGTGTGCTGTTCATCGAGGACGTGGGTGAGCGGCCCTATCGCATTCATCGCCTGCTGACGCAGTTGGCGCAGGCAGGCGTGCTGGGGCGCGCCAGCGCGCTGGTGTTCGGCGAGTTGCCGTCATGCGACGAGCCCGGCGGAGAACACGCAATTCGCGATGTGCTGCGCGACTTTGTCCGCGACTTCGCGGGGCCCGTGCTCTTCGGGTTTCCATCGGGGCACACCACGGGACCGACGTGGACGCTGCCGTTGGGCGTTCGAGCGCGCGTCATGAGCACGCCGCCGGCCGTCGTCATCGAAGAGGGCGCAGTCACGTGAACCTCAACACAGATTACACAGATGACACAGATGACTTGAATTACTTGGCTGGACCGAGGGCTGCCCACTCAGGCTGGACCGCGGACCGCGGACATGAGCAGAGATCACGCGAGCGCACGCCGGCGCGAAGCGCCGGGCGTGACGGGGGTGGTGAGGACTGAAAAGTGAGTGGTATATTTCGTCGCAGCCACTCACTTTTCAGCCCTCACCCACCCCCGTCAGCGGCCTGCGGCCGCTGCGCTCGCTCGTCAATCTGTGTAATCTGTGGAATCTGTGTTGAGTAGTCCGTGGAGCGTGTGGTTGTGAGGCGTGTTCACCTGATTGGCATCTGCGGGACGGCGATGGCTACGCTGGCCGCGCTGTTGAAACATCGCGGCTTCGACGTGCGCGGCTCGGATCAGGCGATCTACCCGCCAATGAGCGACTTTCTCGCGGCCGAAGGCATCCCGATGCTCGAAGGCTACAAGGCCGAGCATATCGACGACTCGCTCGACTTCGTCGTCGTCGGCAACGCCATCTCGCGCGGCAATCCCGAGCTCGAAACGGTCCTCGATCGCAAAGTACGTCACGTGTCGCTGCCCGAGGCGCTGCGGGAGCACTTCCTGTGGGATGCGCGATCTGTCGTCATCGCGGGAACGCACGGCAAGACCACGACGACATCACTGACGGGATGGCTGTTGACGCACGGAGGAACCGATCCGACCGTGTTCGTCGGCGGGATCGCACGGAACTTCGGCAACGGCGGCTCGAGCTACCGCATCGGCGCACCGAAGGCGCCGTTTGTGGTCGAGGGCGACGAATACGACAGCGCCTTTTTCGACAAGACCGCGAAGTTTCTCAAGTACCTGCCGGACATTGCCGTGATCAACAACATCGAATTCGATCACGCCGACATCTACAAGGACCTCGAGGCCGTCCGGCTGGCGTTCCAGCGTCTCGTCAACCTCGTGCCGCGAGGCGGTCTGACGCTGCTCGGGGTTGACAGCGCCGAGGCGGCGGCGCTGGCGGGCCGTGCGCGAAGCCGCGTGCAGACCTTTGGCACCGGCGACGGCGCCCAGTGGCGAGCCGTCGAGATCGAAGCGCGGGGGGAGGCCACCGCGTTCCGAGTGCTCCACGACGGCCGCGACGAAGGGCGGTTCGACGTCGCCCTGGTCGGCGCCCACAACGTACGCAACGCACTCGCGGCAATCGCCGTTGGATTCGAATGTGGTGTGCCCTCGAGCACCTTGCGCGACGGTCTGGCTGCATTTTGCGGGGTCAAGCGGCGCCTCGAAGTGGTCGGCACGCGCCGGGATGTGGTGGTGTACGACGACTTCGCGCATCATCCAACAGCCGTCGCCGAGACGCTGAGCGCGCTGCGCGCGGCGCAACCCTCGCGCCGTATCTGGGCCATCTTCGAGCCGCGATCGGCCTCGTCGTGCCGGCGGATCTTTCAAGACGACTTCGCGAGAGCCTTCGGCGGCGCCGACGAGGTCGTCATCGCGTCGGTCTTTCGATCGGCGCTGGCGCCCGAGGAACGTCTGTCGGAGGACCAGCTCGTCGCCGATCTGCAGCGAGACGGGACGGCCGCGCGCCATCTGCCAGACGTCGACACGATCGTCACCCAGGTATCCGGTGAGGCGAAGCCTGGCGATCTGATCGTGGTCATGTCCAATGGCGGATTCGGCGGCATTCACGGCAAGCTCCTCGAGGCGCTCGCGTGATCGTGCGGTCGTGCGGCGACACCATGCTGCTGGTCGAATGGGAGCAAGTCATCGATCCCGTGATCAATCAGCGGG
This sequence comes from Vicinamibacterales bacterium, assembly GCA_035512515.1. Lineage (GTDB taxonomy): Bacteria > Acidobacteriota > Vicinamibacteria > Vicinamibacterales > UBA2999 > JACCSI01. Next base: position 64,851 of record DATKDY010000091.1, read on the forward strand.
CCATCGGGCTTGCGGCGCGGCTCGAGGCGCGGCTCGGCCCTCTGGTGCGTGACATCGTGCCGGGCTACTGCTCGCTCGGCATCCACTTCGATCCGCTCCTCACGGACATCGCCGCGCTCGAGCGGACGATCGACGAAGAGGCGCGCGAGCTGCGCGACGTCGACGCAACCGCGGATCGGTCTGTCATCGAAATTCCGGTCCGCTACGGAGGGACGGAAGGCCCGGATCTCGAGAACGTCGCGGAATGGGCCGGTTGCACCGCGGCACAGGTCGTCGAGCGCCACGCGAGCCGCACATACCGCGTGTACATGCTCGGGTTCGTTCCCGGGTTTGCCTACATGGGGCGCGTGGACTCCTCAATCGCTGCGCCACGGCATCGCGTTCCGCGGGAACGGGTTGCCGCCGGCTCGGTCGGCATCGCCGGCGAGCAGACTGGCGTGTATCCGATCGCCACGCCAGGTGGGTGGCGCCTCGTCGGCCAGACCGATGCGGTCATGTTCGATGCCGCGCGCGCCACTCCCAATCTCCTGCGGCCGGGCGATCTCGTACGCTTTGTTCCCGTCACGCGCGGCCGATGACGAGCGCCATCCACGTGATTCGCCCCGGGTTGCAGACCACCGTGCAAGACCTGGGACGATGGGGCTTTCAGGCCGCGGGCGTGCCGGTCGCCGGCCCCATGGATCCGTTTTCGCATCGTCTGGCGAATCTGCTGGTCGGCAACCCCATGGATGCGGCCCTGCTGGAGATCACGCTCATCGGGCCCGAGCTCGAGTTCGAGGGGCCCGCGAGGATTGCCGTCTGCGGTGCGGAGTTCGACATCACCGCAGGCGGCGACGCCGTGCCGACCGGCATCTCGTTTCACCTCGGCCGGGGCGCGCGGCTGCAATTTGGCCGTCGCCGTGCGGGTGCGCGTGCGTATCTCGCGATTGCCGGCGGGGTGCAGACGCCGCCGGTGTTGCGCAGTCGCGCGACCCACGTCGTCAGCGCGATGGGCGGGCTTCAGGGGCGCGCGCTCATCGCCGGTGATCGGGTTCCCGTCGTGCCCGCCGCGCCGAGCGTCACGGTGCGCCGCGCTTCGGGTTTCACCCTGCCGGCCACTGGTCGCGCGCGGGTACGGCTGCTCCCAGGTCCTCAGGCGGATTGGTTCGACGCCACAGCGCTGAAGGCGCTGACCAGCGTCAGCTTTCGAGTGTCACCGCGATCCAATCGCATGGGCTATCGCCTCGAAGGGCCGCCACTCGCGCGGTCACGAAGCGAGGAGCCGATTTCCGCGCCGCTGGCCTTCGGCGCCGTGCAGGTGCCGGCGGCCGGAGAACCAATCCTGCTGATGGCCGATCGCCAGACGGCCGGTGGGTACCCACAGATTGCCGCCATGATTGCCGCGGATTGGCCCCTGGCCGGACAGTTGGCGCCGGGCGACTTCATCGAGTTTGCGTTCTGCACGCGTCAGGAGGCCGCCTCGGCGCTGATCGCGCGCGAACGGCCACTGTTGCGAGTGGCCGAGAGCGAGTTACGCGCATGACACCGCAATCCGATGTCGCGCTGGCGCCTTTCTGCACCATGAACGTGGGCGGGCCGGCACGCTGGTTCGTGGAGGCGCGTACCGAATCAGATCTCGTCGGCGCGCTCGAGTGGGCGGCTCAGCGGGGCGCCGCGGTTCACGTGCTCGGCGGCGGGAGCAACATCGTCGTCTCGGACGCCGGTTTTGACGGGCTCGTGATCCGCGTACACCTTCTCGGCGTCGAGTCAGCGGCAGTCGCCGCGCACCGGCTGTACATTGCCGGAGCGGGCGAACCGTGGGAGCCCTTCGTGGCGCAGATCGTGTCGGATGATTGCGCCGGCATCGAATGTCTTTCGGGCATCCCGGGCCTCGTCGGCGGGACACCAATCCAGAACGTCGGAGCGTATGGTCAGGAGGTCTCGAGCACGATCACGCGCGTGCACGCGATCGATCGGACGACCGGGATGCCCCGCAGTTTTTCGACGGCACAGTGCGGCTTCGGCTATCGTACAAGCCGGTTCCGGCATGCCGATGCCGAGCGATATGTCGTCACACGGGTCGAGTTCGTGTTGACGCCGTACGGGCCGCCGACGACGACGTACGCCGACGTGGTGGCGTTTCTCGAACGCGCCGGCATGCTGGCGCCGACGCTGCAACATTTGCGGACGGCAATTCTCGAGATCCGGCGTCGCAAGGGCATGGTGATCGAAGACGGCAATCCGGCGAACCGCAGTTGCGGGTCCTTCTTCGTGAACCCCGTCGTGTCACGCGATGAACTCGACCGTGTGCAAGCAACGGCTGGCACCGCGTCAGTTCCGCATTTCGCCGTCGATGCGCAATCTGCCAAAATTCCGGCCGCCTGGTTGATCGAGCGATCTGGCTTTGCCAGGGGTGTCCGTCGAGGGACCGTGGGCATCTCGCCGTTCCAGGCACAGGCCGTCGTGAACCTCGGCGGCGCGAGCGCGTCGGACGTGCTGGCGCTCGCGTGCGACGTCAAGCGCGCCGTGTGGCGGACCTTTCGCATATCACTCGTACCCGAGCCGGTCTTTGTCGGCTTCGGCGGCGCGGCAGACCTGCGCTTTCTTCTGACACATCTACGCACTGAGGACGATCTGGGTGAGGCAGGCTGAATGTCGACACTGGTAATCGAGGGCGCCCATCGGCTTCACGGCCGGGTGGATATCGAAGGTAACAAGAACGCCGCGCTGCCACTGATCGCGGCGTGTCTGCTGTCCGAGGAAGAGTGCGTGCTCGAGAACGTCCCGCGCATCGCCGATGTCGAGGTGATGTGCCGGCTTCTACTCGATCTGGGGGCAGAGATCGACGGCATCGGCACGACGACGCTGAATATCACGTGCAAGGAAGTGCTGAAGGACGAGCCCGATCGGGGGCTGGTCGGGCGCCTGCGCGGTTCCGTGCTGCTGATGGGTCCCCTGTTGGCGCGGAAAGGCCGTGCGCTGGTGGCGCCGCCCGGCGGCGACTTTCCGACGCGCCGCACGATACGGACGCATCTCGAGGCTCTCGGACACATGGGCGTGCGCGTCGCCGAGGGTCCCGGTCACGCGCTGGAGGCGCCGGACGGCCTGCAGGGCGCGTCGTACTACCTCGACGAGGCGTCGGTGACGGGCACGGAGACGGCCCTGCTTGCCGCCGCGGCGGCGACCGGACGCACCGTGATTCGCCATGCCGCGTGCGAACCGCACGTGATCGAGTTATGCGAGTTTCTCAAGGGCATGGGCGTGGCCGTCGAGGGTGGGGGGAGTCCGACGATCACGGTCGAAGGGATACCCAGGCGTCGCGGGGCGCGCCGCACACTGTGGGGCGACTACATCGAGGCCGGCAGTTGGGCCGTGGTTGGCGCCATCACCGGCGGCGCGATCGAGATCAGCGGAACGCGCTGGGAGGACATGGAAGTCGTCAGCTCCGTGCTCAAGAAGATGAACGTCCACTGTGAGCACGATGGAACGATGTATCGCGCAGAGCCGCGGACGCTGATCAACGCGGGCCGCGTCACGACGGGATTGTGGCCGGGCTTCCCGAGCGATCTGATCAGCCTGGTCACCGTTCTCGCCACACAGGCCGCCGGCGCGACGCTGGTCCACGACTGGCTGTACGAACTGCGGCTGTATTCACTGGAGCAGTTGAGCGGCATGGGCGCGGACTTGTTCCTCTGCGACCCGCACCGCATCATCGTCACGGGCCCGCGGCAGTTGCGCGGCAAGGAGCTCGACAGCCGCGACATCCGATCGGGCATGGCCCTGATCGCCGCGGCGCTGGCGGCCAAGGGGCAGAGCCGGGTCGATCAGCTCGAAGTCGTGGAGCGAGGATACGCACGGCTCGTCGATCGCCTCGAGGCGCTCGGAGGCCATGTCGCGCGGGTTGGGTAGTTGGCTTCGCCAACTAGGACTAGGGTTCCAAAGTTCCAAGGTTCCAAAGTTCCAAGGTTCTGGGCGAGTGAACCCTAGAACCCTGGAACCCTGGAACCCTGGAACCTTGGAACCTTCAAGTTGGAGGCGGTTTCGGCTTTGGTTTGACGGGCGGGATCGGAAAAATCGGCGAGGACGGCGTCTCCTCGGGTTCACCAGGTGGGCGGGGGATTGGAGGCGGCAGGGGAACGTCGATGAGCGGGGCGCCGCTGTCGCGACCCACGCGGAACGGTGTCAGGTCCTCGGCGCGCAGATTCAGCACCCGCACAATCCGTGGCGTGAGCGTGAGGATGATGTCGGTTTCCTGACTCTCGCGCCGGTTGTTCGCGAAGAGCGGGCCGATGATCGGCAGGTCGCTCAGTCCCGGAATGCCGCCCATGACGCGCCGTTCGTCGTCGCGAATCAGCCCGGCCAGCATGTTGGTTTCGCCGTCTTTGAGGCGTATCACCGTGCTGATGGCGCGGTTGCCGAACGTCGGCAACCCTCCAAACCCCGTTCCGGAAATGCTGCTGACCTGAATCTTGATGGCCAGCGACACATCGTCGTCATGGTGCGTGCGCGGGGTGATGTCGATGTTGACGCCGATGTTCTCGTAGTTGAAGGACGTGATGGGCTGTGTCTGGACGCCCCCGGCCGCGATCGGCGCGAAGGTCGTGACCGGCACCGGCACGCGCTCGCCGAAGTTGGCCTGAGCTGACACGCCCTCCGACGTTCTCAATTGCGGATTCGCGAGGATGCGCGTGGCGCTGTCGGTCTTGAGCAGCCGGTAATAGAGGCCCGGCAAGCCGGTCAGAAACACGTCGGATTGCGTGAGGTTGCGCAGATCCCGCAAGGTGAACTCATCGCGGTTCACGTCCGCCTGGCCGCTGACCCCGGGCGAGCCGGGCGACGCAAATTGCAGCCCGTACTCGCGCAGCCGCGTGCGATCGACTTCGAGCAGCTCGACATCGATGATCACTTCCGGGCGGGCTTTGTCGATCGCGCTGATGATGCGTCCCGCCGCAGAGATCCGCTCCGGCGTGTCCTTGATCGTGATGGCGTTGGTCGCCGTGAGCGGGGCGATCCGGCGCGCGTCCACGACGATGCGAAGGATGTCGATCGTTTCTTTGAGGTCGGCGTTGCTCAGATAAAAGGTCTGGACGATCTCCTCCTCGTACTCGCGGCGCTTGGCGGGTGTGTCGGGGACGATGGTGACCGTCCGCTGACTGGTGGCCCGCCAGAAGTTGCGCGTGGCCAGCGACAGCGAATCAAGCGCCTCGGAGAGGCTGGCCTTGCGCAGATCGACGGTGATGTTCTGATCGCGGAAGGTGGGATCGAAGACGACATTCAGATCGCCGTACTGGCCAATCGCGAGGTAGACGACACGCGCGCTGGCGTCGCGAAACATCAGCGTGTCGGGGAGCGTGACGTCGGTGGGGAGCGACTCGCCCGGGAGCGGCGCCAGCAGGCTCTGAGCGACGAGCGTCTCGAGCTGCGTCTTGCCGTCGTCGGCGATCGCGACCTTGGCGCGCAACTGCGTACGGACGGTGCGCATCTCGTCCTGAATCTGGCCGCTGGTCGGATTGAGCTCGGCGGCGAGCTGGTATTCCATCAACGCCTCTTCGAACTTGCCGAGCGAGGCGAGGCGGCGCGCGGTGCCGAAGTGCGCCTGGGCGGCGCGCAGTCGCACCTGTTCGAGCGAGGCGCGGGCGTTCCTGTCGTTGGGACGGGCGCGGACGAGCTTGGTGTATTCGACGACCGCGCGGTCGAAGTCCTGCTCGCTTTCGGCAAGCTGGGCGGCACGCCGCATGTTGCTCGTGGCGCAGCCGGTCGCGACGAGCACGCAGCAGAGAAGCAGCCCCAGGCTACTTCTTCGCAACCACTCCGTTTGTGATGACATCAACGCCACGTGGGATCTGGAAGTCGAAGATCTTATCGGAAAGATTGCGATTTTCCTTCAAGTTCGTGAACGTGAAGCTCGATTGGCCGCCCTGGCGATCCAGCGCGACGAGCTGTTGGAGCTGAAGCGTGGACGCGTCGATGGCAATCATCAGCCACTCGAATTCCGGGTCCGTCTTCTTCGGCACCAGCTTGAGGCCGAGCGTGCCGGGTGCAGCGCCGGGCACATCCGTGAACTCCGCGTGGAAATCGCGCACGAGATGACCGCGGCCGGTCAGAAACAGGGCCGGCGTCGTCTGCTCGCCTTCCGGCATCGGGCTGACGATCACCTGCTTGTCGCGAGGAACGTACGAGTAGATTTGCCGGCCGTTCGACACGAACTCCTTGCGCTCGGGCTTGGTGTAAATCCAGCGCATCCGGCCTGGCCGCTTGATGGCCACGGTGCCTTGCTCGGTCGCCTTGGTGCGCAACAGCCCGCCCTGGTAGGTCTGCACGAAGTCGGCTTCGAAGTCCCGGATGGTGTCGTAGCGCGCCTGAACACGCGCGGCGAGCTGTTCTGCGGTTTCCTTGCCGGACTGCGCGAGCGGCACGACCCCGGCAACGACCATGCAGGCGAAGACGAAGACCACGGAGGCGAACAGCTTCATATCTATAGGACGCGTTACGGGAGACGAAAGTTAAACCCGTGGGTTCCAGTATAGGGCGTCTTGGCGACGAAGAGGCTGGCTCAGTGGTCACGGGCATAATTACGGCGGCATTCGGCCGCCGATGCATCCCGCTCCGCGGCGTTCCACCCCACCACGCACAAACCGCGTGGCGGGGACCCCGCGTTGCTCAGCGCTCAGATAGTCCCGCTATCCTCGCGCTTCGCGCCTGGCGGAGCGGGCGCCTCGGCGCCCTCGGTGCGTCGCCGTAATTATGCCCGGGACCACTAAGCTATAATCAGTGTTTCCTTGGAGATGGGCGGCTAGCTCAGCTGGGAGAGCGCTGCGTTCGCAATGCAGAGGTCGGGAGTTCGATCCTCCTGCCGTCCACCAACTAAGTTCAATGGAATCAATTATTTAAGTAAATAGGCGTCGGGTCACTCCGGCGCTTGTTTTGTCTCAGGGGTGCACTAGGGGTGCAAGCTGGCGCCGCGGAAGATCCAACGCCAAACGCCATATTGGAGTTCGCCGCCGCGATCTTCGACCGAATCACTGCCCTTTACCCGACCGTACGAAGTTCCGCCCTTTGGCGACGGAGCCCGGTTCCGGTTTCGGCGTCCTTGCGGATGCCAGGAATGCCTGTCGCAGCCGCCGACCACGACACCATTGTTCTGGCGCTAACGCAGAAGGCAATCAACACACATGCGGCTATTCGCATTCTGGCTGACGCCGGGCACGGAGACGACGCGTACGCGCTATGTAGAGTACTGCTTGAGAACACAGTACTGTTGACCTGGCTTCTTCATCGTGACCCCGTCTTTCGGCTCGATCTGTTTGAGCTAAGCTCCAAACTTACGGGCAACCGAGTGCTCAACGCCCTACAGGAACATGGCGCCGATATGCCAGAGTGGCTCCCCGTTATCGAGCGCAATCGGGAGCTATTCCGGGATGCCACCACACTGTTTGGAAACAGCTACCGTAGATGGGCTCGCCGTCGCGAAGCCGACGGCAGTGAATCGCCGATGGACATCGTGCAGATGTTCGCGGAGTTGGCGCGCAATCGTCCCGACTACGCTTGGGACGTCGAGTACATGCACGCCAGTTGGTACGTGCATTCTGAAGTGGCGAGTCTTGTTGATATTCGGCGTCGCGCCGCGCCGGAAAAATACTTTGAATTGTCAGTCCGGGCGGTACCGAATCTTAGACATCACGCGCTAACTAGCGCCAACGTCTGGATGCTGGTTGTCCTGTCGGCGTTCGATCGGTACGTGGGCGGTGAACTGGAGGGTGAGATCGATCGGATCGGTGCAGACATGCAAGCCTTTCCAGCGACCCCGGCGTCGTAAACCAGCGCGAGCGCCCGCGCCGGATTTATGGTCTTTTGTCCTGGCGCTCCACCGGATTCGCCGCGCGACTGGCAAACGATCTGCTGTCAAAACAGGGCTCCGGTAGATACGGTACATAGGCCGGCTTCACGGATCGCTTCTAGGTTCAATGTTTGTCCCTCGTGCGTGACCGTGTGAGTCCGTCCGATGACCCGCTCGGCTTTGGATGTGAACCGATTGATGGCGACGCGTAGTTGTAGGTAACCAGGCGCGGGATGGTCCTCGGGGAAATCTAGAGAATACGTGGAGTCGCTGACGCTTAACTTGCCCGGTCTGGGCGGATCCACGGTCATCAGCCGCACAGAGTTGCCGTCCGCTGCGAACCAATATACGTCCTGTAGACCGTGTTCGTAGTCGCACCGCAAGATTGTCGGCTCTCTCTCGGCTTCTTGCGACTCGCAGCCGGAAAACGAGCCGCAGGCAAACGCCACCGCGCCCATCGCGACGACTACCCGAATCCTTGCTGCCATCAGTGCGTCCTGAACCATGATTTGAAACTTGCACCTTCTGCGTCGGTCATCGTGATCGCGTCTCGCCGAGAACGCCTGGCTCGGCTGGTCGCCGTCGCTGGCGCTCTTCGCTGAGGGCGGCATCCGCGAATGTGGCGCAACGCTGCGCAAATTTCTCAGGGTTGTTCGCCTCCGAAATGGTGCTGCCGGCCGCAACCGCTCCCATCAGGACAGCCGTAAAACACCGCATCCAGACTTCATGGTCGTCGTCGTTCTCGTGCTGTTTGGTTGTCTCTGCCATCGCTCAGCGCTCCGACCGCAGTATGCCTTAAAAGGTACCAGCGCGAGCGCCCTCGGTGAGGCGCCCGCGATCGATCGCGCGGTGTGGAACACGTGTCAACTGAGTCCGAACCCCTTGGCTGCACCGTCGGAATCCGGTAGCCTCTCGCGCATGGCCAGGGACCGGATTGCTGTCCCCTACAATCACAAGCTGCAGCGACTCGAGGCGTTGCTCGCTGGCGTCGAGCGGGCCGGGGACTTCTTTGTCCAAGGCTCGCTTGACGCGCCGATCCCGCGAGTCGAAATCGACGGCATCGGCGTGCTGTCGTTTCCGGTCCCGGGCTCGCAGATTGAGGCGGTCATCAAGCGGGCGCATCGCGCGCCGTATGGCCGCGGTGAGCACACGATTGTCGACACATCGGTCCGCAACGCCTGGCAACTCGACTCGGCCGATGTGCGGATTGGCGGGAAGGCCTGGGAGAAGACCTTCCGTCTGATGATGTCGACGGTCATTGCTGGACTGGGCTGCTCGGGCATGAACGTGTCGGCGACTCTGTATAAGCTGTTGGTCTACGAGACAGGCGGTCTTTTCCGTGCGCATCGCGACACGGAAAAGGCCGATGGCATGTTCGGCACCTTGGTCGTGGTACTTCCCTCGGTTCACGGTGGGGGGGAATTGATCATCCGGCACGGAACACGCGAGGTCAGCGTGAATCTTTCAAGTCCTGACGTGTCGGAACTGCGGTTTGCGGCCTTCTACGCCGACTGCGAGCACGAGGTGAGACCGATCACCCATGGCAGCCGCGTCTGCCTGACGTATCACCTCAGCCTGGCCGACAAGCGCAAGAAGAAGCGGCAAGCCGCATTGACGGCGCCACTCTATGAAGGCGAGGTTGCGACAGCCGCGGAAATACTGGGGGCGACGTTTCGAGGGCGCGGCGCACCCATGAAGATCGGGTGGCTGTTGGAGCATCAGTACAGCGCCGACGGGCTTTCGTTTGCGGGATTGAAGGGCCAGGATGCGGCACGCGTCCAGGTGCTGAGTCAGGCCGCGGAACGGGCGGGATGCGCCGC
>DATKDY010000092.1:0-5365 GCA_035512515.1 Vicinamibacterales bacterium
CGCTGGTTGAAGGCTGCTCGGTTCGTTCGACCTCGCGCCTGACTGGCGTTGCCAAAGGCACGATTCTTCGGCTGCTGGCCGATGTTGGCGAGGCGTGTGCCCACTACATGAACGGCACCCTGCATGACATTCCTGCGCGTCGGGTTCAGATTGACGAAATTTGGTCGTTCGTTGCCTGCAAGCAGAAGAACGTCACGCGGAAGATTGCCGAAGCCAACCCCTACGCTGGCGACGCGTGGACGTTCGTGGCGATTGACGCCGATACGAAGCTCGTCCTGAGCTGGCAGATTGGCACGCGTGACGCCGGCTGCGCGACAGAATTTCTTCAGGACGTGGCCGGCCGTCTGCGGAATCGGATCCAGCTCACCACGGACGGCCACAAAATGTATCTCTCGGCCGTCGAGGATGCCTTCCACGGCGACATCGATTACGCCATGCTCCAGAAGCTCTATGGCTCCGACCCGCAAGCGGAGAAGCGGTATAGCCCGGCCATCTGCATCGGCTGCAAGGCCGAGACGATTGTCGGTTCTCCTGACCCCGATCACGTCAGCACGTCGCACATCGAACGCCAGAACCTCACCATGCGGATGAACATCCGCCGCTTTACCCGTCTGACCAACGCGTTCAGCAAGAAAATCGAGAACCATGCTCATTCGGTGGCGCTGTTCTACATGCACTACAACTTCTGCCGCATTCATCAGTCGTTACGCGTGACCCCTGCACAGGAAGCCGGTCTAACACAAACCGTATGGTCAATCGCTGACATCGTCGCATTGGCTGACAAGCCTTCCAGTCGCGTCGCCTAAGACGATGGCATGGATGAACGCGGGAAAATTGTCACCATGATGTTTTCGTCCACGCTATCTACTTCGTCAAACGGGTCCACCCGCTCGCCACACAACAATCCATGATTTAACAGACCCGCTAACGCGTGGGCGTTTTCCGGCTTTCCCGACCTTATTTCAATTCGACTTGGACCCAATCTACGTAGAGTGCTTCCGTCATCACGAATAGTCTCAACCGTCCATCCAGTCGTTCCCCGTAACAAACCTTTAATAAGATCTGCCTGTTTTGCGTCGGCATACTCAATAAATCGAACCTTTACCGATAGATGCGGCGTGTTCTGCGTATTCCGGCCCATCGTGAACGGTCATTCCGGACCAACGTGAACACTCATTCCGACCGATGCTGAACACCGATTCCGGTCATCATGAACGCCGATTCCGGCCATGATGAACACGGATTCCGGTGATCGTGAACACCGGTTCCGGTCAAGCTGAACGCTCGTCGGTAGCGGAGCACTCCTGGATCTTTTCTCCTACAAGGAAGGTCCTGGATGGCAGCTTCGAGGCTACTGATGCGACGACTCCGCGAACTACTTCGGCTCAAATACGAGTCCGGTCTCAGCCACCGCGCGATTGCGCAGGCGTGTGCCGTGGGCTTGGGCACGGTGACCACGTACTTGCAGCGCGCGACGGCGGCGGGCCTGACGTGGCCGCTCCCCGATGACCTCGATGACGCGAGGCTGGAGGCGCGCGTGTTTGCGCGGCCCGCCGCGGCCGCCCGCGTACGGGTCGTGCCGGAGTGGGCGCCGCTCCATCAGGAGCTGAAGAAACCCGGCGTGACGCTGGCGCTCTTGTGGCAGGAGTATCGCGCGCAGGCGCCGGACGGCTACGCCTACAGCCAGTTTTGTGAGCGGTACCGGCGGTGGGCGCGGACGCTGAAGCCGTCGATGCGGCAGGTGCATCGCGCCGGCGAGAAGCTGTTTGTCGATTTCTCGGGGAAGCGGCCGCACCTGGTCGAGCCGCGCACCGGTGAGGTCATCCCGGTCGAACTCTTCGTCGGCGTGCTCGGGGCCAGTAGCTTGATCTACGCCGAGGCCACGCGGCGCCAAGACCTGCCGTCGTGGATCGGCGCGCACGTCCGCATGCTGGATTATTTTCAGGGCAGTCCCGCGATCTGGGTCCCGGACAATCTCAAGAGCGGCGTCACGACGGCGAGCCGCTACGAACCGGAGGTGAACCGCACGTACGCCGACCTGGCCCGCCACTATGGCGCGGTGGTGATTCCCGCCCGCATTGCCACGCCGACCGACAAACCTAAAGTCGAAGTCAGTGTCCAGATCGCCCAACGCTGGATCCTGGCGGTGCTGCGCCACCGCACGTTTTTCACGCTCGCCGATCTCAACGCCGCGATTGGCGAGCGGATCGACGCGATCAACGCGCGGCCGATGCGCGTCACCGGCGTCAGCCGGCGGGCGCTCTTCGAGCAGCTCGATCGCCCCGCCCTGCGGCCGTTGCCGCGGACGCGCTACGAGCTCGCGGAATGGAAGCCGTGTCGGGTCAACATCGATTACCACGTCGAGGTCGACCACAACTTCTACAGCGTGCCGTATCAGCTCGTCCACGAACGGGTCGAGGCCCGTTTCACCCAGGTCACGGTCGAAGTCCTCTTCAAGGGGCGGTGTGTCGCTGTGCATCTGCGGCTCACCGGGCGGGGCCGGTTTGCCACCCAGGTGGCGCATATGCCCCGCGCGCATCGGGCGCACGCCGAATGGACGCCCTCGCGCCTGATCGCCTGGGCACAACAGACCGGTCCGGCCACCGGACGGCTCGTCGCGGGCATACTCGAGCGCCGCCCGCATCCCGAACAGGGCTACCGCGCGTGCCTTGGCCTGATGCGGCTCGGCCGGCTCCACGGTGCGGATCGCCTCGACGCCGCGTGTGCCCGGGCGGAGCGGTTGCGGTCCTATCGACTTCGCACCGTCGAACACATTCTCATCAATCAGCAGGACCGGCTCCCGCTCGAAGAACCGGCCCCTGCGCGCCCCGCGCTGACGCATGAGAATTTGCGCGGCGCCATCTATTACGAGGAGGCTTATGCTGACACACCCGACGATCGAGAAACTCCACACCCTGCGCCTGAAGGCGATGGCCGCGGCGTTTGAGCAGCAACGGAGCTCGAGCCAGCACGCCGAGCTGACGTTTGAGGACCGCTTCGGCTTGCTGGTCGACACGGAATGGACCGCGCGTGAACACCGGCGCCTCACGCAACGCTTACGGCAGGCGAAGCTGCGCTATCCCGCCTCGCTCGAGGATGTGGATTTCAGCACGCCGCGCGGGCTCAATCGGGAAGTGATGTTGAGTCTCGGCACCGGCGGCTGGATTCGGGAGCATCACAACCTGCTCATCACCGGGCCGACGGGGATCGGGAAATCCTGGTTGGCATCGGCCTTCGTCCAGAGCGCCTGTCGCCACGGCTTCACCGCCAGCTACCTGCGGGCGCCGCGCGTGCTGCACGAGCTCGCCGTCAGTCGCGGCGACGGCACCTATGCGCGGCTCCTGACGAAGCTGGCGAAGCTCGATCTCTTGGCGATCGATGATTGGCTGCTCGCCCCGCTCACCGACGCCGAGCGGCGCGATTTACTGGAGGTGATCGAAGACCGCAGCGAACGTGCGTCCACCGTCATCGCCAGCCAGTTGCCGCCGACGGCATGGCACGCCGCGATTGGGGAGCCCTCGGTCGCCGATGCCATCTGTGATCGGTTGATTCATCGCGCACACCGCATCACCCTGAAAGGGCCGACGATGCGTGACCCGGGCACGCGCCGCGGGGGGAAGGCGCCCGCATGACGATCTCATCGGCACCGAGCGCCCTGGCGCGCATACGCCAGGGTGACCCAACGTCCGATCGTCGGTCCTGGGGCATCCTGGCGACCCGTCGATCGGCGAAGACGGCTGTGGACCGTGCCGCCGGCGTGGAAATCGCCGAGAACGCGATTCCCACCCCGGCTTGGACGGCGCACCGAACGCGCCGCCCACAACGGCCCACAAGTCCATGCTGTGTGTGCGAACGGAAAAGACACGTAAGATGACGTCACGAACGACTAACGGGAGGCTCCTGACAATCGCTGCCGCCGTCGCTTCGCTCCGATGAGTGATCGGCTTGCCCGGAATCGGTGATCACGATGCCCGGAATGGGCGCTCATGATGGCCGGAATGCGCACCGGGAACGCGCTGGTCCGGCGGTTGCTGGTGGAAACGGCCTGGCATTATCAACATCGCCCGAGCGTCGGCATCGCCCTGACACGGCGGCGCAAGGGGCAACCGGGGCGTGTGATTGCGATCGCCGACAAGGAACGGTTGTGTCGACGCTTCCGGAAATTGGCGGCCGAACATAAGCCAGCACCGAAGATCGCCGTCGCGATTGCGCGGGAGCTCGCGGGGTTTCTGTGGGCCGCGCTCCAACCGGCCCCGGTCGCGGTGACGTAGCGACACGCACGACGGGACACATCGGTGACGGCATGAGGATGCGGTTCGGTGACGGACCGCGAAGACGGCGGATGATCAGAGGCACGATTGCGAGGATCGGCGACCTAGTACTGCGATACGGATCTCGATCCCAACTCGCGACTCTAGACTGCACGTCCTCCCGACGAAGCACTGTCATGTGTGCTCTGCCGCGGGCGACCGCGGTAACCACCGTATATCAGCGTGACTCGTCGTCGAAGCGCCCTCGATCGTCCGTCGTCTCCGCGGCCCGGCCACCGACCTGAAGACCAGTTCGCAAGCTGACGCTTGCGGGCTATTGCCAGCGCCGGAGAAACACCGGGGCTTGACAAAGGGTCATTCCATATCAGACTAGGCTATTAGGCTAGACAGGTGTTCTGATTCAGAAATTCGTCTTACAAAATGTCGCGACGCTCGCAATTTCGCTTGTCGATACGACGAAGCCCGAAATTTCATTGCTCTGGGCAATGCTAATCTCAACGTGCAGCCAACCGGGCGAGCGCGCGGCAACTTGAAGCGCGACATGATCGTTGCGGAGCGCCGGCGGATCTCAATGGTGTTTAGGGCCTCGACAGTTCCACAGCCAACAGGGCGGCTCGCGCCGTGCCACGCCACGAGTCTGTGGCGTCGAAGGTCTCTTCCAATGAATGCGACGCCCTAACGCTTCCGCCACCATCGATGGTGACGGCGGGAACTCCCATACTGATGGGCACGTTCGAATCACTGGATGCCTCGGCCAGCCCGGCGGGCAATCCTAGCGCTCTGGTAACGACGACGGTTCGCTTAACGATCAGCGCATCGGAGGGGATACGACCGGCCGGCCGGCTGCCAACTCGGTGGACCGTGGCCGATACTTGACCACGATGGTTCCAACGGTCGTTCTCCTCGTCGACGGCTCGCTCGACGGCCTGGGAAAAGCGGGCATCCACCGACTGCAACGAGCCGTAATCAGCCGATCGCATGTCGATTTCGAACCAGGCTTCGGACGCAATTGAATTGACCGACGTGCCGCCACCGACGCGTCCTACATTAAATGTCGTCTTCGGCTCGTCCGGTACCATGAAGTCGGCGATCTT
>DATKDY010000093.1:0-2463 GCA_035512515.1 Vicinamibacterales bacterium
CGCTTTCGAGAATTCGCGCTGGGCCATGTGCCCGATCCGGAACAACTGAACGCGCTGTCCCTTTCCGCGAGCGTGTTCCGCGTGCTCCGTGCGAACGCCGAGGTGGGGCGCGTGTTTACCGAAGACGAGGAGCGTCGCCGCGATCCGGTTGTCGTGCTGAGCCACGACTTCTGGCAGCGACGATTCGGCGCCGATCGCAGCGTGGTGGAGCGGTCGATCACGCTCAACGATGCGTCGTTCACCATCGTGGGGGTCATGCCGCCGCCGTTCAAGTTTCCCGACGGCACTCCGGTCGATCTCTACTCGCCGCTGCTCTTCTCCCCGAACGAGCTCAACGGCAGGCGCTCTCATACGCTGACGGTGATCGGCCGCTTGAAAGACGGTGTCAGCGTCGAGGCTGCGCGCGCTGACCTCGCCACGATTGCGCAGCGTATCGCCAGGGATGACGCGACGAGTAATCCCGACGTCACGATTGCCCGCGCACACGACGTGCTGGTCGAAGACGTGCGGCTCGCGCTCATGGTTCTGTTCGGCACGGTCGGCTGTGTCCTACTCATCGCCTGCGCGAATGTCGCCAGTCTCCTGTTGGTTCGCGCTACGTCGCGGCGGCGCGAGCTGGCCATGCGTGCAGCGCTCGGCGCCGGGCGTGGGCGTCTGGTTCGTCAGCTGCTGACCGAGAGTGTGGTGCTTGCGCTCGCCGGCGGTGCGGCGGGCACTCTCGTCGCCTGGTGGCTCATCGAGGGACTTCATCGGTTCCAGCCGCCCAACCTGCCGCGCGTCGACCAGGTGGGGATCGACACGACCGTCCTTCTCTTTGTGACGATGGCGGCGCTGGTAACCGGCCTCGCCTTCGGTTTGATTCCTGCGCTACAGGCGGTCAGCCCTCGGCTGAACGACGCCACCAAGAGCACCAGCGACACGGCGCGCGGGCGAAGCCGCGCGCGGTCGGCGCTCGTTGTGACCGAAGTGGCTATCTCGTTGATGCTGATGGCCGCCGCCGGCCTGATGGTGCGCAGTCTGGTCACGCTGCAGCATCTGAACCTCGGGTTCCAGCCCGACAACGTCATGACCGCGCAGCTGCTCCTCCCGTTTGCGAGGTATCCGATCGATTCGAGCCAATATCGGCCGCTCGATCCCGGCGCCGGCGCCGTGCGGGATGCAAAGCCGGTCGTGTTCTTCGCGCAGGTCGAAGAGCGGCTGAACGCCGTTCCAGGGATCGAGTCGGTCGGCGCGGTGTCCGCGCTGCCGCTCAACCCGGTGGGCACCGATTACGACCTGCCGGTCGTGGTGGCGGGCAAGCCGCGGCCACCGGCGGGCCAGGAGCCGCAAGCCGACTTTCGTGTCGCGACGACCGGCTATTTCCGCACCATGCGAATTCCGGTGCTCCGGGGACGCGAGTTCAACGAGTTCGACGGGCCGAACAGCACGCCCGTGGCCATCATCAACGACACGATGGCCCGTCAGCTGTTTCCCGGCGAAGATCCGCTCGGCCAGCAGCTCGTGCTCTATGGAAGACGCCGGCAGATCGTGGGGGTCGTTGGCTCGGTCCGGCATCGCGGATTCAGCGGCGAACCGCGACCCGAAATGATCCTGCCTTACCGTCAGTTCCAATTCGGCGGCATGACCTTCACGGTCCGCAGCAGTCTGGACCGCACCGTGCTGGCCACGGCGATCAGGCAGGCCGTTCACGCGATCGATTCGCAGCTGCCGGTCTCTCGACTCCGCACGATGGAGGAGTTTCTCGCCGACTCGGTGGCGCAGCCGCGTTTCACCACGGTGCTGCTCGGCGCCTTCGCCGCGGTCGCGCTCGTCCTCGCGCTCGTTGGGGTCTACGGGATCACCTCGTATGCCGTCAACCAGCGAGCGCGCGAGATGGCGGTGCGCATGGCGCTTGGCGCACAGCGTCACGAAGTGGTTAGGCTCGTCGCGCGGCAGAGTCTGGCGTACGCGGCGATTGGCATCCTTCTCGGCTGCGTGGGCGCCGCGTTGACGACGAGGCTGATGTCGGGGCTGCTATTCGGCGTGTCTGCCACCGACCCGCTGACGTTCATCAGCGCAGCGGGGGCACTCGGTGTGACCGCGCTGGCGGCCAGCTACGTCCCAGCGCTCCGTGCCGCGCGTGTGGCGCCGGCGATGACCTTGCGTGCGGAATAGCGAGGAAGGGCGACCGGCCAGCGCGCGACGCTGGAGGCTGAAGTGGAGTCACGCATCGCGACGTCCGGCCCGACATCCGCGCGGCATGGCGTGACCTGTTGACGCGCCTCGGCTGACGCGTCGCTCTCCGACTCCTCAGTACGGGACGCAGACGATAAGCCGTGCGGCCCCGGCCGCCCTCGAGACTCAGCCAGGGTCCTGAGTCTGCGCAGCCTGCCAGAGTTGCAGGAACTTCTCCCGCACGTAGGGATGCAGGTCGGCGGCGAGGTCGCGAGGCAGCCGCAGGATGCGGATCACCTCGAGCACGTC
>DATKDY010000094.1:0-4662 GCA_035512515.1 Vicinamibacterales bacterium
TGTTCGAGTTGAACGAAGCGTTTGCCGTGCAGGCCGTCGCCGTCGGCAACGAGCTTGGCCTCGACATGAACAGGGTCAACGTCAATGGCGGCGCCGTCGCGCTCGGACACGCGATCGGATCGTCCGGCGCGCGCGTGTTGACGACTTTGCTGTATGCGCTGAAGGACCGGGGCAAGAAGCGCGGCATCGCAACGCTCTGCCTCGGTGGGGGCAACGGCGTGGCACTGGCTATTGAAATGCTCTAGCCAGTGCCCACCGTTGAGGGCCGCGCTAACGCGCGGATGGCGGCTCCGCCGAAGGCGCCCTCCGGCGAAGCCGGCCTACAGCGCGAAGCGCGGCCTACACGCCCGCAAGTTCGACCTTCACTCCCTTCATCCCGCCCAGCACTTCTTCAGCGCTGGCGCGGTGGTTCGGCACGGAGCCGGTCCAGGTGCCCCACGCCTTCGGATCGATCTTGTCCCCGTTGCTGCCCAGGTTCTGCACGCGCTGCCTGTCTTCATCGGTCAGCACCTGGCCGCCGAGCGGCTCCAGTTTCTTCACGTCCTTCGCCGTCAGACCAAGGGCCTTGCCGACGCGCATGCCGTAGTCGTCGTGCACGAGGAACAAGTGCCACAGCATGCGCTCCTGCACGTCGCGCTCGCACTGCGACAGCAGGTCACCCATGTTCTTGCAGAGATCCTCGCGCTCCCAGTCTTCGATCGTGCAATAGCGCGCGCGTGCCTGCACGTAGTCGTTGCGGCGCTCGAGGACGCTCTGGGTCAGCCGTCCCTTGATCTCCGGCTGATGGTTCGGTTTGCGCTCGGCTTCGACGAGACCGTTATGCAGGCTCGGCTCGAAGTTGACGTGCGGGTTCTGCCCCGGCGCGAGATCGACCCCAGATGACATTTGCCCGCCGCGCTGGTTGGTCTGCACCTTCGCGTTTTTCGCCGAGTTGACCGGCAACTGCAGGTAGTTCGGGCCGACCCGATAGCGCTGCGTGTCCGAATACGAGAACGTACGGCCGACGAGCATCTTGTCGTCCGAGAAATCGAGCCCGTCCACGAGCACGCCCGTGCCCATCGAGATCTGCTCGTTCTCGTTGTGATGATCATCGACATTCCGGTTGAGCGTCATCACGCCGAGCAGGCGCAGCGGGAACTTGTCTTCCGGCCAGATTTTCGTGTCGTCGAGCGGATCCCAGTCGAGCTCCGGATGATCGTGATCGTCCATGATCTGCGCATAGAAGTCCCACTGCGGAAAGTCCTTGCGCTCGATCGCCTCGAACAGGTCTTTCGACGCTGAACCGAGATCCTTGCCCTGCACTTTTTCGGCTTCGGCGGCCGTCAGGCTGGCCACGCCCGCGCGCGGGTGCCAGTGGTACTTCACGAGCACGGTCTCGCCGTTGCCGTTGACCATCTTGTAGGTGTTGACACCGAAGCCCTGTTGATGGCGGTAGCCCGCCGGGATACCGCGCGGGCCGAACAGGAACGTCAGCATGTGCATCGATTCCGGCGTCTGGCTCATGAAGTCGAAGATGCGATTGGGCTCCTGGCGGAACGTGACCGGATCGGGCTTGAGCGAGTGAATGACGTCGGGAAATTTGATCGCGTCGCGAATGAAGAACACCGGCAGGTTGTTGCCGACCAGATCCCAGTTGCCGTCTTCGGTGTAGAACTTCACCGCGAATCCGCGCGGGTCGCGCGCCACCTCGGACGAATCGCGTCCGCCGATGACGGTCGAAAAGCGAATCGCGAGCGGCGTCTTCTTGCCCTTCTCGGAGAAGATCTTCGCACGCGTGTACTTCGACGCGGGCTCGTCGCCGATCTTGCCGGTCCCCTCGAACTCGCCGTAGCAGACGAACCCTCGCGCGTGCACGACACGCTCAGGGATGCGCTCGCGATCGAAGTGCGAGATCTTCTCGAGGAAGTGATAGTTCTCCAGCGTCGCGGGGCCGCGGCTGCCAACGGTGCGCTGTGATTGATTGTTGCCAACAGGATGACCCTGCCGCGTGGTCAGTGTGCGGTCGTCATCTTTCTTCGCCATAGGTATCCCCGTCTCTGCAATGATGAGTTGGATGGTGTTTCACTGACTATAGATCGGAACCCGCAAGCACGAAGGGCACGAAGGACACGAAGGGCCAAATCTAATTGATCTTCGTGCCCTTCGTGGACTGCGCGTGGCCGGCGAGCCACCACGTGGCCACGACGATGGGGAGAAGGATCGCAAGTTCACGCAGGATGGCCAGCGTGTTCTGCTCGATGAACCACGGCTGCCAATAACGCCGCGAGATGGCGGCGAACAGCCACACGTCCGCGAAGAAGAATTCACTACTGAACGGCCACAGCGCCATCACGCCCAGCGGCGGCGAATCGTCCGACCCCAGCCAGTCGAACAGCACGTGCGTGCCGACCGCCAGCGTACCAGCGAGCCCGACGCGCGCCGAGCGCCGCCACGCGAGCGTCGCCGCGCCGAGCCCCAGCGCAAAGCCCACGCTATGGGTTTCCATGTTGTGACGTCCCCAGGCGAAATCGACGTCCGGGAGACACGCGGCGAGGGCGCACCAGGCCACGACCGGCAGCCACGCACGATGGACACGAAGGGCATCATTTTGTCTGGCTTCGTGTCCTTCGTGTCCTTCGTGTCCTTCGTGGACTTCGCGGACTTCGTGGGGGCGGGGATCGGGGGCGAGCGCGAGGGCGACGATGAGACCGCCCAGCGCGTGGCCAACAGGCGACGGCATCCGCACCACGCTAACAAAAACTGCGTGCCGCGCGCGGTGTGAACCACGCACCTTCTGCGATCTGCCCTAACCGGAGGCGAAAGTCGTGATTTCCCGCAATTCATTGTAAAGACAGGGCTCCGCCACGTTCGAATGCCCTGATTTGAGCTTGACTTTCGCCTGGACCATTTCTAGTATTAGGAGCCGGTCGGGGGGCTATGTCGCCCATTCCCTCGCTCGAAAGGATTCAGCCCATGCCAGCGGACGAACGACAGGAACGACTCAAAGCGATTGACCTTGCCGTCAGCCAGATCGAAAAGCAGTTCGGTAAGGGCTCGATCATGCGGCTTGGCCAGCGTCACGCGATCGCCCCGACCGAAGCGATCTCGTCCGGCTCCATCAGCATCGACTACGCCCTCGGCATTGGCGGGTTTCCGAGAGGCCGCGTGGTGGAAATCTACGGCCCGGAATCGTCCGGCAAAACCACCCTGGCGTTACAGGTGATCGCGGAGGCGCAGAAGAAAGGCGGATTGGCCGCGTTTGTCGATGCCGAACACGCGCTCGACGCCGAGTACGCCCGCAAGCTCGGCGTCGAACACGAAAATCTGCTCGTGTCACAGCCGGATAACGGCGAGCAGGCCCTCGAAATCGTCGAAGTCCTGGTCCGCTCCAACAGCGTCGACGTCGTCGTCGTCGACTCGGTCGCGGCGCTGGTGCCGCGAGCGGAAATCGAGGGCGAGATGGGCGAGGCGCAGATGGGTCTGCAGGCGCGTCTGATGTCGCAGGCGCTGCGCAAGCTGACCGGCGCGGTGTCGAGGTCGAAGACGGTGCTCATTTTCATCAACCAGTTGCGCGAGAAGATCGGCGTGATGTTCGGCAACCCGGAAACGACCACGGGCGGACGCGCGCTGAAGTTCTACGCGTCCATCCGCGTGGACATCCGGCGCATTGCGGCCATCAAGGACGGCGACGCCGTGGTGGGCGGCCGGACGCGCGTGAAGGTGGTGAAGAACAAGATGGCGCCGCCGTTTCGCGAGGCCGAGTTCGACATCATGTATGGCGAAGGCATCTCGCGCGAAGGTGATCTGCTCGACCTGGCCGTCGAGAAAAAGATCATCGAAAAGAGCGGGGCGTGGTTTGCGTATGGCGGCGAGCGGCTTGGACAGGGCCGCGAGAACGTCAAGCAGTTCCTCAAGGAACACCCCGAGCTCAGCAACACCATCGAAGACCGCGTGCGCCGCGAGCTGGGTCTCGTGCGCGAGCCGGAGGTGGTGACCGTCTAGCTGACCGTCTAATCGTGACTGGGATCGCGTTGGCGCGTGCGCGTCACGCCCATCGCGATCCCCATCCCGAAATTCTCGGAACGGGCCGTATAGCGGTCCAGGGGCCGTGCCCTTGGTCCACAGTTCGTGATCCTGAGCAGGACCCATGCAACCTCTGCAGTCACTGGACGTCGAGCTGCTCGAATGGCTGCGTGCGTGGCATGCCCCCTGGCTCGACGTCGTGATGTCCGCCGTCACCATCGGTGGCATCATGGGCGGCGTCTGGCAACTGCTGGCGCTCATCGGGTTGACGCGCGCGCGCTGGCGGGCCGCGGCTTGGCGGACGCTCCTCACCGTCTGGCTGGCACTGCTGGTCGTGGACGGTCTGGCCAAGCCGCTCGTCAATCGGCCGCGCCCGACCATCCCGCCCGCCCCCGCGCGCAGTCTTCCACCGGCGTCGCTGACCACGTCGTTTCCTTCGGGGCACGCCACATCGGCGTTTGCCGGCGCCGTTGCGGTCTCACGCATGTGGCCTGCCACGCGCATCGCGTGGTGGATCCTCGCGCTGCTGATCGCCTCTTCGCGGATCTATCTCGGGCACCATTACCCGCTCGACGTGGTGGGCGGTGCGCTGCTTGGCATCGCCATCGCCCTGTGGGTGCTGGGCGGGAGGCACCCGGCGACGTACGCGAACACGCTGCC
>DATKDY010000095.1:0-6449 GCA_035512515.1 Vicinamibacterales bacterium
GCGATGATGACCTCCTCCGCCCCGGCGGCAACCGCGCACTTCGCCACCGCTTCCAGGCGCCCAAGCACCTTGACACCGAGAATGGTCTTTCCCTGCTTCACCGGATCGTCGTCCAGAAAGCCGACGGGCACCATCCCGAGATGCGGATTGCGCTGCATCTCGCGCACGACCATGACGCCGGCGTTTCCGGCGCCGACAACCAGGACACGTTTGTCGCCTGAGTCAGAGCCGTTCATTCCGGGCTTCTGCGTCTCGGCCAGCACGCGCACCGACATCCGCACGCCGCCAATCAGCGTGGTCGTCAGAAGCCAGTCGATGGGAACCACCGTACGAGGTAACTCCGCAATCACCTCAAAAAGTAACAGCCCGACCATTACCGCTGCGATCACCAGCGCCGCGGCCGAAGAGGCCAAGACGACGGCAATGAGATCCCACAGGCTCGCATACCGCCAGTAGCGTCGATAGAGGCCGAACAGGAAGAAGGTCACTGGCTTGACGACCAGCGCACAGGCAAGGAATATCGGGAACTCGTCGCGATAAAGTGAAAACAGCCAGTCGAACCGCAGCGCGTAGGCGCCCCAGGCAGCGATCGCAATCAGGATAACGTCCCCGACGAGGAGGTAGCGATTGCGGATTGGATGATTGGCAGTCGCGGACACGATCGCCGAACGGTCAAATGTCACTCTCGGAGGTCCCTCTTCACTGAGGCCTAATCCGGCCCGATCGCTGACAAGACTCAGAAGTTGTCAATCATGGTTCCCGGCGACCCGGGGGATTGGCCGCGCGAGGAGTCTCATTCTATACGAGAATTCGCTCCGTTGCCGAGCTTCGCGCGCTCCAAGACGCAGAAGTGCGCGGTTCACGCCTTCGCGGAGAGATAGCGCCGGATCGCGTCCTGCCACGCCGGCAGCATGATGTTCGCTTGCGCGAGCCTCTTCGCTTCGAGCGCCGCAAAGCGTGGACGCGGGGCCTTCAACTTCACTTCTAACGTCAACACCGGCACCAGGCGACCGCTGGGTACACCGAGCTGACGCGCGATTTCCTGACCGACGTCCACCCACGTGCCATACCCGCTGTTGACACAGTGATACAGACCCGGAGGCGCCTTGGTGCGGAGCAAGGCGCGTGTCGCACTCACCACGTCATCGACAAAGCTGGGCGATACATATCGATCGGAAAACACGCGCGCGTCACCACCCGCGCGCAACGCCTGAATGATCCGGTCAACGCTGCTCCGGCCCTGCGGCCCGCCAAACAGGCTCTCCACTCGCAGCACGTAATGCTGCGGCGCATCCGCCGCCATCCACTCCCCCACCAGCTTCGACTGCGCGTAGATGCTCTGGGGAGACGGGCGATCGTCTTCGGTATACGGGCGGTTGGTCTCGCCGTCGAACACGAAGTCCGAGCCGTAGTGGACCAGCACCGCCCCCGCCTCGCAGGCCGCGCGCGCCAGGGAGCGGACGGCAAAGGCATTGACGGAAAACGCCGTGACCGCGTCGTCTTCCGCGCCGTCGACGTCGTTGTAGCCTGTGCAGTTGATGATGACCGCCGGCCGAACAGCCGTAACACGCTGCATCACCGCCGCGTGGTTCGTCACGTCCAGCGTCTGCCGGGTGTCGCCGGCAACGGTGTATTCGTCCGCGAGGCTCGCCATGAACGCGCTGCCGAGTTGGCCGGCCGCGCCGGTGACGAGCACGACCGGCCGTCCACCTGACGTTTGACCACCGGTCACGCGGCGACCTCCTGAATCGCCTCAATCACACGAGCCTGGTCCGCTGCAGAGAGCTGGTAAAACAGCGGCAACCGGACGAGCCGATCGGCGACGTCTTCAGTGACCGGACATTGCCCGTCGCGGCCACCGTAGCGACGGCCGACGTCGGACAGGTGCAGCGGGAGGTAATGAAACGGCGCAAGAATCTGGCGCTCACGCAGATGCCGCATCAGCGCCGTGCGCCGCTCGAGCGATGGCATGAGCAAATAGAAGATGTGCGCCGGGTGCGCGCAGTGGTCCGGCACGACGGGAAGCCGCACCCCGGCAGCACCCGCCCACGACTCGAGCTCACGCGCGTAGGTGCGCCAGATCTCGTGACGCCGGCGCTGAATCGCCTCCGCCGACTCGAGCTGCGCCCAGAGATACGCCCCCAGCAGTTCCGACGGCAGGTAGCTGGACCCGATATCCACCCACGTGTAGCGATCGACCTCGCCCCGAAAGAAGCGGCTGCGGTTGGTGCCCTTCTCGCGAATGATCTCCGCGCGGTCCAGCAGCGCCGCGTCATTGAGGAGGAGCGCCCCGCCCTCCCCGCACGTCAGGTTTTTGGTCTCGTGAAAACTGAGCGCCGACATCGCCCCGAAGGAGCCGAGCGGCCGGCCCTTGTAGTGCCCGAAAAGGCCGTGGGCGTTGTCCTCGATAACAGGGATGCCATGACCTGCCGCAATGCGCAGGATCTCGTCCATCTCGCACGCAACGCCGGCGTAGTGCACGACGATGACCGCCCTGGTGCGCGGCGTGATCGCCGCTTCGAGCAGCCGTTCGTCCAGGTTGAGCGTGTCGGAGCGGATATCCACGAAGACTGGCCGCGCGCCGCGAAGCGCCACGGCGTTGGCCGTGGACACAAACGTGAATGCCGGACCAATCACTTCGTCGCCGGGCTTCAAATCGACGAGCAGCATCGCCATCTCGAGCGCGTGCGTACAGGACGTCGTCAAGAGCGCCTTCTGTGCTCCAGCGATCTCCGCGAGCCGCGCATGACATCGCTTCGTGAACTCGCCGTCGCCCGAGAGGTGCCCCGATTCGATCGCCTGCTGCATGTAGTGGAGCTCGTTGCCGGTGACCGCCGGCCGGTTGAACCAGATCGGTGTGCTCATCGACGCACACGCTCTTTGACGGCCGCCCGTGTTTCGCGCTCCGTCTCGCGCCGCTTGATGGTCTCGCGCTTGTCGTGTATCTGCTTGCCGCGCGCGAGCGCGATGGCCACCTTCACTTTGCCGTTCTTGAAATACATCCGTGTCGGAACCAGCGTGAGGCCTTTCTCGACGGTCTTGCCGATCAATTTCCGGATCTCGTGACGATGCATCAGGAGCCTCCGCCGGCGCTTGGGGTCGTGATCCACATAGCCGCGATGGCTGTACGGGTTGATGTGAACGTTGTAGAGCCAGACCTCGCCTTTCTCGACGCGCGCAAAGGCGTCGCGAAGGTTGGCCCTGCCCTCACGGATACCCTTGACCTCGGTGCCGAGCAGCACAATGCCGGCCTCGAACGTTTCGAGCACGTGGTAGTCGAAGTGCGCCTTGCGGTTGTCCGCAATCAGCACCTCGGCCTTCTTGTCTTCGGCTGGTTTCACAGGCCGGGCTCAGGAGGCGCGGGACCGCATCGCCGTTCGAGAGAAGCGCAACACGATTCGGCCAGCATCAGTTCCATACTAATCAAAACCACTGCTCATGGCTCACGTCCGAGTGCCGGCGAGGCGCGCCGCCAACAACACCGCTTCGACCATGCTGCCGGCGTCGGCCACGCCACACCCCGCGATGTCGAAGGCCGTGCCGTGATCGACCGAGGTCCGAATGATCGGCAGACCGATAGTGACGTTCACGGCGCGACCGAACGCGAGGAGCTTGACCGGGATGAGTCCCTGGTCGTGATAGCACGCCAGCACGACGTCGAACTCCCCGCGGGCGGCACGGCCGAACACCGTGTCCGCCGGCCACGGGCCGCTGACGTTGAGGCCACGCGCACGCGCCGCCGCGATGGCGGGGCTCAGCACGTGTTGCTCTTCGCTCCCGAGAAGCCCGTCTTCGCCGGCGTGTGGGTTGAGCCCGGCCACGGCGATGCGCGGCACGGGAATGCCGAACCGCGGCATCGATTCCGCGGTAAGTGCAAGGACATCCTCAATGGCCGACTGCGTCAGCAGTTGCGGCACGTCGCGAAGCGGCACGTGAACCGTGGCCAGCACGACGCTCAACTCGGGCGCGTGAAACATCATCGCCACGCGCGTCACGCCGCACAGGTGTGCCAGCAAGTCGGTGTGGCCCTTCCAGCGAAGACCGGCCTGGGAAAACGCAAGCTTGTTGATCGGAGCCGTCGCGATCGCCTGCACGCGTCCCGCGCGGGCATCCTCGACCGCGCGTGCGATGGTGGCGTACGCCGCGCGACCGGCGGCGGCTGACACCTGCCCAATCGCGAAAGGCTCGGCCGACGACTCGGTGTAAATGATCGGTTCACACACCTCGAGCACGCGAGGATCGCGCGATGCCTTGTCGGCGATCTCCGGGCCGATGCCGGCGGGATCGCCAGCGGTGATGGCAATTCGGGGACGCATGTGGTGATCTGAGATTATCGCCGCACTTCGTGCGGAGGGCGCACGCGAGGGGGCTTCGCCGGGCGGCGCTTCGCGCCGAGGGCCCCAAACGCTTGCCCGCAGCCCACTCGGCCGCCTCCCTACCCTGACGCGCACTCGAGTTGACGGCCGCGCCAGCATCAGCTTTCGGCTGTCGGCTGTCAGCGCTGAAAGCTCCCGCGATAGCCGAGAGCCACTCGCGATTCACGCCAATTCCAGTGAATTGCGGGATTAGTGGGACCTCGTGACGATGGGCCAGGGGGCCGCATGCCGAAAGCCTCTCACGAACGGCACGAGTCGGTCGAAGTCAGCGTCTCTCGTGATGAGGGTAATACCCTGTTCACGGCACGATGCGGCGAGCAATGCGTCATTGAAAAGGGACGGATTCTCGGAGGACGGCTGCCACCCTTCTCGCCTGGCAAGCGCTGCGAGCGCGCGGCCACTCACAGCGAAGGCCTCGGCCGATGGCGCAAACACACGCCGACGCCGCTCGAATGGCTCGACCACATCCCGTTGAAGGGCCCGAGCTGCGACGACCGTTCTGGCGCCTGCGGCCAGTTCCTGTACCACGACCGCACTGAGAAAAGCGAAGGGGAGCAGCCATCGATGAAGACGTTCGTATCGAATGCGTACTTCACCTCTTCGATTCGCGCTCGAGAACATCCTCGATGCCGCCGCCTCGCCGAACCGCCGCAAACCCTCGGGCGAGCTGCTGCCGGAAGGTCACGAGATCGAGTGCCTGATCGATTGTCTCGGTCTCGGTATCGACTCCCAGAGCCCGACGTGCGGCATCAAGCTTGCGCCGATCGACGACGACGTTCTTGCGCAGCCACCCAATCCGTTTGCCGGAACGTCTCCGGCGGGTGGTCACCGCACGCTTTCCCGCTATCGCCTTGGCCATGCATGCTCCATCTGTATAAACCACTAGCTAGCACGCATCTGTATCGAGACGATGACGCTATCGCGCCGGACACCTACACTCTGCCCGTCGCCCAGTAGGCCGCAAATCCGATCAGCTCGTGGATCGCAGCCTGCCAGTCCCGGGCGCCGCCGATAATCGAATACTCCGCGATCTTCAGCGTGCGCCCGGTGCGGTAATCCACGGGCATGGGCTCGACGTGCCACCCGAGCTTCTGGAACACCGCCATCGAGCGCGGCATGTGAAGCGCCGACGTCACCAGCAGCCAGCGCCGGCTCATGTCAACCCCCGGCAGGTGACGCGTGAAGAGTGCGTTCTCGTACGTGTCGCGCGCGCGGTTCTCGAAGATGACGCGCGAAACGTCGGCGCCCTGTTCCGTAAAGAAGAGACGCGCCATCTCTGATTCGGTCATCCCTTCGCTGTCCCAGCGTCCGGAAAATCCGGTGTGGACGACGACGTAGTCGGGATACTGCCGCAGGAGCCGTATCGCCGTGGTCAACCGTTCCCCCGCCCCATTGAAGAGCACTTGCCCGCGCTCGACGGCCTTGACGCCGGCATCCTCCGCGCCGCCAAGGACGATCGCGCCCGCCAGTGATTCGAGCGGAACAGTGGTGGGCGGATGCGTTTCCTCGAGCGAGCGCAACACCGACCGCGGTGCTGCCGTGAATCCGATCGAGAAAAACAGCAAAACACCAGCTACCGCCGCGCGACGCGCCATCACCGGCCGCCGGCGCCAGACGATCACGCTGACGAGCAGCAGCATCGCGACCAGATTCAGCGGCTGCTCGACGAAGGACAGCGATTTCGAGGCTAAGAAAAACATGAATCAGAGGGTTTGTTTGCCGGTCAGATTTGCGTCGCGACCCAGTCGGCGACGACCTTCGTCCCCGCGTTTCGCTGCAGCGCCGCGAGCGCGCGATCGACCGTGCCGAACGCATCCCGGGCGCGGCTGCCGGCGTAAGATCGCGACAGGCGAGCAAGCTCGTTACCGTGTGTCGCATTCGCAACCGTGGCCCCGTCGCCGCCGGCGTTCAACAACTCGATATCTCTCAACATCGACGCGGCGATCCGCAGGATGAGGCCCATCTCCTCGCGCGGGCGATCGACCTTGGGTTTCACGACCACCAGGGTCGAGGCCGCCTGCAGGCGCGTGGCAATGGCGCCCGACTGACCGGCGACTCGCAGCAACTGAAAAG
>DATKDY010000096.1:0-39002 GCA_035512515.1 Vicinamibacterales bacterium
TTGACCTGGAACCGGCGGAAGCGCCCGTAAGTGGCCACCCCGTCGACGCGTTCGTCGCGGGCACGATACCGCTCGCGCATCTCGACCGGCACCAGGAACCCGAGCATCGGTTCCGACTGATAGCTCACGTTGATGGTCGCGGTGACCTCCGAGTTCTCCATGACCAGCTCGCTCATCATGACGGCGCCGGTGGCGGGATCGATCCAGAAGCGCCCGGTGGCGGGGAAGTCGCGCCCGCGATGGGTCTTGATGATGGTCGGCCGCTCCTTCTCGCTGAATTCGACAATCCACATCTCAGTAGTGACGCGAAACATCGCCGCCGAGCGTCCTGGCATCGCCGAGCCGGTGCCGAGCGCGGGTTGCCCTGACCTGGCGCGGCGAAAGCGAAACTGCCGCTGCTTGTCCGGCTGCAGGAAGTACAACGTCAGCATCGGCGTGTTCACGTTGCGCGGGATGTCGCCGATGTTGTGTCGCGCGCTTTCGTTGACGATGGCGCGGATCCGATCGACCCTCGCACTGGTCGGCGCCAGAAACAGCGTCGTCAGGCGCTCGTCGCGGTCACGCACGGCCGTGCCGTTGACCTCGAAGACGTCGCGAAACTCGATGTAGCGGCCGGCGTCCGGCGGGCGAATCAGCAGGAGATCCGACTTGAGTGACGTGCGCGATTCGACGGCGGAACTCCCGCGGCGCAGTGTGCGTGCGTTCTGCACGTAGGTCTCCTCGGCGACGATGCCGGAGAGCTGCTGGTGAAAGGTGGTGACGTACTGCGCGGCACGCGCGAGGACTTCGTTCAAGGAGGGCGCGCGCCCCTGAGCGTCAAGGGGCTCGGCGCTGCCGATCGACAGCGCCGCGACACACGCGCCAGCGGCAAAGATCGCTTTGCCGGTGTGGCTGTTACGCCCAGCGATACCCATGTTTCGTCAGCGGCAATGATCGGACGCGCTGACCACTGGCCGTGAAGATCGCGTTGCAGACGGCCGGTAGAATCGGCGGCAGCGCCGGCTCGCCCAGACCTGTCGGTGGATTGTCCGTCAGGTTGAATCTCACTTCGATTTGCGGTGGTGACTGTCTGTGGCGAATCAACTGGAAGTCGTTGAAGTTGCTCTGAACCGTCCGGCCATTCTCGATGGTGATCTCCTGCGCCATCAACTCGGCGAGCCCATCGATGATTCCGCCCTGCACCTGATTTTCGGCGTGGCTCGGATTGACGATCTGCCGGCCGACGTCGCCCGCGACCCACACCTTGTTGACCTTCACACCCTTGTCGGCTGTGACGGTGACCTCGGCGACTTCCGCGAAGTACCCGCGATGGCTGTAATGACACGCGACGCCGAGCGCGGTGCCATTGGCGAACCGCCGGGTGCCCCAGCCCGACATCTCGCCGACCATCTTCACCACCGCGGACATCCGCTCCGCGCGGAACCCGTCGTCCACCGGCTTGGCCCCGGCGGCGACGGTCATGGGCTGGCGCGGGATCGCGAGCAGGTCGTTGCGGAACTGCAGCGGATCCTTGCCCGCGGCATGCGCGAGCTCGTCGATGAACGACTGATAGACCCACGCGACCGCATTGCTGCGCGGGGCGCGCAACGCACCGGTCGGGACGCCGAGCGGTTGATTCGAGACATGAATGGCGAAGTTCGGCACGAACCCCGCCGGGAACTCCGTCGCCGGGATGTTCGCCGACGCGACAAAGCGCTCGCCCTCGCCGTAGCTGATGAAGTGCCCGCGCCATGCGTTGATGGCGCCGCTGGCGTCTACCGAGCCCTTCAGGTAATGGAAGCCGCCGGGACGGTAGAAGTCGTGACGCATGTCGTCTTCGCGCGTCCATTGCAGCTTGACGGGCTGCCCCACGTGCCTGGCAATCCACGCGCCTTCGACCATGTAGTCGTTGCTCAAGCGCCGGCCGAAGCCGCCGCCGCCTTGCAGCATGTGCAGCGTGATGTCGGTCTCGGCAATGCCGAGCAGTTGCGCCACCATCTGCTTGCCGCGTTGAGGCGTCTGGCTGTTCGACCAGATTTCGATCTTGCCGTCCTTGAAATGCGCGGTGCAGTTCTGCGGCTCGAGCGGCGCGTGCGCGATGAACGGATAGGAGTAGAAACCTTCGACGACCTTCGCTGCGCGGGCCAGCGTGCCGTCAACGTCGCCGTCCTGACGGATGCTGAATTGCGGCGGCTGTTGGCGCAGCTCGTCGGCCTTCGCCGCGAACCCCGCGGAGGTCTGCGACGCGGTGGCGCCCTCGTCCCACGTGACGACGAGGTTGTCGCGCGCGGTCTTGGCCTGCCACCACGAATCGGCGACGACCGCGACGCCGCTCAGCAGTCCGGTCAGCTGCGTACCGCCTTCGACGATGAAGGCATGGCGCACGCCGGGCATGGCCTTGATCTCGTCGAGATTCGCGGTCATGGCCTTGCCGCCGAACACGGGGCACTTCTCGAACACCGCGTGGAGCATGTTGGGCAGGGTGAAGTCGATCCCGTAGATGGGCTTGCCCGTGACGATGTCCCTGGCGTCCACGCGGCGGATGGACTTGCCGATGATTGTGTAGGCCTTCGGATCCTTGAGCTTCACGCTCTGCAGGTCCGGTGGCGTCAGCGTCGCGGCTGTGGTGGCGAGCTCGCCGTAGCTGACCGATCGGTTCGACGCACGATGCTGCACACGTCCCGACGAAGTCGTGAGCTCGGCCTCCGGCACGCTCCACGTCTGCGCCGCGGCCATGACCATCATCTGGCGCCCGGCGGCGCCGACGCGGCGCAGCGGCTCCCAGTTGATGGGCGTTGCGGTGCTGCCCCCCGCATTCTGCGGCCCGTATTTCGCGGCGTCTACGTCGGCCTGCTCGATGACGATGTCCTTGAAGTCGACGTCGAGCTCCTCGGCGATGAGCATGACCATCGAGGTCTTGACGCCCTGACCGACCTCAGGATTCTTGGCGATGATGGTGATCACGCCGTCCGGCGTGATTTTGATGAAGGAGCTCGGCGAGAGCGGCGCGCCCGGACGCGGCTGCGCCAGAAGATCGGCGACGCCGTCGAGATGGACGGCGATCATCATGCCGCCGCCGGCAAGTGCGGAGACGCGGAGAAAGTCGCGACGGGAAACAGTCAGCGTGGACATCGATTACTCCTCGCCCTGTCCGGCTGCCTGGGTGGTCGTCGCCGCGGCGGTGAGCGCGGCGGCGCGCTTGACGGCCTCGCGAATGCGGATGTAGGTGCCGCAGCGGCAGATGTTGCCGTTCATCGCCTGATCGATGTCGGCATCGGTCGGCTTGGGCTTCTGCTGGATGAGCGCCACGGCCGACATGATCTGGCCGGCCTGGCAGTAGCCGCACTGCGCGACGTCGATCTCCTGCCAGGCCTGCTGGGTAGGGTGGGTGCCCTCTGCGGAAAGGCCCTCGATGGTCGTGACCGGCCCGGTGACGGTCGAGACGCGGGTCTGGCAGGAGCGGACCGCGCGGCCGTTGACGTGGACGGTGCAGGCACCGCACGCCGCAATGCCGCAACCGTATTTGGTGCCGCGCAGGTTCAACACATCGCGCAGGACCCAGAGCAGGGGCATCTCGGCCGGCACGTCCACGGTCGTGGACTTTCCATTGACGTTCAAGGTATAGGGCATGGCAAGTACCCATTTCACAACAGATCCCTCACGCCGCAAGTCATCGATTGTCTCCGCGGGATCACAGCGGGATCACAGCGGGATCACAGAGTTCGCTCACGGAGTTCCCGCACGAGGTTCCGCTCACGGGCGTTCACAGGGTTCGCTCACAGAGTTCCGCACCAGGAGTTCCACGAAGTCCGCGAACACGAGAGCACTCCGGGGGCGAGAACCCTGTGGCACCCTGTGAGTGGAACCTCGTGCGGGAACCCAGTGGAGGGAACCCCGTGAGACTCCCTTGGGGAGAACCCTGTGATCCCGTGCCGTGCTATTCCGTGCGTAACGCGTCGACGACGTTGACGCGCCCGGCGCGCCAAGCGGGGATGAATGACGCGAGGAGCGAGGCGGTGGCCAGGAGCGTGAACACGCCCGCGTAGGTCGGCGGGTCGGTCGGCGTCACCCCGAACAGTACGCTTTCGCCAGCGACGGCCACCCCAACACTCAGCACCAAACCAATCGCCAGTCCGACGGCCGTCAACTGCAACGACTCGCGCACGACGGCGCGCTGCACCTGCGCCGCTGACGCGCCCAACGCGAGACGCACGCCGAAGTCGCGCGTTCGACGCCGCATGTTGAACATCGTAACGGCGTACTGGCCGAGCGCGGCGATGAGCAGCGACGGCAGCGCAAAGAGCAGCAGGAACGTGGTCACAATCTGTTCGAGAGAGGTGACCGTCTGGAGGCTCGACGTCATCGTGGTCATGGTGACGATCGGCAAGTCCTTGTCCACGTCGGCAATCGCTTTGCTGACCGCCGGCGTGACGACATCGAGGGCGCCGGCGTAGCGGATGTAGAAGATCGGATCGAGTGCCGGGCTGCCCGGCAGCTGCTGCTCTGCGACGAGGACATAGCGCGGATTCTCATTGTGCGTCGGGCCGTCGAAGAGCGCATTCGGCGTGACGCCCACCACCTCCACCGGTTCCCGTTGCACGCCCACGAGTAGCGTCTGCCCGATTGCCGATCGAGCCGGCCACAAGTCGGACGCGAGATGCTCGTTGATCATCGCCCTGCGTGGTGCGCCGCGGCGATCGGCACTCGTGAGCGCGCGTCCCGCGACCGGGGCCAGGCCGAGTGTCCGGAGATAATCAGGTCCCACCGGGCGGAAGAACACCATCGTCGGCCTTGCGTCGCCCACGCGATGCACAGGCGTCACGGATAGTAAGTACGCGCCTGGAATCCGCCGCGCGTAGCTCACGGCCATGACATTGGGCACCGTGGCAAGCCCGTCACGCACGCGCTCGAGCAACGCGAAGCCGGCTTCCCGCTGCACAGCGGTCAACTCGGTGGCGAACGAGCTCGCGGTTACCGCGCGGACCCGGACCAGCAGCAGGTTGTCCGGGTCGAATCCCACGTCGCCGGAATCCAGCAGCGACAGTGAGCGGTAGGCCAGCCCTGCGCTCGTCAGCAGCAGGACGGAGAACGCAAGCTGGAGGACCACGAGGGAGGTCGACAGCCGGGAGCGGCCCCGTGCGAGGGCCTGCTCTCCGCTTCTCAACAGCGGCAAGACCGGCTGACGCCACGTGTACAACGCAGGTGCCACACTGAACGCCATCGTGGCCAGCACGGCCAGGACCATCGCGTACGAGGCGACCGCCCAATCAGGGCTGATCTCAGGGAGAAGCCCGGGTCGCGGCTCGATCACCCGGACCAGGGCGCGTGAGGTCCACCAGGTCAGAAGGTAGGCGGCGAGACACGCGCTTGTCGCGATCGCCGCCCCCTCGGCCAGGAGCATGCGAACGATGCGTACCCGCGGCGCACCGAGCGACAGCCGCACCGCGGTGTCGCGCTGCCGCGCGACCGCGCGGCCGAGCATCAGGTTGGCGACGTTCGCCGACACGATGAGCAGGGTGAGCACGGTCACGACGCTGAACAGCGCGAGAAAGTACGGCGACATCTCCTCGATCGGCAGAAGCGACGTACTCGAGTAGAGAAGCACCGCCCCACGGCTCTGGCGGTCTTCGGCCTGGTATTCTGCGCCCAACTGCGCGGAGATGGTGTCGAACTCGGCTCTTGCCTGCGACAACGACGCTGTCGGCGCCAGCTGGCCCGCGACGAGGACCAGCAAATGCTCTCGCTTCGCGAGCACGGTCGAATCGCCGATCGCCTGGTAATAGCCCTCGATCGGCAGCCAGACGTCCTCACCGGGCGTCAACGTCACACCGATGAACCCTGCTGTGGCAACGCCGACGATGGTTGCGGGATTGCCGTTGACCGTAATCGCCCGTCCGACGATGTCCTCAGCCGCCTCGAAGCGCTCACGCCAAACTCTCTCGCTGATGATCGCTACCAGTCCATTGGCAAGACGATCGTCATCAGCCCGGAGTGAGCGCCCGGCGGTCATCCGCACGCCGAACGTGTCGAAGTAGTTGGGCGTGACGAGGGCGCCGAAGACGGCGTAGGTTCCCGAATCGGCACCGAGCGTCATCCGGTCGTTCGTCCAGCCGGCGAGCGCGCGCGTGGTCTGTGTCAGGCGGCGGTAGTCGAGATAGTTCGGATAACTGGTGTATGGATTGCTGAGCTCGCGGTCCGGCACCACCCGCTTTATCGTGATCAGCCGGTCGTTGTGAACACCCGGTGCTGGACTGGTCAGGATGCCGTGGACGATTGAGTAGATGGTTGTGTTGCCGCCGATGACGAGTGCCACCAGCAGGACGGCGGTGCCGCTCAGCCCCGGCGCATGCGTCAGGATGCGCGCGCCGATGCGGAGGTCCTGCAGCAACTGCTCGAGCCACGTCCACGACCACACCTCGCGGGCTGTCTGCTGAATCAGCGGGACGTTGCCGAACTCGCGCAGCGCCGCATGGCGCGCTTCGTCCGGCGCCATGCCGCGCGCGACGTAATCGCGCGTCGCCATCGCGAGATGCGTGTCGATTTCTTCCGCGATGTCCTTCGTGCGCCGGCGCGTGAACCACGACAGCCCACGCATGGCTAACGAGGCCCTGCCTCTGACCGTCGAGCATGTTCCTTCAGGGCCTCGTTAGCCATATATCTCTTCTTGCCCGGCTCCGCCGGGCGAGAATCTTGAAGGGCGAAAAAACTTGACTCATTCGCAAGGAATTCGCGCCTTCAAGATTCTAGGCCTCCCGATCGCGTGGCTTCATCAGCGAGGCCATCGCGTCCACGAACTGCGCCCAGCGCGACTGTTCGGCCGTGAGCTGCCGCCGGCCGGGTGCCGTGAGCGTGTAGATCTTGACGCGCTGGTTGTTCTCGGACGTGCTCCACTGGGACGCCACCCAGCCGCGCTTTTCGAGGCGGTGCAGCGCCGGGTAGAGCGAGCCGGTCTCGACCTTGAACGCGTCGTGCGAGTGGGCATTGATCGCCTGGCTGATGCCATAACCATGCTGCGGTCCCCAACGCAGGGTCTGCAGGATGATGAAATCGAGCGTTCCTTGCAGCAGGTCGATGCGGCTCGTATAGCGCTCACCCTTTTGCATGTAGGCACTCTACAGCCAAAGCTGTAGACAGTCAACAGCCTTCGGCTGAAGGCGGGTAGGGCGGGTAGGGCGGGTAGGGCGGGTAGGGCGGGTAGGGCAGGTGGGCGGGTGGGACGGTCGGCTCCCTTGCAAGCGGGGGGTCGGATCGTGAATCGCAACCCGCCTTACCCGCCCTACCCGCCCGTTTTGTGGATGTGCTCGACGGTCGGGACGTCGCCGACGACCACGGTGCCCATCAACCCGCCTTCGGCGTGATCGAGGATGTGGCAGTGGAACATCCACTGCCCCGGCCGTTCGTCGAACGTGACGAGGAATCGGCCCGTGGTCTTCATCGGCACGTTGACCGTGTCCTTCCACTGCATCGGCCGGATGGGCTGACTGTTGTCGTCGACCGGCATGAAGAAGTAGCCGTGCAGGTGCATCGGATGGTCCCAATCCGAGTCGTTCTTGATCGACCACAACTGCGTCTCGCCCAGCCTGGCGCGAAACGGCTTGGCCTTCCAGTACGGCACGCCATTGATGTGAAATTCGGACTGGCCGCTGGCATCTTGCGGCGGCAGCGTCAGCACGATGTCAACGGGCGTGGCGCCCGCACCGTTGGGCGGCGTGATCGGGCGGGTGATTGTCGGCAGCGCGCGCTTGGGCAGTGCCGGCTCGCTGGTGAACTCGATCGTGAAGAGGTCCTCGACCGCACGGTACTCGACGCTGCCATAGCCCCGGTTGTAGAGCATCGCCTTGACCACCAGACTGCTGCCGGGCGTCCCCGTCGGTGTCACGAGCACGTCCACGCGTTCTCCGGTCGTGACGAGCAGCGCCTCGCTCGTGACCGAGGCTTCCTGCAGTCCGCCATCGCTGCCGATTTTGGTGAACGACTGCCCGTCGAGGTCAAGGAAGAAGAATCGGCTCTTCGCGGTATTGACAATGCGCCAGCGTTGCAGCGCGCCCGATCGTACACGCAGCCTCGGCATCACCTTGCCGTTGACCAGCAGGTAGGCGCCCTCACGGCCAAAGACCATCCCGGCAGGGCCGCCGCTCTCGGCAGATTCGAGCTTCCCGGCCTTGTCGAAGCCGACGTCGCTCAGCACAATCGTCAACTCGTCGTCGATCTCGACGCCATCGTCCGGATCGTCGACCATGAGCGCGCCATAGAGGCCGAAGCCCACCTGCGCAGCGGACGCGACGTGCGGGTGATACCAGTAGAGCGACGCATCCCGCAGGACGAAGTCATAGGTGAACGATTCGCCCGGCTGCACGTCCGCCTGTGAGATGCCCGGCACGCCGTCCATCTCAATCGGCACGCGCACCCCATGCCAGTGGATCGTCGTCGGCTGCTCGAGCTCGTTCTTGAAATGGACGATGAGGCGATCGCCCACCGTGGCGCGGATGAACGGACCTGGCAAGGCGCCGTTGTACGTCCACGCATCCACACGTTTACCGGGCGCCACTTCGACGCTGGCGATCTTCGCCGTGATGTGGACCTCGACGATGCGCGGATCGGGATTGACGTCCGCCGCTTCGGCGAGACGCATGTCAGCATTCCAATCCACGGGAGCCGCCGAAGCAGCCAGAAGCTGGGCGACCGCAACGTCGCCACGGGCGACGAGACACACCAAAAGACCGAGCGCGGCAAACAGGCGAATAGACATACTGCAGGAACCTGCGAAAGTTTTCGCGGTTGGTGAGAACTCCTTCTCAGTTGTACGAGGCCAACCCCGCGATTTCACGCGGAATCATGTGATTTATTGTCTCTGGCTCCAGCAGAGAGCAAGCGCAGTGCCAGCGGCGGCCTACTTCACGGCCGCGGCGACCGAGAGCCGTTGGCCGCCATCGGTGTAGAGCACGATGGTCACCTCGTCGCCGGCCCTCAGGGGCTTTCCAATCGAGGTGAGCCGTAGATGCACCGCGTCCGGTGACATCTCGAGACGTCCGTACGCGGGCACGGACGCTTCCTTGACCGCCACGGGTGCCGATGCGCCCTGGGCCGTGTCGCGCAGCTCGATGGTGGCGGCCGCATCGGTTTCGGCGCTGATGATGTAGACGTCGTACATCGTGCCGTTGTCGATAGTGACGAATGCCACGGTCTCAGTGACGCCAGGCGCGGGCGCCGTGAGCCACGCCTCCGAGGCCCGCACGGTCGGTTGGACTTCGGCAATCAGGCCGTCACGAAGAACTGGTGCGGCAACCAGGACGGCCAGACCTAGCGAGGCGAGCAGTTGCATGATGACGATCCTATCTGACCTGTGTCTGGGGCGGCGCTTGGCGTCGGGCGTCTGGCGCCTGTATCTTGAACGGATGAGGAAATTGTCCTGCTCGGCGCTCGTGGTCATCCTTGCTCTCACCTTTGCGGCCTGTTCGCGCGACGCGACGAGCGCCGGCAAGCCGGCCGCGACCGCCGCCCCGGCCGTGCAAGCCGCCGCCGACGATCGCAAGTACCTGCTCGAACGGGTGGACGACGCCGCCGTCGCGCAGCTGTACGCAGACGGATTCGAGGCGCTGCCGCTCAACGAGAAAACCCTCATCTGGCACCTGTATCAGGCGGCGATCGCGGGCCGCGACATCTTCTACGATCAGAAACATCGCGACGCGCTCGCGATGCGACACATCCTCGAGCAGATCCTCACGCACCCGCAGGGCATAGACCAGACCACGCTCGCCGACATCGAGCGATACACCAAGCTCTTCTGGCTCAACAACGGCCCCTACAACAACCTCACGGCGCGCAAGTTCGTGATGAAAACCTCCCCCGAAGCGTTGACCGCGGCGGCGCGGACCGCGGCCAGGAACGGGGCGATGTTCAAACCTGCCAACGGCGGGACGCTCGACGCCGAGCTGTCTCGGCTGCAACCGATGTTCTTCGACCCGACCGTCGATCCGATCGTCACGAACAAGACCCCGGGCGAAGGACGCGACATCCTCGAGGCCAGTGCGAACAACCTCTACTTCGGCGTCAGCATGGCCGATCTGAAGGGCTTCACCGAGCGGTATGGGTTGAATTCGCGGTTGGTGAAGCGCGACGGCAGGCTTGTGGAGGAGGTGTACAAGGTCGGCGGCCGCTACGATGCGCAGATCACCGAGATCATCAGACACCTCGAGGCCGCCATTCCGTTTGCCACGGACACGATGGCCACGGCGCTTCGAGCGCTCGTCCAGTGGTACCGCACGGGCGAAGACGCCGATCGCGTCAAGTACGACATCGCCTGGGTGCAGGACAAGGACTCGCCGGTGGACACCATCAACGGCTTCATCGAGGTCTATATGGACCCGCGCGGCATCAAGGGCTCGTGGGAGGGCCTGGTCTTCTATGTGAACCGGGAGAAGACCGCGCGGATCAGGAAACTGGCAGAGAACGCCCAGTGGTTCGAGGATCGCATGCCCTGGGATCCGAAATATCGTAAGCCGAGCGTGCAGGGCATCGTCGCCAACGCCATCGACGTCGTCGTCGAGACCGGCGATGCCGGTCCCGTGACGCCGATCGGCATCAACCTGCCGAACGATCAGAACATTCGCGAAAAGTACGGCAGCAAGTCCGTCGCCTTGTCGAACGTGAACGAGGCCTATTCGAAGTCCTCAGCGGGCTCGATGCGAAGCGAGTTCGCCTGGTCGCCCGAGGAGGCCACGCGGGCGGAGAAATTCGCGGAGCTGGCCGCCGAGCTGACGACCGACATGCACGAAGTGATTGGCCACGCGTCGGGGCGGATGGCGGAATCCGTCAGGGTGTCGCCGCAATCTTTGTTGAAGGAGCAGTTTTCCGCCCTCGAAGAGGCTCGAGCAGACCTCATCGGGCTGTATTTCATCGCCGATCCAAAGCTGGTGGAGCTGGGCATCATCCCGGCCGCCGATCACGCCGACATCGTGCGCGCGGAATACGAGGCGTATACGCGCAATGCGCTCGTGCAGTTACGGCGCGTCCGCGAGGGTTCGCAGATCGAGGGCGACCACATGCGCAATCGCCAGATGATCGTGCGCTGGCTCATGGCCTACAGCAAGGCGATCGAGGAGCGCTCGCGCGACGGCAAGACGTATCTGGTGATGGTCGATCCGCAGGCGTTCCGCGACGGCGTGGGGCGGCTGCTCGCGGAGGTGCAGCGCATCAAGTCGGAAGGGGATTACGCGGCGGCGCAGAAGCTGTTCGACACCCATGGCGTGCATTTCGACCCGGCGCTGCGTGACGAAATCGTTGCCCGCGTGGACAAGCTGAATCTGCCCTCGTACACGGGGTTCGTCATGCCGAAGCTGACGCCGGTGACCGGCGCCAATGGACAGATCACCGATGTCACGATCTCGTATCCGCTCGATTTGACGACGCAGATGCTGGAATACAGCGGCGCCCGCAGGTAGGGGCCGGGCATGCCCGGCCCGATTACGGCGACGCGGCGAAACCGGAACGGACCGGCGGGCCGAGTTCCTGTAAGATTTGCTGAGTGAAGATCCCAACATTTCGCCGACCGAGCGGGGTGCATGCCCGCGGCGGCGCCCTGTATCTCCTGATTGCCGCGATCGGATTTGGTGCGGGCTGCCAGACCGCCGGCCAATCGTCAGCGCCGCAGGTCAATCCCGGGCCGCCGGGTGGCGAGCCGCAACTGGTTCAGCCCGGACGGCCCGGCGAGGACAGCAAGGTGGTCACGGCGGAAACCAGCGCCCGCTCAGCGGCGCTCCCGCATACCGCGGGCGACACCCGGTTCATGCAGGGCATGATCGGCCATCATCAGCAGGCACTCGAAATGGCGGCACTGGTCTATCAGCACAGCCAGAGTGACGAGATGAAGCTGCTCGCCAAGCGCATCGAGGTCTCGCAGATCGACGAGATCAACATGATGAAGGACTGGCTCTCGGCGCGCCGGGAGACCGTGCCGGACGAGCACGCCCATCACGCAGGGGACCACGCGCTGATGCCGGGGATGCTGACACAGGCGGAGATGAAACGGCTGGCCTCCGCCAGGGGCACCGAGTTCGATCGGCTTTTTCTCGAAGGCATGATCAAGCACCACATCGGCGCCCTGACGATGGTGAAGGCGTTGTTCGAGACGCCAGGCGCGGGTCAGGACGCGGAGATCTTCGCGTTCGCGTCCGACGTGGACGCCGACCAGAGCATGGAGATTGACCGCATGGCGGCGATGCTGGCCGCACTCAAGGAGCGACCGCAATGAGATCCGCAGTCCAGACGCTGTTGTGTGCCGCCGGCGTGGCGCTGGCCTTCATGATGGAAGGCGGTGCGCAGGCGCCCGGCCCGTCCAGCCAGAGCGATCCGCGCATCGGCTTGAAAGGCGGCCTTACCGACGCGGACGTCGCGGCCAAGGGCCTGGAGCTCGTCTCCAACCTGCCGAAGCCGGAAGGGTTCATCGATCCGTCCGGGAACCACAGCCTGAACTTTGCCAACTCCGACCTCGCGTTTCAGGACAACCACGTCTTCCTGGGCAATTTTGCCGGCTTCAACATCTACGACGTCGAGAACACGCGCAAGCCCCGCGTCGTCACCTCCATCGTGTGCCCGGGCGGCCAGGGTGACCTGTCGGTCTACGGCAACCTGCTCTTCATGTCCGTCGAGCAGACGCGCGGACGCATCGATTGCGGCGTTGACGGCGTCGAAGACCCGGTCAGCAAGGAACGCTTTCGTGGCGTGCGTATCTTCGACATCACGGACATCGACAAGCCGCGCCAGGTGGCGGCCGTGCAGACCTGCCGCGGATCGCACACCCACACGCTCGTGCCCGACCCCAAGGACAAGGCCGCCATCTACATCTACGGATCGGGAACGGGCGGCTCGCGGCAGGGAGAGGAACTCGAAGGCTGCGTGCCCGACGCGAAGGATGCGAACACGGCGCTCTTCAGCATCGACGTGATCAAGGTGCCGCTCGCCAATCCCGAGCAGGCGGCCATTGTCAGCCGGCCCCGCATCTTCTCGGATCCGGCCACCGGCGCGGCGGGCGGCTTGTGGCAGGGCGGCGATCACGGGCCCGGCACGCAGCGGACGGCCACGACCAATCAGTGCCACGACATCACCGCGTATCCCGAGATCGGACTGGCGGCCGGCGCGTGCTCGGGCAACGGCCTGCTGCTCGACATCTCGGACCCGCTGAACCCGACGCGGCTCGACGCCGCCAGCGACAAGAACTTTGCCTACTGGCACTCGGCGTCGTTCAACAACGACGGCACCAAGGTGATCTTCACGGATGAGTGGGGCGGCGGCACGCGCCCGCGGTGCCGCGCCACGGATCTGCCGACGTGGGGCGCCAACGCGATCTTCGACGTGGTGGACAAGAAACTGGTGTTCCGCAGCTATTACAAGCTGCCGGTCGCGCAGACCGAGCAGGAAAATTGCGTCGCGCACAATGGCTCGCTGATTCCGGTGCCGGGCCGCGACATCAAGGCGCAGGGGTGGTATCAGGGCGGTGTCTCGGTCTTCGACTTCACCGACTCGGCGAACCCGATCGAGATTGCGTATTTCGACCGCGGTCCCGTCAACCCCCAGCAGCTCGTTACGGGCGGCTACTGGTCCGCGTATTGGTACAACGGTCACCTGTACGGATCG
This sequence comes from Vicinamibacterales bacterium, assembly GCA_035512515.1. GTDB lineage: Bacteria > Acidobacteriota > Vicinamibacteria > Vicinamibacterales > UBA2999 > JACCSI01. The sequence continues at coordinate 13,612 of DATKDY010000096.1, forward strand.
GAGATTGCCCGCGGCATCGACATCTTCCGGCTGGTGCCGACCGAGCATCTGACGCAAGCGGAAATCGATGCCGCCGTGCAGGTGCGCTCCAACGAGTTCAACGTGCAGTCGCAGCCGCGTATCGAGCATCCGCTGAACTTCATCACGGCGCGCGCGTATGTGGATCAGCTCGCGCGCAGCAAGGCGCTCACGGCCGAGCGCGCTGGCGCGCTGCGGTCGGCCATGGATCGGGCGGATCGCAGTAACGCGCCGCGCGCGGATCTGGAGGCGGTGACGAATCTCGCGAATCAGATCGAGAAAGAGGCGGCGTCGGCCACTGGAGTGGATGGGGAACGGATGAAGGCGCTGGCAGCAACGATCAAGGGGCGCGTGACGCGCCTCCGGTAGGGGCGGACCATGGCCGGCTCGGCCACATCGGCTAGTCAACAGGGAACACGTATGCATCTGACACATCGAATCTCAATGGCCGGGGTGCTGGCGTTCTCGCTCGGCGCCATCGGCATGGCGCAGGATCAGGCGGCGCAGACGGCGGCGATCAACATGAACGACCCCCGCGTGGGGCTGAAGGCCGGGCTGCACGACGCCGGCGTCGCGGTGAAGAATCTCGAGCTGGTCTCGCACCTGCCCAAGCCGCCGGGGTTCTTCGATCCCGAAGCCCCTCTCGGCAATCCCGTTCCGCCGGAACGACCGGCGAACGCGACACCAGACGCACCGGGCGCCGCTGCCACACCTGCTGCACCTGACGCACCTGCTGCACCTGACGCACCTGCTGCACCTGACGCACCTGCTGCACCTGACGCACCTGCTGCACCTGGCGCACCTGGCGCACCCGGCGCACCCGGCAACGCGACTGGAGGGGCGCCACCACCCAACGCCAACGTCTTGAGCTTCACCAATTCCGACATCGCGTTCCGCGGAACGCACATGTTCATCGGCAACTACCACGGCATCAACATGTACGACATCGAACGGGCCGATCGCCCGCGCCTGATGGCATCGATCGTCTGCCCGGGCGGTCAAGGAGACGTGTCGGTTCACGGCAACCTGCTGTTCATGTCCGTCGAGCAGACTCGCGGCCGCCTCGACTGCGGGGCACAGGGCATCAACGACACCGTGAGCACCGAACGGTTCCGCGGCGTGCGCATCTTCGATATCAGCAACCCGCGCAATCCCAGGCAGGTGGCGGCGATTCAGACCTGCCGCGGGTCGCACACCCACACGCTGGTGGCCGATCCGAAGGACCAGGCGAACGTCTACGTCTACGGGTCCGGCACTGGCGCCGTCCGCCAGGGCGAAGAGCTCGATGGCTGCGTGCCGGATCCAAAGGATCTGAACACGGCGCTCTTCAGCATCGACGTGATCAAGGTGCCGCTGGCCAACCCGTCGCAGGCCGCCATCGTCAACCGTCCGCGGATCTTCGCGGATGAGAAGACGGGCGCGCTCGGCGGACTCTGGCAGGGGGGAGACCACGGCCCGGGCACGCAGCAGTCACGGCTCACCAATCAGTGCCACGACATCACGGTGTATCCGGAGGTCGGGCTGGCCGCGGGCGCGTGCGCCGGCAACGGCATCCTGATGGACATCTCCGATCCGGTGACTCCAAAGCGGCTCGATCACGTCATCGACAAGAATTTTGCCTACTGGCATTCGGCGACGTTCAACAACGACGGGACCAAGGTCGTCTTCACCGACGAATGGGGTGGCGGGTCGCGTCCGCGCTGCCGTGCGACGGACCTGCTCAACTGGGGCGCCAACGCGATCTTCGACATCGAAGACCAGAAGCTGGTGTTCAAGGGCTACTACAAGATGCCGGCGCCACAGAGCGAGACCGAGAACTGCGTGGCGCACAACGGGTCGATCATCCCGGTGCCGGGGCGCGACATCATGGTGCAGGGCTGGTATCAGGGCGGCATTTCGGTGTTCGACTTCACCGACTCGGCCAACGCGGTGGAGATCGCGTTTTTCGATCGCGGGCCGATTGACGAGAAGGTGTTGAGGAGCGCGGGCTACTGGTCGGTGTATTGGTACAACGGCCACATTTACGGGTCGGAAATCGCGCGCGGGCTCGACATCCTGAAGCTGATTCCGAGCGAGCACCTGTCGCAGGCCGAGATCGACGCGGCGCTACAGGTGCGGTGGGCCGAATTCAACCCGCAGATGCAGCCGCGCGTCGAGCACGCCGCCAACTTCATCACGGCGCGCGCGTATGTCGATCAGCTCGTGCGCAGCAACGCGTTCACGGCGGAGCGGGCCAACACACTGCGGGCGGCGATGCAGCGCGCGGATCGCAACGGCCGTTCGCGCAGCGATCTGGATCAGCTGGGCACCATGGCCGATCAGATCGAGCGGGATGCGTCGTCGGCCAGCGGTCGTGACGCCGATCGGATGCAGGCGCTCGCTGCGGCCATCAAGGGCAGAATCGCTCGCCTGCGTTAACCCGCTCGCGCGTCACGGCACGCTCGCGGCGTCACAGCACGCTCGCGGGTCACAGCACGCTCGCGGGTCACAGGGTTCCCTTCACAGGGTTCCCCTGACTGAAGTTCCCCTCACGGGGTTCACGGGGTTTTTCTCACGGGGTTCTTCGACGGTGTTCGGACACGAGGAGAACCCGTGACCCCCGTGACCCCCTCGACGCCGGGGCGCGGCAACCGTCGACGCCCCGCACCCGTCTAAGCTGGCGTGAGTCTCCCGATTAACGACGTCCGCCTGGCTGTCCGTGGCCTGCTGCGCAGCCCCCTGTTCGCCAGCGTCGCCATCCTCTCCCTTGCGCTCGGGATTGGGGCCAATACCGCCATCTTCACGTTGATCGACCAGATTCTGCTGCGGAAGCTTCCGGTCAAGAGTCCGCACGAGCTCGTGATGCTGTACCAGGAAGGGCCACACAGCGGCAGCAACATGGGCTCGCGGATGCACTCGTATCCGATGTATCAGGAGTTCCAGAAGCGGGCCGAGCCGTTCAGTGAGGTGCTGGCGCGGCGGCTGGTCGCCACGTCCGTGAGCATCGACAACCAGACCGAACGGCTCGACGCCGAGATGGTGTCGGGCAACTACTTCACGATGCTCGGTGTACCGCCCGCGGCGGGTCGCGTGTTCACGTCCGACGAGGACGATCAGTTCTACCAGGGACACCCGGTGGTCGTCCTTGGTTACGACTACTGGACCCGCCGCTTCAATCGCGATCCCGCCGTGGTCGGCAAGAAGATTCTGGTCAACAACTATCCGATGACCGTTGTCGGCGTCTCCGCCGCCGGGTTTGCCGGTCTCGACCCCACTCGCGCGCCGCAGATTCGTGTGCCGTTGCAGATGAAGCCCGTGATCGTGCCCGAATGGGCCTGGGTGCACATGGACGATCCGCGTACGCGCTGGGTCCAGGTCTTCGCGCGGCTCGCGCCGGGACACACGATTGAGTCGGCCCGGGCGCCGATGCGGGGGTTGTTCCTGCAGATACGGGCGCACGAGATGACGCTCGAGGGCGCCAGGAACTGGTCTCCGTTCATCCGCGATCGCTTCATGCAGGGCCAGCTGCGGGTCGAGCGCGCGGATATCGGGTACTCGGGCCTGCGCAACGAGTTCTCGACGGCGCTGATCGTCCTGATGTGCATGGTCGGCCTCGTCCTGCTGATTGCCTGCGCGAACGTGGCCAATCTGCTCATCGCGCGGGCCTTCATGCGCCAGCGCGAGATCGCCGTGCGCCTGTCGATCGGGGCGTCGCGCCTGCAGCTGGTGCGACAGCTGCTCGCGGAAAGTCTCGTGCTGTCGTTCGCCGGCGGAGCCATGGGCGTGCTGCTCGCGATGGTTCTCACGCGCGGGCTGCTCGCGCTGCTGCCTGTGGGCGGCGCCCCGCTGCTCGTGGCGCCCACGCCGGACTTGCGCATTCTCTCCTTCACCCTGGCCATCACGCTGCTGACCGGCATCGTGTTTGGCCTGCTGCCGGCGCTGCGCGCCAGCAAGCCCGATACGTGGGGCACACTCAAGGACACCGTCGGCGCCGTCGCCGGCGCCACGGGTTCATCGCTGTACCTGAGGAAGGCGCTCGTCGCGGCACAGGTGGCGCTCAGCTTCCTCCTGCTGTTCGGGGCAGGACTCTTCGTGAGCAGCCTGCAGAACCTGCAAGGGACCGACACCGGCATCGACCTCGACAATCTCGTGACGTTCCAGTTGTCGCCCGCCCTCAGCGGCTACGACGACGAGCGGACGTTCAATTTCTACCAGCAGTTGCTCGAGCGCCTGGAGTCGGTGCCAGGGGTGAGCTCCGCCGCGATTGCGCAGGTCCCGCTGCTCGCCGGCAACGAGTGGGACAGCAGCATGGCGGTCGAAGGCTACAGCTACAAGGATGGCGAAGATCAGCAGATGTTCATGAACAGCCTCTCGCCGGGTTATTTCAAGACCATGAACATTCCGTTCGTCGAGGGCCGCGACTTCACGCGCCTCGATGCGAAGCGCGACGCGACCGTCGTCATCGTCAACCGCAAGTTTGCCGAGCAGTTTTTTCCCGGCGGAAGCGCGCTCGGCAAGCGCGTGGGATGGGGCGGCGGCCCGCAATCGAAGTTGACGCTCGAAATCGTCGGCGTCGTGGAGAACTCGTTGTACGAAGGCCCGCGCGAAGGGGTCCGGCGTCAGGTGTTCGTGCCGAACTGGGGCCGCGGCGCCGTTGCGTTCTACGTGCGCACCCACGAGGCGTCGGATGCCGCCTACAGCCTCGTGCGTCGCGAGGTCCAGCAGCTCGATGCGTCAATGCCGGTGTACGAACTGAAGACGCTCGAAGGGCAGCTGGACGAGACACTGCTGACCGATCGGCTCATCGCCACGCTCTCGGCGGCCTTCGGGCTGCTCGCCACGGTGCTGGCGTCTGTCGGCCTGTATGGCGTGATGGCCTTTGTCGTCGCGCGGCGGCGCAAGGAGCTTGGTCTGCGCCTGGCGCTCGGGGCCGCCCCGTCGGGTGTGTTGTGGCTGGTGATGAAAGAGGTGCTCGTGCTGCTGGCGATTGGCCTTGCGATCGGCGTGCCCGCGGCCATGGGTGCGGGGCGGTTGGTGTCCGCGCAGCTGTACGGAATCCAACCCGGCGATCCGTGGATTGCCGCCAGCACCGCCGCGTTGTTGGGATTGGTATCTGCCGCCGCGGGAATGATTCCGGCGCATCGTGCCAGCCGCATCGACCCGATTCTGGCGCTCAGATACGAATGAAGCCGGACCAGGCCATCGCTAGCCGCCCGGTCGCCGGGCTTCGACGATCCCGACTGACTGGGCTGCGTTGCTCGAGAAACGCCCGCGCAGCACGCCATCGTCATAGACATCCAGAATCATCTTGCCCCCGCTCGTCCGGCGAAAGCCGTGTTCCGTGAAGGTGAGCGTCAGGCGCTCGCCGTCCACTGTCCCTTGAATCAGGATGGGCGTCTGCGAGGCACCCCGAAGCTCGCGGCCATTCTCGAGCATCTTCACTCCCGTGCCGGTGACGCGTGATCCGTCCTGCTGCAGTTTGAGAAGATAACCGAGTTGAAGGCCCTCGTAATCTCGATAGCTGCTGGACTCGACGCGAGTGTCCAGGGCCCACACGCCGGAAAGTTCGACGGAGGGTGCCGAACGTGTCGCAGCTGACGTCGGTGCGCCGGGTGCGCCAGGTGCGCCAGGTGCGCCAGGTGCGGCGGGTGCGGGAGGTGCAGCAGGTGCAGGTGGCGAGGGTGCGGGTTCATCAGGTCTGGTAGCGGCAGCAGGTTCAGGGGTAGCCGATGCATCGGCCGGTGCCTCTCGTCCGCGTATAGCAGGTCGATCAGGGATGGCGGTGGCGGGTGGCACGGCCGGTGACGCCGGTGGGGCATCTGCAACGCTCACGCCCGCTACCCTTGTGTCACCTTCGCCACCGGCCGTACCTGTCGTACCTGTGCCACCTGCACCGGCTGCACCTGTGTCACCTGCTGCACCTGTGCCACCTGCTGCACCTTGTGCACCGGCTGCACCTGCGTCACCTGTGTCACCTCTCCCCATCTCGGCACGAGCGCTTTCCGCACGTCGCGATGACTCGTAGAGATAGCCTCCGAATCCTGCAGCGGCCAGGAGCGCGACAACGGCCAGAACTAAACGCCCCGTGCTGCGCGGCGCACTGGGCAGCGGTACGAACTCGCGATCGACTTCGACGCCCGCATCGGCTGGCGGCGGTCCCGGACCGGGACCGCGATCGTGCGCGATCCATGACTCGGGGGCGAATGAGTCGATCGAGTCGATGTCGGCATATGGCAGGTGGTTGTTGGAGTACGTGGCAGCGGCCGCGTGCACAACGGGGGTGGGTGGCACTTGGTCCGCGGGTGGACCTGTGCGAAGCGCAAGCGCCGCGTGCACGCGATGCACCATTGCATCAGCATCGAGGCCGACGGTCCGCGCGTAGGCCTTGACAATACCGTCGAGGTAGATGCCGTCCGGCAGACGCTCGAACGCATTGGTCTCCAGCGCCTCGAGCTTGGTGAGCTGGATCTTCGTACTCTGCGCTACCTGCTCGCGCGACAGTCCCGCGTGCTCCCGCGCCTTGCGCAGTTCGTTCCCGACGTCCATAGCGAGGACGTTTGCCGAAAGCTTGCCAGACGCGCCACGGGGTTCCGCCCACGGGGTTCCCTGACAGGGTTCCAACCACGACCGTTCACAGGGTTCGGATCACAGGGTTCGAATCACAGGGTTCGAATCACAGGGTTCGGATCACAGGGTTCGAATCACAGGGTTCGGATCACGGGGTTCGGATCACGGGGTTCGGATCACGGGGTTCGGATCACGGGGTGCGACCACCGTGAACCCGCGTGCGCGGAACCTCGTGCGGAAAACCCCGTGAACCCGCGTGAGCGGAACCTCGTGCGGGGAACCCCGTGAACCCGCGTGCGCGGAACCTCGTGCGGGAACCCTGTGGGGGAACCCTGTGATCCCCTGTGATCCGCTGTGATCCCCTGTGCCGTCGAGCTTCAGCCGCGAGTAAAAATGGTCCTTCCGTGTAGTAATTCCCCGCTGCCCCCTTCCTGCAGGAGCTCGAATGATTGCGAGAGTCTGGTACGGCTACACCACCCCCGGCAACGCGGATGCGTACGAAGCTATGCTGCAGCCGGAACTGCTTCCTGGCCTCAGCACGAAGAGCGGTTTTCGCGGCAGCTATCTGTTGCGTCGTCCGCTCGGCGCCGAAGTGGAGTTCGTCACGATCATCCTGTGGGATTCGCTCGACGACATTCGCGCGCTGGCCGGCGCCAACTATGAGACGGCGGTCATCCCGGAGGAGCGCAAGAGGGTGCTCTCGCGGTGGGATGAAAAGGCCGCGCACTACGACGTCACGGCGACCCAGGCCAATCCGGCTTCGTTTGGCGCAGGATCTCGATGATCGCCCGCCGATCGTCTGCTGACAGGTGCCAGTACCTGGTCTCGTCATCGCGAGCCGACAAAATCGCCGCGATCCGCTGATAAACCGCGGCCTTGGCCTGGTGCGGCAGCTGATCGAACGCCGCCGAGTAGATCATGTAGCTGCACGGATAGCGCAACAGCCGCTGTTCCAGGTCAAGCTCGCGCAGCGAACGTCCGTGGGAATCTCTGGGTCCGGCCGCCGTAAACGCCGCAGCAAAGCCGGCGCGTGGCGTCAGGCGCGCCGGCGGCGATACCTCGTCGACGAACAGGAAATAGTCGGCAACGTCGTGCGCCAGCATCTGGAGCGCACCGGACGTGAAGTCGATGGTCCCGTCAGACGCCGCGACGCGGGCTTCCCAGTTGAGCCGCGTGAGCAGATTGACGGCCCTCATCTGATGATCGAACACCATCAGCGCGGCGATGTCGCTTTCGTGTGAGACATAACCGCGCTCCGTGATCGCGCTGTCCATCCAGCGCGTCAACAGTTCATTGGACATCGACGCGACATCGCCCCTCGTGGGGTGCCGGGTCGTGCTCACGTTGCCCATGTGGCCGACACCGCCATAAGGCGGGGCGACGTAATTGCCCGTCACGAACCAGCCGCCCCACCGTTGCGACAGGGGCGTTCGGTGGTCGACGATGTGAAAACCCAACTGTGGGATCACGTCGCCATTTGCGCTGGCGAAGTTGCTCCGCGTGATCATGCCTGGCACATCGAGCGTGCTGCCCGAGACATGACAGGTCAGGCAACTGGTGCGACGCTCGAACACGGCGTCGCGCTGCGAGCCATCCGGCCGCGTCACCATCTGATCGACCGTATAAAAGACGACGCCCTGCTCGGGGTCGTGCGCGGCGATCTCGATGAGCCTCGCGCCGGGGATATAGCCGATGACGACCGAGTCGTCGAAAAAGAGCGCGCGCGGGTTGTCGGGGCTGGTGCTGGCTCGCTGGATGCCCGTTTTGGAGAAAACCAGCAACTGCGACTCTCGGGAGATTGCCAGCGCTTCGAGCACCGCCTGCAGGTAGCCGCCCGGCTCGCGGTAAGTGAGCGTGACGGATCCCTGCCTGACCGCCCGATTCAGCTGCGCCACGCGATCGCGCGGCTGACGCGTGGCGTACTGAATGGCCGGGTGTTCGTCGAGGACGCCGGCAAACGGCTGTGGCGGCTGGTGGGCATGCGCCTCGTGCAGCGCCGGCGCCCGATAGGTCAGCGCTCCTAGCAGCAGCAGCGCCGTCCCCCAGAGGAGTGGTTGCATGGGTCCATGCTACTTGCAGGACCCTTCGACTCGCGGCGCTCGCTCCCTTCGACTCGCACGGCTCGCTCAGGGCAGGCAGGGCAGGCAGTAAGGCGTGCGGAGTGTTTGCGGAGCCATTTTGTCTGAGCCTCGCGAGCCGGGTCAGAAAAGTGTGACCGCAGTCCTCCCTCGAAGCGTTGGGGATGGGGTCCCCAACGCGTTTGTCCGTCTTCCGTTGGCGGAGGGCACACTTTTCCGCGAGGCGAAGTCAAATTGCAAAGCAAATACTCTGCGCGCCGATCCGCCGCGCAGCACGTCACGCGCACGGGACGACCCGGTGCGACTCGGTGCCCTTCGACTCGCGGCGCTCAGGGCAGGCCCTTCGACTTGCGGCGCTCGCTCAGACAGGGAAGGTGGGGCGGGCCGCGACCCACCCCATCGGCGTGAGTCAGAAGCGGAAGATCATCGAGACGCGGTAGCTGCGTGGAGCCACGAACGCGCCACGCGCGCTGGCCTTGCCGTAGTTGTTGACCGCCGTCGCGCACGCGGCGGTGCTCGTCGTGCCACACCACGTGAAGTTGTTGGAGGCGTTCTTCTCCTGGTTGTCCCACAGATTGAACACTTCGGCTCTGAGCGCGGCCTGATACGTGCTCGCGATGCGCCAGCCCAACTCGGTCGACAGATCCATCACGTTGAGCAACCCGGGCAATTGATCCTCGCCCCGTTCGTTGTAAAAGTAGGTCGCCGTCGGGCCCGCGTTGGTCAGCGTGCCCGGGCGCAGGACGTTGACCGTGCGTTGCTTTTGGAACCGGGTCTTGGAGATGACGTCCAGCAGTGTCCCGACCGTGAGGTTGACCGGTCCAATCGGGCGCACGTAGGCCGCGCTGAACTTGAAGTTGTGCGGCCGATCGAACGCCGGACGCCCAAGCGTCGTCGGACCGTCCTGCACCTCCGCGCACGGGATGATGCCGTCGGTGCCGACGGTGGGATCCGCGGTCGTGCGGCACTGCGCGTCGAGGTAGTCGCCAAGGCCGGTGAATGTCGTGCCGAAGTGGTTGCCTCGTGTCCTGGACAACGTATAGCTGCCTTGGGCGTTCCAATTGTTGGAGAACCGCTTCTCCATCGAGACGGTCACGCCGCGGAACGTCCGGGTCGCAGGATCGTAGTTGACGACCTGGCGATTGATCGTCCCGTCCGGATTGAACGTGCGCACATCGTCGATGATGTCGTCCCACTTGCGTGCGATGATCCGGACCGCAGCGCCCATGCTTCGCCCGAACTGCTGCTGGAAACCCAGCGTCACCTCGTCCATGTACGACGGATCAAGATCGGTGTTGGGCTCGAAGTTCGACCCACCGACCCGGACGCTGTTCGAAAAGACGTAGCTGCTTCCGTCCCAGACGAAGTTGTCGTAGTTCGCCTGTTGCGGCACCCCCGCGAACGCGTCGGAGAAACCCTGGATGATGCCCGCGTAGTAACGGCCGTAGCTGCCGGTCAGCAACCTCTTGCCGTCTCCCGACAAGTCATAGCTCGTGGAGAGCCGCGGCGCGATCGAGGTGGTGTTCACCGTGTCCGCGCCAAGGTCGCTGGATCCGGACTGCCTTTCGAAGCGGACGCCCGCCTCCACGAACAGGCGCGGCGTGACCTGAAACTTGTCACGCGCGAACAGCGCGACGTGCTTGCCTTTGGACGTCGAATCGCCTGTTTCGTAGTCACGCCGCTGAAAGTGGGTGATGGCGTTGGCGGCCTGGTTGTAGTCTTCGGCGATATACCACTGCGCGTTCGGAAACTGGAAGAGCGAACCGGACTCGACGTTCTGAAAATCGAAGCCGACCTTCAGATCATGGCTTCGCCCGCCGACCAGCAGGAACCAGTTGCTTGCCAGGTTGAACTGCTGCCGGGGACGTTTGACGAACCCGTCGAAGGTGGCGCCGTTGTAGAACTTGCTATCCGCAATATTGAGAATCGGCGCGTTCGCCAGACGCCCGCTCGCCTCGAACGTCGTCACGGTAATCAGCGAGTCGTAGCTGGCCAGCGCGGCTTCCATCGACCAGTTGTGGCGCAACACCCCGCTCCACTGTGCGGCCCAGTTCTTGGCGGTCTGGTTCTGGGCCGTCAGTGCCTCACGTTCGCCCGCAGCGCCCCAGTAGTCGACCACGAAGCCGTCGGATGGCGATTGGTAGTACTTGAACCATGCCGTATGCCCCTCGGCAAGCTGCAGGGTCCCGCGAAGATTCGTGAATTTATCCTCGCGCACCTGCTGGAAATCCTCGGGGATCTGGCCCACGGTTTGCCGCTGCGGCGAGGTGTTCTGCGTCAGCTCGTAGGTTGCGAAGAACCAGGCGCGATCTTTCCAGATCGGACCGCCGCCGGTAAAGGAATAGGTGGGATTCACCTGGTCGAATTTGTCGCGCTCCAGTGACGCATCGGTCACTTCACTGGTCGTCGTGTTCTGCCCGTTCCATTCGTCGTTGGAAAAGATGTACTTGGCTGAGCCCTCGAAGCGATTGGTGCCGGATTTCGTGACGACGTTCACGATGGCGCCCTGCGCGCGACCGTACTCGGCGCCGACGGCGCTGGTCAGCACGTTGACTTCCTGGATCGCTTCGAAGTTCAGGTTCGTGCCAAAAGTCCCGGTCGTCGGATCGGTCGTGTCGACGGCGTCGATGACGAACAAGTTGCTTCCGGCCAGCGCCCCCATGGAATTGACGTTGCCGACTCCCACCACGCCCGGCGCGGCGGCAATCAGCGATTGGTAATTGCGTCCCACCGGAAGTTTGTCGAACTCGTCGCGGCTGACTCGCGTGGTCTGCGTCACGGTGGTGGCATCGACAATGGGCGTGGCACCCGTCACGATGACGGTGTCGGTCAGCGCGCCAATCTTCATATTGAAGGACACGCTCGTCGTCCGATTGACTTCGACGAGGTTGTCGGTGGCTTCCGCCGTTTCGAAGCCTTGCAAAGCGGCGGTGAGGCGGTAGGGGCCGATCGGCACCGAGGGAAAGACCCATCGGCCGGCCTCGTCGGTGACCGTCGAACGCGAAAAGCCGCGGTCCTGGCTGGTGATCGTCACTGTGACGCCGGGCAGTGCGCCGCCGGTTGCGTCGCGAACATCGCCTTGCACGGTGCCGGTCTGCGCCGGCTGGGCAGAGACCGGCGTCGCAGCGGCGATCAAGGCCGCGACCAGCAGGCCACGGGTTAGTCTGAACATGACTGTCCTCTCTTTTGTGGTTCGTTTCGATTCACGCCGCCGCCAAAGCGCAGCCGGGTGTGACTGCGAACAGCGGTGCCAGCGCGAAGGGTCACCAAGGCAGGCAACTGATACCAAGATCGGTACCGGGGCCGGACCTGACGCGAACTGCATCCGCAAGTGGCGTTCAGCGTTTACAGGGGACGGACGGCACGGACGCCCGTTGTTGATTCAACGGAATGGACTCGCTTCACGAACGGGTGAATCGCGAGTCCACGGCCCGAAGCGCACGTCGGGGTCCAGAAAATTCAACGGTTGCGGGGTGTTGATGTCGATCGCCGTATTGGTGTTCACTTGACGGGATCACGGTTCACCGGTCACGGTCCAAGGGTCGAAGGGTCTATGAGACGAGCGGGGGTGGTGGTCGTCGCCGTCGTGGCGCTGGTGGCTGGCGCGCGGGGCGAGGCCTCGATGACGGCACTCGAACGGCAGCGCCTGCTCGCGCATCTCGAGGTGACCAGCGCGTGGTTGATTGATGAAGTGTCAGGGCTGACTGACGGGCAACTCGCCTTCAAACCGTCGGCGGATGCGTGGAGCATCGCCGAAGTGCTCGACCACCTGGTGTTGGTCGCACCCATCTATTGGGATGACTTGCAACAGGCGCTGAAAACGGCTCCGGGAACTCCCGTGCCGCGGGACACCGACGCCGACATCCTCTGGTACGGCATCGATCGCACGCAGCGCGAGAAAGCGATCGCCGCGGAGATTCCAAGAGGGAAGGTCCGCGATCTCAGGACGGCGCTCGCCGAGTACCGGACTCACCACGAGCGGCTGCGGCACTACGTCGCGACGACGAGTGACGAGCTGCGGCGGCATCTGGTTGCGCGACAGGGAAGTGACGCGTACCAGTGGATCTTGCTCATCTCAACCCACGAGCAGCGTCACATCCTGCAGATTCGCGAGATCAAGGCCTCGAAGGGTTTCCCTCGAGGCCGGTAATCAGGCTTCGCTTCTGCCGTGCTCACGACGTCCTGCCCGCCGTTCGTGGTGATTACTTCGCGCGCGCTGCGGAACATCCCGCCTATGAACGCGGCAAGCCGGCCGAAGAACGAGCGGCGCTCCGCCTGGAGCGTGGGCCGCTCCGCCAGGCGGCTCACCGCGACGACCTCGGTCAGCACACTGGCCGCCGATACTTTGACCATCACGTCGCTGTGGGCGTCAGCGGACCACCATTCGGCCGCAAAGTCGTCAGTGGGGCCGACGGCGATCACTTGCGTGTCCACGACCGGACGGGTCAGCGGCGTCAGCGCGCGATTGACGGCGGTCGTCCGAACTCCGTTTTCGCCGGCCAGCGACGCCGCCATGGCGGCGGCATAGACATCGTTGAAGTAGCCGAGACGCGATGGGTGTGGAACGACATGGAAGACGAGCTGCCGGCGCTCGCCGATGAAGAGGATGTCGCCGGCCTTCTGCAGCTGTTGCAGGACATCGCGGATCTCATAAGCCGTTTTGAGCGGTGTGTTGACCAGGGCGATGTCGACGGCCAAGCCCATGGTGTGCATGGGCACGGACGTGTTGGCGTTGGAGTTGGTCGCGCGAAGGGCGTCCTGATATTCCGTGTGCCGGACCATGCTCGTGATTTCGAGCGGACCCGACTTCACACGTGACGCGATGTCCAGCAGGGCGCCGACGGTCGCCGGCCGTGCGGCAATATAGCTGGCCTGATTCGCGAGGTCCTTCTCGGCAATGGGCGCCGGCCCTTCCGTGCGGACGTCCAGGTTGAAGCGCTCGGGCTGGCTGGGCAGTGCCACGAGGCCGCCCGTATACAGCGCGTCCTCGAGCGCATCGAACTGGTTGAGGACGAGCAGGTCGAGGTAGGCGCGATATTCCTTTCGCACCAGCGCCGACACGCGCGCGTTCTGCGGCGCCAGCGCGATCATCATGCGATCGAGCGCCTTGAAGTAATTCTTCTGCGCGTCGGCCGCGACGCCGGCGAAGGCGAGTGCGGGAGACACGCCGAGCAGCACCAAAAGAGCTGTTATGACTCGAATGGCTCATCCTCCTGAAACTGATTGGGTTCAGATCCAGTGTACGGCATCGAGCAAGCACGGCCATGAGGGCCGCGCTGAGGCGCGCCTACTTCGGCGTGAAGCGCTGGACCCGCCGCCCGGTTGACGCCTCGCCGACGTAAAGATTCCCCTTCGAGTCCACGCCCATCCCGTGCGGCCGGAGCATCTGGCCAAGCTGGCGGCCGCCGCGGCCGAACTCGCCCACTACCTCGAGATCGCTGCGCCGCATGATCCAGATCTTGTGGTTCGTGCCATCGGCCAGATACAGCCACTGCTGCGCCGCGTCCGGTGAAAGCACCGGCACAAACGCGGATCCTGACGCACGGGTCTCAGGCGCGATGATCCGTTCGCGGATGAACTTCCCCTTCTGATCGAACACCTGGATGCGGTTGCCGCGACGGTCGGCGACGTAGATGAATCCGTCATTCGACCCGGTGATGCCATGGACGGTCGCAAACTGCTTGTTTGGCACCTTGGGATCGTTGGCCGGCTTCTGCGTGTCGTCCGGCACTTCGCCGTATGCGCCCCAGTGCCGGAGATACTTGCCGCTCTTGCCGTCGAACACAATCACACGCCGGTTGCGATAACCGTCGGCGATGAACACCTCGTTGGTCTTCGGATCCACCCAGATGCCGGCCGGGCCGCCCAACAGTGTCGTGTCGTTGCTGCCCGCGGTCTTCTCGTACGTGCCGATCGTCATGACGTGCTTGCCGTCGCGGGTGAACTTCTGCACCCGGTGATGCTGAAAAGTTCCAATCCAGACGAAATCGTTGTGATCGACGAAGATCCCGTGCGCGTTGCGGGGATATGCCGAGATGTCGTCAGACTGATCGCCCCAACTGTTCACGACGTTTCCCGCCTGATCGAAGACGACCACCGTGGGCGCCGTGCGGCAGCACGTACCAATCGGCGGCTTCTGCGTCTCCGAGGTCTCCTCTTCCGTCAGCGTCTCGGGCAGATGCGTCACCCAGATCTGATCCTTCGAGTCAACGAACACCCCGGTAATGGATCCAAAGATCCAGTTGTTGGGCATGTCCTTCGGCCAGGTGGGGTCAACGACAAACTGCGGCGCAGTCGAGGAGGGCTTCTGAACAGCGACCACGGTCGACGATGCGGCCAGCAAGGCAATCGCGGCCACGGCCGCAAACTGTCTGAAGTGCCGATAGTGCTCAACCTGCCTGCCGTGCGCCATATGTGCTACCCCCAGATGTAGACCGTCGTGTCGTTCATGCCCTTCACGTCCTTCGTGCCCGTCGTGCTGACAGCTGATAGCCGAAAGCTGAAGGCTAGGAGCCAAACGCGTACAGCGCTTCCGTGGTGCGTACGTAAATCCGCCCATCGGCAATCGCTGGCGTAGCGTACACCTCTTCGTTGAGAATGTTGACGCTTTTGACGGCCAGGTCCCCGCCGGGCGAGACGACCACGATGGCGCCTGCCTCGGTCGAGAAAAAGATGTGGCCGTCGGCCGCAACTGGCGAGGCGAACACGGCGCCCGGCGCGCCGGTCAGCCGTCCTTGCTTGATCACCTCACCGGTCTCGGGATGGAGCGTCGTGACGATGCCGTTGTCGTTGACCATGTAGAGGACGTGGCCATAGAGCAGCGGCGACGGCAACTGCGGCACGCTGCGCTGATACTTCCAGCGGATGGCCGTGTCGGACATGTCGCCCGACCCGCCCAGCCGAATCGCGAGCATGCCGTTTTCGGAATCGAGCGCGGCACGGTAATAGGCCCACTCGTCCGTGGTGAGCGACCCATTGGCGTCGAGGTCGGCCACCTGGAACCAGAATGCGGGCGTGAATTTCGGGAACTCCGCTTTCGACAACACCCCGTTACCGTCCGCATCGGCCGTCTTCCAGACCTCGTCGGCGCTGGGTACCGTCACCTTGTTTCCGGGGTCGTTCACCGGTGCGCCATACCCGTTGACATAGATTGTGTCGCCGCCGATGACGGGCGTCGACTTCATCTCGAACGACAGGCCGCCCACCCACCACAACTTCTTGCCGGTGGCGGCATCGTAGGACGTCAGCAGGAACGATCCCGGCAACAGCACCTGATCCCTGCCGTCCGGCCCACGCCACACGATCGGGGTGGAGTGCCCGCTCTTCGCCTCAGGCCGATCGACCTTCCACACGACCCGGCCGGTGCGCTTGTCGACCGCCATGATGTAGGAGCCCAGGCTCTGGTCGCAGGCCAGGATGACGTTGTCGCCGACGATCACCGGCGACGCGCCCATGCCGTAGATGTTGTTGAACGGACCCAGGGGCATCGCCCACAGCTCGCGGCCCGACGCGTCGTAGGCCACCATGCCATAGTCGGGAAAAAACACGTAGATGCCGTTTTCGTCGACCGCGGGACTGGGCGAGGCGGGGTTGTTGCGCTTGTCAACCACGGTGGTCTTCACCTTCGGGGCGTCGCGCTCCCACACGACTTTCCCCGTCGTGCGATCGATCGCCAGCGTGACCAGCGTCTCGTCGGCGCGCATCCCGGTCAGGTAAATGCGGTTCCCGTACAGAATCGGGGACGAATGGCCGCGCGGCAGGGACAAGCGCCACACGAGATTCTTGTCGGGGCCGAATTCCGTCGGCACGCGCGTCGCTTCTGAAAGGCCCGAGCCGTTTGGTCCGCGAAACCGCTTCCATTCATCGGTGGGCGCCGCCGACAGCGGAAGGACCAGCGCCGCGGCGGCGACGGCAAGAACAATCGATCGCATGTGCGCAGTATACCCACCCGCCACAATACTTGTGCGGCCTCCCTACACGTGGTTTGCGAGCAATCTCGCCGAGTTGACGAGCGAGACGTGCGAGAAGGCCTGCGGGAAGTTCCCCACCAGCCGCTTGCCATCAGGGTCGTACTCCTCCGACAGCAAACCGACATCGTTGGCGAGTGCGGACAACCGTTCGAAGAGCGCGCGACCCTCGCCGATGCGCCCCTGCAACAGATAGTTGTCGACCAGCCAGAACGAGCACGGCAGAAACGCGCCTTCGCCCGGCGGCAGCCCATCGACCTTCCCGTCCGGCGCGGTGGAGTAGCGATAGACGAGACCGTCCCGCATCAGCCCCCGCTCGATGGCGACAACGGTTCCGAGCATGCGCGGATCGGTGGCCTGCAGGAATCCCGTCAGCGGCAGGATCAGCAGGCTCGCGTCGAGCTCGCGTGAGCCATAGAACTGGGTGAAGCATTGTCGCGCGGCATCGAATCCGTGCTGCATCACTTCCTCGCGGATCGCGTCGCGCTCGGCGCGCCACTCGTCCACGGGCCCCGTGCACGCGCCGTCCTCCGCGGCACGTATCGCGCGATCGAACGCCACCCACGCCATGACCTTCGAGTGCGTGAAGTGCCGCCGCTCTCCGCGGACTTCCCAGATGCCTTCATCCGGTTCGCGCCACAGCGTCGTCAATCGCCGGAGCATCGCGCGCTGCAGGTTCCACGCATCGTCATTCGGTCCGATGCCCGCGACTCGCGCGACGTGCAGCGCGTCAATCACCTCGCCGTAGACGTCGAGTTGCAGTTGAGTCACGGCCAGGTTGCCGATGCGCACCGGCCGCGACTGTTCGTAGCCTGGCAGCCAGGGCAGTTCGAGCTCGGTGAGCCGTCGCTCGCCCGCCGGGCCGTACATGATCTGGAGCTGGTCCGGATCGCCGGCGACCGCGCGAACCAGCCAGTCGCGCCATGCGGCCGCTTCACTGTGAAAGCCGCAGCCAATCAGGGCCCGCAGCGTCTGGGAGGCATCGCGCAGCCAGCAGAAGCGGTAATCCCAGTTTCGCACGCCGCCGATGAATTCCGGCAGCGACGTCGTCGCGGCGGCGACAATGCCGCCGGTCGGCGCATAGGTGAGCGCTTTGAGCGTGATGGCCGAGCGATACACCAGGTCACGCGCGGGGCCGTTGTAAGTGCATCCCGCAGACCAGTCGCGCCACCACGCCTCGGTGTCCTGCAGCGCGTCAAAGGCATCGAGCGGTGTCGGCAACCGTTCGTGTGAGGGGTACCACATCAGCACGAACGGGTAGCGCTCGCCGGGGCGGACGGTGAACGCCGACTGCGTCGTCAGGCCGACGCCGACGGTTTCGACCGGCGTCCACAGCGCCATCGCATCGGGTCCACCGATGGCGTGGATCGCACCGTCCTGCCGGTGCACCCATGGCACGATGGACCCATAGTCGAAGCGAATGACGAGCTCCATGTGGACAGGCACTTCGCCCGTGACACCCTCGACGATGCGGATGAGATCGGCTGCGCCGCTGCGCGGCGGCATGAAGTCGATGACGCGGATGGTCCCGGCGGCGGTGACAATCGTGGATTCGAGGACCAGCGAATCGCCCCGGTACCGGCGAGTGCACTCCTGGATATCGCCTGCAGGCGCGAGCAGCCATCGGCCGTGCTCTGGCGTGCCGAGCAGCGCCGCAAAGCAGGCGCCGGAGTCGAAGCGCGGGAGGCACAACCAGTCGATTGAGCCGTTTCGGCCGACCAGTGCGGCCGTTTGGGTGTCGCCGACGGCCGCGTAATCTTCGATGAGCTGGAACAAAACCCCGTCACTGTATCAGTTGCCACGGCCGGTGCGGATCGGTCAACAATTCGGCATGGCGCGCGTTGGGGTGACAGGGCTGCTGCTGAGTGTGACAGTGTTGAGCGGGGCGCAGGCTCAGCCGGAGGCAACCCTGGCGTTTCTGCGCGCCCATTTCCAGTTCAGCGCGAACGATCTGCGTGATCTCGCGCAGGGGCGCGCGACGGTGCGCTCCCTGGACACGACCGACGGTCGCGAGATTGCCATCGCGGGGGCGGTTCGAGTGCCAATCCCGCCGGCCGAGTACATCCGGCAGCTTCGTGACATCGTCGGGTTCAAACGGCATGAGGCGGTGAAGCAGATCGGCACGTTCAGCACACCACCGCGGCCGTCGGACGCGGGCGGTCTGACGCTCGACCGCGATCATCTGGAGGACCTGCGCCGATGCCGTCCGGACGATTGCGATGTGCAACTGTCGCGCGCCGCGATCGAGCGGCTCAACTCGGAGATCGTCTGGTCGATTCCCGGCGCAACGGCCGAGGCCAATCGTGTGGTCCGCGAAATTCTCGCCGACCAGGTGACGCGCTACCTGCAGGCCGGAGATACCGCCCTGATGACCTACGAAAACGACCGGCATCCGATTGTCGTCGCCGACGAGTTCCGTGCCATGGTGGACGCGCCGCCGGCGCTGCTGCGGCACTTTCCCGCGCTGGAACGGCACGTCGCGTTGTTTCCTCGAAGCCGTGCGCCCCATGCGGAGGACATCGTCTACTGGTCGAAGGAGGATGTCGGGCCGAAGGTGATCATCAGCGTCACACACATGGTAATCGCACCGGTCAGCGATGGCGGCCCGGTTCTGTATGCGGCCGCGTCGAAACAACTGTACGGCTCACACTATTTCGATTCGTCGCTCGGCCTGACGCTGCTGCTTCGCGATTCCGATCCGGGCTCGACCGTTCTGGTGTACGTCAACCGTTCGCGCATCGACGCGCTGAGCGGATTTCTTGGCGGGCTCAAGCGGGCCATCGTCCGCTCGCGCGCACGCTCCGCGATGGCGGACACGCTGACGCGCATTCGCACGCGACTGCCCGAACGGGCCCAAACCCACCAAGGTTCCAAAGTTCCAGGGTTCCAGGGTTCCAAGGTTCCAAGGTTCCAAGGTTCCAAGGTTCCAAGGTTCCAAGGTTCCAAGGTTCCAAAGTTCTAAGGTTCCAAGGTTCCAAGGTTCACAGTTCCAAGGGTCGCGAGTTCAGAACTTCAGAACTTCAGAACTTTGGAACTTTGGAACTTTGGAACCCTAGTCCCGGCGTAGCGCGACGAGCGGATCCAGTTGCGTCGCGCGGCGGGCCGGCCACGTCGAGGCGGCCAGCGACACGGCCGCCAGCAATACCGCGATCGAGCCGATCGTGATCGGGTCGCGGCCGTTGATCTGCACGAGCAGGTCCGCGGATTCGAAGATGCTGCCGACCCCGAGGGCGGCGGCGATGCCCAGCGTCAATCCAATGCCCATGTGGATGAAGGCGCGGCGTACGAACAGCCACATCACCTGGCCGGACTGCGCCCCGAGCGCCGAGCGAATGCCGATCTCCTGGGTGCGCTGCGTCACCGAGTAGGCGGTGACGGCATACAGGCCCACGGCGGAGAGCATCAGCGCGATGAAGGCGAAGATCGCGAACATCGAGCCGAAGACGCGGAACGGCCAGCGCGCCTGCGCGAGCACTTCGTCCATCGTCCGGATGTTGAAGAGCGGCAGATCCGGATCAATCGCGCGCATCTCCTCGCGCATGGCCGGCGTCAGCAGGTGCGGGTCGCCGGTGCTGCGCGCAAGCAGCGTCATCACCGCCCGCGGCTGCATCGTGAACGGCAGGTACGCGATTGGATCCGGATCGAGTTGCGAGCCGGCGCGCTGGCGGATGTTCGGCACGATGCCGACGATGGTGACCGTCTGCGACATCGGAATGCCCGGCGGCGGATCGCCCAGGGACGGGTCGAGGCTCAAGACGATCTGCCGGCCGAGCGGGTCCTCGTTGGCGAAGTACATCTGCGCGAGCCGGGCGTTGACGATGGCGTTTTCCTGTCCGGCCGCGCCGTCGGCTTCCGTGAACCCGCGTCCGCGGGTCGGGCTGACCCCAACAGTGTGGAAGTAACGCGGATCAGCGCCGATCACGGTGACCGTCGGCAGTTCCTGTTCGGGCGCTTTCGGCCGTCCGACGATTTCGAAGCGGCGCGGGAGGCCGCCCTGCAGCGGCGCGTTGGTGGCGACCGACACGGCCTCGAATCGGCTGCCCAGCCGGTCCTGCACCTGCCGATAAAACGCGAGCCGCTGTTCGAGTGCGGGGTACTTGGCATCCGGCAGCACGAGCGACATGGTCAGGAGGCGAGAGGTCTCGACCCCGATGTCGAGGCGATACAGCGTCATGAAGTTGCGCATCATGAAGCCGGCGCCCGCCAGGAGCGCCAGCGTCAGTGCGAGCTCGCCGATCACCAGGACGCTCGTCCAGCGGCGAACACGGATTCCGGCCGACCCGGAGCGGCCGCCTTCCTTCAGCACTTCGTTGACGTCGGTCCGGGCGATGTGGAGCGCCGGGGCCAGCCCGAAGGCGATGGCCGTGCCGAGACAGACGGCGACGAGAAACGCGAGCACCGAAGTGTCCATCGTGAACTGAATCCAGTACGGGCGCTGGGTCAGCGTCGCCGCATCGAAGATCCGGATGCCGACGACGGCGAGGACGAGGCCGAGCGCGCCGGCGATCAGGGCAATCAGCAGGCTCTCGACCAGCAACTGGCGGACGATGCGCGTGCGCGACGCGCCGATCGACACGCGCACGGCGATCTCGCGCGCGCGAGTGCCGGCGCGCGCCAGCAGCAGGTTGGCGACATTGGCGCAGGCGATGAGCAGCACGAAGACGACCGCGCCCATCAGCGAGAGGAAGACGGCGCGGATCGGCCCGCCGTTGACGCGTTCGTTGTAGGTCTGGACGCGGGCCTGGATGTCCTTGTTGGTGTCGGGGAACTCGGCGGCGAGCCGCGCGGCCACCGCGTCGAGCTCGGCCTGCGCCTGCTCGCGCGTCGTTCCCGGCGCGAGCTGGCCCATGAGCTCGAGCCCGCGCGCGTTGCGCTTCTGCTGCTCGAGATCGGCAATGCTGTGCAGCGGCCGCCACAGATCCGCGTTCGACGGAAAGCGGAGGCCCTCCGGCATGACGCCAATCACCACGGAGGGGATCTCGTTGACGCGGATCGTGCGGCCGATGATGGCCGGGTCGCCGGCATAGCGATTCTTGAAGATGCTGCTGCCGAGCAGGACGACGGCGGGCGCCCCGGGGCGGTCGTCCTCGGGGAGAAAGCCGCGGCCGAGCGTGGGCGCTTGCCCGATGAGGGTGAACAGGTTCGCTGACACCGCGGCGCCGACGTACCGTTCGGGCGCGCGGCCCTCGTCGCTGACGTTCATGGTGGCGCCGGTATAGGCGGCGACGCCGCTGAACGATTTCGCCGCCTCCGACCAGTCCTTGAAGTCGAGATAGGACACGCCCAGATTGAGCCGGTTCCTGACCGGATCGGCCGACCCAATCGCCATGATGCGGTCGGGTTCGTCGAACGGCAAGCCGCGAATCAGCACCGCGTTGACGAAGGTGAACACCGTCGCGTTGACGCCGATGCCCAGCGCCAGCGCAATGGTCGCCACGAGGGTGAACCACTTGTCCTTGACGAGCAGACGGACGGCGAACTGCAGGTCCTGCCAGAGGCCCATGAACTCTCCTGTGAAGTGCGGTGCTCCTTACTGATACGGCGCCTTCGGCGCCAAGTTCACAACGGCCAAGACTACCAGTGCAAAACCCTGGGGCCGCGCTGCGCGCGGCGTTCACAACGGCCAAGACCACCAGTGCAAAACCCGGGGGCCGCGCTGCGGGCGTGTCAGCAATCACGCGCTGCCTGCTCACAACGGTCCGTTCGCTGCTTCCGACCGCTTCTCACGATCGAGACCCTGTACGGTCGTACCCGCCGCCTGCGCGGGCCGCTGTTGGTGTGGGCGGCCTTGGGGTTGGGCACTGCCGGGAAGCGGCGCCGGGTTTTGCACTGGCAGTCTTGGCGGTTGGGCACTCCCGCGCAGCGGGGCCTACGTTCCCTTCGCGAGCCGCTCCTGCAACGTCTCTTTGTACAGCCGACTGAGCCCGAGGTGCCGCCCGTCGTGCAGCACCACGTCGTAATCGCCACCTGCACCCAGCCGCAGTTCTTTGATGCGCGAGACGTTCACCAGGCGCGAGCGGTGGATGCGGAAGAAGCGCTCCGGCTCGAGCCGCGCCTGCAGCTTCGCCATCGTCTCGCGCACGAGATGTGATTCACCGGCGGTGTGGATGCGGACGTAGTTGCCCTCGGCCTCCACCCAGTCAATCTGGTCGACGTCGACGAACGTGACCCGGCCGCCCGATCGGACGATGAGACGCTCGCCGGACGACGCCGGACTGCGCAGTTCGTCCACGACCGCGAGCAGCCGCGCCGCGACCGCGCTCGCGCGATCGCCGTCGAGCCGCGCGCGCACACGCGCCAGCGCCTTCTGCAATCGCGTGCGGCCGAACGGCTTCAACAGGTAATCCACCGCGTGGACCTCGAACGCCTGGACGGCGTATTCGTCATAGGCGGTGACGAAAACGGTTGCCGGCATCCGGTCGGCACCGACGGCTTCGACGACGGCCATGCCATCCATGCCCGGCATCTGCACGTCGAGGAAGATCAAATCCGGCGAGAACTGGTGCACCGCCTCGACGGCTTCGGGGCCGGAGCTCACCGCCGCGACGACTTCGATGTCGCGCTCTTCAGACAGCAGCGCGAGCAACCGCATCCGCGCCAACGGTTGATCGTCGGCGACGATCACTCGGATCTTCATCAGTCTCCCGCTCGGTGAACGGCAGGTGGATGGTCACGGCCACGCCGCCTTCGTCGCTCTGCGCAAACTCCAGCCGCGCCCGGTCGCCGTAAAGCCGCTCGAGGCGCGACCGCGTGTTCGAGAGCCCGACACCCTGATTGGCGGCCGAGACCGCGGCTGGCGTCATGCCGCGACCGTTGTCGATCACTTGCAGGCGTAACGTCTCGCTCTCACGCGAAGCCCTCACCGTGAGCCGCCCGCGGCCGACACGCGGTTCGAGCCCATGCCGGATGGCATTCTCGGCCAGCGGCTGCAGCACCAGATTGGGCACGAGAGCGTCCAGCGTGTAGGCGTCGATTTCGTACACCACCTGGAGCCGGTCGCCGAACTGGACCTGCTCGATGTCCAGATACGCGCGCAGGTATTCGAGCTCCTCAGCCAGGGTGACTTCCTGCACGCCCACTTTGTCGAGCGTGATGCGGAGCAGATCGCTCAGCCGCTCGATCATCAGGTCGGCGCGTTCGGGATCGCGGTGGAGGAGCGCGGAGATGGCGTGCAGGGTGTTGAAGAGAAAATGGGGATGCAGCTGGCGCTGCAGTGCCTGGAGCTGCGCTTCCACCAGCCGGGTTTCGAGATGAGCCGCAGCCACCTCGCGCGCACGCACCTCGCGATAGTAGTCACGCGCGTGCTGTAACCCGAGCAGCGCCCAGTACACGGGCAGCTCGTAGTCGAGCGTGCGAAAGAACGCCTCTCGCACCGTCGGCCCCCAGGACGTGCTGACGCCCCAGGCATCCTGCAGGAGATAGCGCGCCGTGGCGACGACCAGAATGTGCGCGGCGGTGATAACCAGGGAGGCCGGCAGATGCAAGATCAGCGCATGGCGCCAGTGCTGCCGATCGAACCGGAAGCGCCGCGCCAACTCGAAGATCAGCGGAGCAAAGGCGGCCCAGCTGGTCCAGAGCAGAACGTTCATCGAAATGATGTAGAGCGGATGTGCGGACGCGTCCGGCTGGAGGCTCCACAGCGACAGCCCGGTGCCGCGGGTGAACCAATACGAGACCAGGGCCGCAAACACGCTGTACGCCGCGCCGACCGCGAGCACGACGCGCCACGAGATCCGCCGGTCCGGCATGGGCGCACTATGCGCGACCGTGCGCACGCCGTCAAGAAGTCGCGGGTGCAGCCCGTCACGCGGACGTGCGAGTAGTCCCTGGCCGCGCGCGGCTACTCGGGCGCGGCAAGACTGAACGCAGCGATTCGCTCCCGATCCCGGGCGTACAGCGTCGTGCCCACCAGCGTCGGCGGCGACGGCGCGCCTTCCGCGAAGACCGACGCCCTCGCATGCTCGGTGATTCCCGTGCGACTGACGGAGGCCAGTACCAGCGCCCCGTCTTCATCGCGCATCACGAGGCGCGAGCCGGAAACCACGAAATTCGAGCGCTTGAGATCGCGTGTTTGCCACAGCACGTCGCCGGTCGTGGCATCGACGGCGGTGAAGAACGTCGGCCCGAGGCCGCCGGTCGAGCTGAGGATCATGCCGCCAGCCGCCGCCAGATTGGTGTAGTAGACGGCCAAGCGAGGCTGGTGCCAGCGCTGCCGATTCGGCGCGCCTCTGCTTCGGCTCAACCCAAGCCGGCGAGTCCCGCCATCCAGCGCCGAGGACACCACGACATCGCCGTCGACGACGAGCGGCGGTGCGATGCTGTCGTTGAAGCGTTGAGGATGTGGGTGGGTCCACAGCTCCACGCCGGTTCCGAGGTCGTACGCGGCGACGACCTCGGCGAGAAACGCGACGAGTTGCGGCCCGCCATCGGCGTCCCGTACGACGACCGGCGACGAGTTTCCGTTCGCGTGTGTTCCGCCGTGCCATCTGACGCGGCCAGTGGCGGCATCGAACGCGATGACGCTGTGTGTCTTGCCGCCTGCCTGGACGATCACGAAGTCGCCGACGGCCGCCGGGCTCGACGAGTAGCCGCGGAACACCACGGTGGCGCCGAACTCGCGCACGAGATCATGCGTCCAGCGAACGCGTCCGGTCGTCTGATCCAGGCACCGCAGGCGCGCCGTCACACCAGCGGCGCAGACGAGATCGCCGGCGAGCAGGGGCGTCACATGTGGCCCCGGTCCCTGCGACAAGTCCTGTTCGTCGAGCGTCCCGGCCGGCGC
>DATKDY010000097.1:0-9665 GCA_035512515.1 Vicinamibacterales bacterium
AGCGTGCCGTTGTAGCGACCGAACCCGGCGCGATCCGGGAACATCGTCAGGTCCCCGACGTCGAACTTCGGCGTGTTGGTGACGTTGAAGACGTCCATACGGAACCGCAGACGGTGGTCGGCGATCCCGAGATCGAAGCCCTTCGCGATGCTCAGATCGATCGTGAAGTAGCCGTCGCCGCGCAGCCGATTGCGGATGCCCGATTCGCCCGGGAGCGCGCGCCGGAAGTATGTCAACGCCTCATCCGGGTCAGGGAATGGGCTGGGCCGGCCGTCGACGACGTTCCTGGTCGTTTCGGTCGGCGGCAGCCGATTCTCGTCGACCAGCATGGCGTTACCCTGCAGGTTCCAGTTCGTCGTCCAGCAGGAGCGGCAGTTGAAGACATTGAACGGGAAGCCCGTGGTCCAGCGCAGCAAGCCGGCAACTGACCAGCCGCCGACGAGTTGATTGAGCGGTCCACCGGTGTTCGCCCAGCGCTTGCCCTCGCCAAAGGGCAATTCCGCGAGCGCGTTGACGTTGATTTGATGACGCACATCGAAGTCGGAATTTCCCCAGTTGAGTTCCTGGTCGAACGAATTCACCAGGAATCCCGTATACCCGCCATTGGAGAAGTTGCCGAAGGCGCTGCCGCGCTCGACCTGCGATCCGTGGTCTTTCGACTCCGACAACGTGTAGTTGAAATCGAACTGCGTCCCGGCGGAGTAGCGCTTGCGCAGCGTCAGCACGAGGCCGTGGTAGTTCGACTTGCCGATCGAGCTCACCGCCGCGAGCGAATCGTACTGCTCGGAGAAGAAGGCAAACGGCCCGTGAATGCTGCAGGCCGGCTCGCAGAACTGATCGAGCTCCCACAATGCCGAAATCCAGTCCGGGGCGTAGGCCATATAAGCCCGTGCAACCGCTTGCGTAGCGGTCAGACCACCGCCTGCCGCGCCGGGAAACAGATTCTCCCAGTACGGAATGGACGCAAGCGCGGCATACGCCGAGTCCGGTGAGTTGCCGGTCAGGCCACGAGCCTGCGCGGCGTTGATGAGCGTCTGTGCCGCCGTGAAGTAGTCCGTGCCGGATCGTGTGTCCGTCAGATTCAACGGCATGGCGATATCGCGTCGGATCAGGAGATCACGGCCAAAGCGGCCGATGTAGCCGGCTTCGATCGCGAGGTTCCTGGTCAGGTCGCGGCCAAAGACGGCGCTGACCATATGCGCCGACGGGGTGACGAGGGTGTCGTCGATGCTCGTCGTGATGACGCCCCTGCGCAGCGGCGGCGTCTGCGGGAACCCGCCCGGCGGCGCGGCGGGCACGGTCGGCGGCAGCGCGCCTGGCTCGGTGAAGCGGACCCGTGGATCCGATTCGTAGGCCAGCCCGAACGGGCTGCTGAGCGTCGTGGACATGCCAAAGGCGAAGCCCTCGTCGAAGTTGTTGGCCAGGCCCGTCCCAACACGATCGAACACTTTGGTGTAGCCGCCTCGCACGACGAGCGCGTTCTCGCCGGTGAGCCAGCGCCAGAACCCGCCTTCGGGCGCTGTCGGGCTCCACGCCACGGCGACGCGCGGCGCGAAGTTGTTCTTGTCCCACGCGTAGAAGCCGGGCCGGTTGTTTTTCGGACCCGACAGATCGAAGGTCACCACCTCGCTCGCGCTCGAGGGGATACCGCTCTCCATGTTCCCGACGCGCGTGTTGAACCACTCGCCCATGCTGATCGTGGGCTGCACCTGCAGGCCGTTGACTTCGTACGGGGGCGAATAGAGGCTGTAGCGCACGCCGGCCGTCAGCGTCAGGTTCGAGCTCACCTGCCAGGAATCCTGCACGTAGAGTTCGTATTCATCGCTGGCGATCTCGCGTGACAGCGGCGTCCCTGGCGGGAGGGGAGTACCGTCACGGTCGTAGTTGGCGCGCTGCGTGGCCTGCGACAGCACACCCAGGATGTTGAGCCAGGCATCGGCGTACCCGGCCTGCCCGGTTGAAGACACCGCGGGCAGTTGCGAACAGATCGGCGCCGTGCAGAACGAACTGCCGGGCATGTTACGGCGGCCGACACCCGCGACCCATGATGGATTGACGGAGGCACTCAGGTACGACCCGTTCGTGCGCAGCTTCGGGATGCGCGTGAAGCGGAGGTTGGTGCCGACCTTGAACGTGTGTGCGCCCTTGAACCAGCTCAGGTCGTTGACGATGTTCTGCATCGGCGTGGACCGCGCACTGGTGAAGGTCTCGCCCGACGCGTCGAACGACGAGATGAACCGGAACGCCGTATAGTTGCCGTTCGTGCGCCCGGCGTTCTCCTCGTCGATCTTCGTGATGCCGTAGCGAAAGCTGTTGGTCAGGTTCGTGGACAGGACGGCATCGTAGCCGACGGCAACGCCATAATTGTTGAACAACCGCTGCTGTCGCGATTCCTGACCAGGAAACTGCGGCGCGTTGTTGATGGTGTCGCCCTGCCGTCCAAAGCGGCCGAAGAAGTTGTGGCTGCCCGACTCGCTGGCCTTGTAGTCGACGCGCGAGATGAACGTATTGAAGATGTTCTCGATGGGCGCCGCGAAGCGATAGCCCATGATGTTGTTGCCATCCAGACCGGGCTCGTTGGGCGACGGGTACTGCGCGAAATACTGGCTCGCCGCGCGGCTGGGGCCAATGCCAAGCGGATCGAGACCAGCGATTTCGGCCGGCGTCAACCCGTACCATCCCGCCGGCACGGCATGCGTACGTGAGAAGCCCTGCGCGCTCCCCCCTGGACAGGCCGACGCAACGGCGCAGCGATACAACAGGACGCCGTCACGGAAGGAGTCCGACGGCACCCCGCGGTCCACCGGCGACTCGCTTTGCTCATTCAACCGTTCGAAGTTGCCGAAGAAGAACAGGCGGTTGCGGCGGATGGGCCCGCCAAACGATCCGCCGAAGATGTTCTTGTCCAGCTTGGGCGGCTCGCTCTCGAGGCCAGATCCCAGCTGGGAGAGTTTCAAGAAGTACTCGTTGCTCGATGTCGCCGTTCGCCGGAACGTGCCGTACATCGCGCCGTCGAACTGATTGCCGCCGCTGCGCGTGACCAGCGTCACCTGTGGACCACTCGATCGGCCCATGTCCGCGTTGTAGGTGGACGTGCTGACCCGGAACTCCTGTAGCGATTCCTGCGTCATCCGGACCGCGGAGGTATACGCCGTCTGGTTCTGGGGGTCGTTCACGTCGATGCCGTCGAGCGTGACGTTCTGCTGGTCCGACCGCGCGCCGGTCACCGACCCGTAGCGGGGGTCCGCCGTGGCCGGGTTCGTCACGGGAATGAACACCGCGCCGGGCTGGAGGCTCAGAAGGTGAACGACGTTCTGCGCTTCGACCGGCAGCGAGCGGATCTGCTGCGGCGACAACGCATTGCCCAGGCTCGCGTCGGTGGTATTGACAATCGGCGCTTCGGAGACGACCTGCACCGTCTCGGTGATGCCGCCCAGTTCGAGAACGGCGTTCTGGCGGGCGGTGCTGTCGACCTGAAGGACGACATCGGAGATGATCGAGGTTTTGAAACCCGACAACTCGACCCTCACCTCGTAGCGGCCCGGCGGCATGTTGGCGAACCGATATGCGCCGCGTTCGTCAGTCACGCTCGACTGAGAGACGCCTGTCTGCGCATTCGTCAGGGTGACAGTCGCGCCCGGGATTACCGACTTCTGCGCGTCGGTGACTTCGCCTATGAGCGAAGACGTGCCTGTCTGCGCCCAGGCCATCGCAGGTGCCGAGAAGACCAACGCAAAAACCAGCGCGCACCGAAACCATCGGCAACACACAGTCATTCCATCCTCCAATCCAAGCGCCTGCGACCGGCAGGCGCGGTAGCCCAAAAGTAAAGCGTTGAGGTAGAGTTCGCCCCAGCGATTAGATAGACTTCTCCCGACGCTCCGAGAAGTCAACAGAAACGTCGCATCGAACATGGATTTTGCGCATTTCATCCCATCCTCTTCCGGGCTCGTCACCCTCATGGCGGGTCTGGTGATGGGCGGCGCTCTGCCGGCCGCGCCGGCGAACGCGCAGGAGGCGCCCATCTTCCGCTCGGGCGTCGACCTGATCACGGTCGACGCCACGGTCGTCGGACCGGATGGACACGCCGACCCGCGCCTCGGCCGGGACGACTTCGTGCTGAAAGTGGACGGCAAGGTGCGCCGTGTCGTGTCCGCACAATTCGTCCGCCACACCTCGACGGCTGAGGAAGCGTCGTCGTCACCACGCTTCCATTTCAGCTCGAACGAATTTCTGGATCCGGGGCGGCTGGTTGTCGTGGCGGTTGACGAACCGCACATCCGGCGGGCCGAGGGCCGCACGGCGCTCGAGGCGGCCGGGAAGTTCATCGATGGGCTGCCTGCGGCTGATCGCGTGGCGGTGCTCGGGATCGGGCGCAGCGGGACGATCGAATTCACGCGCGATCGCGCCCTGGCCAGGCGGCGACTCACCACCCTGTCGGGGCAGGCCGACCCGGTCTTTCTGCAATTCAATCTCGGATTGTCGGAAGCCGTGGAAATCGCCGATGGCAGCCGCACGCGTCTGGCCGACGTCGTGCTGCGTGAATGCGGCCAGGCGCTGACCAACTACATCAACCCCGCCCGGGCCATCGACGAGGCGGCAACCGGCGTTGGCCGCGACGCGTGTCCAGAACAAGTCGAACAGGAGTCGCGCGCGATGGCCCAGCACGCGCGCACCCAGGCCCGCATTTCTTTGAGTGCATTGGAAAATCTGGTCGCTTCGGTCAGCGAACTCGAACGGCCGACGACCGTCGTGCTGTTGTCGGAGGGCCTCGTCGCCGATCCCCGGCTGATCGACTTTTCCGAATTCGCGGCGCGGGCACAGGAGGCGCGCGTCTCCATCTACGTGCTCCACATGGAGACCCCGCTCTTCGAAGCGGCGACGGATCGCCTCTCGCCGACGTTTCTGAAGGACGTGCAGGTACGGGGCGACGGGCTGGCGCGGCTCGCCGGTTCTGCCAAGGGTGCGGTTTTTCGCCTGGTCGGCAGCGACCCGGCGCCGTTCCAGCGCATTGCCAACGAGCTGGCCGGGCACTACCTGATCGCGTTCGAGCCGCTGGCGTCGGAACGTGACGGGCGTGTTCATCGCATCGAACTGTCCGTCACTAATGCCCGGGGGCAGATCCGGGCGCGGCAGGCGTTCCGCCTTCCCGTCGCGGTCCGATCGGCCCGCGCCCGCGAAGAGGATCTCGTCACGCTGCTGCGCAGCGCGCAGCCGGCGACCGAGCTTCCTGTCCGGGTCGCGACGTATACCTACGTCGAACCCGTCAGCGCGCAGGTGCGTGTGGTCGTCAGCACAGAGGCCGAGGCGTCAAGCGGACCGAACTCGGGGGTCGTCCTTGGCTATGTGCTCGTGGACACGAATGGTGTGATCGCCGCCAGCGGTGCCCTGCGCAGCGAAGCCGGCCGACACGCGTTCACCACCCGCGTGACCGCCGGCAGCTACACGCTTCGCGTGGGCAGCATCGATGCGCTCGGCCGGCGAGGGCTCGTCGAGCGCACCTTCACGGCAGCTGTTCGGCAGCAGGGTGGTGTGCAGATCAGCGATCTGATCCTGGCGCCAGCCCCCGCCGGACCAGATATCCCGTTGCACCCGATCATCGATCGCATCGACGAGACGCGGATGGTGGCCTACCTCGAACTGGCGGCGCAGGCCGCCCGGCCGCTGAACGATGTGCGGGTCCGCTTCGAGCTGATTGGCGAGGACGACACGGCGCGGCGACCGGAATTTGCCGGCGACGTCGTCGCGAGCGGCAGCCTCTGGGCCAGCGCCCGCGTGGTCATGCCGCTCGACGGCCTCCCCCGCGGCCGCTACGTCGTCGTCGCCAAGGTGATGAGCGGCGAGCAAGAGGTGGCGCGAACGGCGCGGCCGTTTACGATTCCCTGAGACTTTTCAGTCAATCACCTCGCCCGAAGCGTCAGGTGACCTTCGCCCGTACGTGGAACCGTGGCTCGTGCCACTCCCGACTATCCAAGACACTCGAGAGATGTTCGACGGCGTCCCACACATCGGCGAAGCGTGTGTAGAGCGGTGTGAAGCCAAAGCGCAGGATGTCGGGCGCGCGGAAGTCGCCGATGACGCCGCGCGCGATGAGCGCCTGCATGATCGCGTACCCGCCGGTCGCGTGCGCGAAGCTGACCTGGCTGCCGCGAGCGCGTGCGTCACGTGGAGTGATGAGCGTCAGATCGTGTCCCGCACAACGGGACTCGACGAGCTCGATGAACAGATCGGTCAGCGTGATCGACTTCTCGCGGATCGCGTTCATGCCGCCGTGCCCCTCGGCCTGGAGCAGCACGTCCACGCCGCATTCGAGGGCGGCCACCGACAGGATCGGCGGGGTGCCGCAGACGAATCGGGAAATACCTGAGGCCGGGCGATACTCCGTCGCGAACTCGAACGGCGCGGCGTGACCGAGCCAGCCGGAAAGGGGTTGCCGCCACCCCTCGCGATCCATGCGATCGGTGTGACGCGGGTGAGCCCAGACAAACCCCGGCGCACCAGGGCCGCCATTGAGATATTTGTAGCCGCAACCGACCGCGAAATCAGCGGCGTCGGCGCTGGCGCTGCCCTTCAGATTGACGGGAACGGCGCCGGCTGAATGTGCCAGGTCCCAGATCACCAGCGCGCCCGCCTCGTGAGCGGCGCGCGTGCGCGCGCCGAGGTCGTGCATGTGTCCGGTGCGGTAATTCACGTGCGTCAGCATGAGCACTGCCGTGCGCTCATCCAGGTGCGTGGGCAGTTCGTCGGCATCGACGAGCGTCAACGCGACACCGCGCTCACGGGCCAGCGTGTCGGCGATGTAAAGGTCACTCGGAAAGTTGGTGCGCTCCGAGACGATCCGCCGGCGAGCCGGCGTATCCGCTTGGACGATGGTGACGGCTGTGCTGAGCGCCTTGTAGAGGTTGATCGAGGTCGAGTCGGTCACGACCAGTTCGCCTGGACCCGCACCAACGACGCGGGCGATCTTGTCGCCGACACGGTGCGCGAGCGTGATCCAGCCCGCGCTGTTCCAACTGCGAATGAGATCGCGTCCCCATTCGTCCTCGACGATTCGCCGAAGGCGGGCCAGGGTGCGCTTGGGGAGCGCCCCGAGAGAGTTCCCGTCGAAGTAAACCACCCCGCGCCGATCGGCCTCGTCCAACGCGAAGTGATCGCGCAGCGGACGGAGCCGATCGGCCGCGTCGAGCGCCAGGCAGCCGTCGCGAGTCAACATGGCCAGAATAGCCGGGGTCAGCGCGCGCGCGCGGCGCGCCACCAGCTGGCCCTCGGCTATCGCGATCTGACGAACACGTCCTTGGCCGCACCGTAGACTTTGGCGCCGGCGACCGAGTAGCCATGCTGGACGTTCACCACAGAGTCCACGATCATCTCGCGGCCGTCGCCGGCGAGCCGCCGGGTCTGCTGCACGGTCACCGATTGGCCGCGAATGTCCCTGATGGCCTCGGTGATCAGCGCACTGCCCTGCCATCGCGCCACCGGCGTGCCCGGTGTCAGCGGCCGGCCGGCTGTGGCGAACGTGTAGCTGACGCTGGTCGTCCCACGAGACGTGGTCGTCGCGATCTGAATCTCGGAGGAGGATTGGGTAATCGAGATGCCGACGGGCCCAGGCCCCTCGCCGTAGGCGGTGCCGTCACTCCGCGCCACGTCGAGCTGCCAGAGGCCGGAGAAGTCCGGCCGTGGCTGAGCTGACACGGCGAAAACAATCACGGTCGAGGTAGCCACGGCGAGTACAACGTTGCTCATGTTCCCTCCCGATCGATCGCAGGGACTATGAACCGTGCGACGCCGGAAGTCCAGCGGAACGCGCGCACAGGCTCGTCAGCGCGCGCGCACCTCGCGGTGCCGGAAACAGCCGACCACATGATCGTTCAGCATGCCGACCGCCTGCATGTGCGCGTAGATCACGGTCGATCCGACAAAGGTGAACCCGCGGCGCTTCAGATCCGTGCTGAAGGTGTCGGACTCGGGCGACGTGGCGGGAATCTCGCTCATCGACTTCCAGCGGTTCACTTTCGGTTGTCCGCCGACGAACCGCCAGCAGTACGCATCGAAACTGCCGAACTCCTCCTGAACGGCGAGGAACTGGCGGGCGTTCTTCACGGCCGCGGCGATTTTCAGCCGGTTGCGCACGATGCCCGGATCGAGCGTCAGCCGCTCGATCTTGCGCTTGTCGAACCTGGCCACCTTGGCCGGGTCGAACTGGCTGAACGCGCGGCGATAGCCTTCGCGCTTGTTGAGGACGATGGCCCAACTGAGCCCCGCTTGCGCGGCTTCAAGGACGAGAAACTCGAAGTGCTTGCGGTCGTCGTGCGTCGGCACGCCCCACTCGTGGTCGTGGTACTCGATCATCAGCGGGTTGTTACCTGGCCAGGCGCAGCGAATGGGAGTCTTTGCCATTGACTCTGCTAGCTTACCGGCCTGTCCTGAGCGAGCGTGAGCGAGTCGAAGGGCCGGACCTGCCTGTGCGCCCTACCCGCCCTACCTGCCCAATCTTTCAAGTATGCTCCCCTACTCAGGTTGTCAGGAGCAGCGAGCATGCAACGACGCGTTGGCAGGACGACCATCGGAACGGCCGCAGCACTCGTCATTTCTGCGCTCGTGATCGGCGCGACCGCACGGGCAGTCGCTGTCCAGACGGGCGCGGCGCTCAATGGCGTGCCGGTCTACAAGGCCGATCCAAGCTGGCCGGTGCTCCCCGCCGACTTCACGTGGGGGCAGGTCATTGGCATCTTCGCCGACTCACGCGGACACGTGTGGACGTCGAGCCGGAGCCGCATTTCGGAGTGGGACCCACAGGGCAAGCTCCTGCAGTCGTGGGACGCGCGCGGGCCCGACGGTAACTGGAGCACCATTCACGGGCTGTTCGTCGATCACACCGGTCACGTGTGGACCAACGCGCGCGAGAGCAATCTGACCATCAAATTCACGCGGACGGGTCAGGTGGCGATGGTCATCGGCACGTTCAACGAGACCGGCGGCAGCAACGACACGACGCTGATGGGCCGGCCGTCGGAGATCTGGGTGGATCCCACAGATAACGAGGTGTTCGTCGCCGACGGATACGGCAATCGCCGCATCATCGTGTTCGACGGCGCGAATGGCCGCTATCTCCGGCACTGGGGGGCGTACGGGAAGCGTCCGATCGATCCGCCGCGAGATCCGGGTGCGACAGGTGCAGCAGGTGCGACAGGTGCAGCAGGTGCGACGGGTGCAGCAGGTGCGACAGGTGCAGCAGGTGCAGCAGGTGCAGCAGGTGCGACGGGTGCGGCGCAGGCGGTTCCGGCGGAGCCGCCGCAGCAGTTCCGCGTCCCGCACGGCATCGCCGGGTCGCGCGATGGGCTGATCTACCTCGCGGATCGCGCGAACAACCGCATCCAGGTTTTCCGGCAACACGGCGAGTTCGTCGCCGAAAAGATCCTCCGCGCGCGCTGCGGGCCCGAGGAGCAGGCGACCTGGGCGCCGAAGCGGCCATGCGGCACCGAAGCCGCATTCTCCATCGCGTTTTCGCACGACGCGCCCCAGACATATCTCTATATCGCCGACGGCGGGTCGCACTTCATTACTGTGCTGCGGCGCAGCGATCTCGAGGTCGTGGACGAATTCGGCGGTCCCGGGGTGGGGCCGGGGCAGTTGGGACGGCCGCACAACATCACGGTCGATCCGTC
>DATKDY010000098.1:0-43158 GCA_035512515.1 Vicinamibacterales bacterium
GCCTCGGAGATCCGGAACGCAGCGGTGGCCCGTCGCCGAGCGCAGCGAGGCGCCCGCCGCCGCAGGCGGCCCGCCGTGCGGAGCGCGGCCCTCAATATCGAATCCTGTGGCACAGCGTCTCTCCCGGTGCGTCCGTCAGCATCGCCATCACCTCGGGCAGCGCATCAAACTCACTCTCGCCCGTGATCAGCACATCGAGCGCCGGGTCCTCCAGCAGACTCAGCGCCAACTGCATCCTCCTCGTCGTGGTCCAACGCCCCCGCTGCGCTGCAGGAATCGTCCCGACCTGTGACGAGGCCACCGACAACCGCCGTGCGTGAAACGCGCCGCCGAGCGGCAGCGACACGCGCTTGTCGGCAAACCAACTGAGCTCGGTGATCGTGGTCTCGAATCCGGCGAGGCTCAACGCGAGCTCGAGCCCCTCGGGCGAGCCGCTGGCATGAATCACCACGTCGGCATCCCGCACCGCCGTTTCTCCGTCGGCAAACGGCACGCCCAATGCGGCAGCCGCTTCGGCGCGGCGTGTGTTGATGTCCACCAGCTCGACCCGGCAGCCGGCGATGCGCGACGCAAGCCATGCCGTCAGACATCCCACCGTGCCTGCACCGACCACGGCCACGCGGTCGCCGACGTGCGGCCGAGCGTCCCACATGCCGTTGAGCGCCGTTTCCATGTTGGCTGCCAGCACCGCCCGCGCCGGCGGCACGGCTTCGGGCAGCCGGTGGACGGCAGTGACCGGGACGAGGTATCGAGTCTGGTGCGGATACAACGCGAACACGGCACGACCGACGAGCTCGGCCGGTCCGTGTTCGACGATGCCGACGCTGGAGTAACCGTATTTGATCGGCGCCGGGAAGTTGCCGGACTGAAACGGCGCGCGCATGCGCTGCCATTCGCCCGGGGGGACGTGTCCGCCGAAGACCAGCGCCTCGGTCCCGCGGCTGACCCCGCTGTAAACTGTGCGAACGACGACTTCGTCGGTCGCCGGCGTCGCGAGGCGTTCGGTGCGAATCTCGCCGCACCCTGGCGCCGTCACCCAGAACGCGCGGACTTCCTGCTGCATGCGCCATCATTGTGTGCCGGGATCACGACCATGACAACGCTCGCACCGCCCTCGTCGAATACGTCAACCGCCGTGTGGCTGTTGCCTGCCCCACCGCTGCGCGCGCGCGTGCTGGTTGCCGCTGGATTCGGATGCCTGCTCGTGACGGTGCTCGGACTTGGGGCACAGTGGTGGTTGGGGACCGCGCCGAAGCATCCGCTCGTGGCGGTTGGGGTATTCACCGCGATGATGGCGACCGCGCTGATCGGAATGCGAGATCATCATCCGTTCCCGCGATTTGGGCCTGCCAACCACGTGACGATGCTGCGCGGCGTGCTGGTGGCGCTGGCGGCGGGGCTGATCGCAGAACCTGGTGGATCGGCGGTCGCGTGGGCGCTGGTAGGCGCCACGGCCACGATCGGCGTGCTCGACGGCGTCGACGGCTGGCTGGCACGCCGAACCCGGATGAGCAGCGCCTTCGGGGCGCGGTTCGACATGGAAACCGATGCGCTCTTCATGCTGGTGCTCTCGGTCCTGGTCTGGCGCCATGACAAGGCCGGTTTCTGGGTGATTGCGATCGGGTTGATGCGTTACGCGTTTGTCGCGGGCGGATGGTCATTCCCCTGGCTGGCGCACCCCCTTCGTTCGACACGGCGCGGCAAGGCCGTCGCGATCGGCCAAATCGCGGCGCTTGGTTTGGCGCTGCTGCCGGTCGTGCCCGTGCCCGTCAGCACGCTCGCATGCGGCGTGGCGCTGGCCGCGCTGGCGTGGTCGTTTGCCATCGATGTGAGGTTTCTGTACGGACAAAGAGCACGGCCCGATGGCCGTGCCCTTTGACGCGAGAGCCGCGATCTAGCGAAGGACGTTGGTCCCGCCATAGGTGCCGAGGTCGCGTTCCAGATCGGCGGCGTGTTGGTCGTCTCGTGGACGGGTCCCGATCAGAATGCCGCCTTCGTTGATGCCGCGTTCGTACTCGCGCGCGCGATCCTCGGGGATGCCGGCGCCGATGAGGGCGCCAATCAGACCGCCTGTCGCGCCACCGGCCCCGAGGCCCGCCAGCGCCGCCGCGATGGGGCCAGCGACGACGAGGCCGATACCCGGAATCACGATTGAGGAGCCGACTGCGAAGATCGCGCCGAGCGCCGCGCCAATGCCGCCGCCAATGGCGCTGCCTTTACCCAGGCCTTCGGCCGCCTTGGTGCCGCCCGAGAGCTCCTTCCCTGGTGTGACGTCGCCGTAGTAGCGCTTGCGCGTCTCGTCGGACATGACCACGTTGATGTCATCGGCTTTATAGCCGTGCTTTGTCGTCAGACCCTCGTACGCGCGGTTGGCGGCATCGGGAGTCGAATACAAGCCGGTGACGTAGCGGTCATGCGATGCACGGTCGCCGACCGTCGCTCCACGTACGTCGTCGGTCTCATCCATCACGTTGTTGCTGGCCTGGCGGGCACGGCCGATCGCGTTTTCGCGTTCGCCCTCACGCTCGAGTCCGCGGTCGTTGGCCACACTGCCCGCCACATCCTTGGACGCGCCCTTGACGCGCTGGCCCATGGCCGAGACTTCCTCGCTGACCGTATCGTCGTTCTTCTCGTTGTGCTCCACGCTGCCCTCTTTCTGGTTTCTGGAATGCCGTTACCGAATCCGCCGCTCGCGGAGCCGGAGTGGACCGACGGCCATGAACGAGACCGCCGAAACCTGCGAAGGTTGCAAGGCGTGTTCCGGAATGGAGACGAGCTAGCTAGTCGCGCGGCCGAGTGAAGGCGCTCAGCAGGATCGGAACGAGCTCGTGCATCTCGCCGAGGGACGGCCGGGCCGGCGTCATGCCGCGCCGGAACCCCTGCGCCAGCAAGCGATCGATGATGTGGGCCTGACTCGTGATGATGTGGACGGGCACGGTCCAGGGCGCATCTTTGCCGGCCACCGCGGCTGCTGGCTGATGATCGCCGATCAGAATCATGACGAACTCGTCTGCCGGGCGCTGATGCAAGTAGCCGGCAAAGGTCATGAACTCGTACGCCATCGCATGCGCGTAATCGCCCGCGAGGTTGGTCAGGTCTGGTGTGTAGGCGAGAATGCTCTCGATCTCTACCGGGTCGTAGGCGTCGGCGGTGAGCACCTTGGACCAGTCCGGCTGGTACGGCGCCACTGGACCAAACGGCGCATGCGTCGTGCTGGTGGGAAACACCGCGAGCAGCGGGGCGCGGGAGGAGCGCGGGCCCTCGAGCGCATCGAGTTTGGCCAGCGAATATTGATCCGGGATGCTCCACCATCCGAACTGCGGCCCCTCGTAGGCCAGGTCATCGCGACCGTAAATGACGTCGTATCGGTAGAAGGCGCCCTCAGGCCAGGCCTGCCGCATCCCCGGCATCAAGGCCACGGTCCGGTAGCCCGCCCGCGCGAAGGTGGTCCCGAGCGTCTCGCGCGGCTGGGTTATCAGCGCCTGATAGCTGGCCTGATCGCGCACGCCGATGCCAGTGATGAGGCTGAGATGCGCGAGCCACGACGAGCCGCCAAAGGTGGGCGACTCCACGAAGGCGGACACCACCTGACGGCCGGTCTCGCGGACCGCCGCATTGAACGTCGAGCGGCTCAAGGCGAGCGCAGCGAAGAACACC
Organism: Vicinamibacterales bacterium; assembly: GCA_035512515.1. GTDB lineage: Bacteria > Acidobacteriota > Vicinamibacteria > Vicinamibacterales > UBA2999 > JACCSI01. Next base: position 3,658 of record DATKDY010000098.1, read on the forward strand.
TGGGAGTCGAAGGTGATCGCGCCGTACGATTCGACGAACACCAGATAGACGTCCGCTCCGTTCAGCCCATCGGGTGTCATCGTCAGCGCGTCGGGGCTTGGACCAAGCGTGGGTTGAGCCGCACCAGGGCCGACCATCGCCCACGCCAAGCGCCCCTGGTGCAGATAAGCCGGCGTGACGGGATCGGCGAAGGCAATGCCCAGCGGCGCGCGGCTGGTCACCTGCTGCGCCGTGAATGCGGCGATGACGCCGAGTGCCAGCGACACGAGCGTGGGACGGAGCCGCGGACGCGCCAGTGCATCGGTGACCCAGCCGAGAGCAGCACGGCCGACAACGTACGCCGCGGCAAGCGCCAGTACGGCGCCGGCGCCGCCGAGAACGCGCTGCCACACGGGGACGGCCTCCGCGATCATGGCGACAACATTGCCAAGGTGGGGCGCATCCCAATAAAAGTTCAATTCCCGGCCGTAGAGTCCAGGAGCGGTCACGTCGAGGTAGTGGCCGACGACGAGGAACAGCCAAAGTGCAGGCAACAGGCGGCGGACCGTGGGCGTCGCGGCCCGCGGCAAGACCGCCAGCAGCAGCACGCAGACCGCCAGCTCGATCGAGAGCGCGTTCTGCCAGCGCACTTTCGGCGTCGGCCAGACGTTGGCGAACGTCAGCGACGCGTTGAGCAGAATGAGCGCGACAAAGAGGATGGGCCAGGCGAGCCAACCAGCCGGGAGTCGGAGCGTCGGAGTCACTTCAATCGGTCAGACCGACGACAGCACGTGACCAAGCTTGTTCTTCTTGGTCCTGAGATACCGTTCGGTGGTGGCGGTGGCCAGAATCTCGATCGGCACGCGCTCGCTCACCGACACGCCGTCGCCGCACACGCCGGCCAGCTTGCGCGGGTTGTTGCTCAGGAGCCGCACCGAGCGGACGCCGAGCAGGTGCAGCATGCGAACCGCTGAACGATAATCGCGCAGGTCGGCGGCAAATCCCAGCCGCTCGTTGGCCTCGACCGTATCGCAGCCTTCATCCTGCAGGGCATAGGCGCGAATCTTGTTGGCCAGGCCGATGCCGCGGCCTTCCTGATCGAGATAGAGCACGACGCCGCGGCCTTCGTCTGCGATCCGCCGCATCGCCGTCTTCAGTTGATCGCCGCAATCGCAACGCGCGGAATGAAAGATGTCCCCGGTGACGCAGGAGGAGTGGACGCGCGTCAGCACGTTCTCGCCGCTGCCGATGTCGCCGCGCACCAGCGCGACGTGCGTCTCGCCGCCGAGCGCGTGCTCGAAGGCGTGAATGGCGAAGTCGCCGTACTCGGTGGGGAGCCGGGCCGACGACACCAGGCGTACCGGAGTCGCGCGGCCCAGACGTTGAAGCAGTGATTGCACGCGCATGCGGATCCAGCGAATCATGGGTGCGCCAATAATATCGCGCGCGCAGTGATGGCGCTGCCACGCCGGCTCGTCCGTTGAACGCCGCTTCCCTCAGTTGAGACGCACGACGTCGATGACAGCGGGCCGATGATCGCAGTTCCGGTGAACGCCGATGACCTCTCACCCGGGCTGGGTGTTCCGCAGTGCCATGAGCACGGCTTCGCTCGCTTGCCCTCGACCGAGCTTGCCTTCAGCGCCAGGCGAGTCTGCCGCGGCCCCCTCCGCGGCAGATCGCCGAAAGGCTCACCGATGGTGAGGGCGGACTGGCCTCAGGTTCTGATGGACCGCGACAATGCCTATCTGCCGTCCCAGCCTCATGCCGGCTTTCGTCGCGAATCGGAAGTGGTACCCGATGTACACACGGGAGTCGGCATTGTCAGCAGCCGCCTCCGAGAAGCGTTTGAAACAGCGCACTGTACCCGCCGGAACCGACGAAGCGGACCCCATGCAGAAGGCGAACCGATCCGAACCGGTCACGTGACGGAGGATCTGTGCGGCCGCGGACCCGAGCACGCCATGGGTCGAGGGATACTCCGCAGACGGCGGCGTCGGACGCAGGGAGTTCCACTCCGAATCCGGATCGGTATCCGGGTTGCCGTGTCGCCCTTGCGGATCGCCGTGATCGGACGCCAGAGCGCGTGGGTCCGCTTCCAGTAGAAGCCCGCGATGTACCCATCGGCCATCGCCATGTTCAGCAGCGCAAACAGGCGCGCGGTCTCGTGCAGGCTCGTCCCGTTCTGCACGGTGTAGATCGCGGCAATCCGGCTCCACCCCACGTTCGACGCCTCGAACCAGAAGTGCGCGGAGTGAGTCTGGTCCTGGGTTCGTCTCGTGCTCGTGTCCTGACCGGCGGCCTTCACTTCTTGATAGTCCCGCGCGCACTCATCCGTGAGGAGCCCCGGCGGCGGCTCGACCTCGAATTGATCGCGCCCGCGGATCGTAAATGGCGTGACGTTCTGCATCTGTGGTTCGATGGCCGCGAGGAACGCGGGAGGGGTCGGCTCCCATACGCCGGGACCTGGCACCGGATTGAAGGGATCCCGGCTGGTCCATTCCGTCGTCCGCGCGGAAATCGACGATGAACTGTCCGACCGCAGAGCCGAGTGCCACTCCGGCGTCTTCGGCCGCCCCGTCGGGAATGCTCGCAAGCGAGCTCGCCAGCTGTGCGTCGAAGGCCGCAAAATTCCCGGGGAACAGGTTGACCAGGACGCGATGCGCGGCCGCTGCGGCGGCGGCCTCGGGGTGGGCGTGCCGATCCGACAGCCAGGATGCGTACGTCTGATAAACGGGAACGGCGCCGTTGATGGCATCGTGCATGGCGGCATGCACCATGGCCAGCACGCGAGACTGGCGAACCGGATTGGTCGGCTGCGCGCCTGCCAATACGTGCCATATCCGCACGACATCAGCGGAATACGAGTGGGCGTGCCGGATCTTCATGCGAGAGCTGCGCCGTTCCTGGGAGGACGCGCACGCGAAGTATGCCCGGTCGCCTCTATCCGATGGGCGCCCGCCGTCTCACAGCCGATAACAGCACAACGGCACCCAGCACCGCACTGACCAACGACCCGGCCAACGTACCGACCTTGCCCGCCGTTTCGTACGCCGGAAATTCAGCGACCGGAAAGGCCAGCGCGTTCAGGAACAACGCCATCGTGAAGCCAATTCCGGCCAGGCACCCCCCGCCTGCGATCATGCCCCACGTCACTCCCTCCGGCAGACTGCTGACTCGCAACCGGACAGCGAGCACGCACGCGATGATGATCCCAACCGGCTTGCCAATCGCGAGGCCCGCGGCGACGGCGATGGCAACAGGGTCGCCCAGGCTGGACAAACTCAGGACCACGCCGGCATTGGCCAGCGCAAACAGCGGCATGATCCCGAACGCCACCCACGGGTGTAGTCCGAACTCGAGCCGGTGCAGCGGCGACAGCACCTCGCGCGCGGCAAGCGCCGTGCGTTCGACGTCAACCCGCGGATCGTACTGATCCTCGGACTCGCCGCTGGCGCGTTCCCACGCTGCTCTGAGCACCTCCACAAACGTCTGTTTGCCGATCCATGCGGACGCCGGCGTCAGCAGCCCGAGCAGGACACCGGCCACCGTCGGGTGGACGCCGGACTGCAGAAACGCCAGCCAGATGAACACGCCGGCGACGACATACACGCCGACCGACCGCACCCCGATACGATTGAAGCCCGTGACGATGACGAAGGCCACGGCGGCGAGCCCGAGCCAGCCCCACGCGAGCGTCTCGGTGAAGACGAAGGCGATGATCAGCACCGCGATGATGTCGTCCACGATGGCCAGCGACAGCAGCAGGATCTTGAACCCGAGCGGGACGCGCTTGCCGAAGAGCGCGATCACCCCGACGACGAACGCGATGTCGGTGGCCATCGGAATGGCCCAGCCGCGCTGGCCCGGTTCACCCCACTGAAGCGCGAGGTAGATGGCCGCTGGCGCCAGTACTCCGCCCGCTGCCGCAAACAACGGCAGGAGCGCCTTCCGCCGATCGCGGAGCTCGCCGTGGACCATCTCGCGCTTGACCTCGAGCCCGACGACAAAGAAAAAGATCGTCATCAACCCGTCATTGACGATGAGGTGACCGACATCGCCGGAGAGCACAAACCCACCGATCGAGAGCGAAACGGGTGTCTTCCAGATCGCCGCAAACCACTCGGCCGCTGGGGAATTCGCCAGCGCCAGGGCGACTGCCGTACACGCCAGCAGCACGACGCCGCTGGCCGCCTCGATGTGGAGGAATCGGGTCACCGGCGCCAGCCATCGATCGACGGGCGCATCGGGCAGGAAAGGCGCCGACTCGGGATCTTGCGGCGTTGTCATCTGTGAATGCGGGCCATCTGGAGATTCACATTACAACCAGCCAAGGGCTCTGCCCTTGATAATTGAAAAGCTTGCGGCCACCATCAGCGCTTGAGAGCCAATAGCCAGAGCAACTGACAGCCTCCAAAGAAGATTAAGCTACCAACTGACGACGAGGTATCTGACCATGAATCAGGCAATGACCCTGCGTTCGGGCGGTGGGCAACTCAAGCGTCTTGGCGGGTATGCAGCGGTGCTGTTGGTGGTGTTCCTCCTTGGCTTCGTGCCGATGTGGCTGCAGGCGCGTTCCCGCGCCAACGAACGGGACGCCGCGCACCAGGCGCTCCGCCTCGCCCAGCTCGAGAACACCCTCGCGGCGGCGGCCATTCAGGCCCGCCGTGGCGACTACGAGCCCGCACGGGAGGCCGCCAGCACGTTCTACACGAATCTGACCGCCGAACTCGACCGGATGCCGTCCGTGTTCACGCCGGCGCAGCGCGAGCGGATGCTGGCGCTTCTCGCCGACCGCGATCAGCTGATTACCCTGCTGGCGCGCGCCGATCCAGCCGTCGCTGAGCGCCTGGCTGATGCTTACGTGTCCTACCGCGAGACGATGGGCACGCTCCCTCCACCCATTGGCGGCGGTCAGTAGTGCAGGGACACAGGTCAGATGTCTCTCCAGCGGCGGCCGTCGCGGCGCATCAATTCCTCGGCCGAGATCGGTCCCACGGAACCCGCCGCGTAGTTTGGAAAATCAACCGGTGGCTCGGACATCCAGCGTTCGATGATTGGATCGACGATCTGCCACGCCTTGTCGATCCAGTCGGCGCGCGCGAAGAGCGTCTGGTCGCCTTGCATGACATCGAGCAGCAGCCAGGCGTAGGCCCGCGGCGGCTCTTCCACGCCAAACGCTTCCGCGTATCGAAATTTCATTTTGACCGAGCGCAACGTCAGATCCGGACCTGGTTCCTTGGCCGCCAGCGTTTGTTCGATGCCTTCGTCCGGCTGCAGTTCGAACACCAGGACACTCTGGTGCATCGGGCCGTCGCGCCGGGGGAACATGAGATGCGGCGTCGGCTTGAAGTGGATCGCCACCTCCGTGAGCTTGCGCGCCAGTCGCTTGCCGGTCCGCAGATAGAAAGGCACGTCCGCCCAACGCCAGTTGTCGAGCGTGAGTTTGATCGCCGCATACGTCGCGATGGTGGAATCTGCCGGCACATCCGCCTCTTCCCGGTAGCCGGGGACGGGCACGCCACCGACTCGGCCCGCGGCGTACTGGCCACGCGCGGCGCCTCCATCCAGATCGACCGGCACGACGTTGACGGCGTCGAGCACCTTGACTGTCTCGTTTCTCAGCGCGGTGCCATCGAAGTGCACGGGCGGATCGATCGCCGTGATACAAAGCAGCTGGAGCAGATGGTTCTGCACCATGTCGCGCAGCACTCCGGTCTGTTCGTAGAAGTTCGCACGCGTCCCGATCCCGATGTCCTCGGCCACCGTGATCTGCACATGATCGATGTAGTTGCGGTTCCACACCGGCTCGAAGCTGGGATTGGCAAAGCGGAACGCGAGCATGTTCTGCACGGTTTCCTTGCCGAGGAAGTGATCGATGCGGTAGATCTGATCTTCCGCGAAGACGTCGCGGAGCTGCTCGTCGAGCGCGCGCGCGCTGTCCCGATCCTCGCCAAACGGCTTTTCGACGACGAGCCGTCTCCAGCCCCGGGTGCTCGCCGCCAGCCCCGATGCCCCGAGCCTCGAGGCGATCGTCCCGAACAGGCTTGCCGGAACGGCGAGGTGAAACATCAGGTTGTCGGGGATTGCCGACGCCGCGCGCACCCGTGCGATCTCGGCCGCGAGGACGGCGTATCCCGCATCCGGCGCTGAGGTGGCGTCGCCCGCAACGAAGTTGAGCAGTGGCGCGAACGACTCCCAGCCGGCGGCAGTTCCGCAGCTCTGTTCCACCGCCTGCCGCATCCGTGCTCGAAAGGCCGCTCCATCCCATTCGCCGTGCGAGAAGCCGACCACGGCGAAGCGCTGCGGCAACAGGTGCTTGCGATGCAGCTCGAAGAGGGAGGGGATGAGCTCGCGGCGCGTGAGATCGCCGCCGGCGCCGAAGATGACCATGACGCACGACGTCATGGTTGGTCCCGGCGCCACCATCAACCCTTTCTCAGCAAACACGGCCCACAGAACGCGAGCTTGCGCCAGAACCGCCTGTTCACCGAATCGAAAGCGCCGTTCACTTTCTCGACGGTGAACTGCATCGGTCCGGCGAAGACCCGCTGTTCGGTCTGGTGCCGGCTCCTGGCCGGCACGTGATCCAGATAGCTGCCGTAGACGTGATCGCAGAACCCACGGTACCGCGGTGTGTTGAGAATGAACGCGTGCCACAGCGAATCGAGTGGCAGGCTTGGGACGAACGAAAATGCCGGATCTCCGGGATAGAGCAGCGGCAGCGCCAGAAAACGCTTGAATTCCCGTGTGGCGCCACCATGCGTGAGTCGCTTCAGGATGCTCGCGTATTCGGGATCAGCTTCGAGATCGAACGCCTCGATGTAGGCGAGCTTCTCGAGGACAGATTGAGGCACCTCGAAGCCTTCCTTCAAACCGAGCGGCCTTTGCTTACCGGGTTCGGCCATGTGCGCTCCTACCGCAAGCGAGTGCGAGATGAGCAGACTTGCTGAGCCTGCGCGCGTACTATAATCTGCAACCCGCGTCAGTCAATAGCTTCACTTCACCAGTGCACCGTGATCGGCCTTACTTTCGGTCCGTATCGGGTTCAGGAGTTGCTCGGCGCAGGTGGCATGGGCGAGGTGTACCGTGCGTATGACTCCACCTTGTACCGCTACGTGGCCCTCAAGGTTCTCCCCCAACGCACCTCGACCGACCTCGCCTCGGTCGATCGGTTGAGAAGTGAAGCTCGCACCCTCGCCTCGCTCAACCACCCCAATATCGCCGTCGTTTTTGGCTTGGAGGAAGCTGCCGGCCGGACGATCGTCGTCATGGAACTGGTGGAGGGCACGACGCTCGCCGAGCGGATCAGCGGCGGCAGGGTGCCGCTGGCCGAAGCGCTCTCTCTCGCTCGCCAGATAGCCGACGCGTTGGAGGCCGCTCATGCGATTGGTGTCGTACATCGCGACATCAAGCCGTCGAACATCAAGGTCACGCCCGAGAAGCGGGTCAAGGTGCTCGATTTCGGCCTCGCACGGCTCGATGCGTCGGTTGCCGCCTCCACCTCGACCGAAACGAGGACACTGGAGGTCACGCGGCTGGCGGGCACTCCGAGCTACATGAGCCCGGAGCAGGCTCTCGGACAACCCATCGACGCCAGAGCCGACATCTGGGCCTTCGGCTGCGTTGTCTACGAGTTGATTACCGGCTACCGATCATTCGAGGGCAATACGACCTCCGAGGTGCTCGCAGCAGTCCTGGAACGCGAACCGCGGTGGGACCGGCTCCCCTCGGGAACACCGGCCGCCATTCACCGGCTGCTCCGTCGCTGCCTCGAACGTGACGTGTCTCGGCGATTGCGCCACATCGCTGATGCGCGCCTCGAGATCGATGAAGCACTGGACCCGTCTCAGCCGGTGCCTCCGCGACGCCGCGCCTGGACAAAAGTCGCCACGCTGGTCACCATCATGGCGTTGTCCGCCGCCGGCTGGTGGGTGGCGATGGGCCCACGCGAGACGGCGGGCGCCGGGCCATCCCCACGATTCAGCATCGAGCTGGCCGACGCGCTGGCTCCCGAAGCCACCCGTCAGCCGAGTCTCGCACTGTCGCCCGACGGGTGGATCCTGGTGTACGTGGGGGAACAGGACGGAGAACGGCAGTTGCTGTCGCGGACGCTGGGTCGATTCGACACCTCGCGTCTGCCCGGCACGGAAGGCGCCGAAGGTCCATTTTTTTCGCCCAATGGCGAGTGGGTGGGATTTGCCGCCGCCGGGAAGTTGAAGAAGATCTCCCTGCGCAACGGCTCGGTCGTCACGATTTGCGACGCCATCGATCCGCGGGGAGCGACGTGGGGCGACGACGATGTGATCACCTTTGCGGCCGGGCCCTTTACGGGCCTGTCGCGAGTCTCGGCCAATGGAGGCGCGCCGACTGCGATGACGACACTGGGCGCCGATGAGGCCACGCACCGTTGGCCACAAGCGGCACCGGGGGGGCAGGACATCGTTTTCACGATCGGGCTCAAGGGCGCGCCGTCATTTGACGATGCCGACGTGGCGGTTCACTCGGTCGCACGAGGGCAGACTCGCCGGCTCCTGAAGGGGACCTTTGCGAGATACGTCAACACGGGTCACGTCGTGTTTCTTCGCGAAGGATCGTTGATGGCCGCACCCGTGGATCGCTCGTTTGCCAGGGTGGGCCCGCCCTTCGTCGCGGTGGAAGGGGTGGGTGCCCGTCCGTTTTCCGGCACCGGGTGGTACGCGGTGGCGCATTCCGGCACCGTGGTATACGCCTCGGCGCTCGGATCGACCGATCGATCGCTTGTCTGGGTCGATCGGGCCGGCCGGGCAACTCCGGCCATCCCCTACCACAAGGCCTACGCCACGCCGCGCCTGTCGCCGGACGGATCGCGAGTCGCCCTCACCATATACGCGCCCGACGGCACTCCGGATCTGTGGATCTACGAGCTCGAGCGCGGCTCGATGACGCGCCTCACCTCTGAAGGGTTGAACACCGGCGCCAGCTGGTCGCCGGACGGAAAACTCATCGCGTTCACGTCTCGGCGCGCCGAAGATCTGTTTTTTGTACCTTGGGTAATGACACCAGACGGCGGCGAGGCTCAGCGCGTCAGGGTGGGCGATTCCCCGACGTGGGTGACCTCATGGGCGCCGGATGGCCAGCGCCTCGCGATCAGTCAGCTGCGACCCGAGTCTGGGCTGGACATTCTGATTGCACACCTCGACGGGACCGTCGAACCCGAACCGTTCCTGCAGACCAGATTTACCGAGGGTAGCGGTATGTTCTCGCCCGACGGGCGGTGGCTTGCGTACATGTCCGATGAATCGGGACGGTTGGAGATCTACCTGCGCGATGTCCGCCAGCGGGAGCGCCGCTGGGCGGTGTCGGTGGACGGGGGCACCGAACCTGTCTGGTCGCGCAGTGGAACGGAGTTGTATTTTCGTCGGGGTGCTCACCTCATGGCCGTCTCCATTGACCGCGGCCCCGCGGACGAACCACGGGTCGGGCCACCCGTGCATCTCTTTGAAGGAACGTATGAGCAGGACGCAAGCAGCGGTTACGCGAACTTCGATGCGGGCGACCAGCGGCCGTTCCTCATGCTCCAGAACGCCGGCGGGATGAGGACTCATCGCATGACGGTCGTGCTGAACTGGTTCAGCGAATTACGTCAGCGCGCCCTCGAATCACGATCGGTGAATTGATGCGCACAGGGTGAACGCGAGCCATCGACCACGATCGCCATCAGGTCGCGGCCGGTGCCGGCGAAAGAGGACAAAGCGGCCAGCACAACTGGACAATCAAGTTGACAATCGGGGGAGCACGGAACAGACTCCCCCATGCGGATGTCTGCGCGTCCCGTGTTCAGGAACCTCGGCCGCGGCGTCTTCTGACCGTCGCACACAGTGCTTTCCCGACTCGGTTCCCGACAACGCGTCTTCATTTCCAGAAGACACCTCTTCGCTCACCCCTTACGGCTTCTTCAGAAACATCGCGGCAGCCAGCCGGCCGGCGCGCCGCGCGTTTCTCACATCCATCTCCGAAGGAGGTTCCGATGAAATCGCTTGTCGATAACGTGAAGAACACCATTGTTGGCACCATCAAGGGCACCGGCGAGATCGTCAACGCGGTGACCGAGACAGTGAGCGGTTCGCTCGTCACCGCGCTGAAGGGCACAGGCTCGGTGGGCAAGGCGTTGACCGAAACAGTTGCCGACGTCGCCAGCGGCGTGATTCAGGGTACGAATCAGGTCGGCGGCGATCTCGGCAAGGCGACCAAGGGTGCGGTCATCGGCATGCTGCAGGGGACGAAACAGGTGGGGGGCGAGGCGCTGGATGCCGTCGGCTCCACCGTCCAGAACCTTGTCAGCACGACGGCTGAGGTCGGTGGCGATGTCGGCAACACGGCATTCCAAGCCATGGAAGGCGCCATCGAAGGCGCGAGCAGTGTGGGTATCAAGACCGTTGACGCGATCACCGCCGCCGCGTCGGGCGCGATTCAGGGCGTCGGGGGCGTGGGCAAGGCCGCGACCGACGCTACCGCGGATGTCGCGCGCGGGCTGATCCGTGGAACCTCGAACGTTGGTGGCGATCTTGGGGCAGCGGCGAGGGGGGCGCTTCTCGGAGTTCTCCGTGGCGCCAGGGACTTCAGCAGTGAAACGGCTGCGGCAGTCGCGGCGACGGCGGGCAGCGTCGTCCAGGCGACGGCTGAGGTCGGCGGAGATGTCGGGGCGACTGCCAAAGCGGCTGTGGAAGGCGCAATCCAGGGTGCCAAGGAGATTGGCGTCAACACCTCGGACGCGGCCTCGGCGGCGGCGACCGGCGCGCTCGAAGCGGCGGGCAAGATCAGCACGACGGCGGTGGAGCAGGTTCAGAAGGCGGTGACCGGCGTGGTCGGCGGCGTGAAGGTGGTCGTCAAGGCGCCGTTCGTCTGACACGCGGCCTTCGCTCGGCCGCGGATCGAAACACGATGCGTCGTGGCCTGGCCTTCGCCGGGGCACGTCGCATCGCCCGCATTGCCCCTATTCCAGCGCTTGCGCCAGGTCCGCGACGAGATCTTCCACGGCCTCGATGCCCACGGAATACCGGATCAGCCCCTCGGGAATGCCCATCGCGGCTCGCTCGTCGGCCGAACATTCCACGTGGCTGGTGGTCGCCGGCGGGCCGCCCACCGTCTCGACGGCGCCAAGGTTGGCCGCGCGATGCATCAGCCGCAACTTGGGCAGGACGCGCGTCACGTCGTCGAAACCACCGGTCAACGCGAAGCTCAGCATCCCGCCGAATCCCCGCATCTGTTCGGCGGCAATCTGATGCTGCGGGTGCGATGGCAGGCCGGGATGGTTGACCTGCGACACGCGTGGGTGGCGTTCGAGCCACCGCGCAATCTCCAGGGCGCTCGCGTTCTGGCGCTCGATGCGCAGGCTGAGCGTCTTCATCCCTCGCAGCAACAGGTACGCGCTCATGGGATCGAGGCTCGCACCGTTGATCTCGCGATGATGAAAGACCTTCCTGACGAGATCGCGCCGGCCGCACAACGCGCCGCCCAGCGCATCGGCGTGCCCACCGAGATACTTCGTCGCGCTGTGGATGACGAGATCGGCGCCGAGCGCGAGCGGGCCCTGATTGATCGGCGTGGCAACGGTGTTGTCGACGACGACGATGGCGCCTGCACGGTGCGCCGCCGCGGCGAGCCGCGCGATCGGCATCACTTTCAGGGTGGGATTGGTCGGCGTCTCCAGATACAACAGCACACAGCCCTCGGCGATCGCCATCTCGATGGCGCCGGCGTCAGCGGTGTCGCACAGCGCGATCGTCACGCCCCAATGCGGCAGCGTGTGCGTGAAGATCTGGGTCGTCCCGCCGTACGTGTCCTTGACCGAGACCACGCGATCGCCGGGCGCGAGCAGCGCAAACAGTGTGTTGCTGATCGCGGCCATGCCGGTCGAGAAACTCGTGGCGTCCTCGGCCTGTTCGAGCGCCCGGATCTTCTGTTCGAAGGCCTCGACCGTCGGGTTCGTGTTTCGCGCGTAGATGTGGCCGTCGGTCTTTCCCAGCGCTACGGCGTGCCACGTTTCCACATCGGGATACCCGTGCGCGACGCCCAATGACACGGGGACCACCGTCGCGCCGGTGAGCAGCCGCTCCTCTTCGCCGGCCCATACGGCATCGGTCGCCTGACGTGATGGATTCATCCGCAGTAACTCCTTGTGACGTTCAACAGTATCCGCTCCAAGCACGCGAGCCCGTCGAGATCCACCCATTCGTCGATGGCGTGGATGCCGCCGCCGGGCGGACCGACAATCACCGGCGGGATGCCGGCCGCCTGGATCAGCGCGGCATCGGTCCACCACGGCGCGGCGCAGGCTTGCGGGAAGCGGCCGACTTCGTGGTGGATGGCACGGGCCACGGCGCGGGCGATCGGAGCGTCTTCGTCAGTCAGCATGGGCTCGCGCCACAGGCGCCAGACAACCTCCGCGTGGAAGCGTGGATCGCGGTCCTTCAGAACGCCGAACAGACGATTGAATTCGGTGTTGAGGCTGGCGGGCGCCTGGCCCGGCACGGTGCGCCACACGAACTGTGCGTGGCATTCGGCCGGATAGGTGAAGAGCTCGCTGCCGCCGCGCACGAGCGACGTCACCACGGCGCTGTGGCCCAGCAGCGGATGACCAGATTCCGCGTTCAGGCGCACGTCGAGATCCTCGAGCGCGACAATCACACGGGCCATCATGGCAATCGCGTCGATGCCTTCGTCGCGTCGCGCGGTGTGTGCGGCCCGGCCGCGCGTGGTGACAGCGCCTGTCGCGAAGCCGCGATGGCCGAGCATGAGTCGAAGATCGCTTGGCTCGGCGACGATACAGGCGTCGGGTCGCTGGCCGCGTCGAGCCAGCTCGCCGAGCACGGCGTCCGCCCCTCGGCTGTCGCTTTCCTCGTCCGCGACAATCATCAGCCACAAATCACCCGCCGTGGGCCGTGCGGCGAGGTCCGCGGCCACCAGCATGATGGCCGCCAGGCTGCCCTTCATGTCATAGGCCCCGCGCCCGCGGAGAGCGCCTCCGTGGATCGCGGGGCTGAAGGGGTTCGACATGCCCTCCACACCCACCGTGTCGGTGTGGGCGTAGAGCATCAGGCTTCTGCCGCCGCCAGTGCCGGGCACGTGACCCAGCAGGCTGGGCCGGTCGGCATCAGATCGCGATAACACTTCGGTGATCGTCACCGCGCGGGCCGTCAGCCATCCCGAGACGAAGTCCGCGATCGCGCGCTCTCCGGGTGCGCCGGCCACCAGCGTTGGATTGATCGAGTTGATGGCGACCAGTTGCGCGACGAGGTCGGCGAGCGTCCTATTCAAGCAACTCCCACAGATCGGTGAGAGACAGCCGGCGCGACGGACGTGTCGACGTCTCCTCTGTAATCGTGGCTGCAGTGATAATAGCGCCGCCTCTCGAACAGCTCCATCGGCGCACCGCAATTGCGACAGTCCATGCCTTCATTATGGACACGAACGCGCAGCGCATCTCGCGGGTCATGAGTCCCTCTTGTCGCGGCCTGCGGCTGGCCGGGTTCGCCTTGCCGTGGGCGAGGCACTCGCGGACGTGGACGCCGTCCAGCACGGCTCGAGAAACGTCAAGGCAGCCGCGCCTGTCATTCCGCGATGCGAAAGTTTCTCATCATGCCCATGTCCTCGTGCTCGAGGATGTGGCAGTGATAGAGATATAGCCCCGGATGGGTCGAGAACGTGACCTGCACGCGGACCGTTTCGCCAGGCAACACGAGCACCGTGTCCGTCCATCCTGCATCGTTGATGCCGTCGCGAAGTGCGTTGGTCGAACCGCCCGTGCGTGACAGCACGCGAAACTGTGTCCCATGCACGTGAATGGGATGCGCCATGGCCATACCCATCGGGTTGATCTCGTTCACCAATTCCCAGACGTGCGTTGAGCCGGGCGCAACGGTTTCCTCAGCGGCGACGTTCTTCATGTCGAACACGCGGCCGTCGATCCACCAATTCATCTGTCTGAACGTCAAGGGAACACGCCGGACCGGCGCGGCCAGGACTTCGCGGAAACGATGCGTGGACAGCCGCTCCGGCACGGCGAACTGCCGGCCGCGTACGCTCGTCGTTCGCAGCGTCATCAGCGTCAGCGGTGCACCCTGTGGCACCGGTGACGTCTCACCCATCATGCCGGCGCGACCGGCATGTGCGGAGGGGAACGCCACGCTCTCGAGCCGCACCTCGGTGCTGGACGCGTGCCCCGAGAGATCCAGCAGCACGTCGGCGCGCTGGCCCGGCGCGAGCGTCAGCGCCTGCTGCGTGCGCGCCCGCTCGAGCAGACCGCCGTCGCCACCGATGATCACCATCGGCGAGCCATCGCTCCACGCGAGCTTGTAGATGCGCGCGTTGGATCCGTTCAGCAGTCGGACGCGATACGTCCGCCGCTCGACATCGATCGACGGTTGGACACGGCCGTTGACCAGCATGCGATCACCGAGCCAGCCGTTGATCGTCTCCATCATCTGGGCCATGCTGCCACTGCCCGTCCTTCGACCCCGGCCCATTCCGCCGGTCATCGTGTCCGCCGAGCCGCCGGCATACACGAGCCGGTTGGTCAGGTCGAACCGCCGGTCCTGAAGCACGCAGAGCAACTCGCCCGCGCCGGAGGGCAGACCGAGCGCGTCCTCTTCGGGATCCGAGACCAGCAACAGGCCAGCGAGCCCGTGATAGACCTGCGCCGCGGTTCTCATATGAGGGTGCGGGTGATACCAATACGTGCCCGCCCGATTGGTGATATCGAAGTCGTAGACGTACTCGGCGCCGGAGCCGACCGCGAATCGCGGATGGCCGTCGGCCACCTCTGGAACGTCCAGGCCGTGCCAGTGGACGATCGACGGTTCGCGAAGCTGATTGACGAAGCGCACACGCACACGCTGGCCGCGCCGGACGCGAAGCACAGGACCCAGATACGAATCATCGAAGGGCTGCAGCGTAGTGGCCGGACCGCGAAGCACTCGAGCGCTGAAGCGCCACACGCGCGTCTGCGCTCCCGGCAGGAGACCCACGTCATCGGCCGCAGCCGTGAACGCCACTTCCACATCGGGGGTTTGCGCGACGACGCCGTCGAGCGGCTCCAGACTGGACGCGCGCACGAAATGGCCCAGGGGAGCCAGGCCCAGGAGCTGTAACACCGCGCGCCGCGGCATGGTTACTTTGTTCACGGGTGCTCCTTCCTGATCAGAGGCACTCGGCGGCTTGACGCAAGCCGGGTGCCACTCGGTGACACCGGCCCGGAAGTCAATAACGCTCCGTCGGCAGCGGCTGGTGCGGAGAATGTCGCACCTGATGGGAAATCCGCAGCCCGCGGCGGCTCGTGGTCATTCGCTGCGCAGCACCGATATCGGATCGACGCGCGCGGCGCGCATCGCGGGAATCAGGCTGGCCAGCACGGCCACCATCCCCACCATCGCCGCCGTGCCGGCAATTGCCAGCGGATCCCCGCTCGGCACCTGGTACAGCTCGCTGGCCAGCAACCGGCCAGTCGCCGCCACGCCGGCGAGTCCAATCACGAGGCCGACGCCCATCATCGTGAGGCCATGTCGCAACACCTCACGCATCACTTCCGACCGCTTCGCGCCCAGCGCCAAGCGGATGCCAAGCTCGCGACGGCGGTTGGCCACCGCATACGCCATCACACCGTAGAGTCCGATGCTTGCCAGCACGAGCGCGACGACGGCAAACGCCGTCACAAGCCCGAGCACCGCCTTGCGCTGGGCCAGCGACTCGATCATCGCGTGATCGAGCGCTCGCGGATTCGCCACGGCGACGCCCGCGTCGAGTCGCTCCACTTCACGACGAATCGTTGCCACGAGCGTCAGCGGATCGACCGGCGTACGCACGGCAATCGAGAGTTGACTCATGTTGAAGGCCCGTGGGGCGTAGGCAAACGGCTGCCGCACGTCGTCGAGCCGCCGATCGACGATGTCCGCCACGACACCCACGATGCGCCAGGTGGTGCCGGCGATCGACAGGGGCTCTCCGACGGCCTGACCGCCGGGAAAGAACGTCCGCGCCGTCGTCTCGTTGACGACCACCACGGCCGGGCCATCGGCGCGGTTATCCGCCTCTGTCAACCCCCGGCCTGCCCGCAGCCGCGCGCCCAGCGCCTCGAGGTATCCAGGCGACACGAAATCAAGACGGCCGAGCGCGCGATCGCGTGCGTCCGCATCGGGCCGCCGGAAGAACTCACCGTACCCGCCCCCGCTGAAGGGAACGGCCATGCCGCTGCCGGCGGAGGTGACGCCAGGAAGGCCGCGCAACCGCTCGACCAGTTCCGTCGCAAATGCCAGGCGCCTTTCAGACGACGTGTAGGTGGTGTCGGGAAGCGACACGTCGAATGCCAGAACCCGTTCAGGGTCGAAGCCCGGATCGACTGAAGACGCATTGGCCAGACTGCGCAGCAACAATCCGGCGGATGTCAGGAGGATGACCGTGAGGGCCACCTCGCCGATCACCAGCCACGCCTGTGTGCGTTGACGGCCAACGCCGGTTCCGCCGCGCCCGCCGTCGGTGAGCGATGTGTTGATATTCGGCCGCCGCGCGCGCAGCGCCGGCAGCACGCCGGCGAGCAGACCCGCCGCCAGCGTCGCGGCGAGCGAGAACAGCAGCGCGCGTTCATCGAGTCGCGGCGTGAGCGACAGCGGCATCGACTCGGCCGTGATGCCGCGAAGCGCCGCGATGCCAAGGTAGGCGACGCCCACGCCAGCGAAACCTCCGCATGCGGCAAGGACGACGTTTTCCGTCAGGACCTGTCGCAGCAAACGACTTCCGGTCGCGCCAATCGCCGCGCGCACGGCGAGTTCCTGCTGCCGGTGACAGCCGCGCGCGATGAGCAGGTTCGCCACATTCGCGCACGCGATGAGCAGGACGACGGCAACCGCTGCGAACAGGATGAGCACGGGACCGCGTGTTAGCCCGCGAATCACCTCCACGGCCGGTTCAACGACGACGCTCCATTGCTGTTTGAACGCCGGGTACTCCGATGCGAGTTGTTGTTTGACGCTCTTGAGCTCGGCATCAGCCTGCGATACCGTTCGGTCCGGTGCGAGCCGTCCAAACACGGCGGCCCAGTGTGGCGACCGCTCGGCGCGAGGCGTCCCAGGCGTCAACACCGCAGGCACGAAGAAGGCATCGTCTCTGATCACCCAGGCACCGGCCGGCAAGACGCCGACCACAGTCCGCGGCACCTCGTCGAGGACGATCGCGCGTCCGACAATCGCCGCATCGGTGCCGAAACGCGATCGCCACAGCTCCTCCGTGATGATCACAACGTCGCTGGGTCCGCCTGGTCGATCCTCCTCTGGGAGAAAGCCGCGCCCCAGTAGCAGCGGCACGCCGAGCACGCGGAAGAACTCGTGCGTCACCTCGAGGCCGATGAGCCGCTCGGTGGTGGTGGCGCCGCGAAGGTTGTAGGCGACGCGCCCAGTGAGCGCGATCGCCTCGAACTGCGTCGCGTGGGCGCGCCAGTCGAGGAACGCGCCGCCCGAGACGCTGTTCGGACGGCCGCTCTCCAGTGTTTCGGAGATCTGGACCAGGCGGTGGGACTCGGGATACGGAAGCGGCCTCAGCAGCAACGTGTCGAGCACGCTGTAGATGGCGGTATTGGCCCCGATGCCGAGCGCCAGGGTGACGATCGCGACGGCGGCGAAACCGGGACTCTTCCCGAGCAGGCGAAGCCCCATTCTGACGTCCTGGCGAAATTCGTCGGCCACGCTCGCCAGACGGCGCTTCCGCTCGAGGCGGTCGCCGGTGGACGCGCACGCGCGGACGCCCGCGTCGGCATTGCCGAACTCACGCCGGGCCTGCGCGCGAGCGTCGGCGGCAGGCTTCCCTTCGCGCTTCAACTCGTCGGTCCGCATGTCGAGATGAAACGAGAACTCTTCGGCGATGTCCTCTCGAACCGCGGCGCGCGATCGGAAGGGAAATCGAAACAGCCGCTTGACGTTCCATGGGCGCATCGTGTTCCTCATGCGGGCTCGGAGATCACCTTGAGCATGGCGTCGGCATAGCGGCGCCACATCGACACCTCGCTGCGCAGGTGGCCACGTCCTGATGGCGTGAGCGAGTAATACTTGGCCCGCCGGTTGTTTTCGGACAGGCCCCATTCCGAGGCGATCAGGCCGCGCGCTTCGAGGCGATGCAGGGCCTGATAGAGCGCGGCGTCTTCAGTGGCGAGCACGCCGTCGGTGCGGTCACGAATCCAGCGCGACACGGTATAGCCGTGCGAGGGACCCTGCCGGAGCGCCTGGAGGATCAGCAGGTCAACCGTTCCCTGCAGCAACGCCAGCGACGATTTGGCCATGGGGTGTTGGACGGCGAGGAGGCGCCGAATGTTCCACTCACGGCGTGAGTGGAAAGATGACGGCGCGCTGCGCCACCGTGTACAAGTGCTCAGACGCGGCTGATCGCGGCGGTGCGGCCCGCAGGCGATAGGCTAAGGTCGTGGTCCTGTTCTTTCCCGTTGCGCTCGCGGCGCTGCTGATTGGCGGGATCGCCTGGGTCAACGGCCTGCCCGCGGTCGCCGCCACGGCCTGGACGGCCGGAACGGCGGTCGTCCTGCTCGCGCAACTGGTCGACATCGGCCTTCACCTGCGACGCGGGCAATTCGGCCTCGATCTGATCGCGGCGCTGGCGATGGCCGGCGCCCTCGCGCTCGGCGAATCTCTGGCCGGCATCATCGTCGGCGTGATGTTCTCGGGAGGCGAGGCGCTCGAAGCCTATGCCCGGCGCCGGGCGAGACACGAGATGACGGCGCTGCTCGGCCGCCTTCCACGAACCGCCACCCGCTATGTCGAGGGCGCGTTGCAGGAAGTGGACCTGACCGCGCTGGCGCCGGGGGACTGCCTGCTGGTGCGGCGGGGCGAGGTGGTGGCGGTGGACGGCACGGTGGCCACCGGCGCCGCCGTGCTCGACGAGTCCGCGCTGACCGGCGAGGCCCTTCCTGTCAAGCGGACACGCGGCGACGCCGTGCTGAGTGGCACCACCAACGCCGGCGATCCATTCGATCTCAACGCGACCAGCGCCGCCGCCGACAGCACCTATGCGGGCATCATCCGGCTGGTTGAAGCGGCAGAAGCCGCAAGGGCGCCGATGGCGCGGCTCGCTGATCGATATGCCATCGGCTTTCTGCTGGTCACCCTCGTCATCGCCGGCGCGGCATGGCTGGCCAGCGGCGACCCCGTTCGGGCCCTGGCTGTACTGGTCATCGCCACGCCCTGCCCGCTCATCCTCGCCGTGCCGGTCGCCATCATCTCGGGCGTCTCGCGATGTGCGAAGAAGGGTGTGCTCGTCAAGGGCGGCGGGGCGCTGGAGCGCCTGGCCGCGGTCAGAACCGTCCTGCTCGACAAGACCGGCACCGTCACAGAGGGTCGCGCCCGGCTGCTGGACGTCAAGGCGGACGGCCGTCTGAACCCGCACGAGGTGCTGCTCCTGGCCGCATCGCTCGATCAAGCCTCGCATCACGTCGTCGCTCGAGCCCTGGTGGCCGCTGCGCGCGAGCAGGGAGTCGTGCTGGAGATGCCGACGCGTGTCCGCGAAGAGCCCGGATCGGGCATCGAAGGTCAGGTCGCCGGTTATCACGTGGCGGTCGGCGGCTGGGATTTTGTGCAGAGGCGAACCGAGAGGTCCCGGTTTGCGGGAGAGCTTCACGCGTGGATTCAGCGAAACGGCACGGTCGCGGTGGTCGTGGCCGTTGACGGGATCCTCGCCGGCGCGCTGCTCTTAGGGGACAACGTCAGACCCGAGACCGGCGCGGTGCTCCGGAACCTGCGCCAGGCCGGCGTCCGGCGGATCGTGCTGGTCACGGGCGATCGGGACGATCGCGCGCAAAGCGTGGCGGCGCTTCTCGGCGTCGATGATGTCGTCAGCGAAATGATGCCGCAGGACAAGGTGGATGCGGTGCTCGCGGAACGCGCGCGTGGACCGGTGATGATGGTGGGCGATGGCGTCAACGACGCGCCGGCGCTCGCGGCAGCCGACATCGGCGTGGCGATGGGGGCACGCGGCGCGGCCGCTTCATCGGAGGCCGCGGACGTCGTCATCCTCGTCGACCGCCTGGACCGGCTCGTCGATGCAATCGGCATCGCGCGCCGGTCCCGGCACATCGCGCTGCAAAGCGTCTACGCGGGAATCGGATTGTCGATGGCCGGCATGGTTGCGGCAGCTTTCGGGCATCTCACGCCGGTGCAAGGGGCCATTCTGCAGGAGGTGATCGACGTCGCGGTCATCCTCAATGCCTTGCGCGCGCTCGGAGGAACGCCAGGCGGGCAGGGCTGAACTAAGGCCGTGCCCTCCTAACCGGCCGCCAGTTTGCGTTCGATGAGCGCCGCAATCTCTCGCCGGCCGCGCGACTTCGCAAACTGGAGCGGGGTGGCGCCCTCATGCGAGGTCAGATGAAGCTTGGCGCCGGCCTCGATCAGGACTTTCGCAGTGTCGATATGGTTCTGCCAGATCGCATCATGCAGCGCCGTGTAGCCGTTTCGCGGCCCTTGCTTGTCGATGTCGATGCGGTACTCGATCAACACCCTGGCGGCGTCGGTGCGCCCGGCGTAGGCTGCGGCGTGCAGGGCGGTGGCTTTCATGCTCGGATCGACGGCCGCCACATCCGCGCTCGCGTCGAGCAAGGCACGCACGATCTCGGTGTGCCCTTTGTACGAGGCCATGACGAGCGGGGCATCGCCATTGGGGTCCAGTTCGTTCACGTCCGCGCCCTGAGCAATCAGGGCATTCACCGCCGCCACGTCGTTGCTCTGTACGGCTTTCATCAACGCAGTCATCTTGTCTCCGCCGAATCACCGGCACGATCGTGCCCGCGACATTTTCGCATAGGACTCTTCTATAATGGACACGCTCCCCTCCCCCGGAAGCCTCACACCAAGACGCGCCGTATCCACGCGTTCAAGGGGGGATATGCAGGGACCTACGCTCGTCGACCATCTGCGTCTGACGTTCGGCCATGTCATCTACACGCATCGCGCCCACACGGAGCTTGCCGCTCGATGCGCGCGGCGGAATCGTCTGCTGCAGGGCGCCGAGGGGCTGTGTCTGCTCGTGACCGTCATTGCCTCCGTGGCCCTGCTCGCGACTGGCGACGCTGCCTATGGCGTTGTTACCGCCGTCGCCGCGGGGATGGGCGTTTTGGCCCTGGCGGTCCGGATGACTCTGGATCTGGACACGACCGGGGACGCTCACCGGACGTGTGGTGCCCGCTTGTGGCACATCCGTGAACAGTACCGCGCGCTGCTCGCTGACCTGCAGGACGGCCATGTCACCCTCGACCACGCGCGCGAGCGCCGAGACGCGTTGATGAAGACGCTCCACAGCATCTACGAAAAGGCGCCGTTGGCGGATCGTGCGGCGTATGAAGCGGCCCGCCGGGCCATCCCCGCCGATCACGAAGCCGTGCTGAGCGACGAGGAAGTGGATCGGTTCTTACCGGCGACACTTCACAAAGGCCGCCAGCCAGCGGCGTGACCAGCCCGCGGCGGCACACGCAGCACTAGGGCCGCACCGCGCGGGGCGTTCACGCACGATCGAGGGCAACAACCGCCTGCAGGAGGACATTCGCTCCATTCGCGCAGTCCTGCCACCGCGTCAGCTCCCTGGGTGAATGACTCACGCCGCCGATGCTCGGGACGAAAATCATCCCCATCGGCGCGAGCTGCGCCATCATCTGCGCATCGTGGCCGGCACCCGAGGGCATTCGCACCGACGTGAGTTGCAGCGTGCCGGCCGCGCGCTCGACGATGTCCTGCATGACCGAATCGGCCAACGCCGGCGGGTTGCTGCTGACCGGCGACAGCGCAATCGTCGTGCGGGTGTCGGCGGCAATGGCCGCGGCCCGCGTGCGAATGTCGTCCGCGATCGCCTGGAGCGTCGCCGGCGAGAGATCACGGAGCTCGATGATGGCGCGCGCTTCGCCGGGCACGACGTTCGGCGCGTTGGGCGACACCTCAATCCTGCCCACGGTGCCGACCTGCCGGCCCGGCCGGCTCGTCACGATCTCTCGCACAGCCAGCGCAAGATGCGAGAGCGCGACGACTGCGTCCTGGCGTTCAGCCATCGGCGTGGTCCCGGCATGGTTGGCAAATCCGGTGATCCTCGCCTCGTAGCGCTCGATCGACACGATGCCCTGAACGACGCCGATGTCGGTCGACGATCGTTCGAGCGATCCGCCCTGCTCGATGTGCAGCTCGAAGTAGCCGCGCCAGGCGCCCTTTTCTCGCCGCGCCTCCATGATGCGCTCGGGATCGCCGCCGATCTTCCGGACGGCGTCGCCGCGCCGCATGCCGTTCCACACCTGATCCATATCGGAGGGGGCGACGTCTCCAGCGACGATGCGGCTGGC
Organism: Vicinamibacterales bacterium; assembly: GCA_035512515.1. Lineage (GTDB taxonomy): Bacteria > Acidobacteriota > Vicinamibacteria > Vicinamibacterales > UBA2999 > JACCSI01. The sequence continues at coordinate 25,982 of DATKDY010000098.1, forward strand.
GGAGAGCCCGCGGTTGAAGGCGACACCCTCCTCAGCCGCCCAGACGACGAGCTCCAGTGGATGCCGGGTGCGGGCGTCCGCACCGGTGAGGGTTTCGATGAGGCCGAGCCCGGCAAGCGTTCCAAGGTCGCCGTCGAAGTTGCCGCCGTTGGGCACCGAATCGATGTGCGACCCGAAGAGAATCGGCCTGAGCGTTGGATCGGTGCCGTCGCGGCGTCCGAAGATATTGCCGGCAGGATCGATCCGTGGCGCGAGCCCGGCGGCGCGCATCAGGCCCATGACATACTCGCGTCCCGCGAGGTCGGCATCGCTGTACGCGACGCGGCTCACGCCGTCCGCGAAGCTGCCGCCCGCCGGACGTCCGAAGATGCTGAGCGCTTCGACGCGCTGGCGGAGGGCTGCGGCATCCACCGCGAGGGCGCCCGGGGACTGAGCGCGCGCCGGACGGGACGCCACGAGACCCGCAGCGGCAAGGCTCCCGAGGAACGCACGCCGAGTGAGCCGAGAATCACCGGATGCGTGGTTCATGAAAGTGCAAGATACCAGTGATCGGGCTCGAAGAGCGCAAGGACTTCGGCCCGCGGAGTTTGCCAATTCCTGACATTCGCGTGACGCCGTTGGCGTGACAATGCACGTTACGACAGGTGGGGCTGGTCAGGCGGGTAGGGCTGGTAGCGATCCCCACCGGACCGACTTGTCCTACCCGGCCTACCAGACATACTGAAGCCATGCGCTCTACTCTCACTCGCGTTCGGGCGGCGATGCCCACGGCGGCCTCCATCATTGTCGTCGTGTTGATCGCGTCGACAATGGTCGCCGCCGCCCTCGCCTTTCAAGCCGTCACGGCCGCCCGACGCGGCCGGGCCATCAGCGAAGCCATGCTCCGTCAATACGCCGAGCTCGCGGCATGGGAGTTCTCGCGACAGGCGCGCCGGAGCATCGACGAGTCGCTGATGCAGGCGCTTGTCGCCTACGCCCATCCCGAGTGCGGATCGCCGGATGTCGCTTGCCATTGCGCGCCGCTCGACGGAATCGAGCACTGGTTCGACGTCAAGGCCGACGGCTCGGTGACCTCTCGCTCGGGCTCGTTGCCCGGCGAGATCGTGAAGGCCCTCAACGCCCTACCCTTGCCGACACCGCGCGGCGCGTCAGAGTCCACTCTCTCCGTAGTCGTGCTGCCGGACGACGCCACACGATTCGTCGCACTCAAGCCGGAGCCCCATCTCGCTGGTGGCGGTGGACAGGTCGGGCTGGTGGCAAGAACGACGGCACTCGGGCCCGCGCTCGCCCGGACGCACCGCACGAGTGCGTTGCTGCCGCCGCAGCTTGCCGGGGGCCGCGACGCGCGGGCCATCGTGGATCTGCGGATTGTGGATGGCGCCGGCACCACCGTCTTTGCGTCCGCCGGCACGATGCCCGGCCCGTACGCGGTGGAGACCCCCTTCGTGCCCGGCACCACACTCGCGCTCACGGCACGGGCGGCGATGACGCCCGGGTTCGTCGCCGATCTCGGCCCCGAGCACGGCGCACCTCAGGGCATTGCCGTCGTCGTCACGCTGGTCGTCGTCAACGCGTTGCTCGTCGGCGTCGGGTTGCGTCAGCTGGCCCGGGAGCGCGAGCTCGCGCGACTCCGCGACGACTTCGTCGCGGGCGTTTCGCACGAGCTGCGGACGCCGCTGGCGCAGATCAGGATGTTCACCGACACGCTGCTGCTCGATCGCGTGCGCAACCCGGCCGAGTCGCGCCGCGCCATCGAAATCATCGGCCAGGAAGCACACCGCCTCAGCCAGCTCGCCGACAATGTTCTTTACTTTCATCGGCACCGGCGCGCGCCTGCCGGCGGACCCGGCGAGCTGATCGAGCTCAACGAGCTGATGCGGGATGTCATCGATTCGTTCGCGCCGCTGGCCGCGTCGAAACGCGTGTCACTCCGCCTGGCGGCGCACGACGATGGTCTGCTCGTGCGGGGCAACGTGGGCGCGCTGCGGCAAGTGCTGCTCAACCTGCTCGATAATGCCGTCAAGTTCGGACCCGCCGGACAGACCGTCACGATCGCGGTCGCATCCGCACACGACCGCGCGGTGCTGACGGTGGACGATCAGGGCGACGGGGTGCCACCGGGCGAACGCGTGCGGGTGTTTCGCGCGTTCGAGCGTGGCGGCAACACCCACGGGACCGGCGGCGCGGGAATCGGCCTGGCGATCGTCGGGCAGATCGTCGCCACGCACGGCGGATCTGTGTCGGTCGACGAAGCGCCCGGGGGAGGCGCGCGATTCGCGGTCAGCTTGCCGGTGGTCGATCGCCAGGTCCACGTGGAATTGGCGCAGGCCGCGACGAGATGACGGCAGTGGCCACTGTGCTCGTGGTCGAGGACAACAGCGATCTGGCTTACGGGCTGCGCAACAATCTGGAAATCGACGGGCACACCGTGACGACGGTGGAAACCGGCGAAGCGGCCCTTGACCGCATCCGCGAGCGCGCGCCGGATCTGGTCGTGCTCGATCTCATGCTCCCGAGCCTCGACGGGTATCAGGTGCTCCGGCGGCTGCGCGCGGACGGTTACGACATGCCCGTCCTGATTCTCACCGCACGGACCGAGGAAGCCGACAAGGTGTTGGGATTCCGGCTGGGCGCCGACGACTACGTCACCAAGCCCTTTGGCGTGCTCGAAGTGCTCGCGCGCGTCAGCGCGCTGTTGCGGCGTGCGAGCCGCTACGCATCGCTCAAGGCAGTCGAACGCTTCGGAGACATCGAGATCAACCGCGACACCCGAACGGTCACCCGCGGAGGAAAGGCCGTGGATCTGGCGCCAATGGAGTTCGCGCTCCTGCTGGCGCTCGTCTCGCGCCGCGGCGGCGCGGCATCGCGGCTCGAACTGCTGCGGGATGTCTGGGGCCACAGCGCGGCGGTCATCACTCGCACCGTCGACACGCACATCGCGGAGTTGCGCCGGAAGCTCGAGCGCGATCCGGCGCATCCCGTTCGCATTCTCACGGTCAGAAAAGTCGGCTATCGCTGGTTGGATACGGCGTCCTGACCTCAGCGCCCGTCGCCGGGCGGCCGCACCGCGACGAGCAGCCAGTCGGTCGGTTCCGGCGCGCGCTTTGTCGTGTCGTCCGTGTGCGGGCGGGGCCGCGTGATGAAACCGCCGTCCTTCTTCGTGATCTCGAAACCGGCCTCGCGAAGATCCTGCTCCACGAACTCGATGGCAATCGCATGCCGCCGGGTCTGCGCTTCACGGGTCGTGTCTTCGGCGCGGGAAGGGATGGGCTCGACCAGCACCAGCCGCCCGCCAGGCCGGAGAGCGGCGCGCAGGTGCGCCAGCATCGCGCGATACTCCGCGAACTCGTGATACGCGTTGACGACAAGGACGGCATCGAGGCTGTCGGCAGGCAGGTGCGGGTCGTCTTCGTCGCCGCGCACGATTTCGACATTCGGTCGCTCATCGCCGATGGCATTCTTCAGCTCCCGCAAGCTCACGGGATTGACGTCAACCGCGTAGACGCGGCCCTGAGGTCCAACGGCGGTGGCAAGCCGGGTCGTGAAGAACCCCTGCCCGGCGCCCACGTCCGCAACGTGGCTCCCGGCGGTGACGCCAAGTTCACGGAACAGGTCGTCCACACGCGACCACTGATCGCGGGGAACGGATGGGCGGTCTTGCGCCACCGCCGGCGGCGACACCAGCAGGATTGACAAGCACGCGAGGACGATGCGCATAGCTCCCTCCTTCGGGATGTGAGGCACGTCGAATGTCGCCCACACGCGCATCGTTGTGGTGGTGGTTCGGTCAGCGTGGTGTCAGGAATCGGCAAACCTGGCGACTTACGAAACCCTGCGCGTGTTCCTGCCCGCATGATCGACAAGGCGCGCATCGTGGAGAACGGCCACGCAGATGGACGTGACCCCGCTCGTCCGCCTTCCGGCCAACGGGCGGGATCAAGCGACGTTTCTGGCCAGGCAGGCCATCGATGCCGGCGTGATGGGCATCATGTTTGCCTGTCGGAGGGCGACGTGTGCCCGTCGATGCGTGTGATGCGCGATTGGGTCAGCGCGGCACGAACTCGATTGTCGCGGCGCGCCGGCGCGGCGTGCGAAACCCGCGCACGTATTTCCGGGCGCCAGGGGTCGAGTACTTCTCGGCGTACGCGCGCTCCACGGCGTCGCGCATGCGTTCGCTGCGGCTGGGCACCGCGCGGACTCGCACATTGCGCTCACCGATCTGGAGCGTGCCGCGCGGATCGGCGAGAAATGCGTGATACCCCCCGTCCCGCTTCAGCGTCCACGACCGTGCAAACACCCGACCATCGATGACGAGGGGCCAGACGCCGGTGAAACGGTGATCGGATCGCGCACCGGCGCGCACGCCGAGGATCTTGCTCGCATCGATTGCCGCCACGACCGGGCGCGGGAGCCGCTTCATCCCCGAATCGCCTTCTTGAGGACCGCAAGCTGGCCAGCGTGATAGAGATTGTGCTGCACGACGCCGTGGATCAGGACATAGGCGGAGTACTCCTGGCCCGATCCGAGTATCCGGATGCTGGTGAGATCGGCGTCCGACAAGGTGCGGATACGCACGCCGAGCGCCTCGGCGGCGTCGCGCAGGCCCTGCACGGCCGCTGACCAGTCGAAGCCGTCGGTGACCGGCGGCCAGTCCGCGTCACCTTCCAGCTCGATCGGCTCCCCGGCAAGACGACGTTCGGCGGCGGACATCCACGCCGTGATGTGCGGGACGATTTCCGCCATTGAATGCGCAGCGGCAACGGGGTGCTGGCGCGCCTCGTTCGCGGTCACGCCGTCCAGAATTTCCGTGATGCTTGGCCCGTGCCAGGCCGGACCCGTGATGCTGGCCCGCAGTTGACCGGCGATGCGTTTCACTTCACTCATTCGACGCTCCGGGCCCCAGCGGGCTTTCGGCGGCCGCTGGGCGCTGCCGGCTCTGTAGTCTACGCGCTTTTTCAGCGGCCGCGACCGGCCCGCGCGATAGAATCCGCGCTGTCATGATCACACGCACCGTTCGTCTGACCTTCGTTGCGGCGACGATTACGGCGCTTTTCGGCGGTGTCTCCGCACAGCCTCAGGCCCCCGCGACATACCGAGCGGCCGCGGATGCGCGATTCGACCGCGTCGTCGCCGCCGTGCAGGAGAAGATGGCCGAGCTCGGCGTCCCTGGCGTCGCGCTGGGGGTGCTCGCCGACGGCGAGGTGCGCACGCGCGGTTTCGGCATCACCAACGTCGACCATTCACTCCCGGTGACCGAAGACACGCTGTTTCAGATTGGATCGATCAGCAAGACGTTCACCGGCACGGCCATCATGCGACTCGTCGAACGCAACCAGTTGCGCCTCGACGATCCGGTGCGAAAGTACCTGCCCGGCTTTCGAGTCAAGGACGCCTACGCGTCCGCTCGCGCCACCGTCCGCGACACGCTCACGCACATGGGAGGATGGGAAGGCGACTTCTTCGACGATCCGTCGAACGGAGACGATGCGCTGGAGCGCATCGTGGAGCGTATGGCCGCGCTCGAGCAGACCGCGAAGCTCGGCGAGATGTGGGGCTACCAACAACGCCGGCTTCTATCTCGCCGGCCGTGTGATTGAAGTGGTCACGGGTCAACCATTCGAGCGTGCCTTGCGCGAGCTCGTGCTCGATCCACTCGCCATCGACAGGGCCTATTTCTTCCCCGCTGACGTGATGACGCGGCGCTTCGCGGTGGGACACGGCGCTCCCAAAGGGGTGCATGCCGTGATTGGCCCGTGGCCGGTTCCGCGCGCGGCGAACGCGGCCGGCGGCATCACCACGAACGTCGCCTCGCTGCTCGGCTACGCCGCCTTCCACATGGGTGATGGTATGGCCCAGGGCGCACGCGTGCTATCGCCCTCGTCTTTGTTGCAGATGCGGAGCACGGTCGTTCCAAAAGCCGGGACGGACCTGACGATGGGACTGACGTGGCACTTGAGCCGCGCCGGCAATCTCGCCGTGGTCGAACACGGCGGCGGTACCATCGGACAAGTGTCGCAACTGCGCCTGGTGCCCGAGCGGCGGTGGGCGCTCGCCGTCGTGACGAACTCGAGCCGGGGCGGCGCGCTCAACACCCACGTGCTGCGCACCGCGATGGACGCGTACCTCGGGGTGGAGCACGTCAGACCGTCGCGGCTCCTGGTGGATGCTGCGGCGCTGCAGGAATACGTCGGGACCTACCGCCGGCAGTTCGCCGACGTGAGCGTGACCATCGACGGCGATGCCCTGCAACTGCAGGTCACGCCGAAGATGCCCGGACTCGACGGCACGATACCTCCTGCCCCGCCGCCGCAGCGGGTGGGTTTTCTGGCAAAGGATCGATTACTGCAGCTCGATGGCCTCAACGCCGGCGAACCGGGCGGCGAATTCATCCGCAGCGCCAACGGCCGCGTGGAGTGGCTCCGCACGGGGCGGATTCACCGCAGAGTGGATTCACCATCGACACACTGAAACGGCTGTCAGCCGTGAGCGCCGAAAAGCTGAGCCGAGCGCTCTAGTAGGTGACGCCCAGCTTCTTCAACGCCTCGTCCGGACAGCCGCGCCACTGAGCCACCGAGCGGTTGCCCATGTACTGCAGGTCGGCGATGCCCACGCGGCTGGTCCAGAAGCCGGCCGCCGTCAGATCGCGGAAGCTGTTGAAGAACGCCACACCGTGCACACGCTCGGAGGTGGCGCGCAGCGGCCAGGCGATGTCGTCGAGCACCGCCGTGCGCTCGTCTGCCGAGCAGTCCAGAAACGTCTTGTCGAACCGCCGCTGGCATTCGAGATCGAGCCAGGCGAGTCCGCCGCGCATCGCAGTCTGGCGCGCCGGCTGATCGAGCACGATGAAGTCCATGAATTCCGGCACACCGGCATCGGTCGCGCTCCCCGAGCGCTCATCCTTCGGGAGGATGAGATCGACGAGCGCGCGAACGGTTTCCCATTCGTGTGCCGTGAAGAACTTCGGCGTGAACGCCGTGCCCCCGGCAGCGCCTTGACGCGCCGCGTCCGCCAGCGCGCCGGCGGCGTGCGCCTCCTCGGCCGACCAGGCGAAGCCGGCCGCGAGCGGCGCGGACGTCAGGAGCTTCAACACGTCGCGGCGATGCATCACAGCTCTCCTTTCTGCCGCCGCGCGGCGATGTGCTCCGCCGTGCGCATCGACAGCGCGAGAATGGTCCACGTCACGTTCTTGTGAGGGTTCGACACGAACGGCCCGCCATCGGCCACGAAGAGATTCCGCACGTCGTGAGCCTGACCGTACCCGTTCACCACCGACGTCGCTGGATCATTCCCCATGCGGGTGACACCGACTTCGTGGATGATGCGCCCGCCGGGTTCGATGCCGTACCCAGTCTCCGCCGACGGCATCGGCGTGAGCGGTGTGCCGCCCATCTCGTGGATGATGGCGCGAAACGTCTCCTGCATGTGCTTGACCTGCTTGTGCTCGTGGTCCGTCCATTTCCAGTGGAAGCGCAAGACCGGAATGCCCCACCGATCGACGACGGCCGGATCGATCTCGCAGTACGAATCCTTGTTCGGCACCATCTCGCCACGTCCGGCAAAACCGACGGTCGCTCCGTAAAAGCGCCGGTAATCGTCTTTCAGTTGCTGGCCGTAGCCGCCGCCGGCAATCGGACGGCCGTCGAACTCGCCGTTGTACAAGTGCACGCCGTTGAACGTGCCCAGCCCGGGCATCCGCCGGCCGCCACCGATTTCGATGTGATAGCCGCGCGGAAAATCGAGCTTGCGGTTGTCGAGCCACCACGGCATGTAGAGGTGCGCGCCGCTGGCGCCGTCTTCGTTGTGCGGGACGCTGCTCATCATCCGTGGAATGAAACCGCGCACGCCAGTGCCAGTGGTATCGGTGAGGTAGCGGCCGACGACGCCACTGGAGTTGGCGAGTCCCTGGGGGAATGCAGACGACTTCGAGTTGAGCAGCAGCCGTGCGGACTCGCATGCGCTCGCGGCGACGACGACAATCCGAGCGCGCACGTGATTGTCGCGTCCGGTCGCCTTGTCGATGTAGCTGACGCCGTTGGCCAGCCCCTGCTCATCGACCGTGACCTCGCGTGCCATCGCGCTGGTCACGATCGTCAATCGCCCTGTGGCCAACGCGGGCGGGAGCAGCACCGATGGCGTGGAGAAGTTGGCGTGCGACGCGCACGCGCGGCCGCACTGGCCGCAGTAGTGACACGCAGGCCGCCCGTTGAGCGGCTGCGTCAGAACCGACAGGCGACTGGCGATGACGCGCACGCCCAGCCGCTCCGCCGCGCCCTTGATGAGCAGCTCGTAACATCGCGGTCGCGGAGGCGGCTGGAAGATCCCATCGGGATCGTTCGGCAGACCCTCCGCCGATCCGAAGATGCCGATGTAGCGATCAATGGCGTCGTAATAGGGCTTGACGTCGTCGTATGTGATCGGCCAGTCGTCGCCGAGCCCGTCGATGCTGCGCGGCCGGAAGTCGTCCGGACCGAACCTCAGCGAAATGCGTCCCCAATGATTGGTCCGGCCGCCAACCATGCGCGTGCGAAACCAGTCGAATGCGTTGCCGCGAGCGGTGGTGTACGGCTCGCCCTCCAGCGTCCAGCCGCCCCAGCCCGCGTCGAACTCGCCGAACTGCCGCTCGGGAATGGGCGCTCCGCGGCGTGGCGAATCGTACGGCCAGGCGAGCATTCTCGAGTCGCGCCGGGTGTCGAACGGCACGCCGGCTTCGAGCATCAGGACGTTGGCGCCGGCTTCGGTCAGCACTTTCGCCGCCATCCCGCCGCCGGCGCCGGAGCCGATGATGACGACGTCGTGGACGGTGCGGCTGCGGATGATCTGCATCGGGGACACTCTCACTTTCGGCTTTCAGCTATCAGCGCTCTCAGCCTAGGGACTCTGGACGCCGCCGATTGTAGCTCTCCAGCGCCTTGTCCAGCGAAGCTGGCCTGCGCGCCGTGAGGCGCGCTTCCCGGCCGTCCCTTCGCGAAGCGCCCCCCGGCCGAAGGCCGGCCCTCCGCGAGGCGGCCCTCGCGCCGGTGAGATTCCAGCGAAGCTGGCCCTCGCGCCGTGAGGCGCGCCCTCCGGCCGAAGGCCGGCCCTCCGCGAAGCGGCCGGATCCGCTATCATCCCGCCTATCCACGGCACTGCCTGAGAGGTTCAGCCCATGGCGATTTCGCGACGGAAGTTTCTGGCGCAGGTCGGCACCACCGGCGCGGCATTCACGATCGTCCCGCGCCACGTGCTCGGGCGCGGCCAGACCCCACCCAGCGACCGGCTGAACATCGCTGGCGTTGGCGTCGGCGGCATGGGCCGGATCAACCTGCTCAACCTCGGCGTGAACAACAACATCGTGGCGCTCTGCGATGTGGATTGGGACTTCGCCGGTCGGGCCTGGGACGGGCTGCCGGCCGATCTGAAGCGCGAAGAAGATCGGCTGCCGAAAGTCACCGCCCCGGACGCGCGGAGGAACAGCGAAACACGCATCGCCTCGCTCAGGAAGCTGATTGCCGAGGACATGCCAAAGGTCACACGGCATCGCGACTTCCGGCGCATGCTCGAAGAGCAGAAAGACATCGACGCCGTTGTCGTCGGCACACCCGATCACCTGCACGCCGTCGTCGCCATGGCCGCGATGGATCTCGGCAAGCACGTCTACGTGCAGAAGCCGTTGTCGTGGTCGGTGCACGAGACGCGGCAGCTCGCCGAGAAGGCGCAGCGCGCGAAGGTCGTGACCCAGATGGGCAATCAGGGCCACTCCTGGGACGATGGCCGTCGCGCGGTCGAGTGGGTGCGGTCTGGCGTGATCGGCGACGTGCGTGAAGCGCACGTGTGGACCAACCGTCCGCTGGTGTACTGGCCGCAGGGCATCCCGCGTCCCGAGCCGCATCGGATCGCCTCGGAGCTGCGATGGAACTGGAGCGGCGTGATGGCGCGTCTGAGCAACGCCATGGGGCTGTATACAGTGCCCGACACGCTGTCATGGGATCTGTTTCTGGGCCCTGCGCCGTTTGTCGAGTATCACCCGGTGTACCACCCCTTCAACTGGCGCGGCTGGGTCGATTGGGGCGTGGGGGCCATTGGCGACATGGGCGCGCACCTGATGGATCACGCGTACTGGGCGCTCGACCTGGGCTTGCCGACGAGCGTCGAGACGGTGTCGACGACGTTCAACAAGGCGTCGTATCCGCTGGCGACAACCACGTACTACGAGTTTCCGGCGCGCGGCTCGATGCCCCCGGTGAAACTGGTGTGGTACGACGGCGGCCTGCTGCCGCCGCGTCCGTCGGAGCTGGGCGACGAGCCGCTGAAGGCCGAAGGCGGCGCCATTCTCGTCGGCAGCAAGGGGACGTTGCTGTACGACACCTACGGGCTCAACTCGCGCCTCCTGCCGAAGACACTGGAGGATACCGCAGTGTCGGAGAAGTTTCGCCTGCCGCGCATCACGACCAGTCATGAAGTGAACTGGGCGAATGCGACGAAAGGTGAAGGCACGGCCTCGACGCCGTTCGACTACGCCGCGCGGTTGACGGAAGTGATGCTGCTCGGCATCGTCTCGTTGCGGGCCGGCGGCAAGATTCACTACGACGCCGCGAACATGCGCGTGACGAACATGCCCGCCGCGAACGAGTTCCTGACGCGCGAGTCTCGCGAGGGGTGGTAAAGCTTTCGGCGCTTTCTGGTGGCGATCACCTTTTGTCGGCGGACATCGGTGGGCTGATCGAATCGGTTGGCTGAGACCCTCGTCCCGAGCCTGTGCCCGGGCGGCCCGGCTGGACGGCATTCTCGTTACGCGGTCCAGAACATGCCACCAATGAACACCGTCATCGCGCTGGTCACCGGTGCAAGCCGGGGGGCTGGACGCGCTATCGCTCTCGAGCTTGGCACTGCCGACCATTCCGTATGCACGCGAGCACGTAACGGACTTTCACCGGGCCGCGTGTTTCTGCCCCGCGTTTACACGTCGGCCACGGCGAGTAACGCTGCAGGACTGACAGGCGGCAGCCCGCCGGAATCGGGCCTAGCCGGCGACTTCCCGCCGGTCGGCCAATCGCCTAGACTCTCGGGATGCTGATCGTCCTCGGTGGGCTGCCGGGCGTGGGAAAGACGAGCATTGCCCGGGCGTTTTCCAAGGCGGTCTCGGCGGTCCACATTCGAATCGATTCAATCGAGCAGGCGATTCGCGAGTCGGGCGTCAACGTGATTTCGCTCGACGACGCCGGCTACCGGGCCGCTTACGCAGTGGTGGAGGACAACCTTCGACTCGGTCTCGTGGTCGTTGCCGATTCGGTCAACCCGCTGCCGGTCACCCGGGCGGCGTGGCTCGATGTCGCCCGGCGTGCCGGCACGCGCGCCATCGAGGTTGAGATTCGCTGCTCGGATCAGGCTGAGCATCGACGCAGGATCGAAAGCCGCCTGGACGGCCAGCCGCAGCGCGGGCCGACGTGGCAGGAAGTCCGGAGTCGCGACTACCGTGCCTGGCCCAGCGTCGCGCACGTGATCGACACGGCCACGATGACAGTGGACCAGGCTGTCGCCGGCCTGCGGATCGCCGCCCTGCGGTCTTGAGGGACACGGGCAGCCGCGGCGCAGCGCGCGCACGCGCGTTGGGGGCCTTCGGAGCAGCGCGCCAGATGGCGCGAGGACATGAACAGAAGGTGTCATCCGTTTGCTGCTGCAGCGTGGTGCGTCGATTCACAACCTGCGCATTGCCGCGGGCCTCGGCCGCACCGACGCGATAGAGACGTTCCTTGCCGACGACGGCAGCCTTCGACCAGAAGCAGGCGCCATCAACTGGCCGTGGGGCGATCTGAACGTCATCGAAGGCTCGAACTTCCATCGCGCTGGCAAGGACATGCTGGCGGCGAAGTTTGCCTCGTTCAGCAACGATCGAGCAGGCATTCTCAACAACGCCCTCGTCTATGCATGCACGGTCACGTCGATGCCGCAAAGCTGCTGTTGGCACGCGGTGCCCAGATCGACGCAGTTCCTGGAGGTTTTGACTACTCGGGCACCGCGCTGCATTACGCGGCGCTCAACGGTCACCGGGCGATGGTGGAGTTTCTCATCGACCGGGGCGCCGACGTCAGCATCAAAGATACGAAGGTTGGGCAGACGCCGGCGGGCTGGGCGGACTACGGCGGCCATCCTGACCTCGAGATGTTCTCGGAAAGCAAGCGAGATAGTCGCCCCGACCGCTCTGGAAACCGCCGCGTCTAATGTGCGGGAGGCTTGATCATGCGGCTGATCGTTAGTCTTGTCCTTGCGTTCTGCACGTTCAGCGCCGGTGTCGCCGTGGGTTCCGCACAGGCGGTCCAAGTCCGGAGGGTTCCTCCGAAAGTGATGTCGGGCGAAGACTTCGGATTTCGGGTTGAAGGCCGCAGGGGCGACACACCCGTCGGAACCCTTGTCATCCGTGTGAATGGTGAATGGATGGAGGCGCAGTTCGCCGCCGCAGTGAGACCCGTCACGAAGTGACCGGCTTGCTCGTTGGCATTCGGCGACAGCCCCGCAACGCTCGAGACCACGGTGGCGAGCGCGGGTACTTCAACGAGATCGTCGCCTTGAGCTGCTCGCGCGACGACTTCTGGAGTCGAGCGACTCGGTCCGGACCGAGTTCATGACACTTCATTCGCGAAACGCAACGAATTCTCTTGACAGCTTTTCGCGTGGCATCGTCGCCGAGTCCGGACCGTGGCTTGCACCGCATCAGCCGCGGCCTACGATTGGCTGCACGACGTGATCGCACGCCTATGCACATCGAATGCCTGACAAGACACTGATCGTCGAATCTCGTCGCGTCTGGACCGTGCAAGAACTGCGATGCGAGGCTCGATCATGACGATCGGATTCTCCTCGCTTGATTCATCGCCGACTTCCACCATGCCATGCGCAGCGCGTGTCAGTTCACCACACGTGCCGACAGTTGTTATAATTGGTGCGATGTCGGACCGAGACGGACGTGCGCCATGACGACGATTCTCCAGGAAGCCGCAGCAGGTCGCGCGACGATTGTGCCGTGGACCGTCGAGCAGTATCACCGCGCCATCGAGCTCGGATTCGTCCCCGAGGATGCCTCGGTTGAATTGCTGGACGGGTTCATCGTCCACAAGGACCGCGCCAGGGCGGGAGAGGATCCGATGACCATCGGCGATCGCCATCGCGTGGCCGTCGTGCGGCTGTCGTACGCCGGGCCGTTATTCGCCGCGCAGGCGTGCTTCCTGCAGACGCAGCAGCCGATCTCGCTCCCCCCCACCAGCGAGCCGGAGCCGGATGGCGCGGTCGTTCGCGGCCACATCGACGATTACCTGGAGCGTCCGCCCGGCGCGCCGGACCTGTACTGCGTCATCGAAGTCGCCGACCGCTCTCTCGCCCTGGATCTGGGTCCGAAGCTGAGGGCGTACGCGACGACCGCGATCCCCCAATACATCGTCGCGGATCTCGTCAACGACCGCGTGCTGGTCCACGAGGCGCCGGTCGGAGCGTCCTACACTCGCGTCACGTCGCTGACGCGCGGGGACACGCTGCGGATCTCCGCGGGGACCGGACACGTTCCCATCGCCGTAGGTACCCTCCTGCCCTGAGCCTGGGCGCTACTTTCCAGCCGCCATCGCGAAGAGAGCTTCGGCTTGACGTGGAACGTTGCGCACACGGGCTGCGGCCCTCGAGTGAGAACGATAGCGACCTCGCGCTGCTGTGCCGTGAAATGGTGCACGCCCGGAAACGGCTCCGCCGGGCGTATTACGTGCGGATGCGAGGCCGCAACGCATTCGGCACCAGCGTCGCGTCAGACGAGCTGACGGTCGTCATGCAGGAGCCTGGCCCAGTGTCACGATCAGCTCGACGCCATCTCCATCGCCATTCCGCAGGCCAACAGCATCGCCCATTTCCTGGACGAGTCGATCAGCACCCATGTGATGACGGTTGTGTTATAAACATAACAGTAAGAAGGGCGCCGGCGGCGCGGCAGAGATGCCGGACAGGTCGGAAGACGCTCCAGATCCCGGGCGGGCCGCGATTCCTGGTCGAGGCTCTGCTCAGGCGCCACGCTGATGGCCTGCGATCACTTTGACCGCCAGTTGGGGGGATGCCGTGAACGATCTCCGTATCGCCATCCGCACGCTGCGTGCGACACCCATCGTCACACTCGTCGTCATCCTCTCGCTCGCGCTTGGCATCGGCGCCAACACCGCCATCTTCTCGATCGCCGACAGCCTGTTGCTGCGTGCGCTTCCGGTCGAACGGCCTGACCGGCTCGTGCTGCTCCTGTCGAACGCGGTGAACCGGAGTTCCGCGTGGTCGAATCCGCTGTGGGAGCAGATCCGCGATCACCAGGCCGATCTGTTCCAGGCGACGTTCGCGTTTTCCCGCCGGACGACTCGCTTCGATCTCGCGCAGGGTGGGCACACCGACTTTGTCGATGGCAGCTACGCGAGCGGCCAGTACTTCGAAGGGCTGGGCGTGACGCCGAGGCTCGGCCGGTCGTTCACGGCAAAGGACGATCGCCGCGGCGGCGGGCCGGATGGACCGGTGGCGGTCATCAGCGACGCCCTGTGGCAGCGCCGGTTCGGCGGCTCGCCGGCCGTCATCGGCACGACGCAGACGATCGATCGCGTGCCGTTCACGATTGTCGGCGTGATGCCGCCGGATTTCTTCGGTACCGATGTCGGCAGCAGATCCGACATGATCCTCCCGATCGGCACCGAATCGCTGATTCGCGGCCCCGACAGCGTACTGGATCGTGCGACGACGTCGTCGCTGCTGGTGATGGCGCGCCTCAAAGACGGGCAGAGCGTCGCATCGGCCGAGGCGGCCTTGCGCGGCATCCAGCCACAGATTCGAGAGGCGACGATGCCGGCGAACCAGAGTGCGGCGGCACGGGCGCGCCATCTCGCGACGCCATTCGGCGTGGAGCCGGCAGCCAGCGGCCCGTCGGCGATGCGCGGCCGGTATCGGCAGCCCATCCTCGCCATCATGGCGGTCGTCGCCCTCGTGCTGCTCGTCGCCTGCGCCAACGTCGCGAACCTCGTCCTGGCGCGCGCCGCCGCCCGCCGCCGCGAGTTCAGCGTGCGCCTGGCGATTGGCGCCACGCGCTGGCGCCTCGCTCGCCAGCAGCTCGCCGAGAGCCTGTTGCTGGCGGCGGCTGGCAGCGCTGCAGGTCTCGGGATCGCGCGATGGGCGAGCGATCTGCTGATCCAGCAGCTCTCGACCCACGCGAACACGGTGTTTCTCGACACCAGCCTCGACTGGCGTGTGCTTGCGTTCACGGTGGCGGTCGGGATCGTTGTCGCGCTGCTCTTCGGCGTCGTCCCGGCGCTTCGCGCGTCGCGGATCGCACCCATCGAAGCCATCCGCGAGTATGGGCGCGGCACGGCCGGCGAGCGTGGCGTGGGCGCCGGCGGAGCGCTCGTGGCAGGACAGGTCGCACTGTCGTTCGTGCTCGTCGTCGCGGCGGGTCTGTTCATTCGGACGTTCGCCACCCTCGCTACATTGAACCTGGGCTTCGATCGGGATCCCGTGCTGCTGGTACGCCTCGATCCGCCGCGGACCAGCGCCGAGCCATCTGAGCGAGCCGCCCTGTATGAACGGGTGGCCGCGACCGTTCGCGCAATGCCTGGCGTCTCACATACCGCAATATCGGAAGTGACGCCCGTCAGCGGGATGATCACTGATGTCTACGTCGAGGCCGAGAACGGGCCGCTGCTCGCGCCGCCGCAGAATGTCTCGTACAGGAACGTGATCACGCCCGATTGGTTCGCCACGTACGGCACACGCCTCGTGGCTGGACGTGACTTCGACGATCGCGATCGGCTCGCGTCACCGCCGGTTGCGATCGTCAACGAGACTTTCGCTCGCCGATTCCTGCAGGGCGCCAATCCGCTCGGCCGGCGCATTCGCAATCCATCCTCGGCGCCGGGCGAGACGCGGCCGTGGATGGAGGTCGTCGGCGTCGTCGCCGACGCCACCTATCTCTCGCTCCGCGACGCCGTGCCGCCCACGATGTACGTACCGCTGGCGCAGCGGCCTGCCGGCTCGGGCTTTTTCCCTTTCGCGACGTTGAGCGTGCGCGCGGCAGACGGGCGGCCGGCGCTGCTCGCGCGCGGCGTCGGCGACGCGATCGCGCGCGTCGATCCGGACATCGCGATCACGTTCACGCCGTTGAAGCAGCAGGTGGACGCGGCTCTCGTTCAGGAACGGATCATGGCGATGCTGTCGGGATGGTTCAGTGCGCTTGCGTTGCTGCTGTCGGCGCTCGGCCTCTACGGCGTGACCGCCTATTCGGTGAACCGCCGGCGCACGGAGATCGGCATCCGCATGGCGATCGGCGCCGCACCAGCGCGCGTCGTGAGGCTCGTGCTCACGCGCGTGACAATCCTTCTGGGAATTGGCCTGTTGATTGGCGCCGTCGCGAGCGTCTGGGCGTCCAGGTTCATTGCGGCGCTGCTGTACGGGCTCGAGCCGCGCGATCCGGCCACGCTTATTTCGTCGGCGGCAGTTCTCGCGGTCGTCGGTGCCCTCGCCGCCTGGCTGCCCGCCTATCGCGCGTCGAGCATCGCCCCCGCGGAAGTCCTGCGAGAGGGTTGATGGGGTTTGAGGGTACGGCGATTCTGCGCATCGACGGTGGAGGCCTGAGCAAAATGATGATCTTTCGCGACCTGCGCGTCACCCTCCAGCAGCTCCGGTCGAACCCGGGGTTCGCCGCGGCCGCCATCCTGTCCCTCGCCCAGCTTATGTGGAAGTCGCATATGTTCCTCCCGATCGGCCAGGTGGGTAGCCTCGCCGGGACGGAACTGGAGCACTGACCGCCTGTACGTAGACGAACTCAAATGTGAGCTCGAGTATCAGGGCTACAAATACCTCACCCCGATCGATCCGTCGCAGCTCAAGCATCACCGCGTTTCAGCTACTCCTGAGTCAATCAGGTGTACCATCCTCCCTGATTCCGACCATCCCGTCTTGGACCGCGTCACGGTTTCTAGAGGAGATTGAGCCTATGCCTGCCAAGCGACGGAAGCCCGCGACAAGAACCAGCCCCCATCGCAGTCGCCGGCGCGATGAGATGAGTCAACAAGAGGATCCCTTCAACGTAGTGCACCGCGTTCTCTTGAAGAAGGGGCGCACTTCCAAGATCTCACATGAGGAGTTGCGCTGGGACGCGTTCTCGACAGAGCGCTTCGATAAGAAAGAGGCCGCGGATA
>DATKDY010000099.1:0-21587 GCA_035512515.1 Vicinamibacterales bacterium
CGTCTCGTGACCCGCGAGGAGGATCGTCATCGCTTCGTCGCGAATCTCTTCGTCGGAAAGGCCAGGTGGGACAGGTGACACAGGTGACACAGGTGCCGCAGGTGCCGCAGGTGCCGCAGGTGCCGCAGGTGCGCCAGGTGCCGCAGGTGCCGCAGGTGCGCCAGGTGCAACGGGTCTGTCGTCGGCGGCGGCAATCAGCATCGAGAGCAGGTCGCCGTGATCCACGCCGCTGGCGCGGCGGGCGGCGATCATCTGGTAGATGAGCGCGTCGAGGCGGCGGCGGGCGGCGTGGGCACGACGAAGCTTGGGGATGGGGAGCTTTTCCAGGTAGTCGGCGCCGGGCAACAGATTGAGCCAGAAGCTCTCGAGCACTTCGGTCACCGCGACGCCGACTTCGTCGGCACTCGATTCGACGTCGGTATCGAAGAGCGTCTTGCCGGCAATCGACAGCGTGAGACGCATCATCTCCTTTGAGATGTCGACCGTTTCCCCGTCGCGCCACCGCTCGCGCGTGCGCGCCGCGTAGTCGATCATCACCTGGCCGTAGCCGGCAATGCGATCGCGATGGAAGGCCGGTTGGAGCAAGCGGCGATGCCGCCGATGGGTGGCGCCCTCGGCGGTCAGCAGGCCGTCGCCGAGAAGCTTCCTGGCGCGCTCGAGCCCACGGCTCTTGGTGAAGTTGCGCTGGTGCGTGACCAGCACGTCGCGGACGTCGTCCGGATGATTGATGAAATAGCAGCGCTCATTGCCGAGCCTGAAGAAGGTGACGTCGCCGTAGTCGCGGGCGAAGCGCGTGAACATCGCCAGCGGGTCGCGCCCCGGCCCGACGAGCGCGCCGAGGATTGGAAGCGTCGGCCCCGGCGGGTTCACGCGGGCGGCGGTTGCGGGGGGGCTCATTTCTCGATCGGCTCGGTAAACCACGAGGCGGCCATGCCTGACAGTGTACCGAAGAGGCCGACGCCGACGGCCATCAACCCCACGGCGACCATCCGGCCTTCGGTCGTCACAGGATAGCGATCGCCATAGCCGACAGTGGTGATCGTCGTGATCGACCACCACAGCGCATCTTCGGCGGTGAGGATGTTTGCGTCAGCGCGCCGCTCGAGTTGGAGGATGGCGACGCTCGCCGTGAAGATCACCAGCAGCGCGACGAGCCCGGCGCCCCAGGCCGCGCTCTCGCGGCGCCGATACGTCAGCGCGTTGATCAGAATGCGGCTGGCCTTCACCACACGCAGCACACGCAGGATCCGGACGATGCGTGCCAGGCGTCCCGCACGCAGCGCGTCCACCGCGGGGATGCTGGCGGCCAGGTCGAGCCAGCCCCAGGTATAGAGATAGCGCAGGCGGTTCTCAGCCACCGCGAGATTGCGACAGAAGTCGAGGAAGAAGAAGCCGCAGAGCGTCAGGTCCGCCAGTTCGAGGAGCTGACGCGTTTCGGGAGTCTGCGTCCCGCTCACCGTCAAGCTCAACACCACGAGGGCGACGACGGAAAGCGCCAGACTGAAAAGTTCGTAGGGGCCCGCGGGATCCGGCTGTTTCACGCCAGACAGCCTACCCGGAAATGGGGCAGGCCCATTTCGGGGGTGTCCCAGAAACGGACGGATGTGCGGCGGGGAATGCGGACTGTACGCAGCGGGTGCTAGAGCGTTCGCAGTTTTTGCAGCAGGCGTTGCGCGTGGGCGACGCCGGCATCGGTGATCGTCACGGACTTGCGTTGCGGGTCGCTGACGAGGAGGCCCGCCTCGTGGAGCGCGTCGAGAATCTCCACACGCACGTGCTTCCACGCGTCGCGCGTGCCGTGACGTGTCGGGCGGGAGCCAAGAAGAAGCACGACGAGCGAGAGGTTGGCCAGCAGTTGCTGATCGGCGCTGGCGCGCGCGCCGGCGGGAAACTCGGGCGTGGCGCGAGGCCGCAGGGCGCGCGCCAGCCGGGTATTGGCCGCGGCAGCCGTGAACGGCTCGGGCGATCGCGATTCCTGCTGCGGTCCGCCGTGTTCGCCCGCGAGGCATTCCACCGTCACGAGCCCATCCGTCTCTGTCTCAGCCTCGCGCGAGATGCGCACGCGCCAGTCTTCGTCGAAGTCGTAAATGTAGGTGAAGGCGCCGGGGCTCTGCTCGAATGCCTGCGCCACGGTGATCTCCCCGCCCTCGGCCACCCACGCGCTGTCCTCTTCGAACGGCTCGTCGTCATCCACGTCGTGCGGGTCCGGACGGGGACCGTACTCGCTGTTGCCGACCTCGAATACGTGGGGATGGAAGTCGTCCCACCCCATGACGGCTTGAATGGCGTGGTGCAGGTCGTCGAGCCGCAGGTCAGCGGGCACACGCAACAGACGCCAGACACGAGGTGTGACGCTCTGCAGTTCCAGCCGGAGATCGAAGATGCGGGGCACTCGTGCAGTGTACGCGGGCCTGCGCCCTCGGCGGTGCGCGGGGGCGCCCTGAGGCCAACGCCGGCCGGGCGGCCCGACGGCGCGCCTTCGGCGCGAGGGCGCGTCACGGCCGCAGCGGCGGCGTTGCCGCCGATCTCCCCTCCGCTGGCGAAGCCCTCCCGCAAGGCCCCCGGTCGACTCGCTCACGGCGGCCCGTGCGAGCGCCGGCGGTCGCGCGACGCGCAGCCTTATCGCGCGCAGGCCAGTGCGTCTTGCGCGCCGTGAATGCGAATGATCTCGCGCACGTGGCGTCCGAGGACCGACCCGTGCTCGTGCGCCATCAGCGACAGCCACGCGTCCGGAAACCGCGCCTCGTCTGGAAAGGGACGTTCACCCGGCGCACGCATGCCGGTTTCACTTTCCACGTATTCGTCGAGCAGTCCGAGCAGATGGCCGAACTCATGCGCGGCCGTCGCACCGTCGGTGTCGCTGCCCCAGAACCCCGTGCGCGCAGAATATGTTGGCGACGTACCCAATGCGTGCCACACGCGGCTGATATAGCGTTGCCCCGGCTTGACGACTTCGACAATGACGATGTGCGCGTCGGACGTCAGCGTTTCCCCTGTTCGGCGCAGCGTGAACTGGGGGTTGAACACCACGGCGCGGCCACAGACGCTGAACGGCTTGCCGTTGTTGCCCAGATTCCAGACCTGCTCGATGCTGTGCTTCCATCGCGCGACGAGTGCCTCGTCGGCGCCGAGCACTTCGATCGGGACGTTGATGACGATCGCGTCGTCCCCGACGATGACCGTCGACACCGAGTTGACCGACGCCGCCATCGTGACACTCACCGATGCGACAAATGCCGCGGTCCAGCGCAGACGAGGCGCGCTCATCGCTGAACACTCGGGGGCACTGGCCACTTCACACTGCCTTCGCGATCGTGGATTCGCACGATGAGCTCCGCGGCGACGGTGTGTTGCGGAAGCACCGGGGTGCCGTCGGCGTGGACGAGGGGGAAGACGACCCAGAAGCGGTCGTAATCGTAATTCCGGCGAAGCACACCCGAAAGCGACCGCACCTGGCGCAACCCGGGGGTGTTGACGCCCCGCACCGCCGGTCCTGGCTGACCGGCACGATCCAAGGGCTGAAGAAACGCACTCCAATCGTTTGGAATAACGCCAGAACCCTCGCGCGGATCGATCTCGACCAGGACGACGGTGTCGCCGGCGTCTGCCGCGTCCTGCACGAGCGCCCGCGCCTCGGCGTCGGTCAGTCGTTCGGTCAGCTGGGTCATTCGCGCGGTCGCGCGAATCACCTCTGGCGTCATCCACGTGGCGGCCAGCTTGTAGTTGTAAGAGCGTTCGGTCCTCAACACGCGGGTATCGAAAAACCCGCCGACACGGCCGGTGACGTAGGCTGCTTTCGCCAGGCCCTGAGCGCGGGCCGCGGACCACGTGAGCCAATCGTCCTGGACCTGGAGCAGCCCAATGACCGCAGCGACGGCCAGCGTCAGCTTCACCGCGCCTGCCGCCTCGTGATGACGACCAGTTCACCCCCGCCGATGGCCGTCTGTCCGACGGTCATGCCGAGCGCCTGAAACCCTTGATCGCCGAGCTCCTGTAATTCCTTCTGCAGCGTGGATGTGCGCTTGGTGGCGATCAGCTTGTATTCCCACTTGCTGGCGGCTGGCGCCTCAGGATTGCGCTCCAGGATCGCCGCGACCTCCTTGCCGCCGAACAAGCTCTCGAAGACGGTCTGCCCGACGAACTCGAAACCGGCCTCGGCCGCCTCCTGCAGTTCCTTCTGCAAGGTGGACGTTTTGCTGGTGGCGAGCAGCCGATATTCGAAGGGACGCGAGCCGGGCGTCTTTTGCATCAGCACCACGACTTCCTTGCCGCCGAAGGACGTCTCACCCCCCATGACCGCGGCAAAGCGGAACCCCGCTCCGGCCGCCTCCTGCATTTCTTTCTGCATGGTGGAGGTTTTGTTGGTCGCGAGGACCCGGTAGGTCGTCGCCTCCTGGGCCCAGAGCCCGCCGGGCGCGACAAAGAGCATCACCAGCATCCAGGTCAGCCGTTTCATAGCGCGAGTGTAGCAGCAACAGTTGAGCTTGGCTACAGATCCGGCGACAAAATGTGCGCCCCGGGCACAGAAAAGTGGGTCGTTTCGTAAACGGGGGCCCTAAGATTGCACGCTAGCGCCGGATCGGCAACAGGGTGACGGGCACGAAACTCGCAGCCCTGGGGCGGTCAACGTAGCCGCATGCCCCTACTCACTCTGCTCCTCGTGGAAGACTCGGAACCCGACGCGACGCGCGTGCTCCGTGCGCTGACCGATGTCGGGCACCAGGTGGAGGCGACGCGTGTCGACACCGCGGAGGCGCTCGTGGCCGAGCTCAGCCGTGGACGCTGGGACGTCGCGATTGCGGACTACACGCTCAAGACCATGAGCGGGGAACGCGCTCTGGCCATCGTGCGCGAACACGCGGGCGATCTGCCGTTCATCTTCGTGTCCGGCACCGGCGGCGAGGACGTCGCCGTGGAAGCCATGCGTATCGGCGCGCAGGACTACATCATGAAGGACAGCCTCGACCGCCTGGCGCCGGCGATCGAGCGCGAGCTGCGCGAAGCGGAAGCGCGCCGGGAGCGCCGGCGTCACAGCGAGCGCGTGGCCTATCTCGCGTATCACGATGAGCTGACCGATCTGCCCAACCGCACGCTGCTCAACGATCGGCTGCATCAGGGCATCCTCGCGGCAAAGCGCGACGGGCGTCCGCTGTCGCTGATGGCGCTCGATCTCGACGGGTTCAAGGAGATCAACGACTCGCTCGGCCACCACGCGGGCGACCGCGTCCTGCAGCTGGTGGCGGCACGCCTGCGCACGGCGCTGCGCGAGTCGGACACGGTGGCGCGACTCGGCGGCGACGAGTTTGCCGTCCTCCTGCTTGGCACCGACGCCGCCGGCGCGGAGCTGGCGGCCACGAAAATTCTCCAGGAGCTCGAGGCGCCGATGCTCGTCGAGGGACGGCCGCTGTTTGTGAGCGCCAGCGTCGGCATCGCGGTCTTCCCCGAACACGGCAGCGGCGAACACGAGCTCCTGCAGAAGGCTGACATCTCGATGTATGTCGCGAAAAACGATCGGTCCGGGTTCTCGGTGTATGCGGCCGACCGGGACGGGCGCGCCGAGCAGCGCCTGGCGCTCGTTTCGGCGATGTGGTACGGCCTCGAGCGCGAACAGTTTTCGCTCGACTACCAGCCGATCGTCGATCTCCGCACCGACAAGATCAGTGCGCTCGAAGCACTGATCCGGTGGAACCATCCGGTGCATGGACGTTTGCCGCCCGATCAATTCATCCAGATTGCCGAGCACAGCGGGCTGGTCACCCAGCTCACGACGTTCGCGATCAACCGCGCGCTGTCCGAGTGGCCGTGCGGCTCGCACGGGTTGATGGTGGCCGTCAATCTGTCGCCGCGCAGCCTCCACGACGGAACCTTCCCCGGGCGGGTGCGCGAGCTGATTGCGACCGAGCGGCTCGAGCCGTCGTGCCTCGCGCTCGAGATCACGGAGAACGTGATCATGTCGGACCCGGAGCGCGCCGTGCGGCATCTGCGAGAGCTGCACGAGATGGGGGTCAAGCTGGTGATGGACGACTTCGGGACCGGCTACTCGTCGCTTGCCTACCTGCGGCGTCTGCCGGTGTCACAACTGAAGATCGACCGGTCGTTCATCGCCGGGCTGACGGACGGCGAAGACGAGGCGCTCGTCCGGTCGATCATCGACCTGGCGCACAACCTCAAGCTCGAAGTGGTGGCTGAAGGGGTGGACTCGGCCGCGGTCTGCGAGCGGCTGCGTATGCTGGGCTGCGATATGGCGCAGGGTCACTTCATCAGCGCCCCCGGGCCGGCCGCCGAGATTGTCACACGCGTCATGGAGCGCGCTGGATCTCGGCCCGAAGCTGTGTGAGGTGCGCGCCGATCTCCTCGAGCTCGCGGTCCATGCTGGTCAGCTTGCTGCTCTCCGCCCGCACGAAACGCGTGTACGGCGCCACCGCATCCATCACGCCGCGCACGCTGCGATCGACTTCCTTCTGGAACTGCGACCGCAGGCCCGTCATCAGCTCGACCCGCATGCGCTCGATGCGATCGCGTAACTGGCCTTTCGCGTGCTTGCGCTTGGAGGGAATCACGAACATGCCGAGCACCGCGATGGTGCCGGCGGCGACGATGCCGGTGACGTCGGCGGCCGTCGTGGTGGCGAGGGTGGCCACCATGGCTCCGAGACCGATGGCACCGGCCTGAGCGAGCGCCGCCCCTGCGACCGCGGTCCGTACGCCGTCGGCCATCGCCGCGGCTTCGCGCTCGCGGTCGTAGCTGTCGACGGCTTGATTCGCGGCATGGCCCACCGTCGCGATCAGCTTCTTGCGGTCGTACTGAAACCCGCTCGACTCTCCGCCGAGGAGGCGCCCTTCGTGCGCCCGCGCCCGGCGGTTGACGTGCTCCGTCACCGTTTGCCACTGCCGCAACTCGCTCGACACCATCCAGTCGATGAGGTCGTGCACCTGCTGCTCGATCTGCTGCGGCACGTCGGCGACGACGGCGCGCTCGAACTCGCGCTGGATGCGCGCCCGGTTGAGCAGGTCCGGAATCCGCCCGACGCGCAGCGTGTCGTCGAAGAACACCGTGCCGCGGTTTTCGAACTGCTGGAGGATGTTGTCCACTTCGGCGAGCCGGAATTCGAACTCGCGCGACAGGTCGGTGCGGTAGACATCGAGCTGCCGTTCGATGTCTTCGATGGTCTGGAGGTCGGCGCGCAGCACCTCGGTCCGGTCCCCGATCGTGGCCCGGCTCGTCTGCACCAACCGCAGGCCGATGCCGATCGGATTGAGGAGCTTCAGGCGCACGCGCTCTTTTTCGTCCAGCGTGGAGCTGATGTAGCGCTCGAGATCGTCGAACCGATCGCCGGCGATGGGCGCTTCGCCGGCGGGGCGCACGGGCGTCGCTGGCGCTTCGGACTTCGCTGACGCCACGTCGCCAGTCAGCACGCCCTCGCTTTCGGTCGCCGTCGATGCGTCCGCGGCCGCGACCTTCCTGCGCAGCGCGCGGCGAGCGGACACCGGGAAAATCTCCGGCGTGGTGCCGATCAAGGTGCGGGCGTGGTCGGCGACGAACGCCACCACCTGCTGCCGCTCGTCGTCACGCTCCAGCAGATCGATCTTGTTGATCACGATGACGATCTTCTTGCCCCACTTCTTGATCTCGTGCAGAAACGCGCGTTCGCTTTCGGTGAACGGCCGGTCGGCCGAGGTGACGAAGAGCACCAGATCCGCCTGCGGCACGAACTCGCTCGTCAACCGCTCGTGCTCGCGGAAGATCGCGTTGGTGCCCGGCGTATCGACGATGTTGAGATCCTGCAGCAGCGGCACCGGCGCCGTGATGATGGCGGCCCCCGTGCGATCGGTCGTCCGCGCGCGCGTCTCGCCAAACTGCAGAATCTGGAGCGTCGTCGTGGTCGGCGTGACGCCCTCTTCGAGGATGAGGGCACCGGCCAGGGCGTTGACGAACGCGCTCTTGCCGGCGTTGAACTCGCCGATGACGACCAGCAGGAAGAGCCGGTCGAGCTGTGCGATGGATCGCTCGAGCGCGGATTTGTCTTCCGCCGAGACGTCGAAGCGCGCGAGAACGAGCTGGAGGCGGCCAAGCCACTCCCGCTCGTCGGCAAGATATTGGCGCGTGCGGTCCTCGAGGAGGCGGCTCAGCATGGGTTCGTCCCGGCTGATGCAAAGCTGTTTCCACTCACTTGAGTATGCCGATGAGCTTGCCGTCGGCGACGCGATAGCGGTCTTCGATCTTCAGCGTCGGACAGCACGCCGGGTCGTCGTCGCGGTGCGTGACGTAGCGCACGGAGACGATGCCTGTGCGATCGATTGAGAGCCGCTCGATGACCGTTCGATCGCCAAGCCATTCAGGCTCGCCGAGTTGTACCGGCACGCCGTCGCGATTCATCAAGGCGAACAGGTAATAGAAGCTCCCGGTGCCGCCGGACGCTTCCACGACCATCGCCACGGCGTCCGCATTGCCGTCGCCATCGAGGTCGCCAAACGCGTGCGTGGGATGCAGGGTGAAGGTGCTGCCGCCGACCGGGTCGGTCCACGTGCCCTTGGCGAGCGGCACCTTGCCGCCCTCGACGCTGGAGGTATCGCCAAAGTCGTAGGTGAAGGTCTCGATCTGCGCGCGCGTCAGGGGCGCCGCGGCGGCGAGGGCAACGAGAACGGCGACCGCGACCGGCATGGGCGGATGGAATTATACGGTCGGCCGCACCTGACCGCACTCGGCGCACCTGAGCGCACCTGCGAGCACCCGGTCAGTACTCGATCGACATCAGGTTGCTGTCGCGCCGGCCGCCCGCAGGCCGGCGGCCGGTGTGGCGTCGCTGGGCTTCGTGTAATCTGTGGGTCATGTTCAGAAACGCCATCCGCTTTACTGCGCTGACGCTGCTCCTCGTCTGCGCTCCGGCCGGCGCGCAAACCACGACGTATCCCGACCCCGCGGACCGCGTGCTCACCCATCGCGAGCAGGCGCCGCTCGTCAGGGGCTGGATCGAGAAACGCTTCGACACGCTGCTGCCGAATCTGATGACGCGGACCGGCATCGACATGTGGATCATCGTGTCGCGCGAATACAACGACGATCCGGTCTTCCGCTCGATGGCGCCGCTCAACACCTTCTCGTCGCGGCGCCGGACGATCCTCGTCTTCTACAATCCGGGCGGCGGCAAACCCGTGGAGCGGCTGTCGATCGGCCGCTTCGATTACGACCGCCTCTTCACGGTCGTGCAGACGCACAACGACGCGCAGTACGAAGGCCTCCGCAAGGTCGTCGAAGCGCGCAGTCCAAAGGTGATCGGCATCAACGAATCCGACGCGTG
Organism: Vicinamibacterales bacterium; assembly: GCA_035512515.1. Classification (GTDB taxonomy): domain Bacteria; phylum Acidobacteriota; class Vicinamibacteria; order Vicinamibacterales; family UBA2999; genus JACCSI01. The sequence continues at coordinate 9,299 of DATKDY010000099.1, forward strand.
GAATCACGCCGATGGCCTCACCGCGAACGAGAAGCAGCGGCTCATCGATGCGCTCGGACCCGAGTATGCCAACCGCGTCCGATCGGCGGAGATGCTCGCTGTCGGCTGGCTCGAGGTGAAGCTCCCCGAGGAGCTCGAGGCCTATCGCCACGTGATGAAGGTCGCGCACATGGTGATCCGCGAGGCGTTCTCGAACAAGGTGATCACGCCCGGCAAGACGACCAACGAAGACGTGGTGTGGTGGATGCGCCAGCGCGTCGCCGAACTGGGGCTGGGCAGCTGGTTCCATCCCTCGGTGACGATTCATCGCCAGGGCGGGGTCAAGCCGGGGCCGAACGTGATTCAGCCCGGCGACATGCTGCACACCGACTTCGGCATCGTGTATCTCGGCTTCTCGACCGACACGCAGCACAACGCGTATGTGTTGAAGCCTGGGGAGACGGACGCGCCCGAGGGCCTGAAGGACGGGTTGAAGGCGGCCAATCGCCTGCAGGACATCACGATGCGCTTTGCGACGCCGAGCGCATCGGGCAACGAAGCGCTCAGGGCGTCGCGCGAGCTGGCCAAAAAGGAGGGCCTCGTGCCGTCGATCTACTGGCACGCGATCGGGTATCACGGGCATGCCGCGGGACCGCCCATGGGCATGACGGACTACCAGGACGGTGTGCCGGTGCGCGGCAACTACGTCTTCCAGCCGTACACCTGGCATTCCGTCGAGCTCAACGTCATGCACAAGGTGCCCGAGTGGGGCGGACAGGACGTGCGCTTCGCGCTCGAAGAGGACGCCGCGCTGATGCCCGGCGGCAAGTGGGATTGGATCAACGGCCGCCAGACGGAGTTTTACTTGATCAACCCCTGACGACCATTGCATACACGAAGGTCACGAAGGTCACGAAGGACACGAAGAAAACCATTGGCTTGATTTCCTTCGTGCCCATCGTGTCCATCGTGTCCATCGTGAATGGCAGGTTATTGAGTCTCGAGCACGCCGCCGGTGACGCGATAGATCGGATACGTCGCCCCGGGCGAGAGACCCGCCTCGATCAGATTCCACGTCACGAAGCCATCGTCGCTCTCCGGTTCGAGCAGATAGAACGCGAGCCGGGCGAGCGGCTGGTTCGCCGGGATGAAGAGCGCCCCCTCCTGCGCCGACAACTTTGCCGTCTCGTGCTTGCCGGTGAGACGCGCTTCATACCGATTTTGAAATGGCTTCTGGGCGCGTGTGTACGTGTCGATGACGAAACGCTCGACCATGAGCTCCGCATCGGCGACCACGCGCCGGACCTGCACGCCGTGGGTCCGCAGCCGCTCGAGCGCGGTCGCGTACGCGCTCGACTCGACATGCGGGCGGGGAATGAGCCAGCCCTGCGGCATCGTTACCGATCGCATGGCCTCGAACACGCCATAGTCCTTCATCCGAACGGGAACGACCGTTTCGCCCATCGCCAGCATCTCGCGGCCGGATCGCGGGTTCGTCTTCTTCTCGACCACGCCGACGAGAATCTCTACGGGAGCGGGTAACGCCGCAATCCGAAATGCGACGCCGAGACCGGGCAGCTTCGCCGTCGCGCCAGCATACGACCTGGTTTCGCCATCGAGCTGCGAGGTCAGCGTCATGATGGCCTTGGCATTGGCGGCGACGGCGTTGAGCGACTCTTCGACGAAGACCTCCGTGACCCGCACGCGGTCCCGGAACTCCACGTAGCTGTAGGCCTCGGACAGAATCGCCAGCCGATTGCGAAGGCCAAGATAGTTGTTGTTGAAGCGCGGCCGATGATCGAACGTGCGCCAGATCGTGTCGCCGGGATTGGCCGGATCCACGCGCGCCGACTGGCCCGGCTTGCCGGACTCCGACGCGAAGTTGCCGTAGTAATACGTGCGGAAGCCGTGCTTCTTCCGCACGGCCTCCCCGGTGGCGGGCAGGATGCGCTCGCGCGCCAGCGCGATGATGCGCGGATCCGCATTGGGGTTGAGCGACGGCGAGTAGGTGAGGTGATAGCCGTGATACGAACCGTTGGTCGTGTGCAGATCGATGCCGACGTGCGGATCCCAGCGATTGAGCAACCCGGCGAACGCGCGGGCCTCGGCACTGTCGAGCTTCATGTGATCGCGATTGAGGTCCAGCCCGTTCGAATTCTCGCGCGTGCCGACTCCGCCGATCGGGCCGTACTGCGCGGCCCGATTCTGCAGGCTGAACTTTTCGTTGCCATCGGCGTTGTAGATGGGCGCGATCAGCACCACGAGCTGCTGGAGCATCGGCCCCAGGTCGCCCTGCGTGAGCCGCCGCGCGAGGATGAGCGCGGCTTCCTTGCCCTCGACTTCGCCCGCGTGAATGTTGCCCTGGATGAAGACGATCGGGCGCGCCAGCTTGCGCGCGGCCTCAGGCGTCGTGACGCCGGGCTCCGAGAGCACGAGGAGCGGCATCTCGCGACCCTCTTCGGTCCGGCCGTAAATCTCCAGATGTGCGAGCGGGCTGCCCGCCGCCACCGCTTTCGCGATGCGCATCACATCGTCGTAGGTGCTCGTCTCCTCGAAGTTGGAGACTTCCGCGCGCGTGCGCAAATCGGGTGGCTGGGCGTTCACACTCGTGGCAACGATGACGGCAAGGAGGAGGGCTTGTCGCATGAAACCGCATTGTAATCAAGACGCCCGCTGAAGCGGCCGCCGGGGCGCTGGCGCCCGGGGTGCGTAGCTCGTGGCCGACCGGGTGGGCTATCATCGCCGGATGGCGACACGTCTTTTTCCTCTTCGATCCGTGGGCGTATTGGTTGTCCTGCTGACGGTCGCCGCCTGTGGCGGGGGAGATCAGGCGGCCGATTCGACCGCGCCAGGCGCCGGCGGGACGCAGGCGCCGACGGATACCGCCGATGGCCCCGCCGTGATTACCGGCACCGTCACGTTCGACGGCGTGCCGCCTGCTCCGCGACCGCTGCCCATGGATTCGGATCCCCAGTGCAAACCGGAGCCGGGCGCGATGTCCGAAGTGCTCGTCGTCGGCCCGGACAACGGCCTGAAGAACGTCTTCGTCTACGTCAAGGACGGACTCGGCGACCGGCGGTATGCCACGCCGACCGAGCCGGTTCATCTCGATCAGCAGGGATGCCGCTACATTCCGCACGTGTTCGGCGTGCAGGTCGGGCAGCCGGTGCTCATCGCCAACAGCGATGCGACGCTGCACAACGTCAACGCCAACCCGAAAGAGAACCGCGCGTTCAACTTCGGCCAGGTGCCAAGGACGCCCGCCGTTACGCGGGTCTTCGCCAATCCGGAAATCGGCGTGCCGTTCCGCTGCGACGTCCACCCGTGGATGAACGCGTACGCCGGTGTCGTGCCGCACCCGTTCTTCGCGGTGACCAAAGAGGATGGCACCTTCGAGATCAAGGGGCTGCCGGCCGGCACCTACACCATCGAACTGTGGCACGAGCAGCTTGGCACGCAGACGCAGCCGGTGACGGTGGATGGCCAGACGCCGGGGAACATCAGCGCGAGCTTCAAGCGCACGACGTAGGCTGTCAGCTTTCGGCTTTCGGCTATCAGCGCTTTCAGCTCTTCAGCTACTGCAGGAGCGCGGCTTCGCGTGGGAGCCACGCAGGAGCGACTGGACGAGGCGCATGATCTGGCCGGCGTCCGGGAGGTGGGCGGCCGCCGTACGGGCATTGGCGCGCAAGCAACGTATAATCCCGCGACGTTGGTCTACATCTCAAAAGGAGTTGCAATGAGTAACCGTCTCATGAGCGGTGTCGTGATCACCATGTTGGCAATGGCAGGTACCGCGTGCCGGTCCGAGACGCCGGCCGAAGAATCGCACGAGGGGCACGCCGGCGGACGTGTGTACTTCGTGACGCCGAAAGACGGCGACACGATCAAGCCGATGTCCACGTTTCAGTTTGCCCACGAGGGCCTCACGATCGGGGCCGTGCCGCCCGGCGAGCTGACCCCGGAGCAGGTGCGCCCTGGCATCACGCACTATCATCTCGGCGTCGATACCGACTGTCTGCCCGCCGGCACGATCATTCCGAAAGCCGATCCGTGGATTCATTTTGGCGACGGCAAGAACGAGATCGAGATGGCGCTGCCGCCCGGGCCGCACAAGCTCGTCCTGCAGTCCGGCGACGACATGCACCGCACGCTCGATGGGCTGTGCGAGACCATCAACGTCACGGTCGCGCCGTAAAGCTCTCTCTCAGCTTCTGCGTTCGGCGCGCCCGGCTTTCGGCGTTCGACAGGTCTTTTGCTCCAAGGATTGGGAGCCCGGGTTGGTCAATGACCCGGCTCCACAAATTGGAGGAGCCATGAGGCTACTCCCGCAATTCACTTGAATTGGTGTGAATTGCGAGGGCTCTCGGCTACGGCGATCAGCTTTCAGCGCTGAAACAAGCGCCTGAGATCCTGAGAGCCGACTTCTGTCCGGGGCTGCTATGCTGTGCCTCGTTGACAGGAGGTCAGATGACGCTCGTTCGCTCGATGATGTTTTTGGCGGCAGCCGTGCTCGCCTGCGCCGTGACGATGACCGCCCAGGGCCAGAAGCAATGGACCGACGAAGACTACGACAAGGTGATGAAGGAAGTCGGCGCGACGGTCGGCGCGCTACGGAAGGCGGTTGATGGCCAGAACGCCGAACTGGCGAAGACCAATGCCAGCAAGATGGTGGCGTTGTTCACCGACGTGCGCGCGTTCTGGACCGCCCGGAACGTGAAGGAAGCCTCCGCCATCGCGGACTCGGCCGTGACGCACGCCAAGGCCGTCGAAGGCGCGGTGGATGCGAAGGATTTCAGCAAAGCTGCGGAACACGCCAAGACAATGCAGGGCGCGTGCGCGGAGTGCCACAAGCAGTACCGCGACAAGGCGCCCGACGGCAGTTGGCGCATCAAGCCGTAGTGTAGTGCGGGTAGAGCAGGTAGGCCGGGTAGGGAGAAATCCCCACGCGCCCTACCAGGCCACCCGCCACCCTGCCAGGCCCACCCGCCCTACCTGCCCAACCCGCCCTAACGCGGCAGCCGGTCGCGGGCGTCGGCGACCACGTACGTGATCGCCGCGAGCGCAGCGGCAGCTTTCGAGACTTCCTCCGGCGCAATGCGATCGATCGTGTCCGCCGGCGTGTGGTGGATCGTGAAATAGCGTGCCGAATCACCCTGGTACGCCAGCATCGGCACCTTCCCCGCCGCCGCAATTGGCCCGATGTCCGCGCCACCACCGCCGGGACCGATGTCCTGCAGTCCCAGCGGCGCCAGCAGCGTGCCGATGTCGCGCATCATCCGCGCCGCCGCTCCGGATCCCGTGAAGCCGATGCGCGAGGGCGCGAACACGCCGCTGTCGGATTCAATCGCGAGCACGTGCTGCTCGGCCTGCTTCAAATACAGGTCGCGATAGGCGTTGGCGCCTCGAAGGCCGTTTTCCTCGTTGGTGAAGAGCACCACGCGCACCGTGCGGCGCGGGCGGATGCCGAGCTTCGTCATCAGCCGTGCGGCCTCCCAGGTCACGATGCACCCGACCCCATCATCCGAGGCGCCGGTGCCGACATCCCACGAGTCGAAGTGGCCGCCGACGAGCACGATCTCGCCGGGCCGCTCGCTGCCGCGGATCTCGCCGACGACGTTGAACGACTCGACATCGGCTTCCAGCCGCGCCTCCATCCGCAGGCGCACGCGGATCCGCTGGCCGCGGTCGGCCAGTCGTTGCAGGCGTTCGGCGTCCTCAGCCGTGATGGCGGCTGCCGGAATGCGCGTCACGCCCTCGGCGTACGTCTGGTTGCCGGTGTGGGGCGTCCGAAGGCCGGTCGGCCCGATCGATCGCACGAGCGACGCCACGGCACCGTGCCGTGCCGCCGCGCTCGCGCCGCCAGTGCGGTAAGCGTTGGTCTGGCCGTAGCTGGTGTAGACCGCGTTGAACAACACGATCTTGCCCGTGACCTCAGCCGCCCGCTGATTGAGCTCGTCGAAGTTCCTGACGACGACGACGTCGGCTTCGAGGCCGTCGGGCGGTGTGCCGGCGCTGCCGCCGAGACCGAGCATCGGCAGCGCCTGCCGCGGCGGCGCGATCAGCTCGAGGCTCTCGTTGCCGCGCACCCAGCGCGGCACCATCACGCGCTCGGTGCGGACGTGTTCGAGCCCGTCCTTCCTCATCGTCTCGCTGGCCCAGACGATGGCGCGCGCGAGGTTGTCGCTGCCCGAAAACCTGGCGCCGTATGTGTCGGTCAGCTCCGCGAGCCGGTTCCACGCGAACTGATCCGCTTGCGCTGCCGCGATCAGACGCTCGACGTTGGCACGATGCGGGTCGAGCCACGCCGGCGGCGCTGGAGGCGGTGGCTGACTGGTTCCGCGGGAAAACGCCAGGAGCGAGAGCAGCGCGAGGCAGCCCGCGCCGGTGAATACGAATCTGAACATCGTCACGGATCCTCACGGCTCACTGCGCGCGTCTCTCCGCTGCCTGTCGGTGGAGACGTGCAGCGCCTCTGTTGCCTCGTCGGACGGCCATCCCCCGAAGAACCGCCTCTCGCTCACCGTCTTGCCCTTCACCAGTTCGATCGTGATGAAGTAGCCGGCGACGTCAGCTGGGTTCTTCAGCCTGGCCTGACTCCGCGTGATCAGCGCACGGCCCCAGACACGGCGGCGCCGGTGGTGGCGTGCGCAAACGCCCAATACAGCTCGCGTGCCCTGGCCGCCATCGGACCAGCCGTAAAGGCCTTGTCCTCGTAGCGCAGACACGGCACCACCTTGCCGTGGTTGCCGGTGGAAAAGATCTCATCCGCCTCGACGAGCTCGGCGACGCGGATGGTGCGCTCGACCACCTCGATGCCCGCGCTGCGCAGCAGGCCGATCACGCGCTGCCGCGTGATGCCGTTGAGAAACGTGCCGTTCGGAATTGGCGTGTGCACTGCGTCATCGCGCACGATCATGAGGTTCTGTGCCGTGAACTCGGCGACGTTGCCGATCGGGTCGCGCATCACCGCGTTGTCGAACCCGCGCCGCTTCGCCTCGGCGAGGGCCATGGCCGCCAGTGGGTAAAGGCATGCGGCCTTCGCGTGCGTGGGCGCCTGATCCGGGGCAGGGCGGCGGAAGGTCGAGAGGCAGGCCGTGAATCCCGCGCTCGGGTCGGGCAGCGGCAGCTTCGTGATCACCAAGGCGAAGCGGGTGGAAGCCGCATCGAACAGGACAAATCCACCCTCGGCCCAGAACATCGGCCGGATATAGAGCGGCGTGCGGTGAGGGAAGAAACCGATGCCTTCGAGCGCCAGCGCAAGAATCTCGGCTGCGGTGTGGGTGGGCTCCAGGCCCAGTCCCTCGGCTGACCGGACCACGCGTTGGCAGTGGAGATCGAGGTCGGGGGCCACGCCCTCGAACGACCGGGCGCCGTCGAAGACGATATTGGCCAGCCAGGCCGCGTTGGTCGTCGAGGACATCAGCGGCACGGACTTCTCAGCCCACCGGCCGTCGACATAGCAAATGGAGGTCGCCGTTGCGTCGAGTTTCATCGCTTCAGGCTAGCTGAAATGCGCAACGAATGCCACGTCGCGCGTTGCGCGAGCTGATGTGGAGCGAGTGCCTGCGCGGGTCGCGTATCAGCCGCGTGTGAGCCGTGCGACGAGTTCGTCCAGCGCGGCATCGGCCCGGGCGGCAATCTCGTCCGGCGTCTGGTCCTGGATAGGATGCCGCACGTACACCGCGTCGAAATCCGCGCGCCCGAGCGCCGCGGCCTGGGCGCGAGCGGCCGTGCGGAACTCCTCGGTGGCGATGGCGACCGTGGGGATGCCGAGCGCCTCGAGCGTCAATGAGTCGTGCACACTGCACGTTGTGCACGACCCTCAATCCGCGAGCGCGAGCACCACGGCTTCGGCGTTGCGCACCTCGTCCAAAACGGCCTGCGGCGCCAGTTTGGAGAACGTCGGCTTGATCGCTCGTGTGATGTGGGCGACACGAACGTCGTGTGTGAGACGCTCGGCCAGCCGATCCAGGAACACGCTGCCGCCGGGTTTGCTGATATCGACCAGCGCGACCCTTCGCGCAGCCAGTGTCGTCAGCCGCGGCGCAGGTGTGGCACTGCCGGGCCGTCGTTCGTCTCTCGGATCGATGAGGGTTGCCACTGCCGCCTCCTTCACACAGGATACGTGACCATCTGGCTGCCGCGCGGTCCGGCCGACCACCCGCCAATCACCGCCGAGAACTTGCCGGCGGTGCCGCCTGCCACCACGAGGTGAATCGCCGACGGCGACGAGAACTTGCGGTAGCACGGCTCTCCGTCGATCACGACTTCGGCATAGCTCGCCGCCTGGTGTGTGCCCTCGCCGCCATCGTGGTCCCGATACGCGCGCACGGGAATGCCAGTGTGATCGAAGAGGAACTGTCGCAGCTGCTCCTTGCTCCAGCCGTCTCGGTGAATCGTCTTCACGTGCTCGGGGCACAGGACGACCACAGCCTCGCGCCCGACACACGACCGGTGACTCCACGCGGTGGCCAACGCGGCCGACAAAGCCTTGGCTAGCACCGGAGCCGTACGCGCGGTGTGCTCGCTCACCCCGTGCGGTGGCTCGCCGGCAAAAAGCGTCACCGCGCTCGACGCAGCCGGCAGCCCACGATCGGCGGCAAGCGACGCCCAGGGGTTCTCCTCCTCGTTCTCGGCGATGCAATACGAGAACTTGCCCGGGTTGCCCAGCGTGGACATGTCGATCTCGTGGGGACGCGCGCCGCCGAGGTTGACGATCAGCAGCTGGAAGGCGCGGCCGAGCGTGCTGTTGGCCCGGGCCACGTTGCTGAACACGTTCTGCCGGCACCAGAACCCCAGCTCGTGGCGCACGAGCCCGTTGACGATGATGAGCGGCGCGGCAAAGTGCGTGGTGGCCTGCACACCGTGCAGGTTGAAACGCTCGTCACACGCCGCGCGCACCAGTGGCACGAGCACGCGCATCATCCCCGGAGGGCAGCCGGCCATCACGGCGTTGGCCGCGATCTTCTCCACTGTGGCCGCGCCGTAGTTGGGCGGAATGCGGCCGATCACCTCATGCGGATGCCACGGGCTGGCGGCAAGCATGCGCGCGACGCGCGCTTCGGTCGGCGGCACCACTGGCAGGGGATCGCCGAACGTCCTCGCGCAGTACTCATCGAGATCTTCTTCGTCTGGCACGTTGAGACGGGTCGCAGCGGCGCCGTGCGCGGTGTAGAGGTCCAGAAACGGCGCACTGGCGCCGGCGATCGACGCTTCTCGATGACGGGACGTGCAACCGGGCTTGCTCGCCGGCGCGCCGTCATCGTCGCTCGCCAACGCCGGCAACCCCATCGTCGCGACCACGGCATTGAGCGCCGTCTTGTCGAAGCCGACGTGCAACTGAAGGACGCGATGCTCGTCATCGAGCAGCACCAGCGCCGGCACCGCGAGCGGATCGTAGCGCTGTGACAGGCGCAGTTCGCGGTCGACGTCGACCGGAAACCGAATCCCAGTCGCTGCGACAAACGCACGGGTGGCCGACTCGTCGTCCTGCGAGAGACCTCTGACGGAGATGCCCTGGCTCGCCGCGGTGTTGAGATACGGCACGATCAACTGACATGTCGGGCAGTCGGTCTGCAGGAAGACGAGCAGGCGCATGCCGAATTACACCACGACGGACGAGGGCCTCGACTGACCAACTCGCAATAACTCACCTTGTTCTTCATCGTCGGTGCCGGCATCTGGATCTCGTACTCCTAACCCGCAAGACGCGCGCACCCTCCGGCCGAAACCGCGTCGGTTGCGGCGAGTTCGCGATATCATGCTTGCCGCTGGCGAGCCGCTCGGGCGTCCGTAACCAAACAGCTCGCCGCTCCCAATAACCCCCAGTGTGTCAGGCGAAGGTGAGCGATGTTCATCGTTCGGGTCTTCCTGCTGTTAGCGCTTGGTGTTCTTTCCTCCGCGTGCGATGGCATGCGTGAGGCGCCCGCCGCTCCGCTCGCGATTCGCCTGGTCGATCGCTTCGATGCCACGGCGGTGGTCGATGCGGTTGCCCCCGCCACGCCGCCGTCGCGCACTGAATGGCGGTTTGACGGACCGGCCCCGGCGCCCGCGCCAGCCGCATTCGCGGCCACGCGCGGCTGGGAGGCTGGTCCGGGCATCAACGGCTTGACCATCCAGAACGGCGCGTTGACCGGGCGCACCTCGACGCCTGTGGCGATGGTGCGCATCGAGCGCACCGGCGATCTCAGCGTGGCCGACCAACTGCATTCGATCGAGGTGCGCATTCGCGTGTCAGCCGGCGCCAACCTCTCGCTCGAAACCTCGCCCGAGGAGAAGCCCGCCTTCGAGCAGATCGTCGGCCAGATGGCGGGATTGGGCAACGAACTGACCACGCCCATCACGCCCGGCGACGAGATGCGCACCTACGTGATCACCAAAGCGCGGCCGCTGCCGGCGTCGCAGATTCGCCATCTGTTCATCCGTCCCAGCGATGCACCGGGCGCCACGTTCGCCATCGAGTCGGTACGGCTGATTTTCCGTCGCGAACACCTCGCCGCCATCCCGTCGGGCGTGGGGTGGCAGGGGATGCGCGAGGTCTACCGCGAGTCGATCGTGACCCGCGCTCCCGAGCGGGCGCGGTTCTCCGTGTCCGTGCCGGCCGAGGCGTGGCTGGACGTGGGCCTCGGCACCGTGGACGAAGGCGCGGTCACCTTCAAAGTCGGCGTCGCACGCTCCGGCGATGGCGGAACATCCTCGGCGCTGCTCGAGCACACGGTGACAACGCCGTACCGATGGGAATCGCGCCGTGTCGATCTGGCGGCATTCAGCGGCCAGGACGTGACGTTGACGCTGAGTGTGGCGGCCGCCGAGCCCGGCGCGATTGGCTTATGGGGCGCGCCGGTGGTGCGTCGCCGCAGTCTGACGCCCCCGGCAGCAGAAGGCGTCACCCCGGCGTTCGAGCGGATCCCGCAAGGCGTCGTCGTCATTTGGGCCGATACGCTGCGCAAGGATCATCTCGACGCTTACGGCTACGGGCGCGAGACGGCACCGGCTTTGCGGCAGTTCGCGCGCGAGGGCGTGCTTTTCCAGCACAACACGTCGCAGGCCACGTGGACGAAGGTCTCCACGCCGTCGATGGCGACCTCGCTCTACCCCTCCACGCACGGCGTCGTCGATTTCAACGATCGCCTGCCCGCTGCAGCCACCACGCTGGCCGAGGTCTATCGGGCTGCGGGATATGCCACGGTGGGGTACGCGTCGAATCTGTTCACCGGCCAGTTCACCAACCTGCATCAGGGATTCGAGGAACAGCACGAGGACGGCTCGCTGCCCAATCAGGGTTCGAGCAAGACGGCGCGCGAGTACGTCGATCGCTTCACGGCATGGCTCGAGGCGCATCGCGAGACCCCGTTCTTCGCATTCCTCCATCTCTACGACCCGCACGACCCGTTCGAACCGGGTCGTCCGTACGATTCGCTGTGGGCCGACCCGGCCAAACGCGACGAGCACTATCGCAACCTCGACGCCGTCCGCAAAGTGATCAGCGATCCGCTGATGCGACTGTTCGGCATGCCCACGCGCGAGGAACTGGTCAAAGCCAGCGTCGATCCCGATGCCTACGTCGCCCACGATGTGGGCTGGTACGACGGATCGATTCGCGGCCTCGATACCGAGATCGCGCGATTGATGGAGCGCCTCCGCGCGCTGGGTCTCGACGAGCGCACGCTCGTCGTGTTCGTCGCCGACCACGGCGAAGAGTTTCTCGACCACGGCCGCACTTTTCATGGGCAGACCGTCTACGGCGAGCTGACGCAAGTGCCGCTCATGATGCGTTGGCCGGGGGCACTGCCCGCGGGTCGCGTGGTGGAAGACGTGGTGCAAACCATCGACGTGATGCCAACCCTGCTGTCCATCAGCGGACTGGCCACGCCGGCCGAGGCGCAAGGGCAGAGCCTGGTGCCGCTCCTCGATCCCAATGCGGCAAATGGCGCGGCTTCGCCGGCCTGGCAGCCTCGTCCGGCGATTTCCGAAAAGGCCTTGACCGATCCCAACAAAGGAGCGGCGCCGCCGCCGCACGACACGGAGGCGTTTGCAATCGTCGACGGCGGCTGGAAGCTCGTGCACCACACCACGCGCCCGCGGGGAGGACCCGAGTTCGAGCTGTTCGACTTCGCGCAGGATCCGCTGAACCTGACCAACGTCGCCGATGCGCATCCGGAGATCGTGCAGCGCCTGGCCAAGGCGCTGGCCGGATGGCGGCAGATGGCGACCACGGCGCGGCTCAAGCCCGACGCCGAAGCCACGAAGGGATTGACGCAGGAGCAACTGCAGCGGCTGCGCAGCCTCGGCTACATCCGCTGACGAGGGA
>DATKDY010000100.1:0-13680 GCA_035512515.1 Vicinamibacterales bacterium
GCCCAGCAGAAGCCGTCGGCTGAGCGCAAGCTCGCCCTCGTCGGCGGGATGCTGCTCGACGGCTACGAGGCGCCGCCGCTCCATCACGCCGCCGTGCTGATCGAAGGCGATCGCATCGTCCGCGTCGGTCCGGCCGCGTCCACGCCGATTCCGCCGGGCTACACCGTCATCGACACCAGCGGCCGGACGATGATGCCGGGCATGGTCGAACTGCACGCGCACCTCGTGATCCTGGGGCACGGCAACTATCGGACATGGTTCCCCTGGATTGACAGCAACGGCGGCGCGGCCACGCTCAACCGGGTGATGGAAGTGTCGGCCAGGCAAATGCTGGAGGCCGGCGTCACCTCCGCCGTGGACCTGGGCGCGCCGCTCGAACCGAGCCTCTGCATCCGCGGCCGGATCGACAAGGGCGAAATTCCCGGCCCGCGCATGTCCATGAGCGGACCCTGGATCACCCGGACGCCCGGCGTGTTTCCCGGCGATTACCAGATCAAGATCGACAGCCCCGAGCAGGCGGCCCGCGAGGTCGAGCGCCTCGCCGACGCCGGCGTCGACGTGATCAAGGCCCACAGCGGCCTGCGGCGTGAAGACTACCAGGCCATTGCCGACACCGCCCACAAGCGGCGGCTCCGCGTGCACGCGCACGTGTATGCCGAGGTTGATGTCCGCAACGCCCTCGAGACCGGCATCGACGTGCTCACGCATGCGGGCTCGGCGGGCACGGCCCCGCCGTACAGCCAGGCGCTGATCACCGACATCGTGAACCGCGGCACGCCCGTGGTGATTACCGCGGCGCACCGCAGCTGGATTTATCCGGATACCGCCGCGTTCCCCGAGCGCCTCCAGGATCCGCAGCTGAAGCAGGACATGCCCGCCAACATCTACGCCGAAGTCCAGGATTCGATGAAGAACTGGCGCGCGCTCGGCTACTTCGGCCGCACCGATCGCGAGATGCTGTTTCGCGAGCGCGGGGTCAAGCAGTTTGTCGAGTCGGGCGCGGTCATCGGCATGGGGACCGACTCCGGCACCCCGCTCAACTTTCACACCGAGGCGCTGTGGCGCGAGGCCAAGGTGCACGTCGACATGGGCATGACGCCGATGCGCGTGATCTCGTCGCTGACACGCATCGGCGCCAACATTCTCGGCAAGCAGGCGGACCTCGGCACCATTGAGCCGGGCAAACTGGCCGACATCATCGTGGTCAAGGGCAATCCGCTGTACGACATCGTCGCCCTGGCCAACGTCGAGACCGTCGTCAAGGGCGGAGTCGTGCACAAGGGTGGCCCGGCGCCGCGACCGGCCGGACCACCGCACAGAAGGAACGAGGAACCATGAGCGTGACGCTTTTGCGGAAAGCCCTGCCCACGCTGACCGGCGTCGTGGGCGTGATCGGCCTGGCGGGCTTGGTCGCGCTCGGTCAGCAGGATCGTGGTGATGCCGGGTCGCAAGGCAGCATGCGGGCGTATCGCCCTGAGGTGCCCGGCACGCGCGCACTGGTGACCTCGGCGCATCCGCTGGCGTCGATGGCCGGCATGCAGGTGTTGATGAGCGGCGGTAACGCCGCCGACGCGGCGGTCGCGATTGCCGCCACCCTCAACGTGGTCGAGCCGCAGTCATCGGGCATTGGCGGCAACGGGTTTGCCACCTACTTCGACAAGCCGTCCGGGCAGGTGCACTCGCTCTCGATGGCCGGCGCGGCACCGAGCGGCATCGAGCCGGCGGAGATGACCGCCGAGACGCTCAACCAGGGCATCAAGGCGGCCATTGTTCCCGGCAACCTCGGCGGGCTGATCTCGCTGCTCGACAAATACGGCACGCGCACGCTTGGCGAGGTGCTGGCGCCCGCCATCCGGTATGCCGAAGAAGGGCACCCCGTCCACGAGGGCCTCGCGAGCGGTGTCGCGGGCCGGCAGGCGTTCTTCCAGAAGTTCGAAACCAGCGCGCGCGTGTTCCTGCCGTCGGGACGGCCGCCGGAGGCTGGTGACCTGTTCCGCATGCCCGACTACGCGGCGACGCTGAAGAGGCTAATCGAGGCCGAGGTCGAGGCATCCCGCGGTGGCGCATCGCGTCAGCAGGCGCTCGGTGCCGCGTTCGATCGGTTCTACAAGGGCGACATCGCCGACGAGATCGCCGGGTTCTTCGCACGGTCGGGCGGCGTGCTGACCAAGGCCGACCTGGCCGCCTACGAGCCGCAGTGGACCGCGCCGGTCCACACCACCTATCGCGGCTACGACATTTACAGTAACCCGTCCACCTCGCGCGGCGGCATTGAGATGGTCATGCAGCTGAACCTGCTCGAGGGATTTGACCTCAGGAGCCTTGGCGCCGGCAGTCCCGAGGCCTTGCACCTGGTGATCGAGGCGATCAAGGTGGCCAAAGCGGACGTGTATAAGTACGTGGCCGACCCCAGGTTCACCACCATGCCGCTGGCCGGCATGTTGTCGAAGGAGTACGCGGCATCGCGGCGGCCGCTGATCGATCGGAACCGCGCCGGGGCGTTCCCGGCCCCGGGTCAGCCGGATGCGTTTGGCACCAGGACGGTGGCGCCCCGCGAGGCGCTGGACCGGCCGGCGGGACCGACCTTTGCGGAACGTTACGACAACGAGCCGGAGACCACCAGCTTCTCGATTGTGGATACCGCCGGCAATGCCGTCGCGGTCACGCCGACGCTCGGCGGCGGATTCGGCACCGGCGTCGTGGTGGCCCGCACCGGGCTGCTCTTCAACAACGGCATGCGCCTCGGCTCGACGTCGCCGTATCCCGATAGCGTGAACTACGTTCGCGGTGGCCAGATTCCTCTTTTGAACAACTCGCCCGTGATCGTCACGCGTGACGGCAAGCTGGTCCTGGCCATCGGCACGCCCGGCGGAGAAGGCATCGGCCAGACCCAGCTCCAGGCGCTCATCAACGTGCTCGACTTCGACATGCCCATCCAGGTCGCCATCGAGGCGCCCCGACTCGTTCTCGATGCCGAGCCGAACTTCTACAAAGCCGGCGCCACCATCACGGTGGGGATGGAGCGCCGCGCCGCCGCCGAGGCGCGCGAGCGGCTGCAGGCCATGGGCCACACGCTCCGGCTGCTGCCGGAGTTCACGCCCGCTGTTGGCGGGATGCAGGGCATTCTCGTGAACCTCGGCAAGGGAACGATGGCGGGTGGTGCCGATCCGCGCCGTGCGGGGTACGCCATCGGATGGTAGGGGAATGCGCCAGGAACTGAGGACAATCGTCATGATCATCCGGGGAACGCGTGGTCCCGCGGCGCACGTGGCGGCGGCAATGGCCGCGCTCTCGACGGTCGGGGTGGCGGTCCTGGTCGCGGCCGTCACGGCGGCCGCGGTCCTGCACGCGCAGCGCGGCCCGGCGGCGGGTGACTGGCCGCACTACGGCGGCGATCCCGGCGGCCTCAAGTACTCGACGCTGACGCGGATCAACCGTGACAACGTTGCGAAGCTGCAGGTGGCGTGGCAATGGCAAACCGGCGAGGCGCCGAGGCCCGAGTTCGCGACGTTTCCGGGCGCCTTCCAGGCCACGCCCCTGGTGATCGATGGGGTGATGTACGTCAGCACGCCCTACAACCGCGTGGCCGCGCTCGATGCCGCCACGGGCCGCGAACTCTGGACCTACGATCCCGAGGCCTACGCCGATGGCCAGCCCGCGAGCGGGCAGGGCTTCATCCACCGCGGCGTGGCGGCGTGGCGCGATCGCGGCGCGCTGCGCATCTTCCTCAACAGCCGCCATCGGCTCATCTGCCTCGACGCCAGGACCGGGCGGCCCGTGCCGTCGTTCGGCACCGGCGGGGAAATCGATCTGTCGGAGGGCCTCCTCTGGCCGATCAACAAGACGCATTACTCCAACACGTCGCCGCCCGTGGTCTATCGCGACCTCGTGATCCTCGGCAATGGCGTGGGCGATCGGCTGATGTACCGCAACGATCCGCCGGGCGACGTGCGCGCGTTCCACGCCCGCACTGGCAAGCTGGTGTGGACGTTCCACACCATTCCGCAGGCGGGGGAATTCGGCAACGAGACGTGGCACGGCGACTCGTGGAAGTTCACCGGGCACACGAACGTGTGGGCCCCGATGACCCTGGATGCAGAACGCGGCCTGGTCTACCTGCCGGTGAGCACGCCGAGCAACGACTATTACGGCGGCCGCCGGCTGGGCGCCAACCTGTTCGGCGAATCATTGGTGTGCCTGGACGCTGCCACCGGCGAGCGCAAGTGGCACTTCCAAATCGTGCATCACGGCCTATGGGACTACGATCCGCCGGCGCCGCCGAACCTCGTCACCATTCGCGTGGACGGCAAGCGCATCGACGCCGTGGTGCAGTTGACCAAGCAGGGCTTCGCGTTTGTCTTCGACCGCGTGACCGGCAAGCCCGTGTGGCCAATCGAAGAGCGCCCGGTGCCCCAGAGCAACGTGCCCGGCGAGCAAAGCTGGCCCACGCAGCCCTTTCCTACCGCGCCGCCGCCCTTCACCGAGCAAGGCACGTCCCTGGACGATGCGTTCGACCTCACCCCGGAGTTAAAGGCCGCCGCGCAAACGGCGATGACGAAATACCGCCTGGGTCCGCTGTACACGCCGCCGTCGATGGAGGGCACGCTCACCCGGCCCGGCGTGTGGGGCGGGGCGAACTGGGGCGGCGGCGGGTTCGATCCCGAGACCGGCATGCTGTATCTGAAGACGGTCGGCATGGCGCAGGTCTTTCGGATCGAGAAGTGGGATCCCGCGGCCCCCACTAACCGGCCAGGTGAAGTGGATGCCGACTACGTGAACCGCGGCGCCCCGGGGTTCTTCATGGACGGCCTGCCGCTCATCAAGCCGCCCTACGCGCACCTCGTGGCTATCGATCTCAATCGCGGCACCATCGCGTGGCGTGAGCCGTTTGGCGATCTGCCCGCGGTGCGCGAACAGCTCGAGACCCTTGGTGTGAAACCGCCCGCCAAGCTGGGAGCGCAGGGCCCTGCCGGCCTGGTCGTCACGAAGGGCGGGTTGATTTTTGTGGGCGGCGGCGATCGCGCGTTTCACGCCGTGGACAAGACCACCGGACGCGAGTTGTGGTCCGCCCCGACGCTCGAGACCACCGGCACGCCCATGACCTACGAGGTGGCAGGCCGCCAGTTCGTGGTGGTGGCGACCGGCCGCGGCACGGAAGCCACTTTGGTCGCGTACGCACTCGGGCAGTGAGCCGAGCGCGGCCGCTCCCCAACCAGCCAAGGGCCCTGCCCTTGATATTCCCTCGGGAGACGTCTTGGCTGGTTGGCTATTACTCTCGGCGCGCTCCGCGCGCCTAGACCGCTATACGGCCCCGAAACAGAACCACAACGAGTACAGAATTCTCGTAACGGGCCGTATAGCGGTCCAAACAGGCCCGGCCCGTCGCGGCGAAACTGCAGCCGGATCGCGGTCAGCGCTTCCGCGCGCGAGCTCGAAGTCGATGCTCGATGAAGATGATTCCGTTGCCGTCGCGGGCCGATGAGCAATCTCCTGTGCGGCTGGATGATCACACCCGCGCGGACACCCGCGGCACAGCGGGAAATCTCGCGGGATCAGGGAAACGTTCCGCATCCGCTGTCTGCCGGATGGAGCTCGGTGAGCTGCGCGCCGTGGCGGAGGTCTATGCGGCAGCCGACGGACAAGAGAAGTTCGTGCGGGAGTTCGTGAAGGCGTGGGCCAAGGTGATGGCCCTCGACCGCTTCGACCTTCAGTCAGTGAGGGCGGGGCTCGCGCTCGACGAATCCTTCGCCTGAGCGGTTCTGCCTCGCGCAACCCGCAAATCACTGGCATATACTTGGCGTCGGATGACGTCGCGGATGAGTCGATTCGTTCTGCTTCTGCTCGGGGCGATGCTGACGCTTCCGGCGGCCGTCGTGACACAACCAGACAACCGCGATCGACCTGCGAACTTCGAAGGGATCTGGAACTCCGCGACTGCGACACCGCTCGAGCGGCCGAGAGAGCTGAGGGACAAGCCGTTCTTCACGCCGGCGGAAGCCGCCGAGTGGGAACGGCAGGCCCAAGAACGCACTGCCGAGCGGCCGCGCGACCCGGCGAAGCCGCGGACCGGCACGGGCACCTACAATACCTTCTACCGCGAATACGGAACCAGGACGGTCGCCACTCTTCGTACGTCGATCATTACCGAACCGGCTGACGGCCGCATTCCTCCTCTGACGCCAGCGGCGGAGGAGAACAGGCGGCGCCGTGTCGATCGTCAGAGGAAGTTCGAGCACCCCGAGACACTCGGTCTCCAGGATCGATGCCTTGCGTTCCTGACCTCGGGGCCGCCGTTGCTCCCGTACACCTACAACAGCAACTACCAGATCATTCAGACCGACGACGCCTTCGTGATCCACGCTGAGATGATTCACGAGACCCGCATCATCCATCTGGACGGCCGCCCGCATCTGCCGCCGAGCATCAGATTGTGGACTGGTGATTCAATCGGCCATTGGGAGGGCGACATACTCGTCGTGGACACGACGAACTTCAACGATGCTGGCGGATTCTACGGCGACGCGGGGGGCAATTTCGGCTGGGACCGGAACCTCCAGATGATCGAGCGCTTCCGGCTGCTCGATCGCGATACGCTGCTCTATCAATTCGAGATGCACAACCCGACGGCGTACACCCAGTCATGGAAAGGAGAACTGACGATGACGCGATCGGCGGGGAACATCTACGAGTTTGCCTGTCACGAAGGGAACTACTCGTTGTCGAATATCTTGCGCGGCTACCGCGCCATCGAAAGGAAGTCCCCGGGCGGGCAGCGCCGCTGACTCACCGTCGAACTGCGTGCCTGATGTCTGAGCCTTCCGGCACGACGGCAATCGAGGTCTGGTAGGCTCCGGCCCCCGTCTTTCCCGAGATCTCGATCGATCCAGCTCGGCTGCCTCGCCACTTTCCAAAGACGACTATCGGACGGCTGGCAAAGAGGTCCGGGATCTTACGTGGCTCCACGTCATACACGTCGAATCCTGAGAACGTCAGGTCGATGCCGCTCAGTACGGGCGAGTCGATGTACCGTCGAAGCCTTGACGCGGCCTCGACCGCTTCAGCGGGGGCAGTGACGATGAAGGGATCCCCGAGCCCTGCACGTGCGACGCCTTCGATGAGGAAGCGGTTCACGCTGCTGCCGATGCCGAAGGCGAAGAAATTGGCGTCATCGAGCTGACTGCGGACGTAGTCGAACACGTCCGCTTCAGCCTCGATGTAGCCGTCGGTCAGCAACACGATGCTGCGCGATACCTCAGGTTGACGCGGGACAGCCACGGCTCGTTGGAGGGCCGCCAGAAGCCGGGTCCCGCCACCCCCTTGCTTCCGTCCGACGAACTGCAGCGCGCGCGAGAGATTCGGAGCGGTTGCTGAAACAGAGACCGGTGAGAACGTTTCAGTTCCGTCGGCGAACACCACGACGTTGAACGTGTCGGAGGGGCGAAGCACTTTCGCGAGGTCGCTCATCAGTGTCTTGCCTGTGTCCAAGGGAAACCCGTGCATCGATCCCGAGACGTCGACCACGAAGATGTACTCACGCGCCGGCACGTCGTCCGCCGTAACGGCTTGGGGTGGTTCCGCCATGAGCAAGAAGAAGTTCTCGTCGCGGCCCTGGTAGAGCAGAAGTCCCGAGCTGATCGTCTCGCCGGCCAGTCGATAACGAAGGATGAAGTCGCGGTTGCCCGAGAATCGCTCGCTGCCGGCGAGCGCCAACTCGGCGCGCCCTTGCGCTGTCGGGCGGAACAAGACGTCATGCGAGGGCGACGTGATCTCCTGAATCGGGATGCCCGTCGATACCAATCCGCCGATATGGAAATCGCTGGCTGGTGCCAGCCCCTCGCGGGTGTACGGAGCCTTGACGAACGCATCTTCCGGCGACGCCTGGCTCTCGCGCTTCTCGGAATACCTGGGACCGACAACGGTCGGGTACACGAACTCGTACACTCCTTCTGTCGGGACGAGCAGCTCCGTGTATCTGAGCTCGACGGAGATGGTGTCGCCGGGCAGCACGTTCGCGACGTTCATCGTGAAGACATTGGGACGGCTTTGCTCCAGGAGCGATGCGCTCTTGCCGTCGCGCTTCGCGGCTGCGAACTCGCTTTTCGCTTTCTCGCGCTCCTTGATCGTGGCGACGATCCGCACATCAGCCACTGTCATTGTCATGCCGTAGACGGCCGCTCGCGTCGAGGCAGGAAAGATGTAGCGCGCATGAATCGGCCGCGCGCCGCGATTCTCGTAGACCTGTCGAACGGTCACGTCCGCAATCACCCCGGTAATCGCGACGTCGACCCGCGTGTCCTTCAACGGCAGGCGATCGAGGGTGGGACCGGTGTGCTGTCGGAGAAACGGGCGTTCTCCCGCAATGTGACAATCCACGTACGGCCGTCTGCGTCGAGCCGCCAGGATGCGGCCAGGCCGGGACCCACACGACCATTGCAGTCCAGCCGGACCAGCGTTTCGTAGAGCTGACGGAACAGCAATCGCTCGCTGTCGTTCGACGGGTGGGGAGCGTTCGATGAATCGATTCGGTCGCTGAGGGCAACCGTTGTAATCGGTTCGCCGGGTTCGGCGATCAACGCACAATCGCCGGATCCGGCCGCGGGACCGAGCGCCGTTGTCTTCGGAGGACGCACTGGCGGCTCAGGCGGCAGCGGTACTTGTGGGCTCTGGCGGTCGGTCCGGGCGTGGCGGAACTGGCGCTCCCGCCGGGGTGACACGCGAGCTGCAGGCCCAATTCATGGCCTGAAAGCACACGATGAGCCCGAGCACGGCGAATCCTCGACCCAATAGTTTCACGTCTTTCGCCATGATAGCCGTGATTCATCACGCCATCCGTCGCTGACGTGGCAGGGCGGGTCGCTTGGAACCTTGCCTGAATTACTGACAGCTGGCGCTCACCATTTTGACGGTCGTCGCGTGCAGCACTCCGGCGATGGCTATGCGCGTCTCAACCGTCGTGGTTGTGCGCCCATCCTTATCCTGTGTCGTTTTTGCGCGCTTGCTTTCGATGCCGGGCGTGTTGTCCGTGAGGTGCCCCTGAAGCTCCACACGATGGCCGACATGCGGCCGCAGGAGGTCTTGGTTGAGACCACTGACACGATAGAAGCTGTCACCCACCGGGGTTCCGATCGACGTGGCCGTGCTCGTCGTGCCCGGCTTGCCGACCGCCACCGTGGTTCCCGGCGGGACTGTCACCGTCGGCGTGCGAACGAAATACTCCTGTGCCGTTTGCGCCTCGATACCGTCCTTGGCCGTCGCGCTGCCCGGAAGGCCTTGCACGAGGCACCCGACAATGGTCGTGGCCTTCGCGCCAGGCTCACCAGGTTGGTTGGGCCGCTCGGCCGCTGTTCCCTGGGCCGAGGCGTGCGCACCAAGGACGCTCAGACAGAACGCTGCGATAGCCGCCCCCTGACACAATCGTGTTCTCATCCCACCCTCCCTTGCGCTAAGTGGTCACGGGCATAATTACGGCGGCATTCGGCCGCCGATGCATCCCGCTCCGCGGCGTTGCTCAGCGCTCAGATAGTCCCGCTATCCTCTGCGCTTCGCGCCTTGCGGAGCGGGCGCCTCGGCGCCCTCGTGCGTCGCCGTAATTATGCCCGGGACCACTAAGGTCCAGCGCCTGTCCCGCTGCGGTAGCGGGTCTGATACTCCGCGTGCGCAGCCGCCCCAACCATTTGCCACGTCGCTCGACAAGGAGGGTGCAAACCGTGAACCGACTGCGACACGTCTTGTTGAGGTGGCGACTGAATGCAGGATTCCAACCGCAAGAGATTGATCGGGAACCCAGCACGGCACGAAACGATTCTCATCCAAGTGCGAACCGATTGTGATCTGATTTCGTCGCGTGAGGGTGACGCCTCAACAAGCGTGCGCGGCGACCGCAGGCCGATATCCGACCACGAGCGTTGCCGCGCGGCTGGAGGCGGTCGTAACCTGGGGCTGAGACCGTGTGAGCCGAACGGTACCTCTTTTGCGCATTCATCCGTAGAAAGAGGTGTTGTTGTGCGTGCGATTTCCGGTTTGATGTTGTCGCTCCTGCTCGTTTCCAGTAACGCGAGCGGCCAATCGGTGGTGTTACAAGGATCCGCCGGTCCGACCATTACCGACGCCGGCCACAGCGTGGCAGCGGGAATCGGGTTCTCGGCAAACTCCCGGGTGACCATCCTGGTCGCGGTGGAGCGGACGCACCTGTCGAGCCGCGTCACCAGGGACCGCGCGGGCGTCGCCTGGCGCTCCTGAACACGCGGCGTCGCGGTCAGTGACGCCCGCAAGGCTGAAAATAGCTCCCAGACGAGATGGACATTCTCAATGCTGAAGCGACGGAGAATCCCGGAACCTCGGCCACTCGTCCTGCCGCCCAGCCTCGTTTAGCGCTTGACTGGTAGTGACGATCATGTATATATATTAAATGATATACATTCGTCGCAGGCACCGGTATCCCGCGCCGGTGCGTTGCTCCGAGACCGAGGTGTTACCGACATGTCGGACAGACCACGAAGCGTCGATCGACTACTGCCCTTGAAGCCCAAAGTCCTGCACATTCTGCTGGCCCTCGCTGATGGCCCGCGTCATGGGTACAGCATCATGCAGGACGTCGCGGCGCGCACGGATGGACAGGTCCGCGTCTGGCCGGCCGCCTTGTATGGAACCCTTCGCGAGCTCGAAGACCTGGAGTTGATCGCGGAGTCGAACAAGCGCCCCACTGATGATGACGAGCGTCGGCGATACTTTGCGCTCACGCCCTTCGGGAAGCGTGTGCTGAGCAGCGAGATCCGACGCTTGGAAGCGATCGTCGGCCACGCACGCGCCAGCCGTGCCCTGCGCCAGGTCGAACGCGCATGAAGCTGCCCTTTGACTCCGCTCGAGGCAAGCGCGCTAATCAGTCGTACGGCCGGCTGCTTTGGCTGCTGCGCGGCCGCGATCCGCGAGAGCGGCGGGCGATCAAGGACGACGCGGAACTGCTGCTGGACGCCGCTCGTGCGCGGGGCCGGGGTGCCGTTGCGGCGACGTGGCTCGCTCTGATATGGGACCTCGTTGTTATCGGCACCGGATATGACCTCGCGCGGGCGCTTCGATCGCTGGTCCGCGCACCGGGATTTACCCTGACGGTGTCGCTACTCCTCGGCCTCGGCGTTGCGGCCACGACCACGCTGTTCGCTCTCATCAACGCGGTCATGCTGAAACCCTTGCCCTATGACGACCCGGAACGGTTGGTCATGGTCTGGGAGTCGAACGTTTCCCAGCAGCGTCTGCGCGAGGGGCCCTCGCCGGGCAACGTCAACGATTGGGTTGCCAGCAACGAAGCATTCGAGGCGCTCACCGCGTGGTGGACCGCCCAGGCGACGCTCCGTGGCCGGGATGGCAGTGCGCCGGTCACCGGCGTACAAGTCACGAAAGGCTTCTTCGAGGTCTTCCGCCGCGCGCCCCTCCTGGGTCGGACCTTCGCGGACGACGAATACCTGGGTGCGCCTTCGATCCCGTCCGGCAGGACTGGTGGCCAGGAGCCGGTGCTCATTCTGAGTCATCGCTTGTGGCAGGGCCTCGGCGCCGATCCGGCGCTGGTCGGAGGGACCGTCTACGTCGAAGGTCGCAACTGGCGTGTGCTGGGAGTCATGCCTGGCGACTTTGCTGTTCCGGATACTGGTGCTGCCTTCTGGACTCCATGGGATATTCGCGAGGCATATCGTGGCGCGCGCTTTGCCGGCGGGCCGCCGCGGGAAGCCCGATTCTTACGCGTCGTCGGTCGTGTGAAGCCTGGCCTCTCGCGTGAAGCCGCGACGGAAAGGATGGAGATCCTCGCGGGCCGCCTCGCGTCCGATCATCCGCGGACGAATGCCGACTGGAGCGTTGAGTTGGTGCCGCTGCGAGAGGAGTTGATACGCTCGAGCGGCACCGAGTTGCTGCTCGTGTTCGGTGCGGTGTTTGGTTTGCTCTTGCTCGTCTGCGCCAACGTGGCGAGTCTCGCGATTGCGCGGAACGCTGTGCGTGTGCGGGAGATGGCCATTCGCCTGGCGCTCGGCGCCGGCCGGTCACGCATCGTCAGAGAGCACCTGGCGGAGAGCGCGCTATGCGCAGTGCTGACGGCGCTGATCGCCATCGTCTTCACGACAGCGTCGTTGGGCGCCGCCGTCGCGTTTGCACCGTCGGATATACCGCGCTTGCACGAGGTCGACGTGGACGCGCGCGTCCTGTCGTTTGCGGTCGCACTGGCGATCCTGGTCACCATCATCGGCGTGGTGCTGCCGGGGCTTCGAGGCAATTCCAGAGCGATCGCCCCCGCATTGAAGGACGGTGCGCCGGTCTCTGGACAGCACGCGAGTCGGGTGCGGCGCGCGCTCGTGGTCGCGGAGATCGGCGTCACGGTCGTCCTCCTCGTCGGCGCCGGACTGCTGGCCCGGAGTTTCGCGGGCCTGCAGCGCGTCGACCCTGGTTTCGACGTAGACAACCTGCTCGTGTTGCGGATCGCGCCCGATGTCACGAGGTACCGAGGCCAGCTCGTGACCGACTACTATGCTCGGGTCTTCAACTCCATCCGCGAGTTGCCCGGCGTCGCGTCAGTGGCCGCGGTCACGGTACTTCCTATGAGCACCATCGGTTCGGAGTTCTATCGGCCGTATTGGTCAGAGGGCGCCCGTCCTGACGGGAACGTTATCCACCAGGCGAACGTGCGCATGGCGACGCCAGGGTACTTCACCACGCTCGGGCTCCCGCTCGTGGCGGGCCGGGAGTTCTCGGCGCAAGATGCCGTGGATGCGCCGCGAGTCGTCATCATCAACGAGAGTCTGGCTCGGAGCGCGTGGCCGGGCCAGGTTCCCGTGGGCCGCACGCTCATTCTCGACTACCAGGGCGGTTCGTCTGATCGCCAGATCGTCGGCGTCGTCCGCGATGCGAGGTACCACGGCCCGCGCAGCGATCCCGCACCGGAGGTCTTCGTCCCGCACGCGCAGAACCCCTATCTGGTCATGAACGTGGTGGTGCGAACGACGATCGACGCGGACGCGTTGGCCCAGACGGCACGCGCCCAGGCGTTGAAGGTGGACCCCGATCAACCAGTGCACTCCGTCACCACAATGGAGCGGCTGCTGGATGACACCATGCAAGAGGATCGATTCGCGATGCTGTTCGTGGCGTTGTTTGCCGGGGCGGGACTGGTGACCGCCGCGACCGGTGTGTACGCGTTGTTGGCCTATACGGTCGCGCAGCGGCGACGCGAAATCGCGGTGCGCATGGCTATCGGGGCGTCATCGTCTTCAGTGGCACGATTGGTCGTGATGGAGTCATTGACGCTCGCATTGGTGGGCTGTGTCGTTGGCGCGGTCGGCGTGGCAGCCGTCAGTCGGCTGGCCCGATCCGTCCTCTTCGGCATCGCGCCCCAGGATCCGCTCACACTGGGGACGACCGCGGCCGTTCTCCTCATCGCGGTGCTGGCGGCGAGCTGGCTTCCGGCGCGACGTGCGGCGAGAATCAATCCGGTGGCGGCGATGCGAATCTGACCGAAAGGTGGGCGAGTTTCACACAGGCCTGCGACTCGAGGCGATCACACTATGAACAGAAGTGTCAGGACGGTCGTGTAGCTGGCGCTGACATACGCAGCAACCAGCAGTACACGACCGCGTGCCGGCAAGCGCTGCCACGCCGCTACCGGGTGCACGCACCACGCCAGAGCGCGCCCGATCAAGA
>DATKDY010000101.1:0-4316 GCA_035512515.1 Vicinamibacterales bacterium
TGCCGCCGGTCGTTGCGCCGAACCCGATTGTTTTCGTGTGAGTTCGCGGTGATCGAACGCAAGAAGTTACGAAACCGCTGCTCTGCTAACACATCGAAAAGCGATGCGTAACCCGACCAGACGGTGGGAACTTTGCGAACCGCCACGCCTCTACCGCGCAGCCACGCTCAACTGTGGGAACAGTGGCCGATTGTTATCACGGTCATGGTCGCGGAGAGGATCGTGAAAACGCGGGGGTCAAGCACGCGGAAGTGGTAACAGCTCGGCTCGTTCAGGACGAGCGTGGGTGGCTCCGACTGGCGGGCTAACGCTGTCGCCCCGCGCGCAGATGCGTGGCAAGTTACAAAACCACTGCTCTGCTAATTGAGCACAAAGTCTATGGTCCCGACGAGCCAGAACACATGTGTTCTTCGGCTGGAGACGATCGTGATGCACACGCTCTGGGTGCTTGCCTTGGAGCTTGGGCTCCGCGAGGGCGAACTGCTCGGCCTCCAGTAGAAACATGTGAATCTGACCGAGCAGGTATCCTGAACGTCTTCTCGAACACGGCGTCCGCGGCTACATAGGCGACCCGCCCATTACGAGCTCGGCGACCGCCGGGATAGTCGCGACTGCGATCCCGAATCCCATGAGCAGTACCGCGACCCCCTTCGCGACGGCTGGGGTCGGCGCGAGGACCTTCTCACTGAAGATGACGGCCGCAACGGCGGCCATCCAACCGACGCTGGCAAGCCCGACCGCAAGCAGCACGAGCATGAGCCCCGCGCAGCAGCCCAGGCAGACCACGCCCTCGTCGATCCCCATAAGCAGGGCTCCCCTCACGCCTGGCCGGAAGCCACGGAAAAGCCAATGAAATGGAGACCGACAGTGCGCGAGAAGCGCGTCCTTCAGCGGCGTCAACTGATACAGGCCCGCCGCGCCGATCACGGCGCCAAGGAACACTTGCGGCGCGGCCTGCACCACGGGAATCATGACGATGAGCGGCACAAGCAGCGCGATGAGCACGTAAGCGCCAACTCCGACGGCGCTCCAGATCACCAGATATCCAGAAACGAAGACCGCCACCGGTAGCGGCCACGTTCTTGTCCGTTGCCGTGTGTATTGCGCGTACACGAGCACCACCGGAACGAATGCCGGGAACATCATCGCGGCCATCATCACGACCCACGTCGCGAGAAAGATTGCGAAGCTCGCCACGTCTGCCCCAGCGGACATCGTCATGGAGCCGCTTTGTGTGGAAACGTAGGCCCAGGCGAGGGCAGCGAGCGCGAGGAGCGTAATGAGGATCACTAGGGCCGCCCCCGTCAACGCCAGGCGACCGAAACGAGCTTCGAAGTTGGGCGCCGTGGAACTCAAGCGGCGTACTCCGTCAGAAACGGGGTGAGCCCGCGAAGCCGACTAGTTCGTCAGGCCTCGTACTTGAACTCCGTCGTGAAGCCGTTCGTGCCCGACCCCTCGAACTTCCAGGCGCCGTCGTAACGGATCCGTCCGGCCTTCGCGACTCGCACCGGCTGCGGAACGATACCCAGGGCCGGGTTGCTGATCACCGGCGCCGTCTTGCCGTCCCCTCCCGTTAGCTCTTCGCTATCCATCTCGAGAAGCTTGCCCACCCTCAGCTGTCGCTTGCCCTTGGTCTTCTCGAAGGAAATCGACGCCGGCGTCACCCCGGTCACCGTTCCGATCAGCGGCACGACAGCGGCGAGGTGACCCCCTGCTTGTCCCGAGAAGATCGCGCCCAGTGCTTGAGCCTGGTCGGGTTTGGCTCGCTCGTCCAGATACAGCGCGACCTTCCATCCGCCATCGGTCATCTTCTTGGGCGAGTACAAGGCGAGCGCGACGTTGAGGTTCGAAAGGTCAACGCCATCCTTTGTTCCGCGCGTGATGTGCCATGCTGCGAAGGCTTGGCACGAGTCGTTCGTCGCTGGGCTCAGCATGATGCATTGACACGCCACCGTGCAGTTGCAGGTCTCGAAGTAGTCACCCTCGACGGAATAGCTCATCTAACGAACCTCCCCCACTGCGGACAGCGCAGGCGCGCGCAGTATAGGCTGCGGAAGGCCGCATCTGGGGGATCGTTGTCCAGTGGGTTCTCCTCGGGCGACCGCCGTGTGCCGTCGGGACGGACCTTGGCACTCAGGGAGCCCGCGACACGGGCGGCAGGCGATGCCTCCCACCGGCATTCACGGGATGCCCGCCTCTACCGCGCAGCCACGCTCAAATGTGATGACGGTGGCCGATTGTTACCACGGTCAGGGTCGCGGAGAGGATCGTGAAAACGCGGGGGTCAAGCACGCGGAAGTGGTAACAGCTCGGCTCGTTCTGGGCGAGCGTGGGTGGCTCCGGCTGGCGGGTTAGTAAGGAGCGAAGATCGCGAGAGCTGCGAATGCCGGTCATGGAATCAGAGGGCCTCTTCCTTGAAAGGCAAGGGGACGAGAGAAGCGGCCCAGCGAATTCTTCAAGCACGAATTGATACCGGCCTCGAGCCGAAACGCGCGTCAGATAAGCGGCCAACGAACTTGATCGAGGCGGGCAGCAGCCCCTCTCGAAGTGGGCGAGTGTCCATGTCGATCGCTGACGTTAGACCTACGCGGTAGATGAAGAGCTAAGTCGCGCCGCCGCGATTCGTTCGACGACCACGCGCTGCTCGCGCGACACTGCCCGTCGCTCCTTGAGGTTCATCACAGGCGGCCAGTAGAAGACGAACTCGTCGATACCGACCTCCGCGTACGAGCCGACGAAGTGATCGAATGCATCGAGCGAAGAGAGCGGAACGACGGGTTGACGGTAGGCGAGCACTATTCGGCGTATCGAGCCGGCACCGCGTCCGAACTCGACTCGTAGGCGTTCGAGCTCTTCGACCTTCGCCTTCGTCGCCGCCAGCGCCTGCTGTTCGCTCGCACCTCCGCCGGCTCCATCGGCGACCCACTGACCGGCGAGGGTTGACCAGGGCGTCCGCGTAGCGCGCGGCTAGCCGAAGTGCACGCGGACCCTCCGCGGAGACGAGCAGCGGGGGCCGCGGCTGCTGGACTGGAGACGCCAGGTGAGCGCCCCTCACCGAGTAGTACGTCCCGGCGCGACTGACCTCGTTCCCGCGCAGGAGCTCATTGAGCAGCTCAAGCTGCTCTTCGAGCCGCGCGACGCGCTCAGCCGGCGGCCAGCGAGGCAACCCGAAGACGTCGGACTCTGTCGGCTGATCTCCGGCACCGATGCCAACCCCGATCCGGTGCGACCGGGAACGTAAGGACCCCGAAGCGACGCGGCTTCCGAGGGAACACCCGCGCCGACACGACTATGGGCCGACCCGGTGCAGCGGTGCGATTCGTTGCTCTGCAATCCGCTCATAGGTGGCTTGTTGCAAAGCGGAGATGGGTTCCTTCTGTCGGACGTTCGCGAGGGGGGGCCAATAGAAGACGAACTCTTCCATCCCTATCTCCGCATAACGCCCGACGAACTCATCGAACGCGTCTAGCGAGGTGAGCGGAACCGGTTCCGCGCGAAGAGCCAGCACCGAGCGTCGGATCGTCCTCGGATCTCGGCCGAGATCGCGGCAGTACTCGTCGAGCAGGCGCGACTGTTCGCGCGTGCGCTCGATCGCTTCTTCGATCGGTAGTTGGGCCCGGCCCGATGCCGTTGAATCCTGACCACCCATCGTGTTCCAGACATCGGCGAAGCGCGCCGCGAGGCGCAGACTGCCCTTGCCCTGGGCCGCGACCACGAGAGGCGGACGCGGGCGCTGGACCGGGGTCGCGAGCGGCTCGCCTTCCGCCCGGTAGTACTGCCCAAAGAAATCGAGCCGTTCGCCGCGGAGGAGGCGGTCCAGCATCTCGAGCTGCTCCCCGAGCCGGGCCACTCGCTCGCGGGCCGTCCAGTGCTCTACCCCGACCGCTGTGCTATCGATAGGCGCGCCCCCTGCGCCGACGCCAAGCTCGAACCGGCCCTCAGAGACGCGGTCGAGCGAAATGGCTTGAGCGGCAAGGACGACGGGGTGGCGGTAGATGATCTGCGTCACAAGGGTCCCGATACGGATGCGCGAGGTTTCGCGCGCAAGCGCGGCGAGGAGCGTCAACGAGTCGAAGTGGACAAGATCCGGGTAAGTCAAAACGTCGGGGATCCACGCAGTATCGAAGCCGAGCGCCTCGGCGTTGCGCCAATGGCGGGCAGCGTCGATGAAGGGGCCTGTGGCGAAGGTGAGAATCCCGAAGCGCCGGTGCACGGATCGCAAATTAGCACGCACCTCGCGGCGCCCAGCGGACCCTGGTCCTACTTGAATGGAAGCCGGAATGATGCGCACCCACGTCCGGCCCCGCGATGACGCT
>DATKDY010000102.1:0-6434 GCA_035512515.1 Vicinamibacterales bacterium
TGCCTTCGGACCCAAATCGTACGCCGTGATGACGAAGACCGAACTGGGCTCGGGATCCGGCACGTAGATGACCTTCAAGTAGCGCCCAGCCTCGGTCTGCCCCAGGGCCACTCGCGAACCTTCGGATCCTGGCCGGTCCTCAAGCGGCCTGGTCAGGACGTCCTCGACCTCCTCCTCGGTCACGTTGTGACCGGCGATGTGGGGCTCGCCGGTTGTGGGATCGATGAAGAAGCGCAGGAGCACGGCCGATTGTAGCGCTTGAACTACCTCGCCGCGGCGACGCTCGTCGGCATGTCGCCTCACAGCTTCGGATCCTGTCTGATCAGATCAACTTCTTGTCGATGACGTCTAACTGATAGTCGACAGAACTCGATATTCCGATAC
This sequence comes from Vicinamibacterales bacterium, assembly GCA_035512515.1. Lineage (GTDB taxonomy): Bacteria > Acidobacteriota > Vicinamibacteria > Vicinamibacterales > UBA2999 > JACCSI01. The sequence continues at coordinate 385 of DATKDY010000102.1, forward strand.
GCCCGGATCGCACGCCAGTCTAGCGCGGCTGGCGGCCGCACTCAAACCGCATCGTAACCCGCGGATTGGACGATAGTTCCGTCGGAGACCACCGCATCCGATCGCGGTGATAGGCCGATCTGGCTATCCCGGTCACTCCCCGCGAACGTCACGGCCTATCCCGACCGAACGACTGTCAACTCCCGATTCAGGAGATCGGCGCTCTCCGGAACGGCGAAGGGCACGGTACCCGCTGTCGCGGAGCCGCGCCAGGCGGCGCGCGAGCGCGTGACTGGCCAGCGTGGCCTCAAAAGCAAAGCGTTTTCTCTGCGACTCGAGACCATCCAGCCGGCGCAGCACGATGCGGCCGGCCTCCAGCGCGACATCCTCGGGACGAAACGCCGACAGCCCTTGTGCCAGCGTGTCCGCATTGACGAACTCTTCGACACGCAGTGAGCCGCGAAGCAACCGCGGCGCGGCCGTCGTGTTTCCTGCACCGTTGGCCCCCCCCGAGAACGATAACGGCCGGTGAGATTCTGGCAGTCACACGGTTGCCATCGCCCTTCTAAGGGAGTGAGTGAGTCTGGCGCGAACGTCGGCGGAAGTCATGGCATCGAAGTGTGCATCGGAGGCCGCCAGCATGTGAACATTGTGTACCTGTGGCTGCCGACGGCCGACCTTGCCATCGCAAGGGTTCAGGAGCGAGTCCGGGCCGGGGGGCATGACGTGCCGCCCGACGCTGTGCGGCGTCGATTCCACCGAGGGAGGCGTAACCTCTCCACGCTGTATCGCGAACTGACCGACTTCTGGCGTGTCTACGATGCGTCGTCCATTCGCGGTCCGCGTCTCGTGGCCTCCGGTGGCCGTGATCGAGCGACCAGGATTCGCGATTGGCAGACGTGGCGTCCAGCAGGACAGGAGTACCTCGATGAGTGAAGTGAAGCGCAGTATCGAAGAGATCTTCGGGGACGGCCGCGCCATCGACGAGGCCCTGAAGGAGGCTGCGCGCGACGCGCGGCGGTTTCACAAAGCCATTGGAAACCCGATGGCCACGTGGGCTGATGGACGCGTCGTCTGGGTCCAGCCCGAAGACATCGTCGTCGACGACGATGGCGCCAGCGAGGGTGAGCCTTCTGAGTGACTTTTCTCCACAATGGACCTTCTGCGACTTGCGGCTGATGTAGTGGGGCAGCGCGTTCCGGAACCAGCGCGCGTCGGCTCGAGTCGTGTTAGACGGCGGCCAGCACGGCTCGCCGAACTGATGCGGCAGTTCGATCGGAACGAAGTACGCAGCCGGGAACAGATAGTCTTCACCCGACTCATCGATGATCCGTACCTGGCCATGCGCTCGCCAGCCTGCTGGCCGCGGATGACCAGGCCGGTCAATTGCGTCTCCTGCAGCGCGCGGTGGCGACGTGATCGCGCAGTTTCTGCCAACTGTTCATCAACCCCGCGACCTTGACGCACGACGCACGGTCTGTCCCCGCACCGTGCGCACGGCCTGACTCCAGCAGATCGGCCAGCCACCACTCGGCGTTCGTCGCCACCGCAGAGGGACATGATCATCACCAAGCTTCGGTGGGCGATAGGGGCCGGGCGGTCGAAGGACCGAGACGACGTCCGGAATATCCTCGCGGTGCGAGGCGATGAACTGGATTGGGCGTATCTGCAGCGCTGGTCCGTCGCGCACGGAACCGACGCGCTCCTTCAGCAGATCCGGGCCTCGATTCCCCAGCCGTGAGGGCGTCCGGTCACACGAGAGAGGACGTCTCGGAGGCAGACGAGCTGTGAAGTCTCGCGCCACGCCGCTCACCGGCGATAGCCAGCGCGTGTTCCGGGCGGCACTTGCTCGACTGGCCGCATACCGCGCTCGGCTGTTGGCTTCGAGCGCCGAGAGCTGAAAGCTGAGAGCGCTGAGAGCCGAAAGCTGAAAGCCGAGAGCGCTGAGAGAGCTGAAAGCTGAGAGCTGATAGCTGAGAGCTGAGGAGCGCTAACGCCCGTCGTGAGGCGGATACATCGCCGGCGGCCGGTCGAAATCGATCTGCTCCACGTCCGTCCACGCCACGAACTCAGGGCGCTCATGGCCGTCCACGAAGATCAGCAGGCCGGCATTCTGCTCGCCGAGATCGCCCATGCCCTCGAGCGGCAACTCCTCGCCGCCATGCAGCGTCACCCTCGCCCGCGGGGCGCCGCGCTCGTCGCGGCCAGTTGACGCGATCGAGGCGACCAGGCCAAACGGGATGGTGTAGTCCACGCCCTGCAACGGCGCATCGAGCGTCTCCGTGGTCTCGCTCTCGTCGAGGTCGTAGACCAGCCGGCCGGTGAGCCGGCGCCCGGCGCGGGTGGTGACGCTCCCCGTGAGCGGACGCCCCGGCGGAAAATCGGTGTACGCGGGCCCGCTGCCCCCGGCGCTGAAGTCGGCGCTGAAGTCGAGGCGCTCGAAGGCGTCCCAGGACACCAGCACGCGACCGTAGCGGCCGTCGTCTACGTAGATCCCGCGGTGGCCGCTGCCGGCTTGGCGGGTGCCGGAGAGCACGATCTCGCGACCGTCGCCGAGCGTGGCCAGCGAGCTGTCGCGCGAGCGGCGCGCGATGGAGCGGATGGTATCGAAACGCAGGCGGAGCTCGCCGTCAGCGGTGTGGCCGACCAGCTCGTCGGCGCCGACGCACGCCTCCCGGTCCCATTGAATGAAGCCCGTGAAGTCGCCGTGCGCGGTGCGTACGGTGCCGTGCAGCCGATCGAGCGTGGCCTCCTCGCGGGCGGCCGGGAGAAACTCGATGGAACGGATCCGCCATTCGTCGAGGTGCACGATGCCGCGCCGACCGTCCCACACCCGCAGGCCGTCGGCGAAATCATCGGCGGCGAAGCGGTCGAGGCGGACCACGGTGCCGCTCTTCATCGTCACCCGCAGGTCGCGGCCGCTGGCGTCGATGCGCGCGATGTCGCCGAAGCGCGCCATCAACGGCCGGCCGAGGTGTGGCTGACGATCCCAGAGAGAAGAGATCTCGAACCCGAAGATCTCGATCGGGCGGCGCTCCTGAGCCCCCGGCGCGTGGATCGCCCACGGGTTTTCGCGCTTGACGCCGTTGAAGTAGTGGCCCCAGAACGCCTCCTCGTCGCCGCCGAAGCGCAGCCGCCCCTGGTAGACGGCGTCGTCATCCGTCGTGACGCGCCCGTAGAGGAAGCCCTGGCTCACCTCCTCCGTCGCCATCGTCGAGGCGAAGGTCGCGGACGAGGTCGCCGCCCTCGCGTCGGTGTCCGGCTCGAGGGCCCGGTGGGTGTCGGCGAGGGCGAGCAGGACGGACACGGTCACGACCGTCCCGCCGGCGATGGTGGCGCGCGTCATGGTCGGCATTCCGTGGAAGACATGATTGCAATATACTTTGTATCGCAAAGTAGAGCAAGCCCGAAACCTGGAGCGCGAGCGGCCCCAAGGCACAAAGCGGCCGCGTCATGTCGCGGCGTTTGACGGCTTGCCGCTTCAGCAGCGTCGGCTCGGCGGCACGGAGGTTAGGTCTCCACTCGAAGGACTTGCCCCGGTTGAACAGATTCAATCGCGGCCAACGCCCTGGGAACGAGTGGAAGTAAATCCTCGAGCGTATTGCTCGACGCGCAAAGAACGACGACCACCATCTGCCGCTTCGCAAGGTTCTGCTGAAACTCGAGATTCTGGTCGCCAGTTACGAGTACGCTGAATCGTGCGGCTTCAGCCCTTGTGAGCAGTTCGCCATTCTTTAATCCTGCCCAGGATTCCTGCTGTACAGTGCGCACGTCATGTCCGACCAAGTGTGGCGCAAGCTGACGCGGCAGCTGCTCATCGAGCAGGACGCGCACGAGCAATCACCGCTTCGTGGGCCGCTTCCAGCGCAGCCACCGCCTGTGCCCGAGAAACACTGGGAAACGCGTCCAGGAACTCGTCGAGACTGTGGTTTCGCTCGAGATAGTCAATCAGGTTGCGGAACGGCACTCGGGTTCCGACGAAGACGGGCGTGCCGCCCAGGATCTCCGGATCGCTGTGAATCACCGCCGCGATGCTCGGCATGACTTGTTCCTGCCTCGATCGATTCTAGCGCGATGCTGCGTTGATGCCTAACCACGAGTCGACGACTCGACAATCCAATACGCCCGGGGCGCTGCGTCGGTCTTGCGCGGCTGGCCACTCGCTCAGGGAATATCCTCTTCGCAACCGATCGGTACAGGTCGTGGGCACCATCGTTAACGGGCCGTTTCACTGCCCGGTCTGCTGCTGGGCGATAACGTGACCGATCCGATAGGAGGTCGCCAAAGAAGCATCATTAACGGGACGTGCACGGACACCAACAAGATGATCATCCACCCGGTGCTCCACGCCATTTCGCTTGAAGAGGCGCGACTGAATAACACCGACCACAGCAGCAAGATGAGGGACAGAACTGGAACGGCGAGACGCACCCCTGGCCACGGCGACGCAGCGATACTCGGGTAGTCTCGTAATACCTCGGTGATTTCCGAGTGTTGTTTCAATGGTGCGACGAGTCGTTTCGCTGACTCGAGGCTGTAGTTGGCGAGCGCCGCCGCAACGAGATGAATGGAAAAGAACAGAATTCGCGCAGTTGCTGCATCGACGGGAACACCGAACGGAGCAACGTTCAAAGCTCCAGCGCCGTTCAGCCTGAGGTCGAGCGCGTCCATCTCCCCTCCGACTTATTGGCTGATCCGGTTTCACTGTAGGCGACAGAACTCGATAAGCCGAAGCGCCCGGAGCGGGCGTCAGTCTAGCGCGGCTGGCAGCCACACGCAATCCGCATCCCGATGCGTGATCAGCGGATCGCGCGGACCCTCGAGCAACGTGCGCACGGGCGAGCGATCTGACCGTCATCACGCGCTTCCCGTCGTGCGTTCATGTCGGCGACAGATGATTGCCGTCGGAGGTCACACGCGTGGGCGGCCAGTCAGTCGCACTCGCACTCAGCGCTTCACTGGTGCCGGTTCACCACAAACGCCCGCGTGATATCGCCGACCCGGACGGTGCCGGCCTGCCTCATCACCATGCGCAGCTCCCGCTGCAGGATGTCGAGCACTGCTTCGACGCCGGGCTGGCCGAATGACGCGAGGCCCCAGACATACGGCCGCCCGATCATGATCGCACTCGCACCGAGCGCCAGCGCCTTGAAGATGTCGGTCCCGCGGCGGAAGCCACCGTCCACGATGACCGGGATCCGCCCCTTGACGCCTTCGACGACCTCCACGAGGCTCTCGATGGTGCCGCGCCCGCTGCTTTCGCCGCGACCGCCGTGGTTCGAGACGATCACGCCATCGACGCCGTGCTCGACGGCCAGCTCCGCGTCCTCGCGCGTCACGATCCCCTTGATCAGGAACTTCATCGACGTGGCGTCGCGCAGGCGCTTCGCGAAGTCCCAGTCGGCGTGCATGGCCTGCGTCGATCGCACTTGTGACATGTCGAGCCCAGTGAACATGGGCCTCCCGCCGGGCAGCGTGGTCCCCATGCCGCTCGAGCCGACCGGGCCGGTCACCGGCCTGTGACAGGAGTTGCACTGTCTGGTGTCGCGGCGCGCCGCACGGGTCGCCGTCTCGCGATTGGAGCCGCCTTGCAGGTCCACGGTCCACACCATGACCGGACACCCTGCGGACTGCGCCCGCTTCACCAGGCCTTGCGTCACACTCCATTGATCCGTGGCGTAGAGCTGAAACCAGACGGGAGCTTCGCGCGCGCGAATGACGTCCTCGACGGCGGTCCCGGTTTGGGTCGAGAGGATCTGCAGGTGGTTCTTCGCTTTCGCCGCCCGCGCCGTGGCTCGTTCGCCATCGGGATCGAACGCGCGCAAGCTGCCCACCGGCGCCAGGATAATCGGCGTCGGCCAGGCGGTGCCGAAGAGCGTCACCGACATGTCAATCTGGCGCACGTCCACCAGACGCCGGACTCTCAGCTGAAAGCGGTTGAACGCCTCGCGGTTGGCCTCGAGGGTCTCGTCGTCGTCGGTGCCGGTGGCCATGTAGCCGAGATGCGCCGTCGGCAGCCGCTGTCGGGCGACGGCTTCGAAGTCGAAGACGTTCAACGCCTGATCGGGCGA
>DATKDY010000103.1:0-4715 GCA_035512515.1 Vicinamibacterales bacterium
CGCCGCGACCGCGCCGGCGCTCGCGCTCGCATGGCTCTCGTGGCATGTGTACGAACGCCGCTGGCTGGCGCTCGCCCGGTACTTTCCGTACGCGCGCCGGCCGGCGGGACCGCCGTAGCGCCTGACCTGGCGCACAATAGAAACGATGGCCCGCGCGCTCCTCTTCGTGCTCCTGCTGGGCTCGACGGGCCTGCAGACGCAGACTCCGGCGACGGCCGTCACCTGGCTCGCGAATCCCGCCGTCGACGATCACGCCGAACAGGAACGATGGGCCCGCGCGGTGGGACCGCCGGTGCTGATGCAGGCCGCGCCGCGCCAGGCGCCGGAGGCCGAATCGCTCGCGGTCGTTACCTGGAACGTGCACGGCACGCACGGCCGGCTGCTCGACTTCATCGCGCAACTCAGATCGGGCCATCTGACGGGCGAGCCGATCGAGCACTTCGTCCTGCTCGTGCAGGAGGCCGTGCGCATTCACCACGATCCGCCGCCGGAGTACGAAGACGGCATGAAGCGGGCCGGCAGACTGGGCCGCACCGACCCAACCCTCCCCGACATCGTCGAAGCTGCCCAGGCCGCGGGTTTGGCGCTGCTGTACGTGCCGTCGATGCGCAACGGCGAGGAGCGCGAGGATCGGGGCAACGCCATCCTGTCGACACTGCCGCTCGATGAGGCGTACGCGTTCGAGCTGCCGTTCCGCCGGCAGCGGCGCGTGGGCGTCGCCGCAACCATCACGGTCAGCGACGCCGGCCTCATGCGGCCGCTGCGCCTCGTCAACGTGCATTTCGACACGTCGGAGGGACGTGACAGGCTGTGGCTGCTGGGCAATCCCCGGCCGGCACAGGCGCGCGCGACGATGGAGTACGCCGGCGCAATCGAGACGCCGGCGCCGCTGGCCGTCATCGGCGGCGACTTCAACACGTTCCTGCCGTTCGAGGATGCCGCGGAGCATACGCGCCGCGACTGGACGATCAATCAGGGCAAAGAAGACGCCGCGAGCACGCGCGGCCTGGTGCGGCTCGACTATCTCTTCTTCAGACTCGAGGCGGAGCTGTGCGGAGGAACGCGCCGCGCCGACGGCACGTTCGGCTCGGATCACTACCCGGTGATCGGCCGGTTCCGCCGCAGCAGCGGCACGGTGTGCGGAGCGCTGTAGGGCAGGGAACCCTTTCAGCCTGTCACGAACGAAGCCGCCGTCTACTCAGCGCGGAGAACCGTGATGGGGTTGATACGTCCGGCGCGTCTGGCCGGAATGTACGCGGCCAGACCTGCCGCAGCTAGCACCACGATGAAACTCAGGACGAGAGCCCCCGGGTCTGCGGCTTCGACCTGGTGAAGCTTTGCTTCGGCGACACGCCATATCCACCAGGTCGCCAGCAGCCCGACGAGACTTCCGGCGATGACGGCGCTCATGACCTGCCAGCCGATGAGGCGGACGACGGAACGTGGCGACGCGCCGATCGCTATCCTGATGCCAATCTCACGGGTGAGCTCGGCGACAAGAGCAGCCACGGCCGCGAAGGTTCCAAGGGCCGTCAGCATGAGCGCGAGAGCAGCGAAGCTACTGAGGACAAGCGTTTGGAATCGCGGATTCCGATAGGCGTTCAGCGAATTGATGGAATCAGCCCACCAGCGCGCCGCCACCGGAGCTCCGGGAGCCAGCCGTCCGATCTCCCGACGGATGTCGACCAACGCGCCGCCCTCGCGGCTGCGCATGCGAGCAACCAGAGCGAGGCTGGCGCCCGATTTGCCGTCGTCAAGCATGTATACCGGCGGGCGGGTGTCTCCATGAAACCCGGTGTGCACGTCTGACACCACGCCGACAACGCCGACGACGCGGCCCTCCGGAGTGCTGAGGCGTCCTCCGATGGCATCTCCATCAGGGAACAGAATGCGGGCCGTCGACTCAGACAGCACTGCCACGTCGCCGCCGGCACTGAAGTCGTTCCAGGACAGGAAACGCCCCCGAACCAGACGCAGGCCCAGTGTTTCGAAATATCCAGGCAGTACATGGAAGACACCAGCCTCTGGACCGTCCGTGGCGGCTCGGGCGGCGGTGTACGGCGCACTCCCGCTCAGCGGCAACGCGTGTATCGCACCAACAGCCACGACATCGTCGCGAGCGGCGAGCCGCTCGAGCGCCCGCACGTAGAATGCGCGCACTTCCTTGCTGTCGCGAGCGTTCGCTCTGACCTCGACCGTCAGCAGTTCTCGCGGCTCGAATCCAAGAGGAGCGGCCAGCGCCGAGATGAAGCCTCGTACCGCGATTGCGGCACCAAATGCCAGGACCACGGCGAGCGCAACCTGCGCACCGACCAGCACGCGCCCGTGAATCTTTCCGCGCAGGCGAGGCGCTGATCGGCGCAAGAGACCGAGCGCGTCATGTCTGCTCAATTGCCAGGCCGGAATCGCGCCGAAAAGCAGGCCGCCGGCGAAAGCCAGCGCAAGCGCGTAGGCGGCCACTCTGAGGTCGGGACCGACTCGAGCCATGCCATAGGCCAGTGGCGGAACCTGTCGGGCCAAGGCGTCAAATGCCAGCACCGTGACGGCGAGCGCGACGGCGGACCCGGCAAGCGCGATTACGAGGGCCTCGAAGATCACAGGACGCACGACGCGCGCCCGTGTCGCGCCCAGGGCGACACACACGCCGATCTCATGTTCGCGGCGCCTGCCTCTGGCCAGAAACATGTTGGCGAGATTGGCGCTTCCCAGCAGCAGTACAAGCACTGCAGCGGCGACGAGGAATCCCATTGTCCATCTCTCAACGGGAAACACCACTTCTCTGATGTCGTCGATCATGACACGCTGGAATGAGCCGCCTGCAGGTGTATCGGCTTCCAGCAACGCGTCGAGTTCTGCCTGTGCCTGCTCTCGTGTTACGCGCGGCTCCAGGCGAACGATCGGATTGACGACGGGCCGTCCGCGCGCCCGAGCGGGGAGTGGCGGCGACAGCGTGATGTACTCAGGCGCGCCGGAAACACCGTAAGGGAAGAGGATGTATTCGGCGGGAAAGATGAAGCCCTCGGGAAGGACGCCGATAACCTCCCGGTTCCTGGAACCAAGCCGTACGGCACGACCGACAGTCGCTTCGTCGCCGCCGAATCGCCGCTGCCAGCTGCTGTAGGACAGCACGGCACGGCCACCCGGATCGGATAGGTCGGTCGGCGTGAACAATCGTCCGCGGACAGCGGCAATGCCGAGTACCGGAAAGTAGTTTGCGCCAACCGTCAGTGCCGACATGTGCTCGGTCTGACCCTCCTCGGTATGCGGCACAATCATCGCCGAGCCACGCTCCCCGACTTCGCCCAGCCCGCGATGATGCTGATTAATCCTGTCGACGGCGTCGCGGGCGACCGTCGCGGTTCGACGGCCGGAGGTGGAGTCGATGGTTCGCAACAGGTACAGGCTTCCAGGATCGCGATAGGGGAGCGGTCGAAACAGCACAGCGTCGGCGATGCTCAGCACCGCCGTGTTCGCGCCAATCGCCAGCGCAAGTGTCGCCACGGCCATCGCCGTGAACCCAGGCGCCTGGCGCAGCCGCCGCACGGCGAGTCTCAAATCGGCGAGCAACAAATCTATTGTCCGGATTCCATCCGCTTCCACTGTTCCGCGTACTGCTCGACATTGGCAGGCGTCACGACGTCGACGCCCGAGTCGATGACGGCACTCGACGGCCGATTGCCATTGACGATGGCGTGCAGCAGCTTGACCGACTCAGCGCCCCAGCCGAAATACTTCTGGCCGAGCAGCACCTGCACCTTGCCGGCGCGCATCAGGTCGAGCGCGGGACTCACCGTATCGAACGAGATGACCTTGGTCTTCGCGGGGTCGACCGCATCGAGCGCGTTGCGCGTAAACACCGGCCATCCGCCCACCGAGATCCACGCGTCGAGATCGGGATACCGGCGCGTGCCGGTCGAAATCAGCTCTCCCGCGCGGACCACGTCTTCCTTGATGTCGTAGACCTCAACGATCCGTATTCCTGGCGCCTTTGCAAGCGCGTCGCGCACGCCGTCGAGCCGTCGCTGCAGGTTCGACGCACCCACACTGGTGATGATGGCCACGCGCCCGGTCCCGTTCAGCAGCTTGATCGTCTCTTCACCGAGAATCTGGCCCGACCGGAAGTCATCCACGCCGTAGAACGCAATGCGCTTCGACTTCGCCGCATCCGAATCCCAGGTCGTCACCGGAATGCCGGCATCGATGGCGCGGTTGATCGTGTCCGTCAGGTAATCGCCATTGAGCGCCGAGATGGCAATGCCGTCCACGCGCTGCGTGATGTACGACTCGAGGATTTCCTTCTGCTTCAACTGATCCGCCGTGGCCGGCGCATTCCAGAGGATTTCGACGTTGCCGAGCTCCGCCGCGGCACGCTCGGCGCCCGTCTTCGCGTAGTTGAACACCGGAATGTCCAGCGCCTTGGGAATGATGGCGAAGCGCAGCTTCGCCGGCTGTGCGGCGCCTCCGCCCGAGCCAGGTTCATCTCCGCGGCAGGCAACCAACGCGGCGGCGGCCGCGAGAACAACGATCGGCAATCTACCGCAGCGAATCATTCATTCCCCTCTCTTGAGCAACAGCTGATCCATTACCACGATGATGATGACGACGAGTCCGACGATGAGGCGATCATAGAACGTGGCGCCTGGAATTTGTGGGAGGGCGTTGCGGAGGACGCCAAAAATGAGTGTACCGAGGACGGCGCCGAGGACGGAGCCGCG
>DATKDY010000104.1:0-5470 GCA_035512515.1 Vicinamibacterales bacterium
CGATGAGATCACCGGCCTCATCACCGCCACCGCACTCGTTCGCCCCACAGGCATCGACGACCTCACGCCGAAGTCGGTAAAGAAGAAGATGAAGGACCCCGCGTTCGCCAAGGGCGTGGATCGGGAGGAGGTGCGCGCCGGTACCGAGCTGCTCGGCGTCGAGCTCGATCAGCACATCGCTCATGTGATCGAGGCCATGCAGGAGATCGCCGATGAGCTCGGCCTCCGGAGGAGCCCCGCGCCGGAACAGTGACCGCGAGATCAGAGGGCGGCACCACGCTCGGCCACAGGGATCGGTTACGTAACAGTCGCGTGGTCTTCCCTGATCGGGTGTTTCGGCAGACCGGATTGCGACGATATGCACCAGTGTCCTGCGACTCGGTCTCATGGGGAGGGCTTCAGCGCGAAGAAAGCCGCGATCAGGTCGGCCGTCTGCTGCCACTCCCGCGCCTCGCGCGCGAGTTGCCTGCGGCCCCCCGGCGTGAGGGAGTAGAACTTCGCGCGGCGGTTGTTCTCCGACTGACCCCACTCCGCCGTCACGAAGCCCTCCTGCTCCAGCTTCAGCAGTGCAGGGTAGAGCGTGCCGTAATTCAGCGTCAGCCGATTGCCGCTGGTCTCCTCGATCCGCCGCGCCACACCATAGCCGTGCAGCGGGCCCAGCACATCGAGCGTCTTCAGGATCATCAGCGCGAGCGTGCCCGGCTGGATGTCATGCTTCGCCACTGCAACCCTCCGATGGTCCCGGGGCCCACGCTCGGCCCCGCTCCGGCACGTTATGGGTTACCCATAGGAAGGTAGCGAGCAGCCTGCTGCTGCGCAAGCGGCGAGCTGCGGTCATGCTGCGCGTGAGTGCGCCAGATGAGGGCGGCGTCTGTGAGCAGGGAAGTCGGTGTTCATGTCAACGTTCCGTCCGCTGCCAGCAGGTGCGCGTCGAGTGCGATCCGGGAGGCTGCAGAAAGCGTGTTTCTTGCGCGGGCAGTCGGCCCTTTGACTTCGCTCCTGCCAAAGGTGTCCGAGGCGCTGGAGCGCGGTCACACGTGGTTGCTCCGGACCGATTTCCGCTCGACGGATCAGCCGCTGCTGCGCGTGCCCGATGGTGCGACGGATGCGGCTGTAACGGGTCGCACGACAGGCGCGTTCGCGCGTGCCGGCCCGCCCGCCGCGGACCATGGCGGCGGCGTCGCGGTTGGCGATGCATCGCGGAGTGTCGCATTCGCCGCTACGACGCGAACGGCCGCAGCCTCGGCGACATCGTTCGTACGATCCCGAAGCAGAACAAGACTGCAGCGGAGCTGGATGTCGAGCGTGAGCGCATGCAGCGGCGCAGTGCGCGCGTCGCGCAGATGGTGAGTGCCGAGGGCGGCCGCGGAGCGCCCGCATCTTTCACGCCGCGCGTGGAGCGCAATCACTTCAACATGGACGCGCTCGCGTTTGATGAGAGCGGCCGACTGTGGGTGCGCACGGAGAGGGGCGGGCTGAATGGCACGGCGTTCGATCTGTTCGACGCGGGTGGACGCCATGTCGGCGAGGTTCGCGTGCCGATGCGCGTGGGCGTCCATGCCGTGTGCGGTGGCGTGCTCGGGGGCTGGGTCGTGAATGACGATGAGGTCGAGTTCGTACAGGTGTGGCGGGTGCGGTGATCGGCAGCACTAGTTTGCCGAGAGCATGGGGGCTCACGGCACCTGCAGTGGGGAGTGCAACACATGAGCCGCGAGGTGCCGGTTGACGGGCGCCAGGATCACACGGGTGCAAGGTTTCGGACGTGCCGCGGGTGATACGAGTCGTCGAATCCAACCTGCCAGATCGCGTGCTTCAATCGGCGGGCGTACAAGGAACTGTTAGTGGCCGCTTTCGATGCTACCGGCCGGCCACATCGATGACCACCTTGCCCCGCGCACGACCGCTTCCCACGTAGGCAATGGCGTCGGGCGCCTCGCGCAGCGGGTAGACGCGATCGATCACCGGTCGAATGGCTCCCGCTTCGGCCAACTCCGCCACCGTCGCCAGACTCGCCTGGTCGTTCTTCGAGATAAACGGGACGACCCGCTGAGGCACGAGCGGAGACAGCAGCACCGCCCTCAGCATTCGGCCCGCCGGTTCCACCCAACGGCCGGCCGGACCGCCGGCGACCACCAGCATGCCGCCTCGAGCGAGCACCCTGCAGCACTGGCGGAGCGGACGGTTGCCGCCAAGATCGAAGAGCACGTCGAACCGCGCGGCGAGTCGCGTGAAGTCGTTCGTGCGATGGTCGACCACTTCGTCGGCGCCGATCGATCGGACCATGTCGACGCTCTCCGTGCGGGTCACCGCCGTCACGTGCGCCCCGAGCCATTTGGCCACCTGCACGGCATAGATGCCCACCCCACCGCCCGCGCCGTTGATCAGGACGCGCTGCCCGGGCTGCACCCCCGCGCGGTCGCGCAGACCCTGGAGCGCGGTGAGACCACCGATGTGCAGCGCCGCTGCGCCCTGGAAGTCCAGCCTCCGCGGCTTGAGCGCCAGCCGGTCCTCAGTGGTCACGGTGTACTCTGCGAAGCTGCCGTTGCTTCCGCCGAACACCTCGTCGCCGGGCTTGAAGCGCGCGACCTTCGACCCCACGGCCACCACTCGGCCCGCCAGATCCACACCCCGAACTCGATTCTTCGGCGCGCGGATCCCCTCGTCCAGGCGCAACAGGAACGGCATCCCTCTCGTCATGTGCCAGTCCAGCGCGTTGACGGACGCCGCGTGGACCTCCACGAGGACGCCAGCATCGCCCACGTCCGGCCGCTCGATGTCCACCACCCCAAGGACACCGGAAGAGCCGTACGCCTCCTGAACGACTGCGTTCATAGAACCTCGCATCTGTCAGTCGTGTCCCTGCGCGCACCGATGTCAACCTGCGCGCAGCGATGATCCGCGCACCCATAACGCCTGACGGGCGTCCCCACCCTGGTATCTGGCGAACAGGTCGTGTGCCGCCATATTGTCAACCCATAGGTACGTCCACGCAACCCGCCCCTCAACGAGGGTCTGCGAAGGCCGGGCGGCGGGCGGAGCGATGTTGGCCGTGCATCGACTTACAACATGGTACTGGCATGGGCGTGGACCTGCCCTTGCCGTCCGCAGGCCCGCCTCGTATTGTCGAAGGTAAAGGTATTGTCCACGTTTCACGTCTGGCGGCACCGGTGACCGAACGCGCCGAGTTTCTGCAGGGCACGCTCGATCTTCTGATCCTGCGCAGCCTTGCGCTCCGTCCGCTGCACGGCTGGGGCATATCGAAGCGGATTCGCCAGCTCTCAGCGGACGTGCTGCAGGTGAATCAGGGGTCGCTGTACCCGGCTCTTTATCGGCTCGAGGACCGTGGCCTTGTGAGGTCCGCCTGGGGCACCTCGGGCGAAGGCCGCCGTGTTCGGCTGTATACGCTTACCGCCGCTGGCAGGAAGCAGATGACGACCGAACAGGCGGAGTGGCGTCGTTTCGCGAAGGCAATGGAGCAGGTACTGGAAGGCACCTGATCGGGAGAAAACGCGTGTTAGCACCTGTCGCCCGGCTCACCCGCCGCTTCGCCCGGCTGATTCGGCGCAGCGATCATGAACGTCGGATGGAGGAGGAGATGGCCTTCCATCTGGAAATGGAGGCCACAGACCTTCAACGCGCCGGCCTCTCCGAGGCCGAGGCGAGGCGACGGGCACGGCTGGCGTTCGGCGGTGTGGAACGGTTCCGAGAGGAGGGTTGGGACGCGCGCGGGTTGCGTCTCGTCGAGCATGCCGTCCGCGACATCCGTCATGGCTTGCGCAGCATTCTGCGATCCCCATCGCTGTCCATCGTAGTCGTCGTGTCGCTCGGCGTGGGTATAGGCGTGAACACCGCGATCTTTTCCTGGATTCAGGCGGTGATGCTGAATCCGATTCCGGGTGTCGTTGATTCACGCGGCTACTACCTCCTCGAGCCGCGCGCCGACGGCCCGGCATCCAATGGCGGTCAGGCGGGCTCGCGGCCGGGGGGCGGTACGCGCATCGCCGTGTCGTGGCCGGAATATCAGAGCCTCCGCGAGTGGGTGCAGTCATTCGAGGAACTGATCGCCTTTCGGACGGTGGCGTTTACCGAAGGCGAGAGCGGGCACACGGTTCGTGCAGCGGGTCAGCTTGTGTCGGCGAACTACTTCTCCGCACTGGGTCTCCAACCGGCGCTCGGCCGTTTTCCCTCTGCAGACGCTGTGCGTGCGGGCGGCGCCGTCGCAGTGATTTCGCACGACTACTGGCAGGCTCGCTTCGCGGGCGCGGCCGATGTCGTGGGCCGCACTCTGCGCCTGAACGACCGCGATGTCACGATTGTCGCCGTCGCGCCTCGCGGGTTCCAGGGAACGGTACTGGGCCTCGACTTCAATCTCTGGGTGCCGGCGGAGGCGGCTCCGCTTCTGCTGGCCGGATCCCGCGAGCTGGAAGAACGCGGTACACGGGCGTACTCGGTCGCGGGCACGCTACGCGCCGACGCGACCGCTGCGCGGGCGCAGGGCGACGTCGCCGCCGTCATGACTCGCCTCGCCGGCATGTACCCGGAGACGAATCGCAATGTGCATGTGGATGTGGTTCCCTACTGGCGCGCGCCGGCCGGCCCGCAGCAGTTCCTGATTCCGGCGCTCGCAATTCTGCAGGGAATCATGCTGGTCCTGCTGCTCGCAGTGTGTGCGAACACGGCCAATCTGATACTTGCGCGCGCCACGACACGGCAGCACGAAATTGCCGTTCGCCGCGCTCTGGGTGCGAGCCGATCACGCATTATGAGCCTGCTGCTGACGGAGAGCCTCATTCTTGCGCTGCTCGGTGCAGCACTCGGCATCGTCGTGGCCTTCTGGGGGACGAATGCGCTTCGTGCCGGGCCGATGATCACCGCGTTCCCGATCCGCTATCAGACAGGAATAGACGGTCTCGGCCTTGCCGCCGCTCTGCTTCTGGGCGTGGCCTGCGGACTGGCGTTCGGCATCGGGCCGGCGGTGCAGCTTCTTCGATCCAGCCGGTTCGGCTCGCTTCGCGTTGGCAGAAATTGGAGCTCGCGCAGCGGGGCGCGCAGCGCGCTCATGGGCATTGAAGTCGGGCTCGCGCTGATCGTGCTCGTCGCGGCTGCAACCTTTCTGCGCAGCTTCGACGAGACGCGGGACACGCACGCCGGCTTCGAACGCGAGGGAGTGCTTCTCGCCGCCTACGACCTCAGCGGACGTGGTGTCAACGACGCTGGACTGCGGGCTTTTGCGGATGAGCTGCTGTCGCGGGTACGTGGATTGCCCGCCGTGGAAGCCGCCGCGATCGCTCGCCTGGTGCCGCTCGACATCCACGGCATGCCCGTGCGGCCATTCACGGTGGAGGGTCGCTCCCGCCCCGACGGGGCTCTCGATGTGTCGGCCATCAACATCGTGACGCCGGGCTACTTTGCTACCATGCAGATCCCCTTTCTCGCGGGCAGGGACTTCGTCGACCTGAAGGACGAGACT
>DATKDY010000105.1:0-11018 GCA_035512515.1 Vicinamibacterales bacterium
TCGAAGTAGTGCCCGGCCCCGTCCAGGATGAGCATGCCCCTGGCGCCTTGCGCAGCCGTCGGCCTGTCGCTGTCCGCGTGCATCTGCTCGGAGGTCAGCAGCCACGTCCCGACGAGTGACGGTCCGGCGCCGGACTGCGCATGAGGAGCAGTTCGGCCCCACGCGATCACCAGCAGGACGACGATGACCCCGAGTGTGGCTCGTTTCATGAGGGGATTGTATAGCGCGTGCCCACGAACCAGTCCCTTCGGCCTTGGAATCGCTTCTGACTCTACGCTGGGACTTATCGTTAGGAACCAGTACCCGCCATAAGCATCGGAAATGATTTTGTCACTCCTATCACTTTGACTTTAGGCATCATCGCCCAGAGACTTGCGGCCTTTGGGATCTGAGGCACCCGAGCGGGGGCAGGGATTCAACACCCTGTCGCCAATGCTGCGAACTGAAGCGACCCATGAACGACGGCACAATCCAACGGCAACCCAAGGCCCTCGCGGGTATCATCGCGGACACCGAGGCCCTCTCCTTCGGCATGAATTCCCGAGCATCCTCATCGCCGCCGGCCTCGCCGTCGTCGGACATGCTGACCTCTTCGCCGCCGACGCTCCGGATGAGGAGTGGCTGGAACGAGCCGGCGCAGAGGGCTGGATCGCGGTGACGCACGACAAGCGCATCAGGTACAAGCCGAACGAACTCGCAGCAGTGGAGCGTCATTGCTTGTGGCTGTCGGCGATGCGCCGTTTCCCGTCCTGGCGAAGAACTTCGTCGACACTGCCGGAGAGATCCGCGCATTCGTTGCGGCGCAGCCGCGACCGTTCATCGCGAAGGTGAAACGGCCGGCGGCTGCCGATCTCGCGCGGAATCCTGCGGCACACGGTTCGGTGACGCTCTGGTGGCCGAAGTGAGGCTGCAGCGCCTCCGCGACGACCTATCTCGAACACAGCCGTGACTACGTCACGACAAGTCGTCCCGGTGCCGCCCTTGCCGGATGAAGTGCCCATCCTCATCTCGCCATCGCCGCCGCCGCCTCCACGTCATGCGGACGCGCGAACAGCGCGGCGATCTTCCACTGCCCTTCCTCCTTCTTCCACACGCGCAAGACGGACGAGGTGGTGACGTCGCGTCCGCCGCTCTTCAGGTCGAAGCTCAGTTCCGAGTTGCTGAATTCGTAGGCAAGGTCGCCCGACTGCGCAATCTCGATGCGCACCGGCGTGGTGACGCGCCGCCTGGATCCCGGCACGCGCAGCGATGCCGCGGCCGCCGCGCGCGCTGCCGCCACCTGCTCTGGCGTGAACGGCTCCACGTAGACGAGGAAGCCGCCGCGCTGGCGCCCGATGACGGGGCGCGCGAAGTCTAGGGTCCACAGGATGTCGTCAGCCGTGCGTGCGACGGATTCGCCGCTATCGTAGCGTGCAATCAGATCCCGAATCGCCCGGTCATCCGCCGACGGCGTTTGCGCCTCGGCGGAGATCCCGATCGCGGCGAGCACGACGGCCGCTGCTAGTGTGCGCTAGTGTGCGAAAACGGATCATCACGAACCTCCATTCAGCGGGCGAATTGTGGCATGCCGTCACCGGCTCTCGGCGCGCTCCTCGGCGCCGGGGATCATCAGGTTGGCGTGCGCGCGGTACCGCTTAGTGCGCCAGCCGAGACGAGATGAGTCACCAGGCTTCGCATCATATCGGCATCTCCAATATTCGTCGGCCTGCGTACCCCGCACGCTATCGAGACTGTGTTACCCGCTTGTTACGGTGCTGGCGACAAGAAGGACGACGATTCGTCGAATACGCGTGGTCATGACTACGCGCCAATGGGACCCGTCGCGTGCCTCCGCGGGCGATCTTCGATAGCGATGGCCGACGTGGGGCGCCGAGGCATGAGGGTAAACGCAGCTTCCAGCTCGTCGAGAAACAGGTTCGGCAAGAAGACGATGCCGAAGCGGGTTCTGGCACTTCCCGACCTGGAACACGCCAAAACAGCGGAGCTGGATACTCCCGTGTCAACGCCGTAGGAGCTTTCTATCCGCGGTCGAGCCGGGTGGAAAAACCCTTGGCGACATGAACGAAGCCGCTGGCGCGGCGGCCGACGGGCGGCCGGGTGATTCGTAGGACGGAGGGCGTAGCGTGCGTCACAGGAGGTATTGCCTGTGACGACACTGCTCCAGCGGATAAACGAACTGGGCAGCAGGTGCTCGACTACCTCGGCCGCTATGTGTTCCGCGTCGCGATCAGCAACAGTCGCTTGGAGCGGGTCGCCGACCGGCACGTGACGTTTCGCTGTCGTGACAACCGGACTCGGGGGCTCCGGCGCGTCACGCTCACCGGCGTGGAGTTTATCGGGCGGTTCCTCCAGCACGTGCTGCCGCGCGGCTGCGCCAAAGTGCGCTACTACCGACTGTGGAGCGCGTCGCGTCGAGCGGACCTCGCTCAGGCGCGGGATCTCCTCAGCGCTGCGGCAGCGAAGGACGGGCGTCCCCCCGCTCCCAAGCCTCAAGCCGATCAACCGGGATCTTGAGGCGGTCGGCAGCCGCACCGGCAGAACACCCCGCTGTTTCGCGGACCCAGACAAGGAGTTCCGGGTTGGCGCGCGCCTCGATACGGCTTGCCATTACGCCTCCAGCTTGCCCCGGGCTGAACGAAGTTCGACCATGGAGCGGCGTTCGCCCATACGTGCTTTGATGCGTCCTACTGCCAGTGGCGTCGCGTCGGCTCGATGCCGTTCGGTTGCCCACTCCGAGATGCGCCGCGTCGGAAGCGCTGCAAGCCACGACGCATCTGTTCCGCGTCAGGAGCACTCAGATGGCTCCGTGCTGGCGGAGGACTGACACGATTTTCGCGTGTTGGCGCCGTTCGGCCCAGGCGAGCGGCGTGGCCCACGGTTCATCGTCGGGATGGTTCGTCGGGACTCCGCGCGAAAGTAGACACTTCACCATCTCGACGGCACCGGAACGTGCCGCCCACGCGAGTGGCGTTGATCGATATTGCTCGTCGCGCGCTGAGATGTCCGCGCCCGCGTCCAGAAGGATGGCCGCCTTCTGTACGGCGTCAGCGGCCCCGGATGAAATCCATCGCTTCATCTCAGGCTGGCGACAGATGTGGTGAAGGAGTGTCTGCCGTTGCCAGTTCATCAAGTCGGGACTCATGCCGTGCGCCAGCAACGTGCGGAGCATGTCGGCGTGCGCGAGCAGATAGGTCTGACAGCCAGTGAGGACCGTTGGATCTCCCGCGACACGCCGGAGTTCCTCATCGTCATCGATCCAGGCCGTGTCGTACGGATCGGGGGTCCCACCGCGAGCTACGAGAAGAGCGCGAATCTCGGGCGTCGCCGCCGCGACAACCGCATTGCCGGAGGAATCCACGCTGCTGTTCGGATCTGCGCCATGCGCGAGGAGCAATTCGACGAGCTCGCGTTTGCCGGCGCGCGCCGCCGCATGAAGTGATCGACCCTTCGGCGCGGTCGGTTCGCCCCAGTTCGGGTCGGCGCCACGCTCGAGAAGCAGGCGCGCCACCGCGTCATGGCCAGCTTCGATGGCCGCAGAGAGCGGGCGTCGTCCGCTTGGCCGCGTTTCCCGGATTCGCGCTGGGTCCTCGTCGAGCATCTGCCTGACCCGTTCGATTTCGCCCAGAGCCGCAGCAACCGTCAGATCAAACGTCGCACCGTGCTCGAGCAACAACCGGATCATCCGGCGGTCTGCTGAGCGACGGCCGTCCCAGATGGCTAGATCGATCGCCTGAAGATCGGTCCAGAACCCCCCGCCAACGCCACGCGCCGAGCTGAGAACGGCGTGCACGTTGGCGCCACGCTCGAGGAGCAGCGCGGCGAGTTTGTGCACACTACGGCCGACCGCCCGATGGAGCGGGGATGCTCCAACCTCGTTGCCAACGTCCACGAGACCTGGATTCGCGTCGAGCAGCCGACGGATCTCCCTCGTGTCCTCGCGGGTGATCGCGGCGTGAATGGGATGACTGTCGGATCCGGCCAGGACGCGGCCCCGCCGGTCCCGCGCCTCTTCCAAGAGCCGCGCGATCTCGGCATGACCCCGATCCCCAGCCATGACAATCAGGCTGCCGTCGTATAGCCCGTTCCATTCCGGGTCGGCGCCCGCCTCCAGTAGGAGTCGCACCGCCTCGAGGTGTCCTTCTCGCACGGCGAAATGAATGACCGGCGTGTACCAGTATTCCGCCCGGCTGAGTCGCGCGTCTCGTTCGAGTAACCGCCGTAGCGCATCGACATCACCCTCGTCGGATGCGTTGAGCGCGTTCCAAACGATGTCGCCCTCTGGGCGTGACCGATGATCGCGACGGCAGACTCACCCCGGCCTTCCTCAGGCGCGAACGTGCGTCCGATCGCTGGCTGGACGCCGAGCACGTCGAAGTAGTTCGGCGACACGAAGGCGGCCGGGAGGGAGCGAGGGTGAGGCAGGGTCACCGCCACGTCGGATTCGGTGAACCTGGCCAGATCGTCGAGACTGGTCATCATCCCCTCGCGGAGTGCGCGAAAGACGTCCGGGTAGTTCGCCAATGCGGTTGGGGGGAGTCTCGGCCGCCCGAAGGGGGTGTTTTCCAGAATCCCGAGCGTCACGAGGCGATCCTGATCCAGGACACCTGGAAACGGACGCAGCAGCGCGCCGTTGATCAACGCGAATGCCACGATCGTCGCCGCCAGGCCAAGGGGATCAGTCCGAAAGCGCTCCGTCAAGGCCGAATGGCCGTCCGCCATACCTTCCTACTCTTGTCGCAGCACCACGTTCGGGTCCAGCCGGGCGGCCCGCCGGGCAGGCAGGATGCTCGCCAGGAGCATTGCCGCTGTAAGTAACGCCGCCGATCCGCTCAGCGCCGCGATATCGACTCCGGCGACACCGAAGACCTCCGCCCGAATGACGAGCCCGGCCGCGATGCCGACAAGGGCTCCGAGAACGGAACCGATCGTCGCGACGGCCAGAGCCTGCCGCAGGACCATTGCGACGACGCGGTCGGCCCGCGCGCCCAGCGCCATCCGGACCGCGATCTCCCGTCGTCGCATCGCGACGCTATAAGAGGTCATTCCGTACAGGCCGACGCTGGCGAGCAGGAGCGCCACGATGCCCAGCACGGCGGCCGCCCCCGCCAGCACGCGGCGGCCCTGGAACTTCGTGTCCGAGCGAATCTTCTCGTCCAGAGTGGCCAGTTCACGGAGAGGAACTCGAGGATCGATCTGCGCCACGATCTCGCGGATCGCCGGTGCGAGGGGGCCGGCCTCACCTCCGGTGCGGACGTAGAGCGTCCGCGCCGTGCCATCCTGGAATTGCGAGGGGAAGAAAGGCGAGGGGAAGAAGATCGCCGCGACATCCTGGCCGTAAATCTCCACAGGGGATTCCACGATGCCGACAATCCGGACGTCGGCCTCCGGAGCGCCAGGGAATGTCGAGACGTGCACGCTCCGGCCGAGTGCACCCCCCTGGATTACGGAGGCGAGGCGTTCGGTGACGATCGCCACCTCGGGGATGTCGCGCCGGTCCGCCGGGGCAAAATCTCGGCCTTGAAGGAGGTCGAGCCCCAGGGTCCTGAACAGATCGCCACCGGCAGACGCACCGACTGTAAGGCGGTGTCCGTCCGGGCCCAGGATACGCACGTTGCCGTGTTGGGCGTCCGAGGTCCACAGCAGATCACGCCCCGACAGAAAAATCTCGTTGCCGAATCCGATCGCGGAGGAGGTCCACAAAAGATCGCGACCCGACAGCCCCGCGGCCTCGACGCCTGGAAGTGTTGACGCCCGGTCAAGGAGCGCCGCATAGAACGCATTGCTCTCGCCGGATGACAAGCGGAGCTGCGCCAGATCGAACGACGCCAGCAGCATGCGCTCCGGGTCCGTGCCGGGTGGCTCCGATTCCAGCGTTGAGGTCAACTGGAACACGGAGGCCAGCAGACCCAATGAGAGCGCGATCTGACCGGCGACGAGGACGCGGCGGCCGCGGGACTCGGAACGCGTGCCTCCGCCCCCCGCGGGAGAGGTGCCGAGCGCCGCGGACGGACGTTGACCGGCCGCTCGAAGTGCCGGGACAAGCCCGAATCCCAGAGCCGTCAGGAGCGCGGTCACGAGTGCGCCCGCCACGACCGTCCCGTCCAGCGGCATGGGAACCATCACGAACGTCCCGACCAACTGCAGGCCCGACCACACCAGCAGCAGCGCGAGGAGGGCAGCACCGATGGCCAGGACCAGGCTTTCGATGATCAGTTGCCGGACGAGCCGGAGCCGGGACGCGCCGAGCGCCAGACGGACCGCCACCTCACGGCTGCGCCCGGAGGCACGCACCAGGAGGAGGTTCGCGGCGTTGACACAGGCGAGCACGAGCACGAGAAGGGGAATGGGCAGAACGACGGCGATCACCTCTACGGCATCGTCGATGAGTCCCGACAGGCCGGACACCTCGACCGTGACCCGTTCCACCGAGGCATCCGCGGACGCGACGAGCCGCCCGGCCCCAGGGTCACCACCGGGACGCGCGACGCCGAGTCGCCCGGCAACGACGGCGAGCTCGGCCTCGAGGCGCTCGACGCCGACACCCTCCCGCATTCGGCCCATGTATCGAATCTCGCGAGCGCCGGACTGCCGAAGCGGATCGTCCATCGCCACACGATCCACGAAAGCGATCGGTAGCCAGAGGTCGACGCCTCTCCAGTGCTGAGTGCCTGCGAATCCTGGCGGTGTGACGCCGATGACCTCGAAAACCTGCCCTCCTGTCTGAATCGGCTGTCCGATCACTGAAGGGTCCCCGCCGAATTCCCGCATCCACAGCGCGCGACTGATGATGGCGACCGGAGATTCAGCCTCCTCCCGGGGCGCAAAGGTGCGTCCGATCTCCGGCCGGACTCCGAGCACGTCGAAATAGTCTGGCGAGACGAACGCGGCCGGGAGAGAACGCGGTTGAGGCAGGGCCACCGCCACGTCGGATTCCGTGAAGCTGGCCAGACCTTCGAGACTGGGCATCCCCTCATCGAGCACACGAGCGACGTCCGGGTAGTCCGCCAATGCGGTCCGGGCGGCGCCCGAGCCGAAGCCGGGAAGGTTTTCCAGAATCCCGATCTCCGCGAGGCGATCCAGATCCTGGATGCCCGGAGGCGGACGGTGCGCCGCGCCTTTGATCAGCGCGAAGGCCACGATCATCGCCGCCAGGCCCAGGCTGAGATTCCCGATCACCGAGGACGAAAACCCAGGTGCCCGACCGAGACTGCGCATGGCGTACCGGATGTCCCGGAAGACGCCTTCCCAGCGGGCTCCCGCCCTGGCTTCCCGCACATGCTCCTTGACCTGTTCGGCGCCCCCCAACTCGATCAAAGCGGCGCGCCGCGCGTCTTCCGGGGTCATGCCCGACCGGATCTTCGAGTCGGCGTCGTGCTCGACGAACGCGCGGATCTCCTCACTGAGCTCTGCGTCTCTCGCGCCGCCGTCCACCACCCGGCGCAGCATGGCCCGCAGGCGAGACCACCCGCGTCTCATGCGCCCTCCAGGACCTTCTCGACGGCCGCGGTGATGGACTTCCACTGCTGTTTCTCACGGGCCAGTTGCTTCTGTCCCGCCTTCGTGATCGCGTAATAGCGCGCCTTGCGGTTGTTCTCGGAGACATCCCAATGACCGGACGCCCATCCGCTTTCCTCGAGCCGCCGAAGCGCTGGAAACAGCGATCCGGGCGTGACCTGAAAGACGTCCTCGGTCAGGTGCCGCAGACGCTGCATGACGCCCCATCCGTGCATCGGCTGGGCGGCGATGATTCGCAGCACCAGGAGATCGAGCGTTCCCTGGAGCACATCCTTGCGATCGGCCATGTGGCGCCTCCTATCGGATGACGTCAGGAGAACACACGGACTTATCGGGTGTCAATAGGAACACTAGAATCATTCGGTCCTTGACGATCGACGAAATCAAGACCGTGCCGCATGTGCCCTTGTCACACCCATTCGTGGAGCGCCTGGTCGGTACGATGCGGCGAGAATGTCTTGACCATGTGCTCTTCTGGAACGCCCGTGATCTTGAACGGACACTTGGCGACTCCCAGACCTACTACAACGAAGCACGCAGCCCCACGCGTCGTTGGAGGGCCATACGCCGTTGACTTTCGCCGCCCCAGACACACGGTCGCCCCTGCCGACTTGAACAATGGGCGTTGGGTCTCCGACTGCCAGGACATGGTCCAGCTCCCAGTAGCAGCCTGACGACGAATTCGAGACGGACAGGCGTCTTACTCGTGCTCAGATTCCCATTTCCAGAAAGCCGATGGCGCGAGCACGTGGATGCCCCGAAACGGATTCAAGATCACGAGATCCTGGTCGCCGGTGATGATCGCGGCGCACTCGCCAGCCACTGCGGTCGCCAGCACGACATCGTCGTCGCGGTCGCGACACGTTGGGGGATCGAGCGTGTCCGGCGTCACGAGCGTGAACGTCTCGGCAAACAACTGAATGGCGGCCCGCACATCGATCGGGCGCTGGCGGAACTTCCTCTCGAGGACTTCACGGAGCTCGTTCAGCAGGAACTGCGAAGAAACGACAGCGTGCTGGCGGACGCAGTGTTCGAGGAGATCGCTGCAGATGCCGCGCGCGACGAGGGCGGCGACCAGCACGTTCGTATCCAAGACGAGTTTCACGACACGCGCGTGAACACGTCCTCGTCGGTATAGATCCCCTGAGCTTGCGCGGCCGCTATCATGCGCTGCCGCAGGCGTCGAAACCGGCGCACGAAGAGGAAGTCCTCAAGCGACTGGCGGAGCACGTCGCTGCGGGAGACGCCGTCCTCCTTGGCAACCCGATCCAGTTCGCGCCGGACCGCCTGGGGAAGGCTAATGGTCACGGTCTCTCTCATGATGTATTAGATTCTAATACATCATGAGCGTCTTCGCGGCGATCCGAGACGACAGCGGTCCAGCCCGCACAGGAGACTGTAAATAATTGAAAATACAAGTCTTATTGTCGGCTGGCAATCAGCGCGAACGGCGTAAAGTGCTAAGTCTTTTGGATTGAGTCACTTCACTGCCCAGTGGGTGCGCGAACGCCGCGCGTGCCGTATTTGCCATGGCTCCCGTGGCTGCACGGGCTGGCACGCGCCTGGGTCGGACGGCCCTGCTCATGAAGTTCGGCTGATGGCGAGCAGGCGGCTTTCATCGCCACCGCCCATGTCCTGAACGAGCAGGACGATCTCAAGAGTTGTCGTCGTGTCGGCTTGGAGCGCCCCTATCCGAGCCTGATCCGAATTGGGCCCTTACAGGGACCTGATGTACAGGAAATTGTCGATCATGCTGCGATGCCCAATTCGTGAAAGATGGCGCGCATGCCGGTCCTGAGAGCTTCGTAATGGCGGTCGAGAGGGGCCGGATTCTGGGGGCCGCGTGCTGGGGTGGTGTCATCGGCGGCCGCCAGCAGGGGCTTGATGACGTGCGTGCGAAGCACGGTTGCGGTGGCCAGAGTCTTGAGGCCGCTCGGGAGCGCTTCATAGCGCCGGGTACCGTCGATCCGACGGAGGAAATCTTTGCCGCGCAGCTTCTTGAGATCGTAGGCGGCCTGGCGTGGCGTGTACGTCGACGCGGCGGCCCCGCCGAACCGTTGCACCTGCCGGGCGACATCAGACACGGTAAAGCCGCGGGGCGTGATCGCGACAGCGAGCACGGCAGCGGCCACCCATTGCATGCGTGGTCGATTGAGGTCGATGCCGGCGACCTTGGTGTGCCCCAGTTGCGACGGGAGCGGCAGGGCATCGAGCATCTCGCCACCGACGAAACAGCGATCGATGCACGCGAGCGCGTCAACAAAGCGCTCGAGGATCGCTTTCAGCTCGATCACAAGCGCTGGAAACTCCGCCAGGGCGCGGCGGCCCAAGGTCTGGGTGTTGTGGGCGATGGCCTCCATGCGAAGCACCCGCTCGCCTTTCGTGTAGATCTTCAGGGTCAAGCGGCCGCCGTGCAGCTTGAAGATCGTCAGATCGTACACAGGTCTCTCGACGGTGACTTCCCATGTCGGCGCCCGCTTGCCGCGCCGAGGTCGGTAGCGCGGCCGGCGTTGATAGCCGAGGATCGTTTTGACGGTGCGCAGATCCATCCGTCGACGTGTGCGGTCGATCAGCGCCTGAAAGACTTGGTCCATGCGCCCGCCGACCGTGAACACGAGGTTTCGGCTGTACTCCAGTTGGTAATTCGAATACTGATAGCGAAACCCGCTGCGCTGTTGCTCGTCCCGATCGAGCGCGAAGCACAGACACGCCGAATAGATCCACCGCTCGCAGGCCTCGCGCAACCGCCCTCTCGTCCGGTCGTCGGACAAGGTGTCTGCGATCCGCGCGAAGCCTGCGAGATCCGAGATGTGCGTGAAACAGTTTCCCTCTTTGGTGAACTGGATGCCAGCCTTCCGTGCGTGACAGGCGACCCACTCATGGCCGTTCAGGATCACTTGGGCCGGGAACGGCGGATGGCCGCTGATCTTGATGGTGAGATGCCCCCAGTCCCGATCGAGGATGTGGAACGAATAGTGGTTGACGTACGGCATCTGGCGCTTCCGTTCCAGGTGGTGCTTACCGCTCACGTCCCAGACCGGCGCCTGTGCTTTGCCGACGAGGATCAGGAAGACGCCTTCGGTCACGGTCGTCGTCTCGAGCTGCTTCTCGGCGATTTCGTGCTTCCGCTCGTTAACACTGCAGTCAATGACCGGAATCCGGTTCGCCTTCGCGTAGGCTCGGACGCGCCGGCTGAACCGCCCGGCCAGACGCATCAGATGCGCATTGTCGAGCGTCGCGTCGGATCCGGTGAGACGGCGCCACCAGACGCGAAAGCCGCCGGCATTGTGCCCGGGTCGGAAATAGCCGTTCAATACGATGCGGTCCACGCAGTCGTAGGTGCCGTCGAGCAGGTCGTGATAGAGGTTGGTGAGCCGATCCGCCATCGGCACAGCCTACAGGCGCCCCGAGGCAGCTGCAATTTCACGGTTTCTCGCAGACTGCGCACCTCTTGGCTGCCCGAAGGGCCACTTTCTCGCAGCGCAGTCTGCGAGAAAGCGTAG
>DATKDY010000106.1:0-3933 GCA_035512515.1 Vicinamibacterales bacterium
CCGCGCCACCTGCTGCAGGAAGTGGGCAAACGCACCTCAGTCACGTTCGCCCTCGTCTCACGAACGTCAGGGGGGCCGTCGTCGGCATCGCTGATTCGCGGTGACTGAGCGCTCTCAAGATGGCATCGAGCACCAGGTCCAACTCCCGGCCAACGTCCTCAGCAAGGAATCGCAGGACCAGGTAGCCGTTCTCCTGCAGTAACTGGTCTTTACGCCGGTCGCGCCGGTACGCGACCGGATCTGCCAGATGCTGGCCACCATCCAACTCCACCGCCACGCGATCATCCGCACACAGGAGATCGACCTCCAGCGTCCCGACGCCATCGAACGCGATCGGTAGGGCAACGTTGAGACGGAAACGACCCTTCGTCTCTGTTAGAGTTTCCAGTCGTCGGAAGAGGAACGCCTCCGTCGCACTGCGCGCCCGGTCGGCGCCGTCGGTGTCTGGGGTCACCGTCCGCGCGACGTGGACGAACAGGCTCGCGAGCGGCGTGTCGACGCCGTCCCGAACCAGCCTGCGCACGCTGCCAGAGTAATCGCGCTTCCACACCGGATCGGACGGAAGGACCACATCAGCGGGCCATCCTGGAATGGCGCTGGCTGGCAGGAGGATCGTGTAGCCAATGGCTTCGTAGCCGCGGCAGCGCCGGTCGAACATGCGCGCCAGCATGGGCACGTTGAGATCCGCGTAGTCGTACACGCGCACCTCACGCTTGCCGTCGTAGAGTCGGTGCAGTCGGCCGGCGTACTGAGCGATGGTGCCTCGCCACGACACGGGAAGCGTGAGAAACAGCGCGTCCAGCCGCGGATCGTCGAAGCCCTCACCCACGTACTTTCCGGTGGCCAGAAGCACGCGCGCATCCTCGCGTGGGATGGCCGCCAGCCGATCGACCACGGCCTGTCGCTGCTTCTTCCGCATCCCGGCTCGCAAGACGACGAGGTGACGGACGCTGGTCGCAAGCCCCTGCTCGAGGCGGTCGAGGTGATCGTTCCGTTCCGTGAGCACGAGCGGCGACCGGCCGCTGCTCACGCACTCCACCACATCGTCGCAGATGCGACGAGTGCGCAGCTCGTCGTCTATCAGATCCTGGTAGACGGCCTGGAACTGCACTCGCTTGTCGGCTTCAGGACTCCTGCTCGGCAGGAAGGCGGTCGACTGCACGAGCACGAAGTGCTCGAACGGACGCGCGGCCGCCTGTGCTCGTGCGCTCACGCGATGCCGAACCGGTCCGCATTGCATGAAGATGATGGGATGGTGGCCGTCCTTACGGGCGACGGTCGCCGACAGCCCGGCGACGAATCGCGCCTTGGCCTGACGCGCCACCTGTTCGAAGCTCGTCGCCGATAAGTGATGACACTCGTCGACAATCAGGTGGCCGTAGTCGCCGACGCAGTCGTCGACGACGCCCTTCCTGGCCAGGCTTTGAATGAGGGCAACATCGAGCAGTCCTGTCGGTCGGCGCCGGCCGCCAACGATGCGACCGATTGACTTCGTGGGCACGCCGAGAAACGTGGCCAGGCGATCGACCCATTGGTCCAGCAGCTGACGCCGATGCACCAGCACGAGGGTGCTGACGCCGCGCTCCGCGATCAGCCATGCGGCGATCACCGTCTTGCCAAACGCCGTGGTGGCGGCCAGCACGCCCGTCTCGTGCGCCAGCATCGCATCTGCCGCCACTCTCTGCTCAGGCCGCAGTTCGCCATGAAAGCTCAGCTCCAATGGGCGGCCCGTGTGGCGCTCGTCGCGAACGGACGTGCGAACGCCCAGGTCGGCCAGCGCCTGTCGAACATCGTCGAGACATCCTCGAGGCAGACCGATGTGATGCGGGTGATCCTCGGCGCAGGCGATGATGCGCGGCTTGTCGTACGTTGACAAGCGCATCGCCTGCGTCTTGTAGAACTCGGGATTCTGAAATGCAGCCAGGCGAAGCAGCCGGTTTCTGAGACCCGGATGCAGACCTTCTTTGGCGACGTAGATCTGATTGCCGAGCACAAGCTCCAAGGTCTCGGGCAGTTCGCCAACGATCGGCGGCTCCTTGCGACGACGCGACGGCGGGGCTGTCCACGGCTCCTCGTCTCCGTCGTCTTGTGGAGGCAGGCGCACGCCGAGGATGCGGCCACGGCGTTCGGCCTCCTGGACGATCCGTTCGACCTGCGCTCGGCTGATCTTGCGCATGCTCGAGAGAAACGCCCACTGGTCGGGCCATGGTTCGAAATGATCATCGAGGAAGACGCTGTTGCCCTGCTCCCTCGGTTTCTTCTGCAAAGGCAGAGCGATCAGGTTCCCGAAACCTCCGTGCGGCATCGTGTCCTGATTCGGAAAGAGGCGGTCGTACGAGTCGAGTCCGACGTCCGGGCGTCCCTCCATCGTTTCGGTCAGGATATGAGACCCGAGTCTTCGAGCCAGCGTGGCCGGAATGGCCTCATCGAAAAAGAGCCACACGTGCCCGCCGCGCCCGGAGCGCGACCGCTCGAGGGCAGCGTGAAGGTTCAGGCGACGGCAGGTGTCGAGGAACGCACCGGCATCCTCGCCCCAATTCGCCCTGTCGAAATCGACCGCCAGAAAGTGGCACGTCTCATCGAAGAGCATCGGGTACACGCCGGCGACGAACGGTTGGCTCGCCTCGTCGTGGCCGGACAGGTGCCACCGGATGACGTCATCGGTGACCGGCAGGAATCGACGATGGGAGCACTCGGCGCATTTGATGCGGGGCTTTTCGCAGATGCCGCGCACCCACTCGTTGGCGCACGCGGGCGCATAGCCGGACTTTCCTGTCTTGCGGCTCTGAAATCGACGCGGGTAGACGTCGTCGCGTCCGCGGAAGAGCGACCGGAACAGGGCGATCTTCGCCTGGGAGGGTGACGTCCGATCAACAAGGCCCGAAGGTCGGTCCATTGACGTGACTCGCTCAGCGGCGAGAAGCCGCCCAGTCTTCCCACTTCAGACCCGACACCCGCGCGAACTCCTTGGTGTGGGAGGTCACCAGCGTCGCGCCATGTCGCCGGGCCTGACCGGCAAGGAGCACGTCATAGGCACCGATTGGTTTCCCGATCGCCGCGAGTTCGGCACGGATGGTTCCGGCTGCGCGCGCGTCTTCGTCGTCGAACAGCGTCCACTCGAGGGGGCCGGCAAGGAACGCGTCGAGCCGCACCGTGTTGCTCTCCTTGCGCTGGCTCTTCGCGACGAAGTACCAGAGCTCGAATGCAACGATCGAGGACAGCAGAATCATGCTCTCCCGACCCACCGCGCGTTGGAACCTTCGGCGGACGCTGGCCTCGTTACCGTTGATCAACGCGATGCACGCGTTCGTATCAAGCAGGTACGTCGTCATCGAACACGTCTCGCTGTGGTGTCAGGGGCTGTTGCCGACCTTCTGGCATGAAGGGCTCCGAGGCAAGACGGTCGAGTTCGGCGAACCAGGCCGAGACGTCCGTGAACATTGGCTCGACGAGCACACCTCGTCCGGCGCGGCGAACTCTGACGCGGTCCCCCTCGAACCTGAACTCGCGGGGCAGCCGCACGGCTTGACTACGCCCGTTCTTGAACAGCTTGGCGGTGGTGGTCATGAAGCCTCCTCAGGATATATACCACGAGTAT
Source organism: Vicinamibacterales bacterium (assembly GCA_035512515.1). Taxonomy (GTDB): domain Bacteria; phylum Acidobacteriota; class Vicinamibacteria; order Vicinamibacterales; family UBA2999; genus JACCSI01. Next base: position 3,599 of record DATKDY010000106.1, read on the forward strand.
ATACCAAGACTTGACCTCGTGGGCTCGGGAATCACGCGTCGACCTCCAGCGGGACATTCAGAACTGGCTTCCAGGTCGGCGCTTCGGGCACCTTGCCGCTGCGCGCGAGACTCGCCACGAGCTGCGCCGGCGGATCCAGCGGCTTGAGTGACTTCGCTTTCCTGGCGAACGGACGCAGGCTCGCGGCCTGGCGCGCGTGTCTGAAGTGTCGGCGGCCCAAAGAAATGAGTCCTAGGCCTGCCCTAGTCAGGTCCGCTGCGGCGACGTGGCATCCGCACGACATTGCCCGTCCCTCTCGGCGCGACCGGGATCTTGACCTGCTGGCTCGCGGCCAC
>DATKDY010000107.1:0-4766 GCA_035512515.1 Vicinamibacterales bacterium
CAGCTTCTGAAATCGCGGATCGTCGCCGAGGCGGTCGATCGTGAACGGGCTTCGTACTGCCCCGTAGACGTTCGGGTCACGCGCATCAATCGACTTCGACAGCCATTCCAAGGCCAGGTCTTTCTGCCCGGCATTCAAATACGTCGTGAACACGTCAATCGGCGGTACGTACGTGCCCTTCACTCCTGAGGCGAGCAAATCGGCCACGCGACGCATAGCCCCTGGATAGCCATCGGCTGCGGAGCCTCTCGCAACGGCGTCCGTGATCTCAGTGCCGTAAGTCTGCACCAGACAAGCCGAAGCTGCGCTAAGAGCCTGGTCACGTCTGCCCAGCATGATCAAGGCACTCCAGAGGCCGCATTGAGCCACCGGAAAGCCCGGCGACGTTTTCAGCGCACTCTGGTGCTGGACGATGGCTTCATCGTGCCTCCTGACGAAGTGCAGCACCGTCCCGTACAGCGCTTGCACGAATGCGTTCAAGGGATCCAGTTGCATGGCCCGCTGTGCTTCAGATACCGCTTCCTCTGGACGTTTGAGCGCAATCAATAAGTGGGAGTAGATCACACGAGCCTCGGCGTGGTTCGGATCGAGCTCGATGGTCCGTCGAAACTCTCGTTCGTTCGCCTCCCAGTCCCAGTCGTTCCAGGCGGCCATGGCCAAAGCGTAATGCGCGACTGCCTGTCCAGGATCGAGCTCGACGGCTCTCAGCGCGGCGGCCTTGACGCGCGGAATGGCTTCGCCGGGCGGCACATAACCCATTTGGTTCCTGGCAGTCCACAGAAAGGCAATACCGGCGTGGGCGGGGGCATAGTTCGGATCTTTCTGCAGGGCCATTTCGAAATACTTCAGCGCCAGGTCGAGATCCGGCCGCGTTTCCTTCTGGGCGTGGAAATGTCCTTTGAGATATGCCTCATAGGCCTCCGGGTTGACGGGACGCGCGCTCGCCAGGCGGCGCTGTTCGTCCGGAAGCAGCGCGAGGGCCAATGATCCCGCAACACCCCGAGCCACGTCGCCCTGCAACGCCAGGATGCCCGAGAGCTCACGGTCGAAGGTGTCAGTCCAACGTTGCGTCTGGTCGCGCACCTGAATGAGTGTGGCGCTGATGCGGACGCGGCCACCCTCTCGCCGGGCACTCCCCTCCAGGACGTAATCGACCCCAAGCTCCCGGGCAATCTCGTCGAGCGGCGCGTGACGGTTCTTGTAGCGCATCGACGACGTGCGCGCGATCACGCTGAGCCGCTCGGGGTGGAGACGGCCGAGTTGCGTGATCATCTCCTCGGTCAGACCGTCACTGAAGAATTCCTGCTCGGGATCGCCGGTCAGATTCTCGAACGGCAGCACGGCCAACTTGATTGCTGCGGTTGCGGACGGGCGGCCTAGGAGCCAGTCCCGCGCCCCGCCTACATTGGCCGCAGCCAATAGCGCCGCAACGACGACGAGAGCTGCGGCTGACGCGAGCCCGCGCCGACGGGTCAGGTGATACCTCCAAGCGACCCAGGGGGGGACGAAGCCCGAGCGAATCGCGTCGAGTGCCTGGTCGACTTCACCGGCGTGCTCGTATCGCCGCCCGGGTTCCTTTTCCAGGCATCGCTCGATCACCGGTCTGATCTCGACCGGGACGGTGGCCGGCCACGGCTTCGGCGCATCCCGGAGGATCGAGGAGAACAGCTCGGGGACGGTCGAGGCGTTGAAGGGTTTGGCGCCTGTCGCCATCTCGTATAGCAGGACTCCCAGTGCCCAGATGTCGGTGCGAGCGTCGCTGGTGTCGCCGCGCACTTGTTCGGGCGCCATCGCGTACGGCGTCCCGGCTGCGACTCCGGCCGGCGCTATCGTCGGCATCGTCGTCGCGCCTGCCATCATCGCGTCGCCGCGCCGTGCCAGCCCGAAGTCGACGACCTTCAACCGGCCGGCTGCGGTGACGATCACGTTTGCCGCCTTGAAATCCCGATGGACCACGCCATGTTCGTGGGCGTAGCCCAGTGCGTCCGCGGCGTCGATCCCATATCGGAGGACCTCTTCCAACAAGAGCGGACCGCGGAGCAGCCGATCGCTCAGCGACTGGCCGTCGACGTACTCCATCGCAATGAATGCACAGTCCGCTGACTCGCCGACTTCGTAGACTGTGCAGATGTTCGGGTGATTCAGCGCGGCGGCATTGCGGGCCTCGCGAAGCAGGCGGTCGCGGGCGGTCCCGTCCCCAGTGGGCGACCCGAGCACTTTAAGAGCGACTTTCCGATGGAGGGTCGTGTCGTGTGCCAGGAAGACGACACCCATCCCTCCGCGGCCGAGTGGCCGCTCGATTCGATAGGTGCCCAGGCTGACTCCAGGTTCCAGCCCGGCGTGCGGCGGTTCGGAACTCTGGGTTAGACGAGCGTCCACGACTTCGGCGGCAGGATTGACGAGGAAGCTCTCGGCGCTTGCCTCGTGGGCGAGGAGCGAGGCGACCTCCCCGCGCAGCACGTCGTCGCCCTGGCAGCAAGCGTCGAGGAACGTGTCGCGTTGATCAACCGGACGCTCAAGCGCCTCGTGAAAGATCCGCGAGATCCGCTGCCATCGGTCGGCTTCCATAACGTGAACTGACTGCTCTCGTCTTGTGAGGTGTGCTGATTCTACGTCGGAACACTGAGTCTCGATTGAAGGGCTGAATTGACCCCGGGGTATCCCCTTTTCGTCGACGGACATCCACCGCAGCCGTGATTCCGTGGGAGACATGCTTCGGCGATCCGTCGAACGCCTGGAATCACGCCCAGAAGACAAGGCGTCGTCGCCGTTAGTTCACCCTAATCCCCACGGTCCCTCCGAGCGCACCGATTGGCAAGCTTTGCCATGGGTGGTATTCTGAGGCAATTGTAGCGAGGCCCACATGCCAACTCGGAACATCAGCCTGACGCCCGAGCAGGACGCCTTCGTCGAGAAGGTCGTGGAGGCTGGCGAATACCAGAATGCAAGCGAGGCTATTCGGGATGCGCTGCGTGTACTCCAGCAGCGCCGGAAGGAAGACAGCCTCCGTCTGAAGGCGCTTCGAGCGCAGATCAAGGTCGGCATTGATGCGATCGACCGTGGCGATTTCGCTGAGGTCGACGACGCGGATCTCGAAGGGTACCTTGAACGGTTGACACCCTCCCCTGTGAAGCGCGTCCGCTAGGGCGAATGGCGCGGTTTCGCCTCGCTCGCCCCGCGCAAATCGATCTTGCCAACATCCTTGCGACAAGTGCCGAGCGTTGGGGCGCCGAGGGTCGGCAACGGTACGCCGCTGTTCTCGCCGCCGCGATGCGGCAGGTCGCGGCTGAGCCCGACGGGCTGCTCACAAGGAAGCGACCTGACCTTCGTTCTGGTATCCGCAGCTTCCACGTCCGATACGCACGCCGTTCTGCTGAAGGCGTAAAGGTTAGGAGACCGGTTCACGTTCTCTACTATCGCGTCGCCGGGGAAGGCGTGATCGAGATCATCCGCGTGCTGCACGAACGGATGGAACCGAGTCGTCACCTCGACGAACTGGCAACCGAAGGCGACATCTGAATCCGCAAATCCAGGCGGCAGAGCTGCCGCTTCCGGGGCAGTCCTGATACCTGGAAGGAATTGCCGATTTTCTGCGTTCAGTACAGCGAGCGGCCGTACGTGATCGAAGGCACCCTTCAAGAGGGGAGATTGCAGGTGAGCTTGACCCTTGACGGTAGTGAACGGTTTTCGGGGGTCCTGCGCCGTCTCGAGGAGCCACAGCCGCGGTGACATCGCGAACCGGTCGCGCGGGTGGTCGTTGCACCAGGGGAGTATGCGCACGGTGGCGTCGCTGCCAGTGTCACGGCTCGCTCATGTGTTTTCCGGAAATCGAGTCTCTTCCTGGTCCGGTTGATCGTGAACACCTTTGCGGTTCGGGGTCACCGCGCGGCATGACTCAATCGAGCTTCCATCTGTGCTCGGCGCCGTGCAAGGCTCGCCGCTCCACTCCGCCCACGCGCGTGCCGCGCGTGGCCTGCGGGCCTTGACGGCGGCTGCGCGCAGCTCACCGGACAGCAATTGCGTGATGGCGCAGTCTGCGTATCCAGTGGAAGCCCGGCGACGCCAGTGTCAGGAAATCGCTCGCAGATGCGTTCATAGGATTGGAGGGTAGGACGTCCGCGACGGCTCAGCCGCCGCGAGCGTGACGCCCTCGTCGATCGGCAGCGGCCCGTCTCGAACGCGGTCGCGAGTGGCGAACCTGCCCGTCGATCTCTTCACCCTGGTCGCGGTCAAGCGACCGGCGCACGACCTCAGGTCTGCGCTTCATGCCGGCCTCAGGCCCGCTTCCGTTCCCGAGCTCAGTCACTCGTTACCGGTTTTCTGAGCGGAGGGCGCGGCTGAAGCCAAATAACCCGAAGTCATGCGGAGGAGGCTCGTCATGAACGAGATTGAGACGACTCTCGAGAGCGCGCCAGTGCTGCGATCGCCGGTCCGCCGTGCAGTCGTGCGGAGACAATTCGAGCTGTCGAAGAGCGGCGACGCGATGCCGATACTGCTCACCGTGGGCGACGCGGCGGACCTGCTGCGGACCACGCGACGTGCGATCTACGCGATGCTCGAACGAAGGCAATTGCCTGGAGTAATCCGGATCCGTCGCCGTGTCTTGATCCGCTCGGCAGAACTGCTAGAGTGGCTCGACCAGAAGCGCGCGCCATCGCTGAAGGAGTAACAGCGATGAGCGTAACAGTGCGACCGTACGTGAACGGCGGGTGGGAGGTGGACATCAGGGTCCAGCTCCCGGACGGCAGCGTGATTCGCGAGCGCAA
>DATKDY010000108.1:0-2460 GCA_035512515.1 Vicinamibacterales bacterium
GGACGATCTGAATCTCGTCGGTGCGAGTCGACGCGCAGCGGCGAAGCACCGCGTCGAGCGCGTCGCGCTGGACCGGCCAGTCGCCTCCAAGCGTGACTGACAGGACGTGGCGCACGATGCAATCGGCCGGCACGGCGCCCGTCCGCCGCCGTGCGCGGGCGAGCAGCGTCTGATAGGTTTCGTGCTCGGTAAGGGCCTCGGGCTCTACCCCACCGCGCAGAGTCGCGGCGGGGAACCCAGGCTGAGATGAACGGCTCGGCATGTCTACCCCATGATCGGCAGTTAGGAATTGAGGACGGCGAGTTGGCGTATTCTTCCACAGGCATCGGCGAGCGGAATTGCGTCGAGCTCCGACCGCGGGCACCAAGTGGTCGATGGCGAACAAGCGTCGAGAGCATGACGAGGCGTGGACCAACGCTACGAAGATCTGCCGGCTCAATGCGCGGCAGGTTGAGATGGCGCGCGCGCTCGGCATGAATCCGAAGAAGCTCCCGGGTTTGCGCCCGAGCCCGCAGGAGCGGTGGAAGCTCCCGGTAGGCGAGTTCATTGAAGAGTGCTACTGGAAGCGCTGCGGCGGCACCCGCGACCAGCATGCGCGTGGGAAGGAGCAACAGTCGCGCAAGCCTTCAGCCACGAATCTGGAAATGAACGTGGCCGAACGCGTCCGGGATCCGGCGTGCCAGTTGAGCGATCTGGCCTGCTACCTCATGAATCTGGCCGACGATTTGCAGCAGTGGCTCGTCCACGGCTCGATCGATCCCGAGGTGCTGCCACGGGTACGTGAGGAACTGCGGGCGATCGCGAACGCACTCGACACCCGTGCGCCGATCTCACCGATTCCGGCGATTCCGCCTCCGCCCAGGCCCACGCGCCGCGACTGGTCGCGGCGAGGCGATCGGGAGCGCGCATACGACGATGAAGAAATCCCATTCTGATCGCCGATGGAGCGACGCTCCAGTTGCACAGGCGGAGCGCACGTGCGTCGACATGCTCGCCGACACACTCAGGATCCTGAGCTAGAATGGATTCGAGATGGCTGAAGAGCTGATCGGCTCCGACCCCACGATTCTCGGCGGCAAACCGTGCGGCGCGGGACGCGATTGAGCGTCGAGTTCCTCCTCGAACTGGCGGCGAGCGGTGCGACGCAGGCGCAGATTCTCGCCCAGTATCCACAGCTCACGCACGATGGTTTGGCGGCGGCGTTTCGGTATGCCGCAGACGTGCTGAAGGGCGAGCATGTCTGGGAACTCAAGACCACCGCGTGAGGCCGCTCGACTTTCCCCTTCTTACGGACGAGAACATCGCCGCTGGACGTGGTCGCCGGCCTTCGGGCACGAGGTTGCGACGTACGGCCGGCCGAGGAGGAGCGGCTGATCGGCCGTGGGGACAGCGAAGTCCTGGAACGCGCAGCGGCTCTGGCATCGTGTCGTCGTCACGAACGATCTGGCGCTCGGCAAGGTTGAGATCCGTGGCGGTGCATCATTCGTCGGCATTGTCTACCTGCCCCCCGGACACATCTCGGCGGCATTCGTCCGGTTGGAGATTTCAGCCGTTTAGAATCAACGGCTGGGAGATGGTGGACCAGAACACCGCGAGTTGGAACCACCTTGGTGCCTGGCTTAGCCGGATTGAGGGCCTGAAGGCGACCGCCAAAGCCGGATTTGAGGCCCCTTTACCCGCGGCCTGACGTCGATGGTCCTGGTGCCTCGCACCCGATTCATCGTCGAGGTGCCGGGCCGCGAAGGAGCTCCCAGAGTCCGCGCGGGGAGAGGATAGGCAGCGGAGCACGTTTGCCAAGCTTCAGGATCGCAGCATCGCCGGTGACGAGCACATCGGCGCCGCCAGCTAGAGCCGACGCCACGACCCACTCGTCATCCGGATCGCTGATCCTGAGGCCCAGGTGCTTCGCTGGTGTCTTCACCACGACACTGTCACGCAGCTGCGCTTCGATCTCGTCGATGGTCTTCTTGGGCAACTTCAGCTTGGTGCGCAGCTTCGTTCGCAGCTCACCCAGGACCACTTCGCCCACCACCAGGTCGTGCTCGAGCAGCACATGTGCGAACAAGTCGGCGCACAAGCCCCGCGTCGCAAATGCGGCGATGAGCACGTTGGTGTCAAAGAAGACCTTCACGACACGTCGCGAAAGACGTCGTCATCCGTCAGATAGCCCTGCGATTCGGCGAGCGGGAGGACACGCCGCCGCACGCGCTCGAATCGCAACAGCGCGAGTTGTCGTCGCAGGGCGTCGCGGGCCAGGTCGCTTCTTGTTCGACCGGTGCGTGCGCATGCCTGATCGAGCTCACGTCCGAGTGCGTCGTCCAGGCGAATCGTGATGGTCGATGTCTTCATGTAAGACATCGTAACACATCGCGGGCATCCGAGTGTGAGCGAACCAAGCGCACCCGAAGGCGCCAAACTGCTGACCTCAAAGATGGGAGTTGGTGGCCCAGATCGGGATCG
>DATKDY010000109.1:0-7040 GCA_035512515.1 Vicinamibacterales bacterium
CCATTTCGGGGAAGGTGGCGGGAATTGCGGAGAGGTGGCAGGGGCGGCGAGTGTTTTCGGCGAAACGGCGCGACCGGCCCCGTCAGGGGCCCGTTGGCGCGACAGAGATCGCAGAAACCGCACGCTCTTCGCAGATTCGCCCCACTGGCAGGAAATGGGCCTGCCCCATTTCCGGCGGCGCTACTGCGACTTCCCGCGCGCCGTGATCGGCCACACCACTTCCACGCGATCGTTCCGCGTGCCGTAGATGTGGTCGTACAGATTCACCACCGGATCGCAGTGCGGCACGATCAGCTCCAGGCGATCACCGATCGCGTAGCTCCTGGCCGCATCCTTGAACGTGATCACGCCGAATTCATCGGAGCCCGCGTTGTACTCCATGCCCGGCTCCCCCACAACACCCGCGCGCGGAACGTTCAACGTCAGCGCCTTGGCCCCCGCATCCGTCGTCAACCGCCCCGCGAAGCGGTTGTTGAGGACCGTCGCGAGCACGGTCAGCGACGGCGCGAAGTCCTTGTAGACGGGATCGCCGTCCTCGCTCCCGATCGCGAGATACTGCATATCCATGAAGATGTAGCTGCCGACCTGCACGTCGGTGAAGCCCGGCGTCAGGTGCTGCACGCTGTAGGTGCCAGTGCCGCCGCCGCTGAAGATCTCGGTGCTGAGCCCCGCAGCCTTCATCGCGTCGTAGGTGGCGACGTTCGCCTCGAGCCCCTCGAGCGCGCGCTTCTTGCGTGCGGCAAAACCAGTGACGTGCTGCGCCCCGCCATCGTACGAGAGCAGCCCGCGCAACTTCAGGTGAGGCAGCGAGTCCACCAGCTTCGCCAGCGCGATGGCTTCGTCTCCGGGAGGAATCCCGCTGCGCGTGCCCACGGCGACGTCGATGACGACGTCGGCCACGATGCCGGCTTCTTTCGCAGCCGCTGACAGATCCCGCGCGTTGGGCGCGTAGTCCACGGCCTGGATGAACGACGGATGCCGCTTGGCGAGCTGCATCGCGCGTCGAATCTTGCTCGCCGACGGATTGGCCGTCGTCATGCAGATGTTTTCGATGCCTTCGGCCGAGAGCGCCTCGGCTTCGCTGAGCTTCGCCGTGCAGATGCCGATCGCGCCCGCGGCGAGTTGCCGCTTCGCGATGGCCGCGCATTTGTGTGTCTTGGCATGCGGCCGCGCGGCGATGCCGTTTTTGGTCAGCGTCGCCTGCGCCCTGGCGATGTTTGCGTCGAGCTTGTCGAGATCGACGCAGAGCGCGGGCGTGTCGAGATCCCACTTGGACACGCCAGCCCGCACGGCTTGGCCGGCCTCATTGGCGGGTTGGGCAGTGACGCTGGGTAGGCCAGGTGACGTAGGTAGAGCCTGAAGGGCCGCCCGCACTTCGCTGGCCGAGTAGCCATTCACAGACTTGGGAATCCACACCAACGCGGCGCCGGCGGCACCCGCGGCAAGAAACGTGCGGCGAGAAGTCATAGCCGGGATGATACTTCGGCGGGCCTCACGCCGCCCAGCGCGCCCGGGTGCGGCCAGATGCGCGAGTTACTGCGGCGCGTTCGGCAGATAGATCGACATCAACTGCACCGGCGCCGTGATGTCCACGAACTGATGCGGGATACCCGACGGCACCAGCAGGAAATCGCCCTTGCCGAACGTTTGCCGCACCCCGCCTTCGATGCCGGGCCCGGAGAGGTTGGTCCCGTTTCGCGTGGGCGACACGAGCATCCCGCCCGTCAGCAGCGTCGCCGATCCCTCGATGACGTAGAAGAGCTCCGCCTGCGTTTCGTGCAGCGAGGCGCCCTGCGGACGCGGCAGCCGCCGTTCGACGTTGACGTTGTACGGGGCCAACGAGAACACCCGAACCGACGCCGCGGGGCGTTCGTCGGACAATTTGGCCAGCGCCGCGGCGAGGTTCGCGGCCGAGAAGACCGACGCCTTGGTGCGGTCGGTTGGCGCGGGCTGTGTCTGCGCCGAGTACGATCCGGCTGAGCCGGCGAACGCGATGGCAAGGACGAGCGCGGCGAGTCTGGACATGTCACGATTCTAGTTCCACGGCATCGAACTATCGACGGCATCGAACTATCGAACCTTCGAAGGCGTCGAAGCTGTTGAAGGCGCCGAAGGTCGCGAAGGCCGTCGAAGCCCGCCCGAGGAGGGGTCGTCCATGCGCGCGTGGGTCGCTTCGGTCACGGTCACGCTCTCCCTGCTCCTCCCCGCCATCGGGGCAGCGTCGGGGCAGGCACCGCATCAGCACGCAGGCCCTGCCCCACAGAACGTGGGTGCGGTCACGTTCGAGAACACCTGCTCACCCGCCGTGCAACCCGGCATCAGCCGAGGACTGGCCCTGTTGCACTCGTTCTGGTACGAGGAAGTCGATCGCGAGTTCCGAGCGGCGGCGGCGAAGGACCCGCGCTGCGCCATCGCGTGGTGGGGCGTCGCGATGGCCCAATGGCAGCCGCTCTGGGAGGTGCGCGGACCGGGCCGCGCGGCGCTCGACCGTGGGCGGCAGGCCATCGAGAAGGGCCAGGCGCTCGGAACTGGCAGCGCACGCGAGCGCGCCTATCTGGCCGCACTCGCGCACTTCTACATTAACGTGGACTCCGTCGATCACGCCGAGCGCGTGCGCGCGTACGAGCAGGCGATGGAGCGGCTCCACGCGCAGTATCCTGGCGACACCGAAGCCGCCGTCCTCTATGCCTTCGCGCTGCTCTCGAGCGCAGCATCCCACCCGCCCGACAAGACTTACGTACGTCAGAAAAAAGCCGGCGAGCTGCTGCAGCCGGTCTTCCGGGCGCAGCCTGCGCACCCCGGCGTGGCCCACTACATCATTCACGCCTACGACTATCCGGCGCTGGCACGGGGCGGGCTCGACGCGGCCCGGCGATACGCGTCATTGGCGCCCGATTCGCCGCACGCGCTCCATATGCCGTCGCATATCTTCACGCGCCTCGGGCTCTGGGACGAGGTCATCACCACGAACCGTGACGTGGTTACCGCCGCGCGCAAGCACGGCATCATCGGCGAAGCGCTGCACGGGAGCGACTATCAGGTGTTCGGTCACCTGCAGAAGAACGAGGACGACCTCGCACGCGGCGTGATCGATGCCGCCCCGAAATTGAGTGATGTGCCACGTGAGTCGACGATGTTCTTCGCGGGCCTCTACGCGACTGCCGCGATGCCGGCACGCTACGCGGTGGAGCGGCGCCAGTGGGCCGAGGCCGCCGGCCTGCCCGATCCGACGGGGTTTCCGGGTGAACGTTACGCGTGGGCGGATGCCGCGATCTATTTCGCCCGCGCGATCGGCGCGGCACGTTCGGGTCGCGTCGCGCAGGCACGCCGCGATGTGGACACGCTGCGCACGCTTCACCAGACACTGGTGACGCATCAGGAGTCGTACTGGGCGGTGCAAGTGGAGATTCAGCGACGCGCGGCCGAGGCGTGGCTGACGCTGGCCGAAGGCCGCCCCGACGCGGCGCTCGAACTCGCGCGCTCGGCGGCGGATCTCGAAGATGGGACCGACAAGCATCCCGTGACGCCAGGCGCCATCGTCCCTGCGCGCGATCTGCTCGGGCAGATGCTGCTGGAGCTCGATCGCCCGCGCGAGGCGTTCGCCGAATTCACCCGGGTGCTCGCGTCAGAGCCCAACCGGTTCGGCGCGCTCTACGGATCGGCGCGATCCGCAGAGCGCTCGGGCGAGACGGCAAAGGCGCGCGAGCTCTACGCGGCCCTCGTCAACCTGGCGCCACGGAGCCGCCGCAACGAAGTGCAACAGGCACGAGACATCCTCGCGAAGAAGGCTCCGCCTCGCTAGCGGCCCACTATCTTGTTTTGCCCCGCTCCGGCCTTCGACGAGGCTCAGGCCGTCCCGAGCAATGTCGAGGGACGCGGGGCGGTCGCCTTGACGGACAACCTTGACTCAGCTGCGGGATTTGTGGCCGTCAAAACTCCTAACACGCCCGCGAGGCGAGAAAGATCAGCACCAGCACCGACAGCGGAACGCCGAGCAGCCACGCGATGCCGTACTTGATGATTCCGTCTTCCTGCTTCAAGTCCATCTGACGATCCTTTCGCTCGAGTTCGTGCGACCTGCACAAACTCGAGCACGCCCGATGCGAACTGCGTGCCGGGAGCGCACACGTCAATCGGGAAGATCCGAGGCTGCGGGCCGAAGCGTGCGGGCGTAGCCCGCCCTCGCGCCGACCCCAACGCCCACGGGCGAAAGCTCGCCCAGTTTCAACTCAGCAGTTCCTACTGGCACGCGAGTCGCATCGCATGAAAACGAATGGGTCGCGCGCTCACTGGGGGATGCGCTGCGTGAATGCATCGAGGAGCTCGAGTAGGTGGCGAGCGCGTCGGTGCGGCTCCGCGAAGTCGGGCATGTGTTCCTCGGCGAGGTGTTTGTGACGCCGCGCGGGTCGCCCGCCAACCTGCCGGCGAGGATCCGGCATGCTGTCGACGCCGCCCGCGCGATCAACTGGCGATTGCACGACGTGACCATCACGGTGCTGGAAGAGCGACAATGATTCGCAGATGACGTTCTCTCCCGGCACGAGCGTACACCTCGCCGGCCTCGGCACCGGCACCATCCGTGAGGTTCGCAGCGGCGGACGTTACGTCGTCGAGATCAAAGGCCGCATCGTCATTGCCGCGCACCGCGATCTCGAGCTCGCGACTCCGCGCAGTAAGCCGCCCAAAAACCGCGCGAGCGCACGCGGCGCACCCGACGCACCGAGCGCACCGAGCGCACCTGGACCGTGCCCGTCCCTCGATCTGCACGGCAAGACGGTCGCGGAAGCCCGCGATGCGCTCGAGGCCTTCGTCAACGAAGCCCTGCTCGAGAACCGTGCCCACGTGCGCGTCATTCATGGTCGCGGGGGCGGCCGCGTCAAAGCCGCTGTGCATCAGTACCTTCACGGTGTGTCAGCGGTCGCGTCGTTTCGCGTGGATCCGCAGAATCCCGGCGTCACCGTGGTCACCTTCGCGTGAGTGGCGGCGGCGGCGTGGACACCCCTCGCGCCGCATCGACGCACCGTTCATGATGCACGACCTGACCCCGGCCGCACTCGCGCGACCGTTCGCGATTCACGACCTGACCCCCTCGCCTGCGGCGGCGAAGCCATGGCAGAATCTCGGGCCATGAGATACACGATGCACAGGCTCTGGGGGCTGAGCGCGGTGGGCACCCTCGCCGCGATGATGATGGTGGCCGGCCCCGCCCTCGACGCCCAGTCGGTCACCTCGAATCCGTTTCGCCCCACCTACGGCTGGGGAGAACTGCCCGCCGGGCGCACCTGGGGATCGACCAGCGCCGTCGACATCGCGGCGGACGGCAACATCTGGGTCGCCGAGCGGTGCGGCGCCAACACGTGCGTCGGCTCCACCGCCGATCCCATCCTGCTCTTCACCAAAGAGGGCAAGCTCGTCCGCAGCTTCGGCGCCGGTCTGATCAGTTGGCCGCACGGCATCGACGTGGACCACCAGGGCAACCTGTGGGTCACCGATGCGTGGGCCCAGAACGCCACCAGGACCGGACACACGGTCCTGAAGTTCAGTCCCGACGGCAAGCTCCTGATGACCATCGGCGAGCCTGGCGTCGCGGGCGATCCGCCGAAGCACCTGTCGCGCCCCTCAGACGTGCTCGTCGCGCCCAACGGCGAGATCTACATCGCCGAGGCGCACGATCAGTCGCGCAGCCGCATCACGAAGTGGGCCGCCGACGGCACATACATCGAGACGTGGGGCGAAGAGGGCTACGGCCCCAGGCAGTTTCGCGATCCCCACGCGCTCGCGATGGACTCGCAGGGACGCATTTTCGTCGGCGATCGCTTCAACAATCGCATTCAGATCTTCGATCAGCAGGGCAACTTCCTCGCCATCTGGACGCAGTTCGGGCGGCCGAGCGGTATCTTCATCGACGGCGACGACAGAATCTACGTCGCCGATTCGGAATCCAGCCCCGCACAGGACAAGTACATGGGGATGAGAAACGCCGGATGGGAAAAGGGCATTCGCGTCGGCGATGCGCGCACGGGGTGGGTGAGCCACTTTCTGCCGGACGATCGCGCGAACGTGCAGGGGTATAGCGGACCTGAAGGCGTGGCCGTGGATGGCGACGGCAACATCTACGGCGCGGAGGTGACGCAGCGCCGGATGGTGAAGTGGGTACGATTCAGGCCGTGACCGGGTGCCCTTCGACTCGCTGCGCTCGCTCAGGACAGGCCCTTCGACTCGCTGCGCTCGCTCAGGACACGCGACCTGGTGCGGGCTGGCCGTGTCGCCTTTTGTAATTCGTGTCCTCGAGGCCGAGTCGGCCGAAGGAGCTGCATGTCACCTCAACCTCGTCGCCTTCTCCTTGGTGTCCTCGTTGCCGCCGCCGTCAGCATCGCCGTTGCGCGCGCGCAGCAGACGGTTACGCTCGAGGCGCTCCTCTCCGCGCCGTTCCCATCGGAGATCGTCGCCGCGCCCACCGGTGGGCACGTCGCGTGGGTCGTCAATGCGAAGGGCTCGCGCAACGTGTGGGTGGCGTCGGCGCCAGGGTTCGCGCCACGGCAGGCAACCTCGTACAGCGGAGACGATGGGCAGGACATCACCGGGCTGACGTGGTCGCGTGACGGGCGCACGGTGCTCTATGTGCGCGGCGGGGGCGCGAATCGCGCTGGCGAGTTTCCGAATCCGGCCATCACGCCGCAGCCGGCCGAGCAGGCGATCTTTGCCGTTGATGTCGGCGCGATCGGTGCAGCCCGTACGGCGGCGGCGCCCGCGCCGTCCACAACCACGGGAACGCCCGCCCCGTCCACAACCACGGGAACGCCCGCCCCGTCCACCCCGCGCAAGCTTGCCAATGGGACCAGTCCGGCCGTGTCGTCCACCGGCCAGGTCGTCTACCTCTCCCGTGGTCAGGTGTGGACGACGAATCTCGCGGCGACGGCGACGGCGAAGCCGGAGCAGTTGTTCACCATTCGCGGCAGCGCGGGCAGCCTGCGCTGGTCGCCCGACGGCTCGAAGCTCGCCTTTGTGAGCGGGCGCGGGACGCACAGCTTCGTCGGCGT
>DATKDY010000110.1:0-3275 GCA_035512515.1 Vicinamibacterales bacterium
CCGGATACCGAAAGAATCTGAGAAGGCATGGTTCGTGAGGGCTGGCGTGCGGGCGTTTCGGGGTGTGTCCAAGGGCATACTAGCTAGGCTTCACCGAGCATTCCACGGCCGGCAAGCGCACGCCTCCAGTGATCATCAGGGGGGCGGAGCCCCGGCGAATCTGCGACGAACGGCGCGAAAACGCGTTCCTTCAGTTCGAATGCAACAGCCTCGCCGAAAGAATCGGCAGCCACGTCCCAACGTTCGGATTCCATCTCGGTGGCAACGTGCGGCGAAGACAGCGAGAAGATGCCAACCCACCACCGCTCCTTGGTCTTGCGGGACAGCGAGTCGAACCATGGACAGAACCAGGCGACGAGCCTCTCCCCTTGCGGCCGAATCGACGCCGAAAACGCTGCAGCTTCGAGAGTAGCGGCGATGCTGCGACGAGCATGTACTTCGAGACCCAAGTGCATCAGCAGACTCGACTCCCAGTCGTCGTCATCTCCCTGCCTGTGCCGCACGTAGTCTTCGAACGTTCGTACCGCTTCTGGAATCTCATTCTGCTTGTAGTGCGCTTCCGCGAGGCGGCGGTGCGCCTGTGCGTCCTTGGGAGCGTCAGCAATCCATTTGCGGGCTGCTTCTGTCGCGGCGGACCAGTTGCATGCGAGGGCAAAGCAGGTTGTGGCAGCAGCCGAGCCGCTGACCACAGGACCGCCGTCTGCTGGAAATGTCGGGAGGGCCAAGTAGATCCGGCCCGCTTCATTCAACTTGCCGCTGTCCTGCGCGGCGGAACCTTGGGCGAACCAGCACCAGCTCTGAACGGCTTGCTGCGTTGGCGTCAATGACTTGGTGGCATTCTGGACTCGCTTGAGCAACAACTCGATATCGATGAGCGCATCGAGCGCCGACGGTGGAAACGTCGCGGGCTCCAACCGAGGTTGCCGCGCTTCTCCACAGTGGTCGCCAGGATGTAGGTGAACAGGTCGGACACACGCTGCCATTCCCAGTGCGGCGAGTGGATCAGTGGGTCGAATGCGCTTGGTGTAAAAAAGTCAAGCGCAGGGCGGCTCGGGTGAACGAGAAGGAACAGCGTGTTGGCAACCAGGGCGCGGATCTCAGGAGTCGGTTCAACCTCTTCGAATCGGTGCCACACTTCGAGAGCTCGCTCGAGCGAATTCGCTGTTGCCGCGAGGTGGAGTTCCCATCGAAGCAGCGCCGGATCGGCCAGATCCTTTACAGCGACGGATGCGACAAGGCGTTGGAGCGCCGACGCCAGGCTATCGTAGCCGTCCCCCGAGGGATTGTCGCCTATCAATGAATGCAGCGTGGCGGCGACGACCACCCGCGTCGCATAGTCCTCCGGCTGGTGCATTCGGAGCAGGCCGTCGATTGGCCCATCTCCCTCGAACGGGAACCAGAAGAGAATCTCGCGGACGTTCAGCCGAGGATCATCCAAGGCTGGTGGGAAGCCCGTCTCGTCCTGGATCGTGCGCGCCTCGACGGCAGCCCGCTCGAACGCGGACTCGTCAACCCACATCCACACACTCCATGTTTCACACAATCGGCGAACCGGAGCGACGCGGTCTGCCGCCGCTCCTCGACGTGACTGCGCGGCAGATTACGGCGAGCCGCTCGCTGCTGCCCGCAGCAGAGTTACCACCGCATCGACAATCCGTGTCACGGCTTCTCGCTTGAGCGCGCCAACTTCTGCGGTGATCAGATCGCTCTGCTCGCCGTGAACAACTTCCCCGGTCTGGCGTAGCTCGTAACGCGCAACGAGCCTGACGCGAACGCGGTCTCTTCCAGCACCACGGCCGTGGGGTCGCTGTATGGCTTGCTTGTGACCTGGCAGAGGACGCGGTCACCGCGTCCCGCGTCGGCAAGTACGACGGCTGGTCGCAGCTTGGTCCGGGACAGGTCAGAAAAGGGAAACCGAACGAGAACTACCGCACCCTTTGCAGGTGCTTCCACGCCTCGTCCTCCTCCGGTCGATTCCAGTCCTCAGCCAGCGCGGGTTCGCTCAGGAGCGCGGTTTCTGACGGCTGATCGGTCGGACGCTCGTCCAGGATGGTCACGAGCGCGCGGCGCGCTACGCCAGGACGGACGGGCTCCAGCAGCCGGACATTGCCGCGCTCGTCGATGACGGCTTCAACGGTCTTGATCATCTCTGCTCCTCCTGGCACTGTACAGACTCGCATCAGGACGCGGGCACGGTCAAGTTCAGAACCAGCAGGAGGTATTACGCGTGCACCCTCGCCAGCGGCGGGTCGTGCCGTCGGCGTGAACGTCGCCGTTACCTCGGTCATGACGCTTGGATCCGCTGCTCCAGGACACACGCAATGTGCCGCGTCTGCAGACGGCGATCCGCGTGATCAGCGGCAGGTTTTTTGAGGACCCAAAATGGACATGGCGAGCGCGACATCACGCCGCGCGACGGCCCTCAATCAGACACGCAGCCGCCCCCAACCCGAAACAGGAACACGACACGCGGACCCATGAGACCTTGACAGAGCGAACGCCGCCAGCCGGTTACTGGAACCGTTCACTTCCTACGCCTTGCTGTCGTTCACTGACGACTGGCCGCCGCCTTCCCCAGCAAATCAACCGCAGCGCGGACGCCCTGCGCGAGCTTTGCCGCCGGTCCGGTGCCGTAGTAGTGGAGGAAGATGACCACCGGCTGCACGTCGGTCATGTGGTGGTGAATCGCGACCACGTCGAGTCCGTTGCCGCGCAGCGCCTTCAGCACCGGCGTGACCTCGTGTTCCAGCATCGCGACGTCGCCGGCCACCATGGCCTCGCCATCAGTCCCTGTGAAGGCCGCCCATGTGTTCAATCCCATCCGCGAGTTGATCGCGGCGCCGTGCTCCCGCACGTCGATATCGGGCCGGCCAATCGTGATTTTGTAGACCGGTCCGTTCTGCTCGCCCTCGTGGCCGATGATCTTCGCGAGCGCGGCGCTGTTCAGCGTCGGTGCTGACGCCACCGGCGCGGCCGCTGGTGGGGTCGACGCGCGCTTCGCGGATTGGTCGATGAGATCAATGGCGGGCTTGACGCGACGCGTCAGATCCGCAGCGCTCCCCATGCCGTGCACGTGCATGTAGAAGATCCGCGGCTGTTCCCAGAAGAAGTGATTGTGCAGCGCGGTGACGTCGAGACCGTTGTCGAGGATGGCCGACATCACGGGATTTACTTCGTCCTCGGTGAGCACGAGGTCGCCCATCATGACTTCGTGTCCGCCCTCGCCCTTGGTGAGGGCGATCCAGCCGCCGAAGCCAAACGGCGTGGGTGCCGGC
>DATKDY010000111.1:0-4767 GCA_035512515.1 Vicinamibacterales bacterium
ACTGATCCGACCTACTACATTTTCATGTTCGCGCACTCGGAGCCGTTCACGACCCAGGCCAACCTCAACGAGGTCATTCGCACCAATTTCCTCGTGGGCATGTCGCACTTCGAATCAGTCGTCAACCAATTCGTCGTGTTCGCATCCGACATGGGCGGCGAGGTTGTCTCGTTCAATGATCGTTTTCAGCCGGTCTTGTTTCCGGGTGTCAGGGGCGGCATGGCCAACAACATCTGGGCCGAGATGTGGAGCGGCGGCGGCTGGCCTCTCCTCTGTGCCTTCATCGTGTTCTACGCGATCGTCCTCGGATTCGGCTCGTATTTACTGCGGTCACCGGACGTCGTCGTGCGCGGCATCGTGGCGCCGATCTTCACGTACTGGGCATTCTACATTCACCGCAACGACATCCAGTCTCAGATCAGCCTCACCAAGCAGCTCGTCGCGATCGCCGTCTTTTCAGTGGCGATGTCCATCGCTTTCACCCGCCTCCAGGCCGTGCTGCAGCGGCGCCGCCAATCGGAGCGTGCTATCGGCGCAGAGAGTGTGGTGCAGGGCTCATGAAGGCCGGTCCACGCAAGGTCCTCCACGTCATCTCCGGGCTGCATCGTGGCGGCGCGGAGACTCAACTGTGCCGGATCCTAGCCATGATGGATCGCAGACGGTTCGAGCCGACCGTGGTCGCGCTGCTTCCCGGGGGCGGCGTCCGCGCGGATCTGGAGGCGCTTGGAGTGCGGGTCGGGTGTGCGGGCATGCGCACAGCCGCTCACGCGCCGTGGGCCATGGTGCGGCTGGCGCGGCTCATTCGCCGGTTGCGGCCCGACGTCGTACAGGGATGGATGTATCACGGGAATGTGGCCGCTAGCCTCGGCGCCGCGTTGGCGCGTTGGCACCGTCCGGTGCTCTGGAATGTCCGCAACTCGCTGCATGACCTCGGCACGGACAAGCGCTCGACGGTGGCGCTCATACATATCGGCGCCTGGTGCTCCGCGGGCGTGACGCGCATCATCTACAACGCGCACGCGAGCGCCGAACAGCATGAGGCGATCGGCTATCGCTGTGAGGGGCGCAGCGTCATTCCGAACGGCTACGACTGCGACATATTTCGTCCCGTTGCGGCCGCCCGGGACGATGTCCGTCGTGAGCTGGGTCTGCCCGCTTGCGCGCCGCTTGTCGGCCTCGTGGGCCGGTACCACGGCAAGAAGGGACACGACGTGTTTTTGGAGGCCGCCGCGCATACCGCGGCGGAGCGGCCGGACGTTCACTTCGTTCTCGCTGGTCGCGGAGTGGACCACGGTAACCGTCGTCTTGTGGCGCGGATGGCGGTGCTCGGGATCACGGCCCGTGTCCATTTGCTCGGCGAGCGCCACGATCTCAGGCGTCTCTACTCGGCGCTTGACGTGCTGGCCACCGCGTCCTTCAATGAAGGCTCTCCCGGCGTCGTTGGCGAGGCCATGGCATGTGGTACGCCCTGCGTGGTGACCGACGTTGGAGATTCCGCGCGCGTAGTGGGCGACACCGGTATCGTCGTGCCGCCCCGCCAGCCTGCAGAGCTCGCGCGGGCCTGGGGAAAGCTGTTGACCATGCCCTTGGACGATCGCGCAGCACTCGGCCACCGCGCCCGCCGGCATATCGAGGAACACTTCTCCGTAGCGTCGACGGCGCGCCAATACGAAGCTCTGTACGAGGGGCTGCAATGAGGATGCCCATGCGTCAGAAGACAACCATCGCGTTCCTGTGTCTGGCGGCGACTTTGAGCGCGGCCGTGCCCGCGGTGGCGGCGCCTCTGGAGATTCGCGACGCGAGCCTGTCGGTCACTTTCTTTGGCAAGAACCGAGGCTACGACCTGAGGGCGGTCACGCGCCGCAAGGGCGACATCGCGCTCGCGGAATTCAAGCCGGACGCTGAGCACGGCAAGCTGTTCGAGGTGACACTGCGAGGCAACGACGGCAAGGGGATCCCTTTGCTTCCGCGCCAGATGCCGAAGGGCACGAAGCATCCCCCCACGGACGAGGTCGTCATTGACAATCACTCGCGGTGTCGCAGCCATTCAGACGCGAGCGGCTCTACTGATGGCCAGCACACGCTCACGCTTCGTTGGGAAGGGTGCGAGGGCCGGGCGAGAAAAGGAACGCCCACAGATCCGTCGGTCACGGACGTCGTCGTCACTGTTGCCGCCTCGGAAAGCAGACCCGGCATCGAGTGGCGGATCGAGGTGACGCCGCGCAGTCGGCGCTACGGCGTGTGGCTCGTCCGGTTTCCAATCGTGCGCCTCGTCCCGCCGGGCGGGACGCCCGCCAACGATGTGTACGTGTATCCGCGCGGCATGGGACGAATGATTCCGGACCCGTTCGACGGTGGCGCCCGCGCCCGTTACGGTTTTAAGGACGAGTTTCTCCCCTATCCAGGTCCTCTTAAGATGCAATGGGCGGCGCTGTACGACACAGAACTCGGCGGCCTCTACCTGGCAACACACGATCCGAAAGGACACCAGAAGGATTTCATCCATCGTCCGCGTGGCGACGGCATCTTCGTGAGCTTCACGCACTATCCGACACGCATGGGCAAGTCGGGCATCGGCTACAAGTCGGCCTACCCGTTCGTGACCCAGTACACTCCGGGCCACTGGTACGACGCGGCCCAGATCTACCGGCGGTGGGCGCTGGACGTGTGGGCGACCAAGGGACCGTTGGCAAGGCGCGCGGACATTCCGCAGTGGTTCAAGGACTCTCCGCTCGTCTTCGTCGTCAACACCAAGGGCCCGGTCGTCCGCAAGGCCGCGGCCAACACGGTGAAGTACAAGGTGTATTTCGGCTACAACGGGCCGCTTCCGCTCATCTGGTACGTCTGGAGCGAGAAGCGAGAATCGGAGACGTCCATGGCTGACTTGGCTGGAATGCATGCCGGCAATCCGTTCCCGGCCAAAGCCGGCTTTGAGCAAGCTGTGACGGGATTGCGTGACAAGGGCATCTACGTCCAGCCCTACATCAACGGGCGGACCTTCGACATTCCGGGTGGAGTGAACAATGTTCCTGCCGACGTCCTGCCCTCCACCGTGAAGGATCAGAACGGCCGGCCACGTCCTTGGCGGGTGGCGTACCCCGGCCTCCTCGACATGTGCAGGTCAACCGACTTCTTTCAGAATTCCGTGCGCGACGCGAGCGTTCGTCTTGTCCGGGAGTTCGGCGCGAAGGGCGCCTATGTCGACCAGTTCGGGGGGCTACAGCACGCGTGCTTCGATCTCAACCATGGCCACGAGCCCGGCGGCGGCGACTGGCAGGTTAGCGCCGGCCGCAAGCTTGCGGAGAAAACACGCAGCGCGGTGCGGGCGGTTGACGCCGACGCCGTGTTCTTCGGCGAGAATTCTTCCGACGCCTTCATCGACGTGCTTGACGGTGACCTCTATCACGAGGACGTGTGGCCGGGCCTCATCCCGCTGCTCCCTGCGGTGTACGGCGGTTACTGGATCCGCTTCGGCCGAAGCCTCGATGCGGTCCTCGACGATGACGTGGCTTTCCGGCTCGCGCTCAGCAACACGCTGGTCTTCGGAACCAAGCTCGGGCGATTTTCGACACTCAACGACTCCTATCTGACCGACGCGCGGTACGCCCGGAACATGGCGTTGCTGAAGAACGCCGTGCATCTGCGGGTGACGGCGAACAACTATCTGCAGCTCGGCCGCCTTCTTCGTCCGCTCGAGTTTCGCTCGAAGCCGCCCGACGTGGTGGCGACGGGGAAGAGGCGGTCGACGGGGCTGGGGCTCGTGACCCGGCAGCCCGCCATCATGTCCAGCGTCTGGGAAGCTCCCGACGGCAGCATGGGCATCGTACTGTTCAATATTTCGACGAGCGCACAGTCGTACGAGTTCACGCTCGCGGGCGGTCGCTATGCAGCGGTGCGCAAGGCGGTCGAGGTTCAGCAGGTGACGCCGGGCGGCGCCATCACGTCACTCGGGTCTCTCGCTCCGCCGGATCGGACGCTGAAGGGCCAGCTCGCGCCCGACGAGATGCGTCTGCTGGTGATCCGGTAACGTGCGCGGAAAAGCTCGACCGCCTGCTGTATACGGTACCTCTGCTCATCGTGATGCGGCTCCTCGTTTTGATCTGTCCGGCGCATGTGGCTGTACGTCGGGATGCTGAAACGCCTGACGGCGCGATTCTGCGGTCGCCGTCGCACAGCTCAATGTCATGGTGGCCGAATACTAACCCTCGAGGGAAAAGGGGAACATGCCAAGAGACCCACTGTCAGCGAGCGCGTCGGATGAACACATCAATCTGCTCGACTACATCGGCGCGGTATGGCGACATCGCCTGCTTGTCGCCGTCCTGTGGCTGACGGTGGTGGTCAGCGTGGGCGTGTATTCGATGGTTGCCCCAAAGGTCTACGAGGGCACCGTCACGCTTTTGGCGCCGAAGGAGGAGACATCGGGCGGGCTCATCAGCGGTCTGCTGGCGGGAGGCCAGCTGGGGCTGCCCATCGGCGCCTTTTCGTCGAACAAGGACATGCTGATCGGCGTGCTGAACAGCCGGACCATCGCCCAAGCCGTCGTCGAGAAGTACAAGCTCCTTGAGCGCTATGACGTCGAGTACATGCAGGACGCCGTCAAGAAACTTCAGGACGACATGCTGCAGGTCGACATCGCCAAGGAGGGCGTCATATCCCTCACCGTCAGGGACTGGGATCCTCGCCGCGCCGCCGACATGGCCAATTTCTATATCGAGCAGGCGGATCGCGTGGTGTCGCGTCAGGGCCGGAGCGAAGCGGGCCGCC
>DATKDY010000112.1:0-2643 GCA_035512515.1 Vicinamibacterales bacterium
AGTGTAAAATCTCATATGAGGTCTCCTCCTTCATAGTGTTTGGCAACACGAGCATACCAAATGGTACGCTCAGGAGGGGGCCTCAATGAGTATCAATCGGCTGCAGTCCGACGCGCGTAGTCGCGGCTGAAGTCACGGCACTGGCGCACTCCTTACAAATAAAGCAACCCTTCGTTTCTGATGAGATTGAATTCTCCACTCGCTCAACAATAGTAGCCGTAAACCATTGCTCTGATTGAACTGATTCTCCTTCGATCTGGTAAACTGCTTCCGCTTGCATATTCCATGCTCGTTACGATCCAGTCACGCGACTTTACGTGAGAAGCGTTGGTCATTGATCCCGAACCGCTCCTCGTCGAGGTAGCCCAATGCCCCACCCTTACCCCTTCAAGCCGTCATCAACTTCCGCGCATAGCTCCCGGCGAAGCGACCAATGCCTTGACGTCCAAGGAACCGCGAGATAATAGTATCATTAAAAGACGCACTCACTGGACGCTTCTCAGGTTGATTGGTGGCCTATGAAGCGTTCGCTGACACTGCGGGGCGTTGGCAGGTACCAAGGATTAGTTCCGGGAGGGCAGCATGTCGACTGAGGAGACGCAAAGACGGGCGCAAGGTCAGCGCGGCGACACAACGGCGAGGCGGTCGCGCGCAACGGAGCTGGTCACCGAGCAGGGCACGACAACGATCGCCGACGTGGTCGTGTCGAAGATCGCCGCCATTGCCGCAAGAGAGGTGGCCGGGGTACACGACCTGGTGATGCAGGGGATGGGAGGCACCGTCACTGAACTGGCCCAGCTAGTGACGGGCGCCGATAAGCGCTCACGGGGAGTCAACGTCGAGGTCGGGGAACGCGAGGCCGCGATCGACCTCAAGCTGACCTTGGACTACGGAGTCAGCATCCCGCAGGTGGCGGAGGCGGTGCGCCGCAACATCATAAGCCGCCTGGAGGCCATGACCGGCCTCAACGTCAAAGAGGTCAACATCGACGTCACCGATCTCTACTTCGCGGAAGAGGAACGACAAAAGCAGCAGATTGAGCACCGCGTCGCGTAGGCGAGGCCGAGGGCCAATGGATGGACAGCGGCGGTGTGCAGGTAAGCGAGGTGAGCCTCGCCCGAGCGGTTGTCGCCGCGGTCCGCGGTGTGCCCAGCGTGGCCGACGTGAGCCCTGGGCGATTTGCCGAGGCGGCGACGTATGGGGCGGGTGAGAAAGTACGCGGCGTCGTAGTCGGTCGGGCAAGAGGCGCCCTCGACATAGAGGTGCATCTCTGCGCGCTATACGCGGACTGGCTCGTCTTGCCCGAGCTAGCGGCTCGGGTGCGCAGCGCAGTCCGCCAGTCGGTCGAGGCCCTTGGCGCCGGACCGCTCGGGCGCGTCGATGTCGCCGTCGACGACTTGCGCGTTGGGGAGGAATGAGCGGGTGAGCGTGTTCAATCGACTGCTGATCATCCTGCTAGCCCTGCTCCTGCTCGTGGCGGCCGGTGCGGTACTCCTGACTACACTGCGCGTGATCCAACCGGCGCAGCTTGCGCCAACCCCGTGGTTTGTGGATCGTCTGGTCCCGTTCACACAGCTCGGCCCGACAAGCTGGAGTTGGGTGGTGGGTGTGAGTGTTGTCCTCCTTCTGGTGGGGCTGCTCCTGCTGTTCCTCGAGCTGCGCCCGGGACCGCGCGAGGCGCCGCGGATGACGTTGAAGCAGGACGGGCTTGGACGAGTCACGATGGCGCGCGATGGGGTGCGGGAACTGGTCGACCGCGAAGCTGGCCGGGTGGCCGGAGTGATGGAGGTCCGCTCACGCGTCGAGGAGGACCCCGCGGGGCTACGGATTCTGTGTCGCGTCTCCGTTGATCCGACCGGGAGCGTGCCGGAAATGACACAGGAGCTGCAGGAGCGCGTCAAAGCGGTCGTCGAGCATCACCTGGGTCGGCCCGTGGCCGAGGTGTCTGTGGACGCTCAGGCGGCGCCGCTCGTGAGCAACCGACGGGCCGGGCGCCGCGTGCGGTAGACAAGAGCAAGGAGCAAACTGACCGTGATGAGACTTACCGAGATTACGCGTGCTTCCGGCCCTGTGGTGGCCACGGTGGCGGCCGTGTTGCTGATCATCCTCGGCATCCTGGTCATCGTCTACCCGGAGCTCATCGCGTGGATAGCCGGCATCGGGTTGGTGCTGGCGGGCGTTGCGGTGCTCGCATCCGTCCTCAAGCCGGGCGACAGGGTCGGTTCGTAACGGTGGCGGCAGGTGGCGTCGGTCGAGCGGTCAGCCTAATGGACCGAAGCCTGAGACACGGCTATCCTGCCGCTCGGCGGCATCGGATCGTGTCGACCGGCGGTCTCGGAGCAACCGACAATCTGGAGCTGCCCCAGCTAACGCTGGTTGCCGGCGGTTTTTCCCGTCTAATAAAACGCTTGGCGAGGCATCGCCCCCGACGGCCGCACCGCGCCGCACTGCCCACCGAGCGGCTTGACCGGCGCGGCGAACCCGTTGCGCCCGGCTTCGCCGAGGCGCTAAGCACGAATGGCAGAGCGCGGTGCCAGCCGCAACGCCGGTGGATGATTCCATGACGAGCTTCGATCTCGGCGAGATCGCGACGCCGATCTCCGACGAGGCGCCATGCGGCGCCGATCTCGAGTTCGACCGCGA
>DATKDY010000113.1:0-22306 GCA_035512515.1 Vicinamibacterales bacterium
GCCGACCACAGAGGCGACCGTTCGCCCGTGAGGCGCGTGCCGTGGCGCTCCGACGCGCCCGACACTTGCGCTGGCCGGCGCGGACGCGCATCTCAGAACGCGCCGCCTGAATCGGCGCGGCGGGTGCGCGGCTCACTGGCATCGCCATGATCTTCCAGGGCACGTTCCGAGATCTTTGCGAGCAGCTCGCCGAGCGTTGCGGGAGAAAGCGGCTTCGTCAAATGGCTGTCGCACCCGGCTTCCCGTGCTTTGCGGCGGTCCTCTTCCTGCCCCCAGCCGGTGACGGCCGCAATGTGGACGTGACTGCACTGCGGCAGCGCGCGCACCGCCCGCGCGACGGCATAGCCGTTCATGACCGGCAGTCCGATGTCCAGAAAGATGACGTCGGGTACGAATTCGGTGGCTGCGGAGACCGCACTCGCACCATCGTGAGCCACCCTTGTGATGTGACCAAGATGCGACACCGCCAGCTCCATCATCTCCGCCGCATCGACATTGTCTTCGACGATCAGCACGCGAAGACGGCGGGTGGCCGTCGGCGGCGGCACGTCGGCGGCCGCGGCGGCCGGGGCTTGTCGTGCGCTGATCGGGAGACGAATTTCGACTTCGGTGCCCTCGCCCACTCCCGGACTGTGAATGTCGATATGAGCGTCGTGCATCTCCACCAACCGCCGCGCCAAGGTCAGCCCGATGCCCAGTCCGCCGGTCGATCGCTCGAGCACGGGCTCGGCCTGGTGGAACATGTCGAACACCCGCGGGAGCACTTCGGCGGCGATGCCCCTGCCGGTATCTCGGACGCGCACGAGCGCAACATCGGACTGCCGCTCGGCGGTGAACGAGATGTGGCCATGACGAGGCGTGAACTTCACCGCGTTGTGGAGCACGTTCGCGAAGACCTGCACGAGCCGGGCGAGGTCGCCATCGATACAGATCGGCGGCGTCGGCAACCGCACCTCCAGCGTGTGGCCGGCCGCTGTGGCGAGCGGGGTGGTGGATTCGACCGCAGCCGCCATCACGCGCGCCAGGTCGAGCGGTTCACGCCGCAGTTGGATCTTGTCGGCGGTGATGCGGGACACATCGAGCAGGTCATCGACGAGGCGGACGAGCTGCCCGACCTGGCGGTCGATGACGTCGCGCGCGTGTGCTGCGCTCGTCGGAGGCGCGGCGCTCTTCAGCGCGTCGAGCGCGAACCGTATCGGGGCGAGAGGATTGCGGAGCTCGTGGGCGAGCGTCGCCAGAAACTCGTCTTTGCGTCGATCCGCCTCCAGCAGTTGGGCGGTCCGGTCCCGGACCCGACGCTCCAATTCTCGATTGAGCGCCTCGGTGTCGTCCTTGGTCTTGCGCAGACTCTCGATGAGATTCTGGTTGGCGAATCGCAACGTGAACGAGGATTCGATCGCCAGATGGAACCGCCACGTCGTGATGAGCGTCGCGACCGTGAACACGGCCCCGAGAAATCCCATGATCAGGTGCTGTTCATCGCTCTGGCTGGCCACCCGCCAGGAGGTGACCAGCCCGGTCGGGAGAAGGAACGTGAGGAACGCCTCGGGCCGCGCCGCGAGCAGAGAGGCACTCCCCAGCATCACGCCGCCGATCACGAACACCACCAGAATCTCGTTCATCGGCGGACTCGATGGGTAGAGCGCGATGCCCGCGGCAGCCCAACCCACGGCCGCCAACGCGGTGCCGACAACGAACGCCGCATTCCATCGGCTGGTCGCGGCCTGTGTCGGCGACGTCCGCCAATACCGTTGTGCGAGTACGAACCGCGCGATGGAGACGACGAGCATGTAGACGAGCCACGCCACGATGACCGCTGGCCGGACCACATCCCACTGCGCATAGGCCAACAGCGTGGCGATGACCACGGTGATCGCCACGCCGGTGTTGGCGTTTTCGTAGAGCAGTCGAGTTTCAGCGGCCTGCACTCGGGGCCGGTGGTCTTCGGTAGGTGACACCGGCGCGCCGCAGAGCGCCGAAGAACCGGCGGGCGCTGTTGGGTCAACACGGTGCAGGCGGCTCGGCCAGCGCCCGGAATCGCTCATGATGAGACTCGACAAGAGGCGGCACACTACAACCGAGCGTTGTCCCCGCGACAGCCGCGCCGCCAGCTGCCCGGTCAGCGCCGATCGTAAGCGATTGAGGGCAGATTGTGTTGGCGACGGCGTGAGATCTGTGCAGCGTCACCGGACACTCGACCTCCACTGCACGTCACCTCCATCTCCCTCGAGGCGACGACTGCCGTCCGGCGATCCGGTTGCCAGTCGATTTGCGGAACCTCGGTCATCGTGAACCCTTGCGAGCCGCCGCGGCGAGCCGCTCGTCGAGCGTCACCAACTCGAGCGACGACGGGCGACTTTCGGCGGCGACAAACGCGGCAGCCGGCTGCATAGCGTCGGGCTGCGCGCAGCGGATGACCCGCGAGAATCGGACGGCGGCCTCCCGGATGAGGACGGCAGGGCGGGCCCGGGGGCGCGCAGGATCGGCGAGGTGATCGAACGGATCCGCGCTGTCCCCGGCGTCGTCTCCGCGGCGCATGCCGAGGGCGTGCCGCTCACGTTCTTCTTCGGCTCGTGGAAAGGTGATGACCTCAGGCTCGGCGGATCCGAGGCGGTCCACGCCGAGTACGCTCGCAATCGTGTCGGTCCCGGCTACTTCCAGACGATGGGGATTGCGGTGAGGGGACGTGTCTTCACTGACGACGATCGCCTGGGAGCGCCCCGGGTCGCCATCGTGAACGAGGAGTTCGCCCGTCAGTACTTCGGCGATCATCATCCGATCGGTTTCGAGATCGTGGACCCGAGCGACCCGCAGGCCGGCATACAGCGCGTGATCGGCGTCGCGGCGAACAGCAAGTACCGGATGATCGGCGAAGCGGCGTCTCCAGCGCTCTACGAGCCCATGCTCCAACACGAGGAAAGCGAGCGTCGCACGCATGTGGTCGTGCGCATTCAGGCCCCGGCCAGCACGGTGATTCCCGCAGTGCGTCAGGTCATGCTGGATGTGGATCGGTCGGCCGCCGTCACCATCGAGCCGATGTCCTCGGCGCTGGCCTTTGCCTTTCTTCCGAGCCGCATCGGGGCCGCGCTTCTCGGCACGATCGGCGCGCTCGGCACGCTGCTCGCGATGGTGGGGCTGTTCGGGATACTGTCGTTCTCGGTGAGCCGCCGCACGCGCGAGATCGGGCTGCGGATGTCGCTCGGCGCCTCACGCTCCGCTGTGACGCGCCTCGTGGTCGGCGAGGCCGGCCTGCTCGTCTGCCTTGGGGTCGCACTCGGTCTGGGCGTCGCGCTGTTCGTCACGCGTCCGCTCGCGGCCTTTCTGGTCACCGGTCTGGAGACGTCCGACCCGGCGAGCCTCGCAGGCACGGTCGTTGCGCTCGCGGCGTTGAGCCTGGTCGCCGCATGATCGCCGACACGGCGCGCCGTCCGGATCGAACCCGCGGAAGCGCTGCGGCACGAGTGACGGGTCGGACGATAAGCCGTATCCGGGGCTTTCCGGCCGGTCGCGTCAACAGAAGGTCCGTTGTCAGACTTGGTCGGGCCCCCTTGTGCGGGTTTCGCGCGGCGCCCCGTGGTTGACATCGTTAATTAACAAAGCCTTTACTGAACGTCAAATGTCAGCGATTACGGCATTCGCCGTCAATCTCGGCATGACGTTCGTGATGCGAGGGGGCGAAAGCCTAGCGCGACCGGCTGATGAGTTCCGCTCGCGGCTGCCAGTGCGGGCACGAGGCACAGCGATCGGGTTGGACTCCCACCCGCCGTCGCGCCTGTTCTGATAGCGCGAGACAGGTCCAGCGCGCGCCATCGAGCCACAGGGGGACACCTGGGATCATCTGCCGTTCGGCCCACGTGCAGTTCAGGTACGTACGTGGTGCCGCGCACTTGTCATGGGCGATCATCTCGTCGAATAGTACCTGTCGAAATCGTGCACACGACGTAATTTTTTGTCTGCGGACGAGCGCGTCGCCGCCGCTTCAACGACCTCGGACATGAGGCCCAGGCCGTTCACGATGCCACTCGGCAGCGCAGAGCGACGAAGCGGTGGCGTTGAGTCGTCGCCCCCGGTCGTCTGCGCTCCCCGGCATCACACAGGCCAAGTGCTCTGGTCAATGCGCCGCCGCGGAAGCACGGCGAGGAGGGCCGCTGCACACGCCGCCCGGCTCCCATATGACGGCCGTCATAGGCTGGTGCGGCGCCGGTCGCATATCGTTTTCAGGGGGCGCCTGTAACTGGGCGTATCGAACGAGATGCTGACGCGTCGCGATTTTCTGCAGCAATTTGGGGTCGTGGCCGGCTCCCCGGCGGTTGCCGCCGCGATGACGTCCTGGGACCTGCTGGCGCAGCAGGTCGGCGCTCGCCCGACATGGATGGGTCGCCCGACGGACGTCCGCGTGGTCGTGCTCGGGGCCGGGCTCTCAGGGTTGGCTGTCGGCTACTCGGTGAGGCCCTGCGTCAGCATGTTCTACGCGCGTGTCGAGCGGTCGGGTATGCGTGGCTATGGATGTTGATGAAGCCCGCTTCGTGCATGCCCCTCACGTTCGATCTACTGGACACGGAGCTCTTTGCCCAGCGCACCTGCTGGATACACTTGCCCCAGCGCCGCTCGGATGAACTGCGGGTGCACTGCCACGGTGCGGTTCATCTCCGGATCGAACCAGTAGCTGCCTGCGATCGAGTGGATGTTCCCATCGAAAACGAGCCCGACGATGCGCCCGTGGGCGCCGACGACGGGGCTGCCCGAATTGCCGCCGATGATGTCGTTGGTGGTGACGAAGTTGGCGCGCGTGTTCATATCGAGGCGCTGGCCTGCCTCCAGCCAGCGCTTCGGCAGTTCGAACGGCGGAGCACCGGTAGCCCGCTCGTACATCCGCCCGAGGCGTGTGAACGGCTCGACGCGTGTGCCCGCCTCGTTCCATCCGGACACCGTCCCGTAGGACAGGCGCAGCGTAAAGGTCGCGTCAGGGTAGATGTCGGTGCCGTAGATTCTGAACCGCGCCTCGGCGATCTGCTGTTGGGCCACGCGCTCTGGGCCCTCGACCTCCTCCTGGTAGATCCGGCGCAGCCGCCTGGCTTCCTGATCGACCTCACGCGCGAGCAGAATCATCGGATCCTTGCTGGCGGTGATCGCCGCGTAGCCGCCCTCGAACAGCTTCATGCGCACGGCTGGGTCCGCGAGCGTCGAGCCGGACACCAGTTCCTCAGCGCGCTGGTCCGGCGACCTCGTGCCCAGCACCGCCTTGATCACCGGATGATCGGGCCCTAGGTACTCGCGCATGCGCTCGAGCGAATATGACAACCGCACCTTTTCGAGATCCGGGTAAACCGGCGTCTTCGCCTCCAGCGCGGGTCGCAATTGAGCGAGACTCGAATCGGTGTACTCCCGCAGACGCGACGCGTTCGGCTTGGTGCGCTCCTCAGCCGCACGAACGAGCTGGCGCGCGTACGAGAACAGGTCGCTGTTGAACCCCGCACCGCCCTCCAGCCAGGTGTACGGAATGAGGATCTCGCGATAGCGTTGCTCGGCCCGCGCGATGATGTCGAAGGGGTCGCCGCCGGCGGCCTTCAGCGCCGGATCGGCGGCGACGCGCTCCCGCAGCTTTCGCTCGGCCTCTATTTTCTGTTCCATCATGCGATCGTCGAGCAGGGCGAAGAGCTGCATGCGGCGCACCTTGTGAGCGTTTTCGATCGCTCCGAGATAATCGAGCGCCGTGCGCTCGGCCTCGTCCGAGGTCTTCGAGTACTGCGCAAGGCGTCCCCGCAGCTCGGAAAAGCGCAAGAGCCAGAACGGGAGCACCACGTTGCGCTGCGTCTTGAGCTGCTCCACCGTCAACAGCCGCTCGGTCGTCCCCGGGTGACCAGCCACGAACACCGGCTCCTTGTCCTCGGCGCCGTCCCAGTCGAAGGTGAGGTGCGTGGGCGTCGACGCCGGCTTGCCGTTCTCGTACACGCGCAGCAGTGCCATATCCAGGCACCACCGCGGAAACTGGAAGTTATCGGGGTCCCCGCCGAATGCGGCGATCGCGTGCTCCGGCGCGAATGCCAGCCGCACGTCGTCGTACCGCTTGTACTTGTACAGCCAGTACTGCCCGCCCTGGTAGAGGGTGACCGTTTCGCATGCCAGCGGCGAGCCGGACTTCGTCGCCGCCTCCTCGCACTCCGATTCCAGCGTCGTCACCACCTTATTACGCGCCGTGGCGACCTCCGCCGCCGGAATGCCGGCAATCGCCTTCGTCACGCGATCCGTCAGATTCTCGGTGGACACCAGCACGGACGCCTGCGCGCCCTGACAGCGCATTTCGTCCTCGCGCCTCTCCGCGATGTGGCCGTTGGCCACGAGATCCCGCTCGGCGGTCGAGTTGTCGGCCAGGCACGTCGAGATGCAGTGATGGTTGGTCAGGACCAGGCCATCAGGCGAGACGAATGAGGCCGTGCAGCCGGTCTCGAGCCGCACGACCGAGCGCTGCAGTCGGTTCAACCATTGATCCGTAATCTGGACGCCGTAGCGCTTGGCAATCTCGGCACGCGGCACGTGGTCGAACGTCCACATGCCCTCGTCTGCGTGGATTCCCGCGCAGATGTACAGGAATACGGCGGAAAGGAGGAGTCGCTTCATGAGAGCCCTCGTTCGTGACGTGTCACTCGAACCATATCAGACTGGACTGACGCGGGCCGGGAGTGTCTTCGCCTTGCCCGGCGTGGCACGGCGCAGGACCCGGACCGCTCGACGTCGGCTATTCGCACCGGAGCAGCCGGAGGAGCAGTCGCTTCGCGATTTGCTCGCAGCGCTCAAACCCGCGGTGCGCCGGGCGGCACGGACGATCGAGGCAACCCTGTCGCAGATTCGCGGGCTGCGCGAGACCGGGACCACTCGTGACGCCGACGTGAGCCGTCGCACACGCCGGGAGCTGACCGCTGAAGATCTCGACGCCGTCGCCGAGCGCGTCAGTAGCGCCAGCTCTTCAGATCCGCCCCGGGGGGCGCCGTCTCGAGCATCCGTTCGACGGCCTTGGGAATGAACATCTGGTGATAGCGCAGGCGCGACAGCGCGTTGGGCCGGGTGTGATCGCCGTTCCAGCAGTGCTCGGCGCGATCCCCGTAGTCCACTTCGCCGCCGTAGGGCGGCGACGTCGTGCTCTTCAGGAACTCCTCGACCAGATACACGGCGTTGTTCAAGTAGTAGTTGTCCATGTCGCCGACGTAGATGTGGAGCTTGCCCTGCAGCTTCGCGCCGAGGCCCTTCTCCCAATCGCGGCGCAGGATGTAGGAGAGATCGTAGTTGTCGCGCCAATATTCGGCGACCTTGCGGTCGATCTCGCCCGTTCGCTTGTCCCAGATGCGCGCGGGATAGCCGTCGGGGCCGACCGGAGAATACGTGGCCTCCCAGACGTCCCACTGCTGGCCCGATCGCGTCCTGGTGCCGAGCACGAGCTCGAGATGGTTCATCTCCTCGAGCGTCGCGTCGATGTGCCCGAGATAGTTGCGCCGGCCGGGTCGCAGCGTGCGCTTCCAGTCGCTCTCGATGTAGTAGGCGTTGCGGTCCTCGTAGAGATTGACGATCGTGAAGGCGCGGAAGTCGATCGGATCGGGGCACGCGATGTAGGCGCCATTGAAGTCGTCGGGATAGAACACCTGCGCCCCCATCGCCTCCCAGCCGCCGGTCGAGCCGCCGTACATGAAGCGCGCCCATCCCTGCGCAAGGCCGCGATATTTCTTCTCGATGTAGGGGATGAGCTCGTGCACGATGGCGTCGCCGTACGGGCCCTGATTGGCGGAGTTCACGGCGTAGCTGTCGTCGTAGAACGGCGTGGGATGCTGGATCTCCATCACGATCGCGCGCGGGAAGTTCGGTCCGGTCCACTCGCGGTAGAAGTCGTAGGCGTGCTGCTGCTGGATGCGGTTGTAACCCTCGAGGCGGAACCGCGCGGAGAAATCCGGCTTGAGATCCGGATCGGGCGGCATCTCGCGGAAGCCGGTGAAGGTGTACGGAAAGTGGCCGTGATACACAAACAGCGGATAGCGCGCCTCGGGGCGCGTGTCCCATCCCTCGGGCAGCAGCACGTTGGCGCCGAGGTGCATCGGCCGGCCCCAGAACTTCGTCAGCCGCTCGCTCTGGATCCGCTCGTGACGGATGTACTTCGTGTCCCTGGGCGGCGGGATGGGCGGGATCACCCGATCGAGCACCACCTCGATGGCGCCGCCGCGCGCCGGATCGACGACGACGCGCGCTGGCGTGGAGTAGAGATTGCCCGGCGCGCGATTCCACTGCTGCCCCTCGCCGCGGTCCATCGGCAGCTTGAGCGTGCGCCCGTCGCCGCGGCGAAAGGTTTCGTAACGGTGCAGCAGCGCCTGCACGGTGTAGGTGCCGGCGGGGATCTTCGAGAGGCTGTCGACCGGGAAGCCGAAGACGCCGCTGTCGATCACCAGCGGCGTGCTGCCGGTCCAGCCGTCCACGTCGATGCCGAACACCGGCTGGGCCGTCAGCCCATCGGACACCTGGAAGCGCGGCTCGTCGCCCTCCCGTTTCGACATGATGAGCAGCAGACGGCCGTCGAACGGCGCACCCCCGCGGTGCGGCGCGGCAACCGTGATCTGCACGCGCAGCGGCCCGCCGCCCTGCGCGACGAGCAGCGGCGAGCCGGCTAGCCACAGCCCGGCGGCTGACACAACGAGCGAGAGGAACAACGGGCGTCGGATTGGCAGGGGCATTGGCGGAGTGTAGACCGAATCGCACTCGACTCCTACGCGCACGGACTTGTTCGATACCGATTCATCGCGGGCGTGTCCTGGCTCACCGCGATGACCTCGGTATCGAGCGCCGCCCACTCCGCGGCGCGCTCGGACAGCTCGCGAACTTGCAGCACACAGTGCGCGCAGCCCTGGCCCAGATAAAACACGAGGATGACGTTCTTGCCGCGGAACCGATCCAGCGTGAGCGGATGCCCCGCTGCGTCTGTGACGGTCAATTGCGGCGCGGCAAACGGCTGCCAGACCGGCTCGAGTCGTTCAAACGCGGATCCAGCGGCACCGCCAGCAGCTCGCGGGCGCCGCGTATCGCTTCGCTCGGCAGCCCGAGCTGCTCCTGGACGTAGCTCAAGTAGTTCCGATTGTGCGCGTAGTTCCAGTTCCAGTGAGCGGGCTCGATGTCGCTGTCCCACTCGTCGGATGGCCGCTGGCGCTCCCTGTCGGCTCGCGGCATCGGCGGCCATGGGCAGCGCGCTGCAGGCGCTGCGGCGCACGGCACCGGTCGAGGCGTTGCGCACCGAGTAGCGGCGCCGGACGATGACGTGGGCTTCCCATCCAGCACGCCGCGGTTGCGTGCCAGGCGCACGATCGGCCCGTCGGTCGTGAGGCCGTGGACCCACGGGCCGGCCGAACGCATCCCCGTGCCGCACGGCTATCGGCGTGAGGTTCGCCACCGCGCGAGTTCGGCTTCGAAGAGAGGGCGCAGGTCGCTCTGGCCCAGGGCCCCCTCGATCATCCCGAGCGTCTCGAGAATCTGATCGAGGCGAAGCTCGTCACCGCGTTCCGCGAGAACGCCGCGTACGTCTTCGAGGTCCTTCGCGCGGCCGGCCAGGACCTTCGTCACGATCAGGTCCTCAGGGCTGATGAACGGCACCATCACGCCGGCGACGTCGAGCGGGACGGCTCGTGACAGGAAGATCTCCTCGAGGCCAGGACCGGCCAGGACGAGATCGAGCGCCAGGCCGGTTGAGAGGTGTTCGAGCGGCAGCACGCGCGTCTGTCGGACGAACGCGTCGCTGGCTTCGAGCCGGAGGCTGAAGCCGTGCTGGGCGAGGGTGTGGACGAGCTCACCGGAACCGACGCTGTCGAGCGCGACCGTGACGTCAACGTCGGCCGTCAACCGCGGACGACCCCAGATCAGAGCGGCTTGGGCGCCGAACACGTACCACTTCAGACGCAGCGACACCAGGGCCGCGGCGAGATCCGCCAGCAGCTCAGCGGGACCTGACGGGGACGGCACGCAAGGCCTCCGCGACGCGGTCGTGCACCGCCCGATCACTGGCGCGATCGTCCGCGCCGGGCCAGTCGGGCCTGAGCATCCGGGCGTGCCGGCGGAGTTCGTCACCCATGGCGAGGAGGTCGGCCACGCACCGGTCGCGCTTCCGGCGCGTCCAGAACTTCGTCTTGGCTTCGTCGAGGCGCGACCAGTCGCGCCGCGCGAACTCCAGGATGGCGTCGCGATCCACGGGGCAATCGTATCATTCGTGCCGCGGTGGCGAGTGCTTCCGCTGTCTCCGGGTCGTGTCTCCGCCTGCACACGACCGCGCGGCGCCTACCCGCTGACCGTCGTCACTTGGGCAAGCCGCGGCAATGGGCGGATTTCTGCCCGGCGCTCA
The DNA here is from genome assembly GCA_035512515.1 of Vicinamibacterales bacterium. GTDB lineage: Bacteria > Acidobacteriota > Vicinamibacteria > Vicinamibacterales > UBA2999 > JACCSI01. Next base: position 10,364 of record DATKDY010000113.1, read on the forward strand.
CTGCGCCGCCGTTGTCGTCCGTCCAGGTCCAGGCAGCCGCGACCGCTCGTTGATACGCCGCAACTGCGACGCCAGAAACGCGTAGTCGGTGAACGGCGCCAAGGCCGACCTGGCGGATCGGTTGTCGTTGACCGCGGCAGTGTTCCATCTGACCCGCGACGGCGGGCTCGTCACGGATCCGAGCAACGTCTCGTTCCAGATCCAGACGGGCGAGCAGGTGGCCCGCAGCATCGAGTTCGACGCCGTGCTCCAGACGCCGGGCGGACTCAGCCTGGTGGCAACCTACACGTTGACCGACAGCGAGGTCACGCGCGACACCGCGATTCCGATCGGCAATGTGCTGATGAACGTGCCGCGGCACCTAGGAGCCACCGTTCCGGAGGAATCGGATCACTCCATCCTCAGGAGCCTTGACGAGCTGCAACGAGCTCGCCTCGCTCGTCATAGGTAGCCGTTCGCTATAAGATGCGGCAGAACCCCATGAACCTCGCGCCGGGCACGGAGCTTGGATCGTACGAAATCCTATCCGCGATTGGCGCCGGCGGCATGGGCGAAGTGTATCGCGCGCGCGACCGGCGGTTGAACCGCAGCGTCGCGCTCAAGCTCCTGCCCCCCGACTTTGCCGCCGACGCCGGCCGGCGCGCCCGATTCACGCGCGAGGCGCACCTGCTGGCGAGTTTGAACCATCCCAATATCGCGCAGGTCTACGGCTTCGAGGATCCCGCGACCGGGGATCACCCCGCGGCGCTCGTCATGGAGCTGGTGGAGGGCGAGACGCTCGCCGACCGGATCGCGTCCGGGCCGCTGTCGATGGACGACGCGCGGGCCATTGCCACGCAGATCGCCGACGCGATCGCCTACGCGCACGCGCACGGCGTGATCCACCGCGACCTGAAGCCGGCCAACATCAAACTCCGCCCCGACGGCACCGTCAAAGTCCTCGACTTCGGACTGGCCAAAGCGATGGAGAAGGCGGCCCGCACGGACGCAGAAGATTTGGCGACCGTCGTCCACGCGCACACCGAACCTGGTGTCGTGCTTGGCACGGCCGCGTACATGTCGCCCGAGCAGGTCCGCGGACTACAGGTCGATCAGCGCAGCGACGTCTGGTCGTTCGGCGCCGTGCTGTTCGAGATGCTCACCGGCCGGCAGGCGTTCTCCGGCCAGTCCACGAGTGACGTGATGGCGGCGGTGGTGCGCGACGAGCCGCACTGGGACGCGCTTCCCCTTGCCACGCCGCCGCTCGTGCGCGCCGCTCTCGAGCTGTGCCTCGCCCGCGACCTGCGCTACCGCCTGCGCGATATCGGCGACGCCAGCCTGCTGCTCGCCACCGGCGCGGACACGCCGTCAGGAGGCGCGCCTGCGGCGGCGCGATCGCGGCCCGGGGCCGCGACGCTGCTCCTCGCTGTCGGCGTCGCCGCGTTGGCTGCGCTGGCCGCGCTCTGGATGCGGCCGGCGCCTCCCGCTGACACGCCGATTCGGTTCACGCTGCCGCAGTCGCCCGCCGTGTCGCTGAATCAACAGATCATCACCAGCCCGCTTGCGGTGTCGCCCGACGGCCAGCACATCGCCACCGTCACGCCGGAGGGGTTGGTGCTGTGGACCGCCGATACCGGCGTGTCACGGCTCGTCAGCGACACGGCCGGGGCCGTCGCCCCCTTCTTCTCACCCGATAGCACGGATCTTGCGTTCTTCGCGCGCGACGAGCTCCGCCGCGTCGCGGTGGCAGGCGGTCCGGCCCACCTGATTGCGCCGGCCGCGAACGCGAACGCCGGCACGTGGGGCAGCAACAACACGATCCTGTTTACTCGCTGGCTCGGCGCCGACATCGGTCTGTGGGAGATCCCGGCGCAGGGCGGGACGCCTCGCGCGCTGGTTCGCGCGCCGTCCCTCACCGAGCTGCATGCCTTTCCGTCGTTTCTCCCCGATGGGCGCCACTACGTCTTCGTGCAAGGCTTTGGCAGCCACGTGGGGAAACGGCAGATCTGCGTCGGCCGGGTCGACGGAGAAGCGCCGGCATGCGTAGCGGATGGTGATTCGAACGCCGCCTATTCAGCCACCGGACATCTCGTCTTCGTTCGCGGCGGCGCGCTCGTGGCGCTGCCCTTCGATGCAGAACGGCGGCAGGCGAGTGGTGCGCCGATCACGCTCGCGCCAAACATCCGGTGGTTCGGTCCCGTCGGCGTCGGCGCGTTTGCGGTCTCCGCGAACGGGCGGCTCCTCGTGCACTCGCTGTCGGCGGCGCCGCGGCGCCTGCAGTGGACCGATCGCGCCGGCACACGCCTCGGTGACGTCGCCGAACCGCGCCTGTACAACCAGGCGTTGCTGTCGCCGGACGGCAGCCGCGTCGCCGTCGATATCTGGAGCGCCGAAACCGGTGGCCGTGAGCTGTGGGTCATCGACGTGGCGTCCTCGGATCTGAGGCGGGTGACGTTCGATACCATCGACACGTTCCTCGGCGCGTGGTCGGAGGATGGCCAGTCGCTGCTGTTCAGCACGCCGGCGGCCGGACCGCCGGACGTGTACGAAGTCCCGGCCAACGGCGGCAGGCCGCGACCACTGGTCGTGCGGCCGGGAGTGCAGCTGGCGCAGGATCGATCGCCTGGCACGGGATGGCTGGCCTATCTCGAGGTGTTTGGCAACCGCGATTCACGCCGGTTGTGGCTGGTGCCCCCGGGCGGCGAACCGCGCCTCTTGCGCAATACCACGGCGGACACCTGGGATGCGCGTTTTTCACCTGATGGCCGGCTGATCGCATTTGTCTCGAACGAATCCGGCACGCCGGAGGTCTACGTCATGGCGTTCGCGGAGGGAGGGACCCCGCGCCGCGTCTCGCGCGGCAACGGCTTCCTTCCGCGCTGGCGCGGCGATGGCCGCGAGCTGTTCTACCTGCGAACGGACGGCACGCTGATGGCCGTCGATCTGGCGCGCGAGGGCGTCGACCCTCAGCCGTTGTTCCGCATCGACGGTGTCACGGCCGAAGACGCGCCGACGCCGCCGCGCGAGCGCACCGCAACCTTCGACGTCACCCGGGATGGGCAGCGGTTCCTCCTCCGCACCGTCGTGCCGCCGAGCGACCGATCCGACGATCTCCGCGTGTGGGTCAACTGGGCCAGCGCGCTGCGCTGAAAGTGTGGTGTCGTCTGGCTGATCAGCGGCGCCGGCTTGCTGCGGGTCACTCCCGAAATCCCTCCCACCCCTCCCTGATCTCCTCCAGCACCGCGCGCACTGCGGGGGAAGAGATCGCACGCCATCGAGAAACCAGTCGTGCCGCGCAAGGTACGGATACGCCAGGTACCCGCGCGACAATGCAATCCGCAACCACGAAGCCGTTTTCTCAGCGTCACCGACCAGCGCGTACACATCGGCCATCCACGACGCGTACTGCAGGTCCGCCGCTGCAGTCGACTCCACCTTCGGCGTGAGCATGCTCAGGCTCTTCTCCCGCTCCCCGCGACTGGCCAGGACCAGTGCCATGGCGATCCGCGCGAACGGATCGTCGGAGCCTTGGCGCAGCATCGCTTCCGCGTTCTTCTGCGCTTCGTCGGTCCGGCGCATCAGCAGAAGCATCAGCACCACGAGCAGGTTCTTGAGGGAGAACACCGCCTCCATTCGGCTCACCGTCGCCAGCGCCTTCTCGAAGTTGCCATCCATGAGCTCGACGATGGTCATGCCGATCTGTCCGAACCAGCTGAACGGATCGATCGTCGAAGGGGAGGACGGCGATGGAGCGGGTCTCCTGCGCGGCAGCAGCGGGTGCGGACGTGGTGGTCGATGTCCGTTTCAGATCGGCGAGCACGTCATGGAACGGCTGGTAGCGCCGCTCGCGGTCGCGCTCGAGGCAGCGGCTGCTGATCCCGCGCACTCCCGCGTCGTCGCCGAACGCTTCGTGAAGGATGCAGCCGAAGGAGTAGATGTCGGCGCGGTGATCGACCTCGAGGCCCATGGCCTGCGCCAAACAGGGCATTGCCCACCCGCACCATGTCGAGATGGGCCTCCGGCATGCGATAGAGCTCGAACGTCGGCGCCGCATGCAGCGTGCCGAGCCGGCCACGGGCGACCCGGATCTCGCCGAGCGCCTTCTGCCCGGCCACCGCATCGGCCCAGTGGCTGGAGGCGATCGACCGGGGGGTCCTGCACGTGCGTGCGACGGCCGGCCACGCGGTCGATGCGCTCCTCGGCGTTGACGATGGGCGGCCGTGCCATGACTCCAGCGTACGCCGAGTGGCACCGATCCGACTACGGCTGCGAGCCCGACTGCCACTCGAGAACGACGACGATCACTCGCCCGTCATGTCCCGTCGTTCGTCAAGACGTCCATGACCCAGATGTCGCCGTCGTCCTCGTACCAAGTGAGATACAGATAGTTCTCGTCTGCCGCAAAGTAGTAACCGAGAAGGCCGCGCTGGCCTTCGAGCCGGGTGAGGCCAGAGATCGCTCCGTCTGCGAGGGACAATCTCCAGATGTTTTGATCCTCGAGAGGTCCGGTGCTCACGCTGTAGTAGATCGAGCGGCCGTCGCGCGACACGCGAGGAGTGTTCGGCGGATGATCTGTCGCCAGCGCGACCGACTCCTTGCCGTCCCTGGACACCCGGAACAGCTTGCCCTGCCTCATGACCACCAGCCACTGTCCATCAGGTGACCAGTCGGGTGTATTACCGGCCGCCACGCGTCGCGGTTCCCCGCCCTCCGTCGCTACTGCCCAGACCGTGAGTTCCCCCTCGCGCTGGGAGGCGAATGCAATCTCGCCACCCTCCGATGGAGACCAGCTCGGGAACCAATCGAAGCCGGGGTGAAAGGTGAGCTGTCGCGCCTGGCCGCCGCGCGCGGGCATCACCCAGATGTCGCGATTGCCACTGCGGTAAGCGTAGAAGGCAATCTGCCCGCCATCCGGGGACCATCGTGGATTCCAGTCCGGCGTCGGGTCCGTCGTCACCTGAGTCATCTCGCCGCCGGTGGCCGGCAGCACCCAGAGATCCTGGTTCCCGCGCCGGTCCGAGCTGACGGCGAGCTGCTGCCCGTCGGGCGACACATCCACGAACTCGATGTAGGCGCGCTCGGAGGTCACACGGCGCGCATCGGCCCAGGTGGCCGGCCTGTCTGCAAGGATGGGGACGCGCCACACATTGGACACCCGGCCGCCGACCGAGTACGCCAGCTTGGTGCCGTCCGGAGAAAAGGCGGCGGAGCGCATGCCCACGCCAGCCGTCACCGCGAGCGGATCGCCCATAGGGCTTCCGTCCTGGGCCACCACCTGCTGCCAGAGGTCCCAGCTTCCGCCGCGGTTCGACGCGTAGAAGAGCCGGCGTCCATCGTTCGACCACGACGGGCTCCAGACGCTGGTGCGCCCGTCGGTGAGGGGGATGGGCTGGTTTCCTGAAGCATCGATCGTCCACAGTCGCGTCAGCTCGGGGTTGCCTCCACCGGCTTCCAGGTACGCGAAACGGCCGCCGTCCGGACGGATACTGAGGTCCCAGCGCCGTGGCGACTCGTGCTGTGGCAGCACCACGCGGGTCGTCGTCTCCAAGGTGTCGAGCGCGAGCACGATGATGACGTTCTCGTCGCCTCCGCCTGCCAGAACGAACAGCGTACTGCCGTCGCGTGCCCACTGGGGCGCGCTCCAGCTGTTGCCGATGCCGCCTAGGCTGCTGTCTTGCAACGGGAGAACCTTGCGGGGGCTGCCTCCCAGGGCAGGCACCAGCCAGACGCCCCACTCGCCATCGCGATTCGAGAAGAACGCGATCTCACGGCCGTTCGGAGACCAGCTCGGGCGGCGATCGTTGGCGGGACTGTCCTTCGTGAGGTTGATGGCCTCGCCGCTCCCGAGCTGCTTCACCCAGATGTCGTGGTTGCCCAGGAGCCAGAAGGCCTGGTCGTTCCCTTGATAGGCCACACGCTGGCCATCGGGCGACCACGTGGGGTAACTTTCGATGTCGAGCGCCGCGGTCACCTGCACCGGGTTGCGCAATTGCGGCACCGCGAGTGCGCGCGAGTCGTCTCGACTGGAAGCCAGCCACAGGCCGGTGGAAGCCGCAATGACGAGGGCGGCCACGCCCGCGACCGCCGCCCATCGCTTCGCCGGGCGCCGGCCGGCAGGCGATCGACGGGCCACCACGAACGCATCGCCCGAATCGACGTCCTGTTTCACTTCCTCGAGGCTATGCCGGAGATCGAGCGCCGACTGAAACCGATCGACGGGGTTCTTGGCGAGACAGCGATCCACGAGCCGCGCGAGCGCGCGTGGCACCGCGGGCTGCAGCTCGCTCAATGGGCGCGGCGTGTCCCGCAGGATCGCGGAGATCACCGAGGCCGGATTGCTGCCCTCGAACGGCCGCCGGCCCGTCAGCATCTCGTAGAAGACAATGCCCAGCGAGAAGATGTCCGAGCGGGCGTCCACGCGCTCGCCCTGCGCCTGCTCGGGCGACATGTACGCCGGCGTGCCGACGGTGTGGCCGGCCTGGGTGGCGGACCGGGTCGGAAGCCCGCCGCCGCGATGCCCCTCTCCCGGCAGCCCTTTTGCCAGGCCGAAGTCCAGCACCTTGACCCGGCCGTCGCCACCAATCATGACGTTGGCAGGCTTGAGATCCCGGTGCGTGATGCCCTGCTGGTGCGCGGCCGCCACCGCGTCGGCCAGGGGAATCGCGATCTCGAAGAACCGGCCGAGCGGCACGCCCTGTGCCGGCAGCAGCTCCGCCAGCGTCTTCCCCTGCACCAGCTCCATGGTGATGAAGTGCGTGCCGGCGGCCTGCTCGACCGAGTACACCGTGACGATGTTGGGGTGGTTCAGCGCGGCGACGGCCCGGGCTTCGCGGGCGAACCGCGCGCGGCGTTCCTCGTCCGCGGCCAGCTCGGGCGGGAGGATCTTGAGGGCCACCTGGCGGCCGAGCGTGGTGTCCTCGGCCTGATAGACAACACCCATCCCGCCCGCGCCGATCTCGCGGACGATCTGGTAGTGGCCGAGTGTCTGGCCGATCATCGGGTGCCTTCGTCAGCCCGTGGTTGCGGGCTAGAGTGCCCCGCCGTGGCATGCCGAATCAACAGCCGGCTTCTCCTTCACGCGGACAGCGTGAGATCGCGGGATCGATGGTGACAACCCTCCCCCTCACGACAGGGCGGATAAGTCCTCTGTCTGCGGCCGAGTTTAGCCAAAGAGGCGGGAATACGACAGGCAAATCGGCGTCGCGGAACAGGAACGACGCGCGCGCCTACACCCCTTCCTGTGGGATGCGACGCCCTCACCAGGCGCCATCGAATGCAGGAGCGTCTTGGAATTGATCATCGAGTCTCTCGAGTGGCCGGGACGGCGCCCGTGCCGGCCGCGGCTCGGGTATCTCCGTCGGCAGGCCGAGGTGTCGAAAGATCCATTGCACGACCGACGCCTGCTCGATGAGCGCCACGAGGCGGAGCCGCCCGCCACAGCGCGGACACGCCAGGACATCGAACTCAAACGTTCGCCGCATCAGCTCCGCCCACTGACACGCACCGGGCCGGGGCGGCCCGGCGCGGCTCGCGGGGCCAGGACGCCGTAATAGAGAACCCTGATGAACGTGCCGCGGCACGCGGGTCGAGTGTGGGGGAAGTACACGCGCGATCCTCAGCCCCTCGGCGCCTTCGGCGTTGCTGCCGGTGTCACTGCTCAGGGTGCGCAGCAGGTCGTCGCCACCACGCTGAGGATTCCCGGCAGCTGGGTGGCCGACCCGATGCGATACGTGCCGCCGGGCGCACGGCAAGCAGCCGGAGGGCACTTTGCAGATCAAGCATCGCTACACCGGCTGTATCCGTTCGGCCAAGCGACGTCACGCCCCGATCGCGCGCATGTCGTTACACCTGGCGGCGCGGCAGCAACGCGCTGAACTTGGTGATCATCCCGTAGAAGCCCACTTTCGTCCGCGTCGCGACTTCGTGCGGCGTGATTGCCGCATCGTCGGGGCCAATCAGCGTCGCTTCGTCGCCGACGCGCACGGCCGGATCCGCCCCGAGGTCCACGATCGTGTGCGCTGACGCGACGCCGCCGGTGACCACCGGGTAGCGGCGGCCGCCAATCAACACCTCGCACGTACCGCCCGCGGCCGCGGGATAGCCGTCGGTATGCCCGACCGGCAGCAGCGCAATCGACGTCGGCGTGTGTGGCAGGAAGCTGCGGCGGAAGCTCGCGCTCTCGCCAGGCTCCAGGCGTTCGACGCGCACGACGCGCGCCTTCAGCCGGAACACCGACTGCAGCGTCGCCGCGTTGCGGTAATCGGATCCGGGGTCCGCGCCAAACAGGGCATTGCCCACCCGCACCATGTCGAGATGGGCCTCCGGCATGCGATAGAGCTCGAACGTCGGCGCCGCGTGCAGCGTGCCGAGCCGCACGCCGCGCGCTTTTGCCTCGTCGATCAGCTCGGTAAAGCGCTGGAGCTGGACGCGGTTGAATTCGAGCTCGTGGACGAACATCTGGTACGTGCCATCGACACGGATGCCGCGGCGTTGCGCGATCTGCTGCATCCACGGAATCGCGCGGCGCCACGGCATGCCTTCGCGGTTCATGCCCGTGTCCACGTAGTACTGCACCGACACCGTTTTCCTGGCCTTGCGCGCAATCCGCTCGAGGCGCTCAGCCGCATCGTCCAGCCAGCACGACAGCGTCACGTCCTGCCGCGCGAGCTCGACACCCTCGTCCTCGCTCGTTTCCGACATCAACAGCATCGGTTTACGCACGCCCGCCGTGCGCATCGCAAGCGCTTCCGCCGGGCGCACGCAGGCGACGCCGCCAATCTCACGGCACGACGCGAGCAGCGGGCCGACGATGCTGTCGCCCATGCCATAGGCGTTGTTCTTGACCACGGCGAGAATCGGCCGGCCGCCCGCGAGGCGCGACACTTCACGCGCGTTGTGGCGGAACGCGTCGCCGATGATTTCGAGCCACGGGTCGAACCCGCCGTCGTGACCGCCGGGGCGGACGCGCAGTGTTCGCGACTGCTGCGTGCGCGCGCCGGCGTGTGCAGCAAGCGTGAGGCCGGGCAGTCCGGCCGAGAGGGCGAAGAACGTGCGTCGGGAGATCGAGCTCATGGCGTCTCCGTGGTCTTTGGCGCCGGTTTCTTGCGCTGCTGCAGGTCGCGCTCACGATCGAGGAACCGCTCACCGTGGGTGATCCACGGCTCGGCGGGCGCGCCTTTCAAGTAATGGTCGAACCACTCGAAGATGCGGTGATGATAGTCGATCTGGTTCGCGCGCTTGCGCAGACCGTGATCTTCGCCGGCATAGGCCAGCATCACGACGTGCCGGCCGGCGCGGCGCGCGATGTTGTAGAGCTCGACGCCCTGATGCCAATGCACGGTGCCGTCGTTCTCGCCAAACATCACCAGCAGCGGCGTCGTCATCGTGTGCGCCCTGAACACCGCGGAGTTGCGGACGTAGGCGTCGAGATCTTCGTAGAGCGGCACTTCCATGCGCTGCTGCCCGGTCTCGATGTGATCGGTTTCAGCGATGCCGCTCGACCAGTGATGATTGCCGTAGTTGCTGACCAGGTTCGTGATCGGCGCGCCGGCGACGGCGGCCGCAAACGTCGTCGTGTGCGTGGCGAGGTACGAGCTGTCGAAGCCGCCCCACGAATGGCCGACGATGCCGACACGTGCGGCATCGACCAGCCCCATGTCGAGGACGCGCTGCACGGCCGGCACGACCGACTCGACGACCGAGACGCCGGGCTCGCGCGGGCGAAACACGATGTCGGGTTGGAAATAGAAGTAGCCGCGCGTCGTGAAGGCCGCGGCGTTGTAGACGCTGCGTTCCGACGGCAGCGAGAACGTGTGGAGGCCGTCCGAGAGCTTCTCGTACATGTAGACGACCATCGGATAGCGGCGGCCCGGCTCGTACCCAGCGGGGTAGAACAGTGCGCCCTGCAGCGGCAGGCCACGGGCGTTGCGGTACTCGACCAGCTCGGCGCGCCCCCATGCGAACTCGTTCATGAAGGGATTTGTCGCCGTGACCTGCCGCGCCTCATCGAGCGCGGCGTCGCCGACGAAGTAATCCGGGGAGTCGTCGAACGCCTGCGCGATGTAGGCATATCGCTCCGCGCGGCGCGCCTTGACCAGGCGATCGACGCGCTTGTCGAGCCACACCAGCGGCGTGAGTGCCGTCCCACGCGCCGTGGTCGTCACGCGCGCGAAGCCCGACTGCTTGGAGCGCAGTCCGAATTGCGACACCATGAGCGGCGCACTGCGATCGATCCACTCTTCTTCAGGATCCAGCCGCACGTAGCGATACCGCACGCCGGCAGCGCGGCCATCGGTCAGGCGCACCGCCGTGCCGCGGTCGAGCGTCACTTCCCAGATGTCATGCTGGTCGTAGAGCAGCACGCTGCGATCGTCGCGCGACCAGCCGGCCACGCCGAACGGCGCTTTCTGCGCGACGGTTGCATCCGACTCGACGTCGATGAACGACGTGGCAATGTTCGCGGTGATGTTCGACTGCTGCCCGGTGGCGAGGTCGACCGTCCAGTAGTGATCGTCTCTGAGATACAGGACGTAGCGCCCGCCCGGGCTGGATTGCAGATAACGGTCGAGCACACGTGTGGCGACATCCGTGCGTGCGCCGCTCTGTAGATCCACGGTCCAGACGTCCGAGTACACGCGCCCGATGCTGCGGTCCCTGGCGTAGACGTCCGTATCCACGACCACGGCGCGCGTGGAGCGCTTGATGGGTCGGGCATCCTGCCCGATGGTCTGAGCAATGCGGACGAGCCGTGCGTCGTCAATCCACCAGGTGGCGAGCATGGAGCGCTCGCGGTCGCGGCGTGCGTCGATCTTCTGCCTGGCCATCACCGTCGTGTCACGCGGATGCCAGACGACCACGTCGGGAAGCTCGTCGGGATTGGTGCTCGTTGCCTCGCGGCGGCGCGAGGACGACAGCGTACCAGCGCTCGCGGCAGCCGGGAGCCACGGTGCGATACCTACGTACAACCGCGTGCCGTCGTCCGACCACTCGGGCCGGCGGAAGCGCACGACCCGCAAGTCCTCGGCGAGGGCGCCCGCAGCCGTCGGATCAAGAGTGCGGGCAGGACTGGCCGTCGTGACGTCGCTCCAGACGAGCGCGACGTGTGTGGGCCCTTCGCGCCCTTCGCGCGTGACCGATCGCAGCACCGCGAGCGATCCGGCGTCCTTCCGCCAGGCCAACCCCGAGTAGGCCGAGGGGGACGAATCGAGCACGCGCAGCGTGCCCGCCGCGCCGTCGTACAGCTGCACCGCGTTGCCGACACCATCTTCGGTGGTCACGACAAAGGCGAGACGTGCGCCGCTGTCCTGCCAGGCGATCTCAGAGACGTTGCCGAACGTGACGTCCATCCCACTCGCGAGATGCCGGACGACGAGTGTGGTGCCCGGCCGGATGCGCTCGTCAGCGCCCGTGGACGGGGATGACGAACCGCCCGGTGGCTCCGGCGCGTAGCGCCGCATGGCCACGTGAGTGCCGATGGCGCTGAAGGCAAACGACTCGATCCCTTCAACCGTTGACACGTGTCCGGTCGCGAGCTCCACCAGCCGCAGCGACTTGTGAAGCGGCTTCTTCTCTTTACGCAGACGTGCCTCGTCTGCCTCGGAGAACCCGACCAGCGCGGCGAGCCAGCGCGAGTCGTCGGAGAACACCGGGACCTCGCCAAATGGAATCGTAACGACGGCAGCGCCGCCTTCGGCCGGCTGCACGCGCAATTCGGAGTCGAAATTCCCGCGCGTGATGCCGTAGATCAGCCAGCGCCCGTCGGGCGACAGCGGCGTCCGCTGGGCGGCGAGCTGCTCCCAGCGACCGTAGTCCTCGGGCTGGAGCCTCCGGATCTGGGCCGCGGGCGACGCCCACGTCGTGGCGGCGAGCATTACGGCAAGCGCGACGTGTCTTGGGGCGAGTGACGTCATCTGCTGCTCCTCATGTGCGGGAATCTTACGCTCATTGCCGGCCCTCGATCGTGAA
>DATKDY010000114.1:0-2168 GCA_035512515.1 Vicinamibacterales bacterium
GAGGGCCGGCACCCGCGCGATGTCGATGAGGACGGCTGGCTGGGCAAGCCGCATCTTCATTGCCGGCACCAGGCTGTGGCCGCCGGCGATGAACTTGGCCGTGCCGTTGGACGCCGCGAGCTTGGCCAGCGCGTCCTCGACGGACGTCGCGCGTTGATAGTCGAATGCTGCCGGAATCACGCGCCGCCCCCCTGGATGACGCGCCACAGCTTCTCGGGCCGCAGCATCATGTCGATATGAGTGACGCCGAATGTGCTCAACGCGTCGACCGCCGCATTCACGATGCACGGCGTCGATCCCAGAGTGCCGGCTTCGCCCACGCCTTTGGCACCAAACGGATTGACCGGGGTGGGCGTCACGGTGGCGTCGAGCTCGAACCGCGGGAAATCGGTGGCCCGCGGCATCGCGTAGTCCATGAACGATCCAGTCACCAGCTGACCGTTCTCGCTGTAGACCGCTTCTTCGATCATGGCCTGACCGACGCCCTGCGCGAGCCCGCCGTGAATCTGCCCTTCGACGATGAGCGGGTTGATCAAGTGGCCCGCGTCATCGACGGCCACGAGTTTGAGCAGTTTGGGTTCACGGGTGTCGCGATCGATCTCGAGCATCGCGATGTGACAGCCGAACGGATACGTGTTGTTGGCCGGTTCGAAGAACGCCTCGTCGCTCAGGCCGGGCTCGAGTCCGGGCGGCAGCGGCACCGGCACGTAGGCAAACGACGCTACGTCCGCGAACGACTTGGCCGAGGACGGCGACCCCTTCACCGCAATGGTGCCGTTCTCGAAGACCAGATCGTCTGGATGTGCTTCGAGCAGCTCCGCGGCAAATCGCGCCATCTTGGTCTTGACCTTGGCACCAGCGAAGTGCAGCGCGGTGCCGCCGACGGCCTGCGACCGGCTGCCAAAGGTGCCGATCCCCTGCTTCACGATGGCGGTGTCGCCGTGCTGAATGGTGACGTGATCGAGCGGGACGCCAAACTGGTCGGCGAGCACTGCGCGAACGTCGTCTCGTTGCCTTGTCCGTGCGGGGAGGCACCAGTCGTGGCGGTGATGCGACCGTCGCGCTCGATGGTGACCTGCGAGTGCTCCCAGCCGCCAGTCGGCAGTGACGAAGACGGGCCGAGGCCGCACACCTCGACATACATCGCCAGACCCAGACCGACGAGCCGCCCTTCGGCGCGTGCCGCGTCACGGGTGGCTTTCAGTCCCGCCCAGTCGGCACGCGTGAGCGCGAGGTCGAGCGCGGCCTCGTAATTGCCCGAGTCGTAGACCGCCCCCATCTGGGTCTGGAAGGGAAACCGATCGGACGCGATGAAGTTCTTCCGACGAAGCTCCGAGGGATCCATGGCGAGCTCACGGGCCAGCATGTCCATCGCCCGCTCGACGAAGTAGGTGGCTTCGGGCCGACCCGCGCCACGGTAGGCATCGGTGGGCGTCTTGTTCGTGAACACCTCGGTCAGCGTGGTCCGAATGGCCGGGATGTCGTAGGTCCCGTTGGCCATCAGCATGGTCAGTGTCGGCACGGCCGCGGTGAGCAGCATGTTGTAGGCGCCGATGTCGGCGATGAGGCGCATCTTCAATCCGAGCACCTTGCCGTCGCGCCGCGCCGCGACGTCTACGTAGGCGAGGATGTCGCGTCCATGGGTGGTCGCCACGAAGGCTTCCGCCCGGTCTTCAATCCACTTGATGGGGAGCCCCAGCTGCTTGGAGATCGCCGAGGCGACGTACTCTTCGCCGTAGATGTTGATCTTGCAGCCGAAGCCGCCGCCCACCTCCGGCGCCACGGCGCGCACCTGATGCTGCCCCAGACCATTCATGGCGGCGATCATCGTCTTCAGGATGTGCGGGTTCTGTGTCGAGGACCAGATCGTCATGAACGCCTTGCCGGGCTCGTAGTGCGCCACGACGCCGCGCGGCTCGATGGCGTTGGGCACGAGTCGCTGATTGATCATCCGCTGCGACACCACGACTTCAGCCGCAGCAAACGCGGCGTTGATGGCGGTATCGTCCACGCTCGACAGATCCGCGGCCACGCCGGTCCCACTCGGGACCAGCGGCACCGCCAGGTTGTTCGGAAAGTCGGCGTGGATGACCGCCGGCTGGCCAGTCATCGCCAGCTCGAGATCGACGACGGCGGGAAGCATCTCGTATTCCACGACGATGGCTTCG
>DATKDY010000115.1:0-3313 GCA_035512515.1 Vicinamibacterales bacterium
GCACGAGCCACGGCCGGAGGTCGGCGGGCACCGTCGGCGCGTCCTGAGAAAGGGCGGCGAGGGCGGCCGGCAGCAGAGCCGTAGCGGCCAGAACACGAAACAAGCGCACGGTGCGCCCATTCTAGACATCTTCTAACGGTAAGAGCGTAGGGGTTGAAGCAAGTTTCTCAGGCCGCAAGGCGCGCCTCCTCATGGATTCTGCGGATCTCGGCGTCCAGGTGGTCGAGCGCGGCTCGCAGCGGGCGTGGCAGCGGGTCGTCGGCCGGCAGCAGGGCCGTCCACGCGGGCCGGAGGATGCGCAGATAGAGCTTCGCGGAGAAGAAGGCGACCTTCAGGCCGTAGCTGGTGGTGGTGTACCGATGGGTCTTCGGGATGCGGTGGATCACCCCTTTGAGGCGGAGGCGCCGCAGGTCATAGGTCATTTGCGCCGTGGAGTACGCGTGGCCGAGGAGCGCTTCGACCTGTGGGCGCAGGTCCCGGTTGCGGAAGCCACGCGGCAGATGCGTGAAGGCGGTGATCGCTTGAAAGAGCGCCATCACGCGCGGGTCACCGAAGCGCAGCGCTGATGTGCGTTGCCCCGCCTCGACGGTCGGCCGCTGGAGGCGATCGAGCGCGTCCTGGGTCAGGACGCACTGGTGGCTGACCCGCTCGACCTCCAGGAGTTTGCGATTGACCTGGTCGCCGAGATCGCGCAGGTGCGACAGATTCGGCACCGCTTTGGCGACATAGAAATCGTTCGGGTTGTTGATGGTGGTTTCGGTGCGCAACGCGCGCTGCTCCTTGAAGTACTGCTTGACGTGCGACGACTTGTACTCGACATGGAGACTGGGCTCGACCCCATCGGTGATCACCCGGGTGCGATACCCCCAGGCGGGCGGCGGCGTGGTGCGCGTGATGCGAAGCGGAAAGAGCAACCCGACCCGATCCGGGCGCCCGAGATCCAGATTCTCGCGGATGACTGCTTCAAAGAAATGTCGGCCCTGCACCGGCCGAGCAAACACCTGAGTCAGACTGACCTCGACTTGTTGGAGCGCGAGCCGATGGGTATAGCCCGCCGCCTGGTCGGCCGCCGTCAGGGGCGACGGCACCCGGGCGGTCCAGCGATCGAAAAACGCCTGCACGTCGGCCGGCCCGAGCTGATCGCAGATCGCTTGCAGGCGCGCCGGGTCGGCGCACGCGAGAAACCCGTTGTCGAGGCTCTCAAAGGCGACGTGGGCGCGCCGGAGCTGCTGTTTCACCCACTCGTGCCCGTTCAGGCAGAGCTTGATCGGATACGGCAGATAGGTCCCCAGCTTGAGAAAGGCCGGGCCCCACTCGGGATCCTGGACGTAGAAGTAGTAATGATTGACGGCGACCGATTGCCGCGAGAAGTCGAAGGTGACGCCGCCCTGCGGGCCGGACCGCTTCTGGGCCTTGAAGGCCCGCATCTTTTCTTGCGCCACGCCGATCACGACCACCCCGTCGGCCATCGGCCGGCGCGCGCGATGCGCGGCCACCACGTCGTCTTTCCGTTGACCCCGCTCGAACGCGATCAGCGGCACGTCGTGCGTCGTCGCGTAGGCCTTGATGGCCGCGATGAACCGATCGTGGATGGGTGTGAACAGCGCTGGCGAGGGAATCGGATGCCCCAAGTGATCCCGAAGGAAGTAGCAGAGACCGCCCGAGGTTTGCAGCTTCGGCATGTAGGCATGCAGATAGAGCCGATCGAGGCAGCGGATAGACAGGGTCACATGGTCGCGAATAAGCTCGTGCACGTTGGGCATCGGCGCCTCCTTTTGGCGAAGAAGTCGTCCGATGCTACTCCACGCGGGGTGCGCCGATGTCGCGGACATCGGCGCCAACGCTCTTATTACCAGTGAAGCTGCGCCTCAAACCACCAACCCGCGCTCTTCACTCGACGGTTTGAGGCGCAGCTTCACTGGCAGCCCGTGGTACAAGTGCCGATTTCCGGTAACGCGCAGCGCGCAAGCGCGCGTGAGCTGCTGACGAGGTTCGTCGCGCGATGGCGGTCGTAAGCGGTGACGAAGGCGCTCAGGCGGCTCGACAGGTATCGCCAACGCGTGTGTAGGACGGCGAGCAGGACCGCGACACGGCCCTGGAGGCCGCGCGGCGTGCCGACGCCGAACGTCGTCCGCATCCAGAGGCCGAGATTGCAGGCGCCGGCATGGACCAGGAGCCGCTTGAGAATGTTGGCGTGACCACGCAGATGCGTACGTCGCATCCCGCCCGTCTCATACAGGTGGGCCGCCGGCCGTTCGAGGAGTTCCCCGCGCTTGCGGAGCAGGCGTTTCCCACGCGCGCCTCGAATACGGCGGCGATTCCGGTACACCGCATCGCGTTCGGCCCGCTGTCCCCGCCAAGATTGCCGGGGCCGATCCGGCTCACTGATGTAGGTGCGAAATCCCGCCTCGGTCAGTTCCCGAATCTTTCGACGGCTGTGATAGCCCTTGTCGGTGACGACCTCCTCGGCCGTCGTGATCGCCTGGTCGGTGGTCTGCTTCAGATCAAGCAGATGGTCGACCGCGCCAGCCAGTGTCTGATCCAGCGAGGTGGTGTCGCCCTGGTTCGCGGGCTGTACCGTCACCGTCAGGATCGCCCCCGTCTTCAGATCGACGGCGTGCTCCGCCTTGTGGGCGAAGTGCGTCCGACCGTCCTTCATCTTCGTAATCTTCGCGTCGGGATCATGCGGGTTCTTCCAGTCGTCGTTCGAGCCCTTCTTCTTGCGCTTGCGATCCAGCCGCGCCAACGCCGCGCGCATCGGCGTCTTGATGCCCGACGCCTCGGCCAGCTTCGTCAGAAACTCCTGATAGCTCTCGCCCGTGTCGCGGTGGACGATGGTCCGCAAGGCGGCATTCGCTTCCAGCGTCGTCGCATCAATCCCGATCGTCTTGCCCTTCACCAGCCCCACGCTGGCGAGGCGCTCGAGGATCCAGCTGAAGACGGCGCGATGCGTCTCGAGGTCCATCAATCGCCGCGTCCGGGAGATCGTCGAGTGATCGGGCGGTGCCTCGTCCAGGGCCAAGCCCAGGAAGTCGCGCAGCGTGAGCGAGTCGGCGGCCCGCCACGCGATCCCGCGCTCCGAGTCGAGCCCTTCAAAGTAGCCCACGAACAGCAGCCGGAAATAGATGCCCGGTGGCAGGCCCGGGCGGCCCATCGTCTCGGCGTAGAAGGTCGCGCACGCCTGCTCGACGAAGTCGTCGAACCGCTGCTCCGAGAGCAGCCGATTCAGGCGGGCGTAGAACGGATGACTGGCCGCGGTCGGCAGATCCGTGGTCGCGACCCACATCGTGGGCTGCCGGTCGCGGGTGCGTTT
>DATKDY010000116.1:0-3720 GCA_035512515.1 Vicinamibacterales bacterium
GCCGCGCTCGACGCACTCCATCGCAAACGCGATGGTGCCGCCGGCGCTGATGGTGTCGATGCCGATCTCGTCGCAGCGCTGTATCGCCCGAAGGACGGCGTCACCGTCTCCCACCCCGCACAGCGAGCCAAGAGCGAACAGGCTCTCGTATTCCACTCGTGTGCCGGCGTAGATGTGCTCGCAGCCGATGGTGCACGCGACACAGCTTTCTCGCGCGTGCGCGTGCTCGACGCGGAGTCGATCAGGAGCCAGGCTCGCCGCATGCTCGAACGTCCCGCGTTGGAAGTTGCGAGTGGGCAACGTGCCAAAACGATTGAACGTCTTCACGTTGGTCGCTGTTCCCAACTCGCGATACTTTGCCGTGTCCGGCCCGAGCGATCGCTTCGCCAGTTCGCGACTCAACTCGGTGAGCGCCCGCGGATGCGCCCACTCGCAACGTGCGGTGCCGCGCACGGCAAGGGCCTTGACGTTCTTGCTGCCCAGAATCGCCCCGCTCCCTCCCCGGCCCGCGTGCCGCCCGTCATGGGAGATGGTCGCGTAACGTACGCCGCGCATCCCGGCGGGGCCGACCGACGCGATGCGGTAATCGGCGCCAAGCCGACGTCGCAGCGTCTCTTCGGTGACGCGGCAGGTGTCGTCGACAAGCTCTCCGGCCGGCTCGAGGCGAACCTCGCCATCGTCCAGGACCAGCACCGACGGCGTGCGCGCGCGGCCGACGATGACGAGCGCGTCGCAGCCGGACTGCTTGCCGGCCAGCGCAAAGCCGCTGCTCGCGAGCGAGTCGTTGCACCGCTCGGTCAGAGGACTGCGATTGACGACCGCAAACTTCGCGGACGTAGTGAGCGGGCTGCCGACCAGCGGGCTGAACGCGAAAACAAGCGGGGCTTCCGGCGAAAAGGGATCGGCCGTCGCCCCGCCTTCGTCGAGCAGGAGACGCACACCAAGGCCGCTGCCGCCGAGGTACCGCCGCAGGACGGCGTCAGCGATCGGGACCCGCTCTACAAAGCCGCGCGAGACGTCGATACGGAGATAGCAGCCGTGATAACCGAAGGGCATGGCGCCCTCAACCTCCGGCGTCGGCGGAAAGGATCAGCAGGCGATCCTCCCTGGCCAGCGGGGTCGCCGGGTCGCTGATGAACTCGTTGGTGTTCAAACTGACGGCCAGCGACGGGTGCAGGCGTCCTGCGGTGACCAGCTCGCCCAGTCGGGGGAACCGCGCGGCTAGCGCATCGAGGGCCTGACCGAGCGTCCCGGCCTCGAGCTCCAGCTCGGAGAGACCGGCCCGTTCGCGAGGAATCCCCAGGAATTCAACGTGCATCGTGGCCCCGGCCCGGAAGGCAACTCATTAGCGATGATAGCATTCCCTTCAGACGCGACTGGTCTACCGATGAGTCCTCGTTCCTCGCCTGACACCCCCGGTCCGGCCACCCGGAAGACGCCCGGCGCAAGGCGTTCGCGCGTACGCGGGACGCCCAAGGGCCGCGCGGTCGATCCGCGGGCGCGCGAGGACGTCGTCGCCTTGCTCGGAGAGGCGCCTCGACGGCGCGATCTGCTGATCGAGCACCTGCACAGAATCCAGGATCGCTTCGGCTGCTTGTCGGCGGCACATCTGGTCGCGCTCGCCGCCGAGATGAAGATGGCCATGGCCGAGGTTTACGAAGTGGCGACGTTCTATCACCACTTCGATGTCGTCAAGGACGGGGAGGCCGCGCCGCCCAGGATCACCGTTCGCGTTTGCGATTCGATCGCGTGCGAACTAGCGGGGTCCCACGCGCTGCTGAATGCGCTGCCCGGCATGCTGGGCGCCGGCGTCCGCGTACTCCACGCGCCGTGCGTCGGCCGCTGCGAAACCGCACCGGTCGCCGTAGTCGGCCAGAACCCGGTGCCACACGCGACGGCTGGGAAGGTCGCCACACGTGTCCAGGAAGGCGCGGTCACGCACCCTGAATCGGATCCTGTCGTCACGCCTGGCCATCTCGACTATGCGGCGTATCGCGCCGCTGGTGGCTACGCGCTGGCGGCCTCGTGCGTGAAGGGCGAACGAACCGCGGCCGAGGTGATCGCGTCGATGGAGGATTCGGGCCTGCGCGGCCTGGGCGGCGCCGGGTTCCCCGCCGGTCGCAAGTGGAAGATCGTGGCCGCGGAACCTGCCCCGCGTCTGATGGCGATCAACATCGACGAGGGCGAGCCGGGCACGTTCAAGGACCGCTACTACCTCGAGCGCGATCCCCACCGCTTCCTCGAAGGCGCCATCGTCGCCGCGTGGGCCGTTGGCATCGACGCCGTCTACATCTACCTGCGCGACGAGTATCACGGCTGTCGTGCCCTCCTCGAACGCGAGCTCGCCGCGCTGCAGGCGGACCCGCCGTGTGCGATCCCCGCGTTTCATCTCCGGCGCGGCGCCGGCGCCTACATCTGCGGCGAGGAATCCGCGATGATCGAGTCGATCGAGGGCAAGCGCGGTGAGCCTCGGCTCCGTCCGCCGTATGTTGCGCAGGTCGGCCTGTTCGACCGGCCGACGCTCGAGCACAACATGGAAACGGTGCACTGGGTGCGCGAGATCGTCGAGAAGGGGCCAGCCTGGTTTGCCGGTCACGGGCGGCACGGCCGCAAGGGGCTGCGCTCGTTTTCCGTGAGCGGGCGTGTCAAGACACCCGGAGTGCACGTCGCGCCCGCCGGCATCACGCTTCAGGAGCTGATTGACGAGTACTGCGGCGGCATGCTCGACGGGCACACCCTCTATGGCTACCTCCCTGGCGGGGCGTCCGGCGGCATCCTGCCCGCCTCGATGGCCAACCTCCCGCTCGACTTCGACACTCTCACGCCGTACGGCTGCTTCATCGGCTCCGCGGCCATCGTCGTCTTGTCCGACAAGGACACCGCGGCCGCGGCCGCGCGCAACGTCATGAAATTCTTCGCGGACGAGTCGTGCGGGCAGTGCACCCCGTGCCGCGTCGGCACGGAGAAGGCGCTGCACCTCATGGGCGAGCGGCAGTGGGACCAGCCGCTGCTCCAGGAGCTGTCGCAGGCAATGATGGATGCATCGATCTGTGGTCTCGGGCAGGCCGCACCAAACCCCATGCTCTCCGTGCTGAAGTATTTCCCGCAGGAGGTGGATTGATGCATCAGAACCTCACTGCCTCGATGGTCGAGTTCACGCTCAACGGGCGTGTGGTTGTGGCGCCGGCCGATCGCACCATCCTCGAGATTGCCGATGACGCCGGCGTCGAGATTCCCCGCCTCTGCTACATGGCGGGCATGCGCCCGGACGGAAACTGCCGCGCCTGCATGGTCGAGATCAACGGCGAACGCGTGCTGGCGCCGTCGTGCTGCCGGTATCCGAAGGACGGGATGGAGGTCACGACCAACAGCGCACGTGCCGTGGTCAGTCAGAAGATGACGATCGAGCTGTTGTTGTCGGACGTTCCGGAGACGTCCTACACGCGCCACTCCGAGCTCGAGTACTGGGCCCTGAAAATGGGCGTTGGCAAACCGCGTTTCGGCGCCCGTCCGCAGCCGGTCGAGGATCTCTCGCACCCCGCCATCGCGGTCCACCTGGACGCTTGCATCCAGTGCACGCGCTGTGTCCGCGCCTGCCGCGAGGAACAGGTGAACGACGTCATCGGCTACGCCTTCCGCGGCGGCAGGTCGAAGATTGTGTTCGACCTCGATGACGCGATGGGCAATTCAACCTGCGTCGCGTGCGGCGAGTGCGTGCAG
>DATKDY010000117.1:0-3288 GCA_035512515.1 Vicinamibacterales bacterium
GACGCCGCCGCCGACGTACGATCACGAGACGATTGGCGCACGGCTGACGCAGATCCTGGTGCCGTATGTTGCCGCCCACGGCTTGGGCCTCGTCTATCATCCGCGCGCGGTGCTCCGGTTCGAAGGATCGGAGGTCGAGCCGGATCTCATGGTGCGGCCCGTCGCGCCCGGTGCCGACTGGGATGGGGCACCCCTTCCGATCCTGATCGTCGAAATTCTCTCGCCGAGCACGCGGCGCCGTGATCGGCAGCAGAAGCGCGAGCTGTACACCGATGCGGGTGTCGCGGAGTACTGGATGGTGGATCCGGACCGACGGACCATCACGGTGGTGGCCGCGGGTCGCCCTGACGTCACGGAGACGGAGACCCTGTCGTGGTCGCCAGTTGGCGCGAGCGCACCGTTGCTGATCGAGCTCGCGGCGCTCTTTTCGGAGAGTTAGGTAATCTCGGCGTCCGTGAGGCGCCGGCAGCGGAAACCGCCGGCGCCCTCGCGAGTGCAGCAACTAGTTCTGGTTGCGCCCAGGCCGCGGCAGTGCCGTCGGCGGCAACATGCCGTTCAGGCGCATATAGTTCGCGAGCTGGCTGTAATGGTCCGCCATGTCCATCGCGTGGCCGAGGGCCATCGAGGCGCGAGTCACGTCGCGCGTCCGTCCGCGGAAGGTGAGCGGTACCTGTTCCGCGAGGCTCGCATCGGTCAGCTGTGCGAACGCGCGCTCGCAGAAATCGAACGACGCCTTTAGCTGCGCTACGAGCGTATCCTTCGGCCACCCTGCCTTCACGGAATCCGCCGTCTCCGCCTCCTTTGCCGGACGCGTGGCCTTCATGTCGCCGAAGGCGTTGCAGAACAGGTAATTGTCGTTCACCAGGTGCTGCGCGATGTATCCGACCGACTGCTGCGCCGGCGTCGGCTTGTAGCCGAACTTGTCGGCGGGGATCGAATCGAACGCCTGCGCCAGGTTGCGGTGGAGCGTCATCGTCCGGCCGCGAAACACGTCGGTGATCGGATTGGCGGACGGCGCGGCGGGCTGCTGCGCGGCCAGGGCAGCGGGCACGACCAGTGCGAGCGCGAGAAATCGGGTTTTCATCGGAGTCTCTCGATTCTGAGGCGTGGACCGGAAACAGTGGGCAACCCTTCGCCATGGATTCTGGGACCCGGCGCAGGCGGACGCAATGTCGCACCGTAAACTTGGGGCGATCGCGCCGCCTCAGCCCAGCTCGTAAGCGCGCGCCACGTTTGTGCATGAACGTGACGACTCGCTTCGCCTTCTATTGTGCGCGCCCGGACACACAGGCAGACTTTCCCTCACGGCGGACTTCTGGATTCGGCACCTAACTGGCGGAACCACTGCCACTCCGGAGACGCCGGTCGATGCATCGCCTGACGACGCGACGGCAGTGACGCCGGCGCGACGACGATCGTCCGCACCGGCGTCAGGCTGCTGAGCATTCGGTATTACGCGATGTCACTGATGCACGGGCTGGATCCGCGGCGGTTCTCCGACGCGGAGGACCTGGGGCTCGGCGTGGCGATCGGGCTGTGCGTGCTGGTGTTCGTGGGGTTCTTCCCGCTGTCGGTGCGGCGGCTCAGGAGAATGGACGTGCCGTAGCACTTCTCATCTCGGTTCCGTGCCGAGCGGTCACGTGCCGGGACGAGCGTAGACCGCGATCTCCCAGAAGAATGTCCGTTCGAGAGTCCGCGGCTCGAGGCCGCTCTGACGGAGCATCGTGTCGATCGCGGCGGGGGAGTGGAGGAATACGCGGAACTCGGTGCGGCGAAGTCGCATGAAGGCGTTGGTCAGCGACAGCGCCGCGCGCACCCACCACGCCTCTCGCGGATAGACGGCTCCGTAGAGCCGTCGCGCCTTGCCGGCCGAGGCAGACACGAGCTGCTCCATGTCCGGGTAGCAGCAGATGACCCGGTCCAGCGTCACGACATCGGCCGGTGACGTGGTAGGCGCGAGCTGCACGTAGTCACCCCGTACGAACTGGACACGGTCGTCATGCCGCAGCCGAATGCTCTCGTCGCGCGACAGCTCCAGATAGTCAGGCGACACGTCGATGTGCACGGCATCGCTGGCCCCCGCGTCGAGCAGCACGTGGTGAACGGCGCCGATTCCACCGCCAATGTCGAGCACCGACGCACCGTCGATCCCCTGCGCGCGCAAGGCCCCGAGCAGCGTGCGCGTCGTTGGAATCGGGCCGCTGCGACGAAACCGACGGAGCTCCTTCTCGGCGGTCGTGCGTCCGAACTTTCGCTCGATGCCTTCGCACTGACAGCAGGTCACCATGGCGATCGACTACCTCCAGTAACCTCCGTTCGGGTCGGCTCTGACCCATCTCGAAGGCGTTGACCGTCGATCACGGCGCGGCGCGCGAGCCAGCGACGAGGTGATCGATGCGCCACGTGCCGTCGTCGCCGCGCTCCCACCGCATGGCGTAATGATTCGCGAGGGTCAGCGTATCGGTGCCGGCGACGGCGCGCTCGTCGTACTGCCCGAACTCGTAGGCGGCGTTGCCGTGGACGTGGACCTTGTCGGCGCGAATCTCCAGCGAGAGGATCCTGCCGGAGGCGAAGAAGTCCCGGAGGTACGTGGCGAACTGCTCGCCATCCACGGCAGTACCCGGCTCGCGCACGTACACATCGGGGGTCCACAGCCCGAGGAACGCTTCGGGATCGCCTGCCACCGCCAGCTGCTCGATCTCGTCGCGGCGCGAGTCGAGCGCGGCGACATCGGCGTCGGTGTTCTCGGCGGCTTCAGGCTGGGCAGCGGTGCACCCCATCAACAGCGCGGCGGCGACAGCGACAACGGGGCGGGCGTACATTGGAGTCCTCATCGGTAAATGGGAGACGGCCGGGGCGAGCGAACATGAGCGGCGCCGGTTTGCTCAGCAAGACCCGGCGGCGCAGAAGGCGGACACTGGCTTCGCGACCCGGATAGACTTCACTTCGTGGCGATTCTGATCCAGTGCGCGGCAAGCTCTGGCGGTAGCCGAGCGGAAGGCGGGATCCGCCTAGGCACCGCAGGCGCAGGAGGAGGTCCGCGCTTGACTCGGCCCAATCGCCGAGGGTAGCCTCGAAGGAGTCCGGCCACCTACGCATTGGAACGTGCCGATGCGGGATGAAGCGGTGACACTCCAGGTGGCCAGGGCCGCGATCCTCGGCGCATGCGAACGTCTCATTTCCCGAGGAAGGATCCATCATGGCCATGCCGAACGCGGTCAAGCGCTGGACCTTGCAGGAGCTCCACAGCCTGCCTGACGACGGGAACAAGTACGAGCTCGTGCGGGG
>DATKDY010000118.1:0-3785 GCA_035512515.1 Vicinamibacterales bacterium
GGCGGCTAACGCTTCTTTTTCCGGCTACGAACCAGGAGGTCGCACGTTCGAGTCGTGCTGGGCGCACCAACTCCCCTAAAATCAATCGCTTACGAGAGCCACTCGCGAGGATTGCTTTGTCTCGGTATTTCTGGCCATGAACCAGAAGGTCGCGGCGCAGACACTTGTTTTCTCGCACAATCGTCGACCCTTCGCTCTCCACACGGACGTCCTCAACGGGGAGTTTGCCCTTTTCTTGCCCTTTGCGTGCTCGCGATGTCAATGCGGTTCTTCTCCGGCCGCGAGCTCATGCCGGCCGAGAGTTGGGGGGTGGGTGTCATCCAGTCCGAGGACCGGCATCAGTCTCTGGCAATGGCGTATTCTACAATTCGACGTTCTGGGGGGGCGCTTTGGCGACCTTGAAACCCGCACCGGCACGATCTTCACGGCGCCAATCGAGTTTCTGGTAGGGACAGCCAGCGCCAGGCGGAGCAATGCCGCGAGCTTCTCGACGCGTTGCGGTAGCTTCAGGATCTCCTCTCGGAGTTTCGGCTCCGCGCGATTGGCCACATCCAGACTCACGACGACCGTCGGCGCCGCGCGCAGCCATCCAGGCGCCGTCGAGCGCGGGACACCAAGATCCACCGCAATGGGGCCAGGTCACCAGTGCGTTGGACGAGATTCCGGAGCCAATGATCATACCGTTGCTGCGGGCGGGCCGTGGTCGCCATACGGATGATCATCGGCCGTGCGCTCACGCCGCTCAAGTGTTCAAGGACGATGCGGGACGCCGTTGCGCGCTGGACGACAACTCGCGCAACAAAGTGCGGAGTGTCCGTGGGGACAGCTCCGTCCCATCCAGCAGCGTCAGCACCAGCCGCAACAATGCCCTGAGCTTCTGGACGCGTCGCCGCAGCTGCCGGATCTCCTGGTGGAGGTCCACCTCGCTCCGGGGTGTCCCGTCCAGACTGACGACGACCGTGGGCCCCCTGTGGAGCCACCCACGGGCGGTTGAGCGAGGGACGCCGAGATCCGTCGCGAGGGTCAGGTCCCCGGTCCGGCGGACGAGATTCCGGAGCCGGTGGTCATAGCGTTGCTGCGGGCGGGCCCTGCGTGTCATGCGGACGATCATCCGCCGTTCGGATGCACCGCTCAACTCCTCGCGAAGATGCAGAGCGTCCGCCGGCGAGCGGCCAGACCGACTGCGTGACGACAACTCGCGCGCCAAAGTCCAGAATGTCCGTGGAAACAGCTCCGGTGTGCATCAGCGGCCCGAGAGCACGCTCAGCGGATCCACCCGGGCGGCCCGACGCGCGGGCAGGTAGCACGCGATCGTGGCCGCGGCGAGCAGTGCCAGCGACGCCGACAGGAACGTCCACAGGTCGGTAGGCGCGACCTCGAAGAGCATCGATTGAAGGGCTCGCGTGAGCGCGACGGCCAGCGCCAGGCCGAGGACGGTGCCCGTGCCCGTCAGCGCAAGGCCGCGTGTGAGAAGCAGGCGGACGATTTCGTGGCCGCTCGCGCCGAGCGCCATTCTGACGGCGAGCTCACGGCGGCGTTCGATGGCCGTGAACGCCAGCATCGCATACACGCCAGTGACGGCCAGGACGAACGCGAGGCATGCGAATGCGCCGAGCAGCGCCGTATTGAAACGCGGCCCCGCGGCGGCCGCCGAGCGGCTGGCCGCCACTGCCTGCACGTCGGGCGGCGGCAGCGCCGCGTCCATCGCGCGCACCACATCGCGCAGCGCGGGTGCGATCGATCCAGGGTCGAGCGGCGTGCGGACGAGCACGGTCATGGTCGGCAGATCGACCTGCGCATGCGGTACGAACAGCACCGGCCCGGCGGCCGCGCCGAGCTGCACGTCCTGGAAGTCGGCAGTCACGCCGACGACCGTTCGTGTCCGCCCCGTCGTCCCGCCCCAGTACACACGCCTGCCGACTGCGTGTCCGTCCGGCCAGAGCTGCCGCGCGAGCGACTGGCTCACCACGACCACGCGCTCGGTCTCGTCCCGGTCGCGCTCGTCGAACGCGCGGCCCGCGACGATGGGCACACCCAGTGTTTCGAAGAAGCCGGGTGTCACGCTGCGCCATCCCGCCTGGACGAGGCCGCTCGGCGGCGCCGATGCCGCGCGATCCTCGGGTGTCACGTTGTTGCTGAACCCGAACTGCCGAAACGGGCTCGTCGAGCTGGCGCCGGCGCTCGTGACGCCGGGGAGTGTGCGCACCTGCTCGAGCAGCTCGCCGTAGAAGCGGGCCGGGCGATCGTCCGCACCACGCGACGCCGGCACGTCGATCGTCATGGCCAGCACGCCGGCAGGGTCGAATCCCGCGTCGTTGCGCAGGAGGCGCACGAAGCTGTTGGCGAGCAGACCAGCCCCCACCAGTAGCAGCAGCGCCAGAGCCACTTCGACGACTACCAGGGTATGCCGCAGCATGCGCCCGCCGCCGGTATGGCGCGCACCCGACTCGAGCCCCGTGCGCAGGTCGATGCGCGATGCGTGGAACGCCGGCGCGACGCCGGCGACCACGCAGCTCACCATGCCCGCCACGCCGGCAAATGCGAGGACGACCGCGTCGACGCCCACCTCGTCGAGGCGAGGCAGACGATCGCCGCCGAGCGCGTGGACGCCCGCGATCGACCAGGCTGCCACGAACAGGCCCGCCATCGTGCCCAGCACGCCGAGCACCCCGGATTCGATCAGCAGCTGTTGAACGATCCGGCTCCGGCCGGCCCCAAGCGCCGCACGGATTCGCAGCTCGGCTTCTCGGGCGGCGCCGTGCGCGACCAGGAGGTTCGCGACGTTCGCGCACGCGAGCAGCAGCAGGACGCCGACGGCGGCGAAGAGCACCCACACGGCATCCCGGAAGCGAGGCGTGACGAGCCACTCGTCGAATGACGTCGCACCGAAGCTCCACCCGCGATTCGCGGCCGGGTACTCGTCGGAGAGCCGTGCGCCGAACACTCGCAGTTCGCTGCGCAGGGCGGCCAGCGACATGCCGGGCGCCAGCCGGCCGATTGCCCCCAGATTTTTGTCGTCGCGATCCGTCTGCGGATCGGCCCTGAGAGGTACCCACGCGTCCATGCCGCCAGGAAAATCGAACCCGTGCGGCATGACGCCGACGATCGTGAATGACTCGCCGTCGAGACGGACGGTTTTGCCGAGCACGGATCGATCTGCGCCGAACCGGCTGCGCCACAGCGTATCGCTGAGCACGACCGCACGCGCCGCCGTCCGGGGGCGGTCGTCGTCCGCGCCGAAGAACCTCCCGATGGCCGGCGACACCTTCAGCACGTCGGTGAATGAGGCGCTGACCGCTACGACGGCGATCCGTTGCGGCTCCGCCTCGGTTTCGAGCACCATCATCGTTCCCGTCTCGCGATAGGCGGCAATCCGCTCGAGTGTCGTGCCGGAGTCGGCGAGATCGAGAAAGGTCGTCGGCGAGATCGAGAACGGTGCGCCGTCGGGCGTGACCTCGTAGAGCCGCACGAGCCGATCGGGTTCTGGAAAGGGCAGCGGGCGCAGAAGGACGGCATCGACGACGCTGAACACCGCCGTCGCGCCGCCGATCCCGATCCCGAGCGTGAGCGCAGCCACCACGGCGAGGAGCGGATGGCGGCGGAGGTTTCGAACGGCGTACCAGACGTCGTGACGCATGACGAGCGGTCCTTACAATTCGGCGGCCACCGCGCGGCATCGGCAAATCATTGAGGACGCGAGGCTTCACCGCACCGGCCGCTCGGAGCCCTGTTCGGTTCCGGGCGCACCCTGTCCGGATTCGAACGCCGGGCCCGCGGGTTCGCGC
>DATKDY010000119.1:0-3319 GCA_035512515.1 Vicinamibacterales bacterium
TCCCGTGAACCTGGGAATGGCACGTCACGCAGGAGCGCGCGAAGATGCGGTTGCTCGTCCCCACGACACGGTTGTCGTAGAGCGTGCCCGGATGCCGTTGGTGGGAGTGGCACCGCTGGCACATGAACGGTTGCTTGTGCACCAGCATCCGCTCGTTGGCCGAGCCGTGCGGATCGTGACACGTCGCGCAGTTCTCACGCACCGGCGCGTGCTCGAACAAGAACGGTCCGCGTTTGTCGGCATGACAGCTCGTGCAGGCCTCGGCCACCGAAAACCCCGCCCTCAGCAGCCGCACATTCGCCGAACCGTGCGGGTTGTGGCACGTCGCGCAGGTCATCTTGCCTTCCCGGACCGGCATGTGGCCCGAGCGATCGACCTTGGCCACCTTGTCGCGGTGGCAGTCGGCGCAGAGCTGCATCGGTGTCGCCTTGACGAGTTGGGCGCTCTCGGACTTGGGCGCGTGCACGCTGTGGCACGTCGTACACGTCAGATTGCGCGCCTGGTGGGAGCTGCCCTCCCACATGCCGTGGTCGGCGCGGTTGTGACAGGTTGTGCACGTGCTGCTCGTCTCATCGGGGGACATTTCCCGGAAGGCGCGCATCAATTCGGGATCGCCGCCAGCGTCGGCGTGCGCTTTTCCGGGTCCGTGACAGGACTCGCAGCCCAGTTTGGCCATCGGCGTCCGCGCGTCGACGACGCGGCCGTGCGCGCTGTCGCGCACCGAACGGTCGTCATGACACAGGAGGCACGTGTCGGCGCCAGCGTACCCGCCTCCCTGCTGGGTCACTTCGGGAGGGGGGGGCACCTGCTCCGGGATCGCCTGTTGAGGAGGCGCGAGCATTTCTGGAGGGGATGAAAGTGCAACGCCGCGGACGGCAAACACCGCGATCCACAACGCCGCGCTCACCAACAATACGAACGAGTGCATGCCAGACCGTCCTCTTCTCGAGTTATTGCATGTGATGACAGGCCTCACAGTCTTGAGTGATCGTGCGCCCGGCCGGCGTGGTGCGCTCGTCATGGCACCGGAAGCAGCCCGGGGCATCCGTGTGGCCGATGTGGCTGGGGTAGGTTCCCCACGTCACATTCATCGCAGGAAACACGTTGCTCGAATACACGCGCTGGGTCGCCGCCACCGCCTGCGCGACGCGCGCATCGTCGAGGCGTTGCGTCCCATAGAACGCGTTGAGCTTCTCTGCAATGGCCTCGCCGGCCGCGGCGCTGCTGGGATACTCGGCGCCCGCCGCCGCGATCGCCTCGCGACGCACGAACGGCAGCCTGGGCATGCCGCCCGATGCGAGCGCCTCGTCCACAGCGCGGTCGACCGTCGCGGCGAGGGGATGGCCGACCCGATTGTGGCAATCGGTGCAGTCCATGACGCGCCGCTGGCCGCCGGCGACCTGCTCGGCGGTCGCACCCTCGGCCGTGTACTCGCGCGTGCCCCGCGCATCGGTCACGCGCACCCACGGGATCGTCGTGCGCGAGTCGTCGGTCGCGACGTACTCGATGCGTCTCTGCGGGCTGGCGTGCCAGTGAATGCCGTGCGGACCGCCGCCTTCGTATCCGCCGCCGCCGACCTGCAGGATCAGCGTCGTCACCTGTTCGGTCGTGTCCTCGTCGTCCGAGAAATACGTGATCTGGCGCAATCGTTCGCCAACATAGCGCTCGGGGTTATGGCACGACGTGCACGTCCCCACCGCTGAGGGCAGGTCATGCACGGGCACGGGTATGGGACCGGCGTAATCGCCCGTGATGACGGCCGCAAGCCGCCGGACACCCCCGAGTTTCGCCTGGACGAAACCCTCGGGACCAGGCCCCACGTGACACGATGCGCAAGAGATGCTCGCGTGAACCGCCCGTTGATGAGCGATCGCCTCGGGCTGCATCGGTGTATGACACGCGCCGGTGCAAAAATCAGTCGAGTCGACGTACTCGACGGTCTTGAACGACGCCGCCGCGACAATGGCCACGTTGACTCCCGTGAGGGCGAGCACGACAATCGCCATGATTCGCACGCGCCGATGCGAGAAGTCGATCGTAGGCCAGATCGACGGCGTCACCCCGAAGCGCGCCGCGTGCCGCCGTTGTCGCCAGAGTCCAAGCGGAATCAGCAGCAGCCCGAAAACGAAGACCGCCGGCAGCAACAGGAAGGAGATGATCCCCAGATAGGGATTGCTCTGAAATCCGGCGAGGTCGAGAACGAGAAAGACGATGAACAGGATCGCGCTTACTGTGGTGCTGACTACGCCAACCGCCGAGATCCAGTTGGTATAACGGGCGTTCCGCGCGCGGTCCGTCATACGGTGCCGGTAGCATAGGAGAGTTCTGCGCGCGCCTCAACTGGAAATCTTTCGCACCGCGCGGGAAATGCCCCATCGATATTCTGCGAGACGGCAACGGCGGCGGCATCATCGCGTCATAAGTCATAATCGGTGTGGCATGGCATCGCTGTGCCAGATGTTTCAGCAGGAGGACCATGTGCGTCACACCGTGTGCGGATTGATGATGTTGATGCTGATGTCGGCTGGTGTCGCGACCCAGGATCAGGCGGCGATCGCCCGAGGCGCGAAGGTTTACGCCGCCCAGAAGTGTTCCATGTGCCATTCCGTCGCCGGCAAAGGCAACCCTAAAGGCCCGCTCGACAACGCCGGCCGGCTGAGCGAGGAGGACCTCCGGCAGTGGATGATCTCGCCGCGCGTCATGGCCGAGAAAGCGAAATCGACGCGCAAGCCGCTCATGCCCGAGTACACGAAGCTGTCCAAGGAAGAGCTGGAAGCCGTCATCGCGTATCTGAGGACGTTGACGAAACCCTGATCGGATCACGAGGATGCGTCCGCATGTCGCTGGGTGCCGGCTTCCGCTGCGATCGCATTGGCAATGCGCGACGTATCCCGCACCGTCAGCACCGCGCACGGCGCCATCCGGATGACGCGCTCGGTCACGCTGCCGAGCACCAAGTGCGCAAAGCCACCCCGTCCGTGGGTGCCGATGACAATCAGATCCGTCCCACGGTTCGTCGCGCTCTGCGCGATGACCCGTGCGACACGACCCACCGCAACTTCGGTCGTCGCCTCGACGCCGGCTGCAGTGCATCGGGCAAGCATCTCGGTCAGCCGGCCATTGGCTTCATCGAACAACTGGGCGCGCAGACCAGGCAGTTCCACGTAGAACCCGTCGGGGTAGGCGGTTGCGAAGCTGGCCTCGTCGATGACGTGCAGCAGATGAATCGTGCTGCCCTCCCGCGCGGCCATATCGATGGCGTACGTGAACGCGATGTCCGACGCCGGACTGAAATCCGTCGGAACGAGCATCCGCTTGA
>DATKDY010000120.1:0-9448 GCA_035512515.1 Vicinamibacterales bacterium
ACCAATGGTCGCCGTTCATGGCCCGACGCTCGGCGGCTGGGACACCATGCTCCATGGCCTTGGATTCGTTCAATACCTTCGCGATGAGAAACCGCGTGGCTCATCGCAATTCGGCAGCGTCAATTGGATCATGGGCCACGCTCGCCGAAGTCTCGGCGCCGGCACGCTGGCGATCCGCGGCATGATGAGCCTCGAGCCGCTCACCATCGGCGGCTGCGGCTACCCGGATCTGCTGGCGAGCGGCGAGGTCTGCGACGGCCAGGGTATCGTCGACCAGCAACATCCTCACGACCTCGTCATGGAGGCGGCGGTGCTCTATACGCGTCCGCTGACGCCACGTGTCGGCCTTCAGCTCTATGGCGGCCTCGCTGGCGAGCCGGCGCTTGGGCCGGTCGCCTTCCCGCATCGGCTCTCGGCGACGATGAATCCGCTGGCGCCTGTCTCGCATCACTGGCTTGACGCCACGCACATTACCTACGGCTTGCTGACCGGTGGCCTCTACGGATCGCGATGGAAGGTCGAGAGCTCGATCTTCAATGGCCGCGAACCCGACGAGGAGCGTTACGATCTCGATCTCGCCGCGTTGGACTCGTACTCGGGCCGTCTGACGTTTCTCCCGACCCCACGTTGGGCGCTGCAAGTGTCGGCGGGCCACCTCGAAGAAGCCGAGGAACACGCGCCGGAGCGTGTCGACGTCGACCGTGTGACGGCCTCGGCCATGCATCACCGCCCGCTCGACGCAGCGGGGTTCATCGCGACGACGTTCGCCTGGGGACGCAACGTCGAGGAAGGCCTGGCGACGCACGCCGTGCTGGCCGAGAGCAGCGTCTCGCTGTCCGATCAGTACCTCTTCTTCGGGCGGCTCGAGCTTGCGCAGAAAACGAGCCACGACCTCGATCTGCACGGCGCGGACGACGACGTATTCACAGTCGGTAAGCTCCAAGTGGGCTATTCACGGTTTCTCGCACCGGTCAAAGGATGGCGTCCGGGCCTCGGTGGCAGCTTCTCGGTCGGCATTCTGCCGGAAGGGCTCTCGTCCACTTACGGCGGCCGCGCGCCCCTCGGCTTCGGCGTATTCCTCACTCTGCGTCCAGCCGCGATGGCGATGTCGGCCGCTTCGCGGCCTTAGTGCTTAGGGTTCCAAGGTTCCAGGGTTCCAGGGTTCCAGGGTTCCAGGGTTCCAAAGTTCCAGGGTTCCAAGGATCCAGGGCTCCGAGTGGCGGTGGAAGAAACTGCGCTGTCCTCACTTCACCCGGTACGAAGAAGTCACTGATACGCGGCTGTGGGAATGGGGACACTCGTTGGTTTACTGAGTAAAGTGGCTTGGCCGCGCGCTTGCAGTTTCTATGCGGCATGATGGGCCTAAAGGACTTTCGAGAGTTTGCGGCGTGGCAACGCGCCGAAGAATTGCGCGTCTTGTGTGAGGCGTTCTTGGCGCGCCCTGGGGTTCGGGATCGGTTTCATCGTGCGCAACAACTTGACGATGCGGCCGCTTCGGCGCCACGAAACATCGCAGAAGGCTTCGGTCGTTTCAAACCGAGGGTCTTCGCCCAGTTTGTCAGCATCGCGAAAGGGTCTGAGACTGAAGTACTGAGCATCCTCCTCGAAGCTCGTTCTACGAAATTCCTGACCGCATCGGAGTTTCCAAAGTACGAGACCGCCGCCAAACGCGCCATCGGCACCGCCGTGGGTTTGATTCGGTACCTGCAACGCAGCACCGAACCCCCAACCCGAGAACCTTAGAACCTTAGAACCTTAGAACCTTAGAACCTTAGAACCTTGGAACCTTGGAACCTTGGAACCTTGGAACCTTGGAACCTTGGAACCTTGGGCCGTTGGAACGTTAGAATGACGGCCCAATGGTCCGTTACGGCCGCCTGGCCGTCCTCGT
The DNA here is from genome assembly GCA_035512515.1 of Vicinamibacterales bacterium. Lineage (GTDB taxonomy): Bacteria > Acidobacteriota > Vicinamibacteria > Vicinamibacterales > UBA2999 > JACCSI01. Next base: position 1,892 of record DATKDY010000120.1, read on the forward strand.
CGTCATCTACGCGGTCATCGCCTATCTGATTCCGCCGCCGTCAGGCGTCACTCCCGAGGGGTGGCGTCTGACGGCGATCTTCGTTGCGGTCATCGCCGGCCAGATGCTGCAGCCGATGTCGAGTCCGGCCATCGTCCTGATCGGACTGGCGGCGATGGTGGCCAATGGGACGACGATGGCTGAAGCGCTCGGGGGCTACGCGGCGCCTTCAGTCTGGCTCGTGCTGGTGGCGATGATCATGGCGCGCGTGCTGATCGATACCGGCGCGGCGCATCGCATTGCCTTGCTGTTCATCCGCCAGTTCGGGAAGCGGTCGCTTGGCGTGTCGTATGCCCTCGTGATGACGGACGTGACGCTCGCCGGCGGTGTGCCCTCGATCACGGCGCGTTCGGCGGGCATGGTGATGCCCGTCGGCAGAGCCATCGCCGAGCTGTTCGATTCCAATCCCGGCCCGACGGCGCCGCGACTGGGCCGCTTCCTGTTCGCCTCGATGTACCAAGGCTCCGCCGTGGCCTGCGCAATGTTCCTGACCGGCCAGGCGAGCAACATTCTCGGCGCCGGCCTGGCGATGAAGCTGGTGAACGTCGAGATCACGTGGAGCAATTGGTTCATCTCGGCGATTGTCCCCGGTATCGTCTCGTGCATCGCCGTACCGTGGGTGGTCTACAAAATCGTGCCGCCCGAGATCGTCGCGACGCCGCAGGCGACCGAGTTCGCACGGGCGCAGCTCGAGAAACTCGGCGCGGTGGGTCGCAAAGAGTCCATCGCACTCGGCGTGTTTGCCAGCGTGGGTCTGTTGTGGCTCACATCCGGCCTGCACGGTCTCGACGTGACGTTTGTCTCGATCCTCGGGCTCGCCACGCTGTTGCTGACGCGCGTGCTCGCATGGGATCAGGTCACCGGCGAACGATCCGCATGGGACGTCTTCATCTGGTACGGCGGATTGCTCAAGATGGGCGAACTGCTCAACAACACGGGCGTGACGAGGGTGTTTGCCGAGAGCGTGGGCGGCATCTTCGTCGGTCTCCCGTGGTTTACCGTGCTGCTGTTGACGCTGCTGATCTACTTCTACGCGCATTACTTCTTCGCGAGCATCACGGCCCACGTGCTGGCCATGTTCCCGCCCTTCGTCCTGCTCCTGACCGCGGTCGGCGTGCCGCCGCTGCTCGCCGTTTACAGCTTGATGTGCCTGGCCAATCTGACCGCCGGCCTGACGCACTACGGCACGACCACTGGACCGATCCTCTACAGCGCCAACTACGTCACGTTCGGCGAGTGGTGGCGGGCGGGATTTGCGGTCTCGGTCGTCAACCTCGTCGTGTGGCTGACGGTGGGCTTTGCCTGGTGGAAGTGGCTCGGCTACTGGTGATTGGCAGTTCGACGAAGGCGGCGGGGCTGAAGCCCCGCCGCCCGCTTTCCGCTTTCTCTTTCGGCTTTCGGCGCAGAAAGCCGCTGGCTGACAGCCGTCAGCGCGGCGCGTCAGCGATCCATCCTGCGACATGCGCGGTTATCGCCTCGGGAAGCGATCCGGATTGTCGGTGAACAGGCCATCGACACCCAGCGTGTAGAGAAAGTAATCCATCTCGGCCGCGACGTCGGCAAACCGCCCGGTGTTCGTCGAGCGGAATGTATAGGGGACGACCGTCATGCCTTCGGCATGTGCCCATCGGACAAACTTGGGATTGGCTGCGACGATCTCCTTGTTCGGACCAAACCCCTGCACATAGGCACGCCACTCCTTCACCCTCGCCGGCGAATCCCACCCCTTGCCGTTCGACAGCAACAACACGACCGGCACGCCGATCTTGATCGAGGCCAGCTTCCTGGCGCTGGCTTCGCTGAAGGTCTGCAGGATCACCGGCGTCTTCGGATCGGCCTTCGCTCCACGCAGGCCGTGCTTGTCGAGCGCGGCGGCCACCAGCCGTTCGAAGTCGACGCCGCGCCCGTCGTACACCTCAGGGGTCTTCAGTTCGGGAAACAGCCCAGCCTTGCCCCTGACGAGCGCGACGGCTTCGTCGAATGTCGGAATGCGTTCGCCGGCGAACGTGGGATCGAACCACGAGCCGGCGTCGAGGGTCTTGATCTCGGCGAGCGTGAAGTCGTTGGCCAGCCACGCGCGCTCGGTCTTGCCTTCCCAGCTGACGGTGCTGGCGCGCTCCGGAAACAGTTGCGCAACGTTCGTGGTCCGCTCGAGCGTCGGATCGTGCAGGCAGATGAGCACACCGTCTTTGGTGACCGCGAGATCCTGCTCGACGTAGTCGGCGCCCTGCTCGAGCGCGAGACGATACGCTGACAGCGTGTGCTCCGGCGCGTACGCCGAAGCGCCCCGATGCGCAACGTTCAGCTTGGGTGTCGCGGGCTGCTCCCATACGCCGGCGACGGCGACGACGAAGCCAAAACTCAGAAGACGAAGAATCAAGCCGGGCATGCCGTCAGCATCCTCTCACAAGCGTGCGACTTGGTACTGCGCAAATTTATCCCCCGTTGCTGCAACAACGGGGTATCGCAGTGACGGATTCGTGGCAGGAGGCGAGCATGCGCGCCAGGTCGGCCGCCGGCATCGGCGGTCCGAGCAGAAACCCCTGCGCGCAATCGCAACGCTCGCGCTCGAGGAACTCGAGCTGCAGCTCGGTCTCGACCCTTCGCCGACAACGCGCAGGCCGAGTGCCCTGGCCATGGCGATGATGGCTCGAGCAATGACGCCGTCGCCACCGGCCCTCACCGGCTCGAGAAAGCTCTTGTCGATCTTCACGGCATCGATCGGCAGGCGGTCGAGTCCACTCAGCGCCGAATAGCCGGTGCCGAAATCGTCGAGGGTCAGCGTGATCGCGCGCGCAGCGCCTCCAGCGTCGCGTGCGCCGACGCTGATGGGCGCATCGCGGCGCGCTCGGTGAGCTCGATGTCGAGTCGGCGCGGATCCAATCCGGTCTGTGCGGTCAGCCGATCGATGGTCGCGACCAGCCCGCCTTCGTGGATCGGCATGGCTGACACGTTGATCGCGAGCTTGAGGCCGCGGGTTCGCCTCCATGAACGCGCTGACCGGCTTCTTGATCACCAGGTCCCGCCCAAAGGGGCTGGCTAGGCGCTCGAGAAACTTGAAGCGATTGACGAGCCCGACGGGTCGCCCCCCGGATCGACGATCGGCATGGCAAACAGACCGGGATCCCGTGCGAAGGCGTCATGAACCTGGGCGCAGGGGGCCTCAGGCGGGCGCGGAGCGACCCGTGACGCCAGGTGTCCCACCGCAGTCCCGACGTGTTCACGGGCGTCGACGTTGAGGAGTACAGATGGCAGCGGCACCACAGCTCGGGCCGGTCATCCGCCGGCGATGTGAAGTATCGGTCAATCCGTGCCGATCGTGAGTGCTGGTGTCACTTTGTGTTTTTGCCGCTCAAAGTTCTCAGCCATGTGGCGGCTTCACGAGGGTGGCCAGACGAACATCCGACAGGGCCTCCCGGGCCGCGTCGAGCAGCTGCGCCACGGTGAACGGTTTCTGCAGGAACCGCGGCCGCTGGCCGTCAGGGCCCAGAGGCACTTCAGGCGCCGAATCGCCGGAGATGAGAAGTGCGGCCATTCCGGGATGGATCTGCTGAATCTCGTCGTACAAGGCCAGGCCGTTCATGCGCGGCATGCGCACGTCGGTGATGAGCAGATCGACTCGAGGGCCCCGGCCAATGACCGCGAGCGCGCTCAGACCATCCTCGGTGGACGTGACGTCATACCCTCTGCGCGCGAGCGTGGCCACGATCAGCGTCCGGACGGCCGGGTCGTCTTCGACGACGAGAATGCGCTCCGTGCCGCCGGCGGCCGAGGCACCGGGCTTGTCCGCCTTGGTCTCCACCGCGACGTCGGCCTTCGGTAGAACGATCTCGAACCGCGTCCCCGCGCCCTCGGTACTGTCGCAGCGGATCGCGCCGCCGCTCTGCGTGACCACGCCGTAGACGGTCGCCAGGCCGAGCCCCGTCCCGCGGGGGCCCTTGGTGGTGAAAAAGGGTTCGAAAATCCTGGCGCGTGTCTGCGGGTCGATGCCCGTGCCGTCGTCGGACACGGTGAGCTGGACGTACTCGCCCGGCGGCAGCGCTTCACGATTGTCGATCGGCAAAACGCAATTGCGCGTCGCGATCTCGATGACGCCTCCGTTCGGCATCGCGTCGCGCGCGTTGATCACGAGGTTCAGGATGACTTGTTCGAGCTGCGCCCGATCGGCTCGGACGATGGCCAGATTGTCCTCCAACAGCACCGTCAGCGAGATCTCCCGGCCGATCGTGCGCCGCAGCATCGATTGCATCTGCGAGACGACGCGATTGATCTGGACTGGCTTTGGCTGCAGGAGCTGTCGCCGGCTGAACGCCAGCAACTGATGAGTGAGCGATGCCGCCTTTTCGGCCGCCGCCCGCAGCTCCGCCAGATCGCGCGAACCCGATTCGGACGTCCGGATCTGCTCCTCCAGTGATGAGGCATAGCCGATGATGATCGTCAGCAGGTTGTTGAAGTCGTGGGCAATGCCGCCGGCGAGCTGGCCGATGGCTTCGAGGCGCTGCCCTTCGCGCAAATGCACGTCGCGCTGCTCGAGTTGCTCGGCCATGGTATTGAACGCGCTCGCCAGCGCCGCAAATTCCGTGGTGCTGCCCACCGGCGTCGCCCGCGTGCTCAACCGTCCCGCCCCGAGCGCGGCCGTAGCGTCGAGCAGCTGGTGCAGCGGCCTGCGCACCAGCCACTCGGCGCCGATTAGCGCCGCCGCAATCGTCCCGATCGCCAGGAACAGGATGGTCGTCAAGTCGTCGCGGAAGCGCGCTGCAACGGCATCGAGGGCGTCGGCCTCCGACCGCCCGTAGTTCACGAACAGCGCGGGACGCTCATCGGCGTCGACGACCGTCGCCATCGCGTACTGCCGCCACTGCCCATCGGGACCGAGAAAGCTGCGGACCAACTCGCCCTCGTCGTACATGACCGCGAGTTGTTCGCGCGACGCCTTGACGCCGATGAACCTGGCCGCCTCACTGGAACGAGCGACGATCGCTCCCGTGCGGTCGAGGATCGAGATGATGCCACCGCTTTCCCGCGCCGCCGGTTCGAGGGACTGGCTGAGCACCCGAAGATCGACGTTCGCAAACAGCACGCCGCGAATGCCGCCGGCCGAATCGCGAAGCGGATGCGAGAAGGCCAGCACGGGTATCCCGCTGATTTTGCCCACGATCAGCTCGCCGACCACGAAGCTCTCGGTGGCAAGCGCGGCTTGAAAGTACTGGCGGTCGGCAATCGAGAGGTTGTCCCCCTCGAGCGCGTGGCACATCACCCGCCCCTGCCGATCGGCCCATCCAATCTCCGAGTAAAGGCCGCGGTACTCCCTGACGAGCGCGCGCACATCACGCGTGCACGCCGCGCTGTCGTCCGCACGGATGGTGGAACTGGTCGACAGGGCGATGAGGAGTTGCCGCGCGCCCTCCAGCCGACGCTGCTGCTCCTGCGCCGCGAGGCGTGCCAGATTCAGCGTCTGCGCACGCATGTCCTCCGCGCCGCGATCACGCCGCTCGAGCCCGTGCCACACCATCAGCGCGATGGCGGGCACGAAGGCGACGACGATCAGCAGGATCAGTCGCCACCGCAAACCGCCGAACCACCAATGCATGGGCATGGACGGGCCTAAGTGGTCCGGTGCATAAATACGGCCGCATTCGGCCGCCGATGCATCCCGGCCCGCGGCGTTCCACCCCACCACGCACAACCCGCGTGGCGGGGGCCCCGCGTTGCTCGTCGGTCAAATACGCTCGGCATTCTCCCTCCTCGCGCCTTGCGGGCCGGGCGCCTCGGCACCCTCGATGCGGGCCGTATTTATGCACCGAACCACTAAGTCTACACTCAGCCCGCGACAGCCACTGCGCGCAGAATGGTCGGTCGAAGTAGCTCATCGCCCTTGATTTGAAGGCGCAATCGGGCCTCAGCGGCCGAGATGCCTTTCGTGATGACACGCCAGGTTGACGAGGTGGATGAGGTCGCGCTCTGTTCGCATCGGTTCGGCGGGCCGGATCCACCCGTCGCGACACATCGACAATCGGCCTGGCGCCGTATCGAGCTGGACGGCTCCGACCACGTCCCCCGTTGGAACGTCCGGCAGATCGCTGCGCCCCCCGGGTATGCTGAGACCATGAGGTCGGTGCTCGCACTCATCCTCGGCGGCGGGCAGGGTACCCGCCTGTTTCCGCTCACGGAACTTCGCTCGAAGCCAGCCGTGCCGATTGGCGGCAAGTACCGGCTCATCGACGTGCCGATCAGCAACTGCCTGCACGCCGACCTCCGGCGCATCTACGTGCTGACGCAGTTCAACTCGGAATCGCTCAATCGCCATGTCAACTCCACGTATCGGATGGACCCGTTCACGACCGGCTTCGTGGAGATCCTCGCGGCGGAACAGACGCCCGACAGCAAGTCGTGGTTCGAGGGCACGGCGGATGCCGTACGCAAAGCGAGGCGGCACTTCGAGGCGAAGCACGCGGACTATTACCTGATCCTGGCCGGCGATCATCTCTACCGCATGAACTACCGGGCCCTGCTCGACGCGCACCTGGAGCGCGGCGCCGACATCACCATCGCCGCCCAGCCCTGCACAGCGCACGACGCGACGTCGATGGGCATCTTCACCTTCGATCGGTCCGGTCAGATCACCCGGTTCGAGGAAAAACCCAACGCGGCGCGTCTGGCCGACATGAAGACGAGTCTGCCCGACGGGGTCGAGCATGGAAGCGGCGGATTCAGCGAGGCGACCGCAGACAAGCCGTTCGTCGCCTCGATGGGCATCTATCTGTTCTCGCGCCGTGTCCTGCTCGACATGCTCGAACAGGACGGCAACGACTTCGGGCGCCAGCTGATCCCGGCCGCGCTCTCCCGCTATCGGGTGTCAGCGTATCTCTACTCCGGCTACTGGGCGGATGTGGGGACCATCGACAGCTTCTACGACGCCAACATCCAGTTGACGCATCCCGACGCGTCCTTCAGCTTTTATGACGCCACCTGCCCGATCTACACGCATCAACGGTTTCTGCCGCCCTCCCGGCTGATCGACTGCCGCATTCACAACGGTCTGGTCGCGGAGGGCTGCTATCTCGACCGGTGCGAAATCGCCGACTCGGTCGTCGGCATCCGCTCGATCGTGCGCACCGGCGCACAGGTGCGGCGTTCCGTCCTGCTCGGCGCAGACTATTACGAAGACGGGCGCGGATCGAAACCCGTGGACATCGGCATCGGTGCGAACGCCCTGGTCGAGCAGGCCATCATCGACAAGAACGCCCGGATTGGCGACGGCGCGCGCCTCGTGAACACGCGCAAGATCGACGAGCTCGACGGAGGCGGCTTCTACATTCGCAACGGCATCATCATCGTACCCAAGGGCGGCGTGATTCCTGCCGGATTCACGGTGTAACGGACATTTAACAGGTCCGTCACGACCAGGAAACGCCGCGTGGCTACTGTGGCTGCACGGACCGATGCAAACAACTCCACTCTCGGGCGGCCCCACCGAGGCATCGTCGGTGAACAGCCGCCTCCGTTCGACCGGTCAGC
>DATKDY010000121.1:0-2951 GCA_035512515.1 Vicinamibacterales bacterium
CGTGAGCAGGATGATCTGCCAGTCGATCGCGAAGCGCCGGATGAAGCCCCAGGCGCCCCGATGGAGCGTCATGAAGAAGAGCGGCGACACGCCCCAGATGGCCGCTTTCGGGCAGATCTCGCGCAGGCCGCCGCCGGCGAAGCCGCAGCCCACCGCGAAGGGCAGGGCGATCCACTCGCCGCCGGCGAGCGCCGTCAGCCCGACCATGGCGCCGACGATGGCGCCGGCGTAGGGGCCGGCGATCAGGCCGGCCAGATAGGGGCCCGACAGCGAGATGTCGGCCGCGCTGAAGCTGAGGAGCAGACGCGACAGCACGCCCGCCGTGAGCGGCAGGCCGAACGCGACAGCAAACGTCAGCCGCTCGGGCCAGTCGCGCTTTTCAGTCAGGAGAATCGCCCGGAAAAAGCGGAACCGCGCCAGCATCGTCGCGAGAATCGCCACGACCGCGACTTTGAAGATGAGCGTCGCGAGAAGGAATTCCTCCGGTGAGAGCTCGACGCCCTGTCGCACACTCGCGATTGTAGCCGTCGGCCACATGAGTTTGACAGCGCATCTGTCCGGCGCGACTATGAGTCCGTCCTCCCCAGGGGATCAGGAACGCTCTCAAAGAGTCGGGGGGACAATGTCTGCTTTCCGTTCCCTGTCACCGAAATCGAGGCTCGCGAGCGACGGAGTTTCGCTCGCCTCCCTGCTGATACAACAACATCTGGCGCTCGCGCGAGGCGAGCCTGGGACGTCCGAGCCCCTCGCGGAAACCTTGGTTCCGATCCTGCTCGTGCGTCTGTCCGTCCGTTTTCCAAACGTCGATCCCAGCACGCGACTGCACGCCGTCCACGATGCGTTGCTTTGGTACTTGCGCCGGCCCGAACGGTACAGGCCCGCGTGTGCTCGCCTCGACGTGTTCCTCGGGCATGTCGTCGAGTGTCGACTCAAAGACGCGCTGCGTTCTGACATGCGGACGCGGCGTCGCGAAACGGCGGTGGATCCAGAGATGCTCGAGCGCGTCGGCGATGTGGGTTGCGTCAATCTCCAAACTTCCGACGGCTTGCGCGATCTGCGAGGACGTCTCCTGGGGCTCGTGCGCAGCCGCACCGAGCGGGTGTTCATCGACGCCTATCTGAGGGGCGCCAGTCAGTCGCGGCTGGCCCGAATAATCCGGTTTCGGAGTGACCCTGTTGGAACAGCAACAGAACTGATTGGCCGGGTGATCAAACGGCTGCACCAGCGCGCAATACGGATGAGCTCTGACAGCGTGCGTGTCAAATCGACCGGCGCGAGCGAATAGACATGCGGCGGGCTGCAGGAGCTCGTGGATATGGAGCGCCACCCGATGTTCAGTCTTGAGCGAGTTGCAAATGTGTCCGTGATTCTGATGTGTCTGCTTGTCGGACTTCAGGCGGGCCGTTCCTGGCTGCCCGGTGCCGTCGCAACTGCGGTTGTTCCATCGTCGCCCGCGACCGGCTATTCCACCGGCGAATCCATCGGCCCGGTGCCGGGCGTCGATTTCGCCGCTGCCGACCGTTCTCTAGTGATGTTCGTTCGAAGCACCTGCGGGTTCTGTACGGCCAGCATGCCGTTCTACCAGACGATGGTTCGCGCAGCGCGGACAACCGGGGCAAAAGTTCAATTCGTTGCGGTCTCGCCAGAGCCGGTCGAAACAACCAAGAGTTATCTGTCTCTTCACCGCCTCAATGGGGTCGCCGCTGCTCAGGCGACAGGATTCAAGATAGGCGGCACTCCAACACTCATTCTGGTCGACTCACAGGGCAAGTTGATACGCGCATGGCGCGGTAAAGCTCCCCAAGAGGCCGAGGGCGAAATCGTCGCCACGGTGCTCGGCAGCGACGGGCCGCAAGGGTCGGTTGCTGCCGAGCGATAGCGCTGAAATGAATGAATGGACAGGAGGTCAATGATGTCGAAGTCGGTACGAAGAAACCTCGTCGCGTGCGCAGTGATGGCGCTGTGGGTGATGGCCGGGCCCGGCGCTAGCGCTCAAGTGGCTCCCGTCGGGGGTTCAGTACAAGGCGAATGCGAGGACACGTTCGACTGCGGACCAACCGAGTACTGCTGCGACGAAGGCAGCGAGTGGGCCGTTTGCTGCGAGACGGGAGTGGCGCCGGGGACGTCGCCTGAGTTCTGCATGGGCGGCCGCTGCTATCCCTGGCCGTAGCGGTCCGCATGCCGGCGGGAACCCGTAGTCGAGCACCACGGGTTCCTCGCCGACTTTGCCGGGATAGAATGGCCGTCGCGCCGTGAGCTTGCTTCTGTTACTCACCTTCGCAGTCGTGTTCGGCACCTTCGTCGGGATCGACGTGGTGGCTCAGGAGCAGGCGCGTCCGACGTTTCGGACGAGTGCGACGGTGGTGACGCTCACGGCCGTCGTGACGGATCGGGAAGGCAGGCCCGTCTCGGGGCTTAGCGCCGCGGATTTCGAATTGTTCGATGAGGGACGGCGGCAGCACATCGTCGTGTTCGACGCCATTTCACGTCCCGCCGCGAAGCCGCGCGATCCGGCGCGTGACGACTGGATTCCGGTTGCCGATGTGGCGTCCAATACGCCCGCGCCGGCATCCGGTCGAGCTCTTGTATTCGTGATCGATCCAGGCGGGATCGTTCTGTACCAACGCGTCCTGACGAAGCTGTTCAGTCTTCTGACGCCGGACGATCGCGTTGCGGTGGTGTTTCCCCGGCGGTCAGATCTCAGTCTTGACTTCACCAGCGACCCAGTTCGCGTGCGGCGTGCGATAGATCGGCTCCGAGAGACTGCTGATGGGCCTTTCAACGATTTCCGATTCACGCGCATAGCGTTAGAGAACGCGATGGCGTTGCTCGAGACGGTTCCGCTGGCGCGGAAAGCCATTGTCTGGGTGTCTGGCGGCTTCAACGTCAAGCTCCTGCCGAGCGGAAGAGACGGTCTTGATCTCGTGAATCCATTGCGCCTCGCAAAGGAT
>DATKDY010000122.1:0-5422 GCA_035512515.1 Vicinamibacterales bacterium
CTCGAGTACCCGGAGATGAGCAGCGACGAGCTAACGTCCGCCGCAAACGAAGTGTTCCTCGCCTACGACGAACGAGAAGCTGCCCAGTGAGATACCCAGCGCGCGGAGAGGTCTGGCTTGTCGACCTCGGCATGACCGCGAAGATGCGCCCTTGCCTGGTGATGAGTACTCGCATCGGAGATTCCGATCGCGCCTCGTTTCTGAAGTCGGAAGCATTCGATGCTCAGGGCCTCCTGACCGTGTCTGCGCGCCATGCGATCCGTCACCTCGGGACATTCACTCCGGAACAGATGACGCCCGTTGAACAGGCGGTTTGCAGATGGCTTGAGCTTCCGTGTACGCAGGGCGCCGGCTAACTAGCGCTTGCAACCGACGCAGCCCGCGCCCGGATCCTCGCGAGTGCGCTACCATTCGGGTGCGGGCTGCGCGGCTGCAGCGCAGATCCGTTAGGCCCACTGAGAGGTGATCGGCGTATGGAGATTCGGGAACTCAAGAGGGATTGCTTTGAGGGCGCCACCTTCAAAGGGTGGCGGGACACTTTCGAGTTTAGCGTTTCAGGCGATGCAGCCGTCATCACCCAGACTATCACTGACTTCTTTCTGAACAGAGGTGCATTCCCTGTGGAGGACTCACCGTCGGGGTGGCGTTTCAGGAGAGGAAGGGCATTGTGGAACTACTTGGGCATCGGCCGTGAGCTGTGGTTGGCGCACACCATCGAGATCGAGGTAAGGCCTTCAGATGACGGAGGCTCGACCGTCACGCTCTCGTATCGCTTCCCGGGCTGGTCTATCCGGTTTGCTCCTTACCAGACTGAACGCGAGATCTCCGAGCTGGTCAGGAACCTTCGCGGGCAGTAAGGGGTCTGCCAGCTGGCGAGAGGGGCATAACAGCGCTTGCAGCCGACGGCGGCCAGCATCTGTGCCACAACGCGCGCGGGCGGCCGCCGCGGCTGAAGCGCGGTCGTTAACTCGCGATAAACGCCGTTGTGGCGACCGCATGCTGAACGCGAAGTTATTCGGGACTGGGCGACTTTCCAGGAGTGATCAGCGGGCGAAGCGAACGGTAGTCTTCGCCAGGCACGTGGGTGTATAACCGCAGGCACAAAGGAGGCACTCTATGCCGTCGATGCGTCCCGACCCCACGTTCTATCCTTCACCCGGCATGGCCATGAAGGCCCCGCCGGAACGCCTCGCCTACGTGACAATGCTCAACGTCGGCGCCAACGGACACCCGGACGGCATGGGCGTGGTGGATCTCGATCCGGCGTCGGCGACCTACGGCCAGCTCGTGGGGGTGGTGGATTTCCCTAATGGCGACAACGAACTGCACCACTTCGGCTGGAACGCCTGCAGCGCCTGCCTGTGCCCACAGTCGCCGCACCCCCACATGGAACGCCGCTACCTGGTGGTTCCGGGGATCGCCTCGTCCCGGATTCATATCCTGGACACGAAGCCGGACCCGAAGCACCCGAAGCTGGTGAAGATCATCGAGCCCGACGAGTTCCTCAAGAAGACCGGCTACATTGCGCCGCACACACTGCATTGCGGCCCCGACGCGATCTAAGGGAGTGCGCTCGGCTCGGCCAGCGGCGACGGCCCGGGCGGCATTTTTCTCATGGACGCCGACACCTTCGAGCTGAAGGGGCCGTGGGAGAAGGACCGTGGCCCCCAGCAGTTCGCCTACGACTTCTGGTGGCATCTGGGCCACGACACCATGGTCACCTCCGAATGGGGGACGCCAAACATGGTGAAAGACGGCGTGAACCCCGAACTGCTGCTGGGCGGCAAGTACGGTCACAGCCTGCACATCTGGGACCTGGACAAGGGCCGCCATCTGCAGGCCCTGGACCTGGGCGCCGAGCAGCAGATGGTGCTCGAGCTGCGGCCATCCCACGATCCCACGAAGACCTACGGCTTTGTCGGCGTCGTCGTCTCGCTCAAGGACCTCTCGGCGTCGATCTGGATGTGGCATCGCGAAAGCAGCAAGAACGGCAAGTGGGCGGTCCGGAAGGTGATTGAAATCCCGGCCGAGCCGGCCGACCCGGCGGACCTGCCGCCGCTGCTGCAGGGCTTCAAGGCCGTGCCGCCGCTCGTCACCGACATCAATTTGTCGCTCGACGACCGCTTCCTCTACGTGTCGTGCTGGGGGACGGGCGAGTTCATCCAGTACGACGTCTCCGATCCCGTCAACCCGAAGAAGACCGGGTCGGTCCACCTGGGCGGCATCGTGCGCCGCGCCGCGCACCCGGCCAAGCCCAAGCAGGCCCTCAATGGCGGCCCGCAGATGGTGGAAATCAGCCGCGATGGCAGGCGCGTCTACTTCACGAACTCGCTGTACAGTCCCTGGGACGCGCAGTTCTATCCCGACGGAATCAAGGGCTGGATGGTGAAGCTCGACGCCGCCCCGAAGGGCGGCATGCAGATCGACGCGAAGTTCTTCCTCGAAATCGACGGCCGCCGCGCGCATCAGGTGCGGCTCGAGGGGGGCGACGCCTGGTCGGATTCTTACTGCTACCCTGAGGCGCGTTGAGCGCCGGGACGCGATGACCGGAGCGATCGAACCGGCGACGCTCTGGTTGATGCTGCTGCTGGGCGCGTACCACGGCGTCAACCCGGGCATGGGGTGGCTGTTCGCGGTGGCGCTCGGCATGCAGCAGAGGAACGGCGGCGCGGTGGCCAGGTCGCTCGTGCCCCTGGCCGCCGGTCACACGTTGGCCATCGGTGGCGTGGTGATGGCCGGCGCCCTGCTCGGCGTCGCGCTTCCCCCGGCCACCGTCCGGTACCCGGTGGCCGCGATCCTGACCACGCTCGGCCTCTACCGTCTGGTGCGCCACCGCCACCCGCGATGGGTCCGGATGCAGGTGGGCTTCCGCGATCTCACGGTATGGTCGTTTCTCATGGCCTCGGCCCACGGCGCCGGCCTGATGGTGTTGCCGGTGCTGCTGGGCAGCCACGCCGTGGAAGCAGCGGACCACGCGGCGGGCCACGATGCCATGATCGGTACCGCGAGCCCGCTTGCGATGCTGGTTGCGACGGTCGTCCACACCGTCGCGTATCTCGCGGTCACCGGGCTCGTGGCCTGGATCGTTTACTGGAAGCTTGGTCTCGCGCTTCTTCGGACGGCGTGGTTCAATCTTGATCTGATCTGGGCGGTCGCGCTCGTGGGAACCGGCGTCGCCACCGTGCTGATGTAGTCCAGCACGAGCGCCCTGGTATCGATCCACCAGGCCGTAAGATTCCACCAACGATCGCCATGAACCCCGGCCACTCGAGCGACTTACCGAAGCACAGGCTGGGGTCCCGCGATGAGAGGTTTCCTTCGCCCGTTCTTAACGTCCCGCCCGTAGCACTTGTGCTTCAATGACCCGGTTAGCAGACAAGCTGATGTCTCACAAGGAGTCGTCTGAGTGTTCGAAAAACGATACGTCGCTGGCTGGGGAGATATGGATTTCAACTCTCACATGAGAAACACGTCCTTTCTGGACAAGTCCGCAGATGTCCAGATGATGTGTTTCTCCGAGAACGGCTTTCCAATGGATGAATTCATCCGCCGGAAGATTGGCCCGGTCATCATGAAAGATGAGATCGAATATTTCAGAGAGAACCGACTGCTGGAAGAGCTTCGAGTCACCCTCGTTGTCGCTTTCAGCCAGGTTGTGCGCCATCGTGGATCAAACCCGCATATCGAGAGTGCCTGTGGAGGCTAACGGTATGATGAGATCCGAGTGTTGCTGCCCGCACAAATCAACGAGTTCGAGTCGCGTCAGGCGTCGCTTGCGACGGTGTACCGGTATCACGACCGGACGAAACATCATTTCCACGCGTTCGCACGATCGCTTGGATACCTCGACTGGGCGTCGCAGCCGCGACCGTTTCGCGGGTTTGGCGACACGCCGATCTTCCCGCTGCACCCGACGCCTGGTGTCGCAGCCGATGGATACTCGCCCCGTCGCGCGACGTTCGATGAGGCGTGCGAGTTCAAGCTGGCGGCCGCACCGTTGACTGGCCCGGCACTCGGCGACATGCTTAGGCATGCGCTGGGGCTGTCAGCCTGGAAGCGCTTCGGATCTTCGCGATGGTCGCTGCGGGTGAACCCGTCCAGCGGAAACCTCCATCCAACCGAGGCGTATGTGATCTGCGGCGCATTGCCGGGCGTGGTCGATCAGCCAGCGGTGTACCACTACGCGGCCGATCGTCATGCGATCGAATTGCGTTGTGTATTCGACGAGGCCGTGTGGCGCGACGCGTTCGGCGGACGACGGGATATTCTGCTCGTCGCGCTGACGTCCATTCATTGGCGCGAGGCGTGGAAATACGGAGAGCGGGCATTCCGCTATTGCCAACACGACCTGGGTCACGCGATCGCGGCCGTGTCGGCCGCCGCCGCGCTCGTCGGATGGCGTGCCGCTCTGCTGCCGGCGTGGTCGCACCGTGCGATCGCGGCGGTGACCGGCATCGATCGCGACGAGGACTTCACCGAAACCGAACGCGAGGAACCCGGCTGCATCATGGCGATCACCGCCACGGAATCGGCGAAATGCCCCCAGGACGCTGTGAGACGGCTCGCCGACGGCATCCGCCGGGGCCAGTGGTCGGGGCACGCGAGTCAGCTGAGCGAGGATCACATTCAGTGGTCGTCCATCGACGAGGTTGCACGAGCCACCGAAGATTCGGGCCGGTCGACGGTGCCGGCGACCTCCCTGGCCAATCATGATCGACATGGCCGGCGCGATCGTGAGATTGAGGCGCGTGCGCTGCTGCTGCAGCGCCGGAGCGCGGTCGCCTTCGACGGCCGCTCGACGATCGACCGGTCGACATTCGTCGACCTGCTATGGAGCGTCCTGCCCGGCGCGAGCACACCGTGGCACAGTCTGTGGTGGACGCCGCGCGTGCATCTCGCCGTCTTCGTCCACCGCGTCGAGCAGGTCCCGCCAGGGTTGTACCTGTTGATGCGCGATCCACAGGCGTTCGACCGGCTCCGAGGCGCCTGCCGCCCTGACTTTTTATGGGAAGCCGCCGACGATGGACTGCCGCTTTGGTGCCTGGCGCGCGGCGATGCCCGCTCGCTCGGGGCGCGGATCAGCTGCGACCAGGACATCGCGGCTGACGGTTTCTTCAGCCTCGGGATGCTCGCCGACTTTGACGTGAGCCTGCAGACGTTCGGTCCGTCGTTCTATCGTCACTTGTTCTGGGAGACGGGCATGGTGGGACAGGTGCTCTATCTTGAAGCCGAAGCCGCCCGGGCGCGCGCCACGGGGATTGGCTGCTTCTACGATGATCCCGTGCACGACGTGCTCGGGCTACACGGGCACGCATTCCAGAGTCTGTACCACTTCACGGTAGGCATGCCGGTGGATGACGCGCGGCTGACAACCGAGCCAGGATATGCATGGGAGGCGCTTTCGACCTGATCTGGAGACCAG
>DATKDY010000123.1:0-4724 GCA_035512515.1 Vicinamibacterales bacterium
GCCGAGATCGGGCTCAGCCCGACCGAGGTCGACGCGCTCCGAGCGACTGGAGTGATCGCCTGATGACGGACGCACGCTACGAGGTCCGCGACGGGGTCGGCTGGCTCACCTTCGATCGACCGAAGGCCCGCAACGCGATGACCTTCGAGATGTACGAACGCCTCTACGAGACTGCCCGCGCGGTGAACGAGGACCCTGCGGTACGCGCCCTCGTGATCACCGGGTCCGGCGGCGCGTTCGTGGCCGGTACCGACATCTCGCAGTTCGCCGACTTCACGACCGAAGAGCAGGCCGTCGCGTACGAGGAGAAGATGGACCGCATCCTCGGCGCGCTCGAGGATGTGCGCGTGCCGACCGTCGCCGCCATCGGCGGCGCGACGACCGGCGGGGGGCTCGCCATCGCGAGCGCCTGCGATCTGCGGATCGCCTCGGCCGACGCGAGTTTCGGCATGCCCATCGCCCGCACGCTCGGGAACTGCCTTTCCCCGGGGAATCTCGTCCGCATCGCGTCGCTCATCGGGGTCGCACGGACGAAGGAGCTTGTCTTCACGGCGCGCCTCATGACGGCCGAGGAGGCGCTGCGGGTCGGGCTGGTGGGTGAGGTCGTCCCGGCCTCCGCGGTGCTCGCGCGCGCCGAGGAGGTGGCGCGGCAGGCCGCGTCGTTCGCCCCCCTGACGCTGTGGGCGACGAAAGAAGGTCTGCGCCGGGTCCGGCAGCGTCTGCTGCCCGAGGAAGGCCGCGACCTCATCCTGCTCTGCTACATGAGCGCCGACTTCCGCGAGGGCGTGCGCGCCTTCATGGAGAAGCGCAAGCCCGTCTGGCGAGGCGAGTAAGGCCCTAGCGAGCTGCTACGGTCAACTCGGCGCGAGCAGACGCGCCCAACTCCTGCAGCTGAGCCACGAGAGACTGATCTGTCAGGCGAATACGGCCAAGAACCGACTCCAGCCGTTCACTTCGAATCTCAAGCTTCTCGTACCGAGGATTGAATACGCCAATCACGCCGGCGTTCTGCAGCTTGAAAAGTGCGCTCTCAAGCTGAGGGCTGTGCGGATAGTCCGACAGGGTCACGAAAGTCATACCCGGAAACAGCTCTGGACTCTTTCGATACAGACGCTCGAAAGCGCGGTGGAGAACCTCAGTCTTAGCGGTCGCCTCTTGCCCCATCCCTGAGAACACCGCGGCGACACGGAGGTCAAGTGGAACAGCCACGGTCGCTCACCCCCTCGCTGACTGGACGCAGCCAGTGTGCCACGGCGGCGCACTTTACCAGCCGAGCGCTACTATCTGCGGTCCGTTGCGAAATTACAAGAGCGAAATTTCCAGACTGCAATTTACTGTCGATCAGGCCGCTGAGCGCAGCGGTCTGACGCCTCGACAAGTTGACTTCTACACGCGAAAGGGCTACGTGACCCCATCACTCCGGGCTGCTCCTGGTAGCGGGGGGCCCAGTCACCAGCGTCTTTACGGGGCTGGCGACGTTCAGGAGTTGCGGCTGCTCGCGCGCCTGCGGCGCAGCGGACTCCCACCAGCGCGAGCCGCGGCCGCGCTGCGCTTCCTGCGCGAACAGCGCATTGGACTGCCCACTGATCGCATCTTGGTGACTAACGGCCGCGAGGTCTGGCTTGTGGATGACTCAGATAACGTCTTCGACTTGCTTCGTCGCTGTCAGGCCGCCTTCTCAGTATTCCTTGGCGTGCCCGCTCCACGTGGCGCCCGGCCACGAGTGTCTAGTAGCCGCTCTCGGTCCTTGCCTCTTCGCGCAGGTCAAGCTCGAGCTCGCGCTTGAGGACAGCCCGAACTTTTGCAAAGCCGTCCGGCGTCTGAAACCGGCGGGGAAGAAAGACATGCGCTTGATATTTGACCTGGTCGTAAGCCTGAAGCCACTGAGTAATGGAGAAGATCTCGTCGAGCTTGACCGGAGGGGAACTCCTTCGGTCCACCCAGAAGTTGGCTGCTTCCCGTAGAGGCGGAGGCTTGGGTACGTCCACCCAGGCCTCGTAAACGCTCGTCTCCACCTCGCCGGCCAGCGCTTCCCGAATCCTTCGCTGCTCCACCACATCGTCAGCCAGGGAGAGCAGCCGCAAGTACGGACCTGGGTCCTTCTCAACCCCCTCAGTCGTCGCTCGCGAGATGGTGGCAACGCGCATGAGGAGATCTCGCCGCGTCAGGCGGCGGGCCAGGCCACGAAGCTCGCGGTCAGCGTGATGCTCTAACACCAGGAAGTCGTCGTCGGACAGAGCAAGCAGATCTATGGGTCCCGCGACATTTCGATTACCCACCTTGACGCCCTTCTCGGTCACGTACTCAAATAGGCCTTTAAGGCCGCACTCAGTCGCCCTGACCTTTTGGTGGTGGTACACGGCCATGTTCAGTAGCAGCTTGTCGAATAGGAGTTGCTCGACCGTACTCACGCCTCGCAGATCCACACCCAGAGACCTAGCGCCGGATGGCGTGGGCACAACTGCCGCGGTCTGGAGGATGCGATCAATGTCAACGGACATGCGCAGGCCCGTCGTGTGGCAGTCACGAAGGATGTAATCCATCTTGTCGGCATCAAGCACGCCGGAGACGATTCGTGCTTGATAGTCACGCTCGGCGGAGGCCTTGCCGACGATTAGGTCAGCGATGCGATCGAAGTCGACCTTGGCATCCGGATATGTTGCGAAGAACGGTGCAGCAAAGTGCTTTTGGAATGCAGCCGTACGTAGGAACGTCGCCCCGAACATCTCATGGATCTTTCTCGTCGTGGGGAACTGATCTTTGAACGCAGTGAGTTCGGGGGTCCTGAGAGGGTCGTCCATTATTTCCTCGGTAATGTGAGAAAAGGGCATGTGGCCGATGTCATGAAGCAGCGCAGCGATTCGGACCTCCGCTGCCTCTTGGTCCGTGAAGAGCGTCGGGTCCCTTCGTTTCAACGCGTCGATGAGCCTGCTTGCCATGATAAAGACGCCGATGCTGTGATCAAACCGCGAGTGGGATCCGGATGGATAGACGTGAAGGACCAGTCCAAGCTGCCTGATGCGTCTCAGCCGCTGAACCAGAGGCAGGTCTAGGAGCGCTGTCTCGTGCGGCTCGAAAACGTGGCTCCCGTGCACTGCGTCGTGGATTACCTTCTGCCGCCGGTACCCTCGAATCTCAAAGCCGTCGAGGAGCTCATCCGCAACCGAGCCGATGGCTTCGACAATGGAAGGCATAAGTCGCCGAGACAGTAGGACAAAACACCTTGTTCAGAACTATTCCGGCGGAGTTCTGCCGGGCCGGGCCGCGAATCCTGTGGGAACTATCCCATCGACGACTGTGCTGCTGTCTAGGGCGGTCCTGCTAGGAGTTGGGCCTAGGGCGCTAGTTGATCGGCGGTGCGCCTAGGGGGAAGGCCCCGGCCTCTTCAGTCGCGGGTGCGGCGTCCAGTTCGGGAAGAACTGCTCGGCCTCCAACAGCGCGTCTACGACGGCCTGACGGATCTGGTGGAGGGTCCGTACGACCGGCTTCCCCGGCAGTGGGGTGTCTTGGCCAAACACTACGTCGCTGGAGAGACGGGTCCTTACGAGGCAGTCCGGATTCGGCCCAGTCACCTCGACGCGGAACCGCGATATCACTTGGCCGTTTAGTACCGGCCCCGCGAATGGGGTTGGCGGATCGATGAGCCGCATGTCCACAAGCCCATCGATCACCACGTTCGTCTCGATGATCCCCCCGGACACGAGTACGAGACGACGGTGTTTGTCGTAGTTGGACAGCAAGGCCAGGTCGCGGAGCGGTTCGTACTTCGGTCCCTTGTCCGGCTGTACTCGTTCGAGCCAATCGACAATGGGTCCGTTGACGTGCTGCCCCGCCTTCTTGCGGTCGAAGGTCCATCCGGTGCGGTAGATGATCGGGAACATCGCCTTCTCCTCGATCTGCGAGGGGGGTGGGTCACCGTGCTTGGCAATGACCAGCAGAAAGTGAAGGTTGTCCAGTGCGCTCCGGTAACCGTGGATGATTTCTCCGACAAGAAATGGCCATGCGAGGCTTGGCTTCCCGGAGACATAGACCCTGATGCGACCCTCGGTGACGGCATAGGTCGTCTCCAGCTCCGTCACGAAGTGACCAAGATGCTTCTCCCGCCAGTTGTACACGGCACGGTCGAGGCGATTGAGGTTGGGTGTCGCACGCTTCACCTTGGTCCATGGGCCATAGAACGGGTAGGAGGCGTAGGACTTGGCGCGTAGCATCGGTGCCATGCCAGCGCCGAAGTCTCGCACCAAGCCCGTTGTGATCCCGCGTAGGGACGACCTACATCTCTCGGGCGAACCAGACCAGATGACCAAGGGCGGGCTTCGCATCCCCGTACCCACGCGAGGGGAGTTCCTCGGGCCTACAGAAGGCAGCGAAATCAGAGAAGGGTCCGCGGCGCGCTGAAAGCGCGAGGGCCGCGGGCAGGCACGAAGGCGCTCTTTTCCGCCACGCGCGTGCGTCCCCACGCGCGCGCGGTGCCGCCGACGGCAGGCGTGCGGCCTAGCTAGGCGGTACGGAGGCGCGGGTCCAGCGCATCGCGGAGCGAGTCGCCGAACAGGTTGAAGCCGAACACGGCCAGGCTGATGGCGACGCCCGGCGCGATCGCGAGCCAGGGCGCCTGATCGAGGAACGTCATGCCCTGCCCGCGGAGCATGAGACCCCACGCCGGCTCGGGCTCGACCGCGCCCAGGCCCAGGAACGAAAGCGAGGCCTCGAGCAGGATGGCCTGG
>DATKDY010000124.1:0-6433 GCA_035512515.1 Vicinamibacterales bacterium
TCGTCCTGCATGACGTAGGCGTTCACGGCGGCCGCGAGCGGGTTCTTGGCGTAGTCGCGAATGCGCTGGAAAGCCGCGAGCGCGAGGCCCTCGATGAGGATCTGCATGCCGAGGTACGTCATGTCCCAGCGGCGATCGGTCAGCACCGTCTCCAGCAACGAGGCGAGGCCCGGCGTGATCGGGTAGGCGATGCCCATCTTTTCATTCAGCAGCCGCGCATACGCTTCCACGTGACGGGCCTCGTCCATGACCTGCGTGGCCGCGTAGAACTTCGCGTCGAGGTCGGGCACCGTCTGCACGATGCGGGCGGCGGCCATGAGCGCGCCCTGCTCGCCGTGCATGAACTGCGACAGCGACTGCGCCTGTTGATGATGGCGAACCTTGACCTTCTCCTTGTCGGTGAGCCGGTCCCAGATGGGCGAGCCGTAGATCGGGATGAGACGGTCGTCGATCTCCTGGGGATTCTCGGGATCGAGGTCGATCGACCAGTCGATGCGCGTGGCGGCATCCCACTGCTGCTTCTTGCCCTTGTCGTAGAGCGCGAGCAGTTTGGAGCGCTCGTCCTCGTACTCCCAGGTGAACACGGTCTCGGTCTCGCCGTTCAGCGTCCAGCCGGTCTGCTCTACCGGGAGCTGGTAGCGGTGCATGGTGCCCATGGGTCGCTGCCTCCTGCGCGCGATTCTACCCGATCCGTGCGCGCATTCACGCGCCATGCGGCCTCCCGATTGCCAGGACGGTGGCGCCCGCGCGTCTCCCCGGCGTTGTTCGGTATACTTCGCCGAGCAACGCAGAGGGAGGTGCCCGTGCTCCGTACGTCGCGCCTTATGCCGGCGCTCATACTTGCTCTGACTCTCTCGGCGCTGAGTCCTGCGTGGGGGCAGGACAAGCCTGCCGAGCGCAAGCCGCTGCCGCCTGCGGGAATGAGCGGGGCGTTCGGCAGCGGTTCCGGATGGCCGGATCCGCCGGCTGCTACAGAAACGACTGCGCCGGCGCCGCCATCAACGCCGCCTGCTGACGCCGTAGCAATGGAGATGGCCCGGCTTCGCCAGCACCTTGCCGACCGCACACCGCTCACGATCGACACGATCCCGCCGCTGCCGAGCGCCGAACGGGTGATGGCCCTGGCGCGGATATACGAGCAGCGCCTGGATCACATGCGCCGTCGCCTCTTCATATCGGCGCCACCCGCCTTCGTGGGGCGCGTGACCGCGTTCCAGGGAAGATGGGGCGGCCTCGCGGCGGCGATCAGGGACGGACAGAAGCCGCCGGAGATCGAGCGATCAACCTGGAGTCGGCTCGCGTCCGGGTTGTCAGGTCCCGCGTGCACACAAGCCAGTGGGGAAGCGGCGGGTCCCGTGAAGATCGATGGCGCGCGCTGGGCGTGTCTGTCCGACAATTTCTTACGCGAACAGGCGGCGGTCGAAGGGGAGGCGGAGGGCAACGGCGGCCGGCGGCGTGAGCAAGTGCTCGCTCCGCTGACACGCGAGATGGCGTCGGTTCGGGAACGGCTGCTCTGGCTCCGTGACCACGCGACCGTGGCCGGCGAGCAACAGGCTCTGTGGCGCCGCGATATGACGTGGCGCCTGAACCGGGCCTTCATCGAAGGCGCCAAGGTGCGCCTCGGCGAGCTGCAGGCGCTCCAGGCGGCGGCCGCGCAGGGCGGCGTTTATCGCGACTTCTTCGGGACGATGATGGACAACGCCGACACGCGTACGGGGTTGAACCCGCCCGACGCGGTGGCGGTGCGCCTGCCGGTCCCTCCCCGCGCGACGGTCGAAGCATCGCTCGATCACGCGCGGGCCCCGCTCGTGGCACTCGGCGGACCGGACTTCGCCCGACTCCAGGAGCTGGCTCGCGCGCTGTCCGCGACGCACCATCGTCTTCGCACGTTCGAGCCGACGACCGACCCGGAGGTTCGTCAGGACCTCGAATTCTACCGGCAGGAGCTCGAGCGGGCGGACATCCGCAGCGGAGACGTCGATCTGAAAGATCCGGCCAGGGCCAACACGCGCAAGCGCGCGCTGGACCAACGCGTGAGAGAGCTGCGCGACACTGAGCAGGGGCGTCTCGAGCAGGTCCGGGAGAGCCTGCTCCGCGCGCTCACGTCCGCAGCGAGCTGACGCGTCTCCGTCCTACTGTTTCCGTGTCGCGTCGGTCGGCGCCTCGAGATACAGGAGGCCGCTGCGGAAGACTTTCTCGCCCGGCTGCCTGACGACGGGGATTTCTCGGCCGCCTCCGGGCCACTCGAGCTTCACCATGCGTTCTCTCTCGGGCGACGGAAGGTCAAACCGCGCCTCCACGTGGAACGGCTCGCCGTAGCCAATCTCTTTGACCTCAGAGCCATCCTTCCGCACGAACTTGAGCTCGACCACTTTGCTCGCTTCGCGAGCGTTTCGGAAGTTGGCGTCGAACGTCTTGCTGGCTCCATTGATCGTGATGGTTTTCCGGCCTGGCCGTGCGCCCGGCTCCAATCTCACGATAACGTCGAGGTGGTTCTGGCTCCACGCGGCACTCATCATGGCGTACGACGACGGTCTAATGCGAAACGTGGGGTCGTCAATCGAAATGTGCGACCACGCCCAGAGCTCGTGGCGGAAGACTCGCTTATCGACGGAATCTTCCGTGATGGTCATCCCGATCCAATTCGGCAAGGCGCGGCCGTACACCCGGATGCGAAGGTTGTTCGAGCCGCTCCCGTTGAGACTGACCACCTCCACCTTCTCGATGGTCGGTGATCCCGCCCGGGTGGCCCTGACGAAGCCCTCTGGCTCCTTTGCGGTCCACCTCCACGTTCCGTTCAGCGCGTTGCCGTTCGCCGACGGCTCGAGCGTGAGGTAGTCGAAGTGTGTCAAGAAACCGTAGGTCCCGCATGCCAGCTCAACCTTTCCACCTTTGAGGCCGCCCTGACACGAGTAGGGCTTGTATGCCCCGGGTGCGTCCATGATGAGGCCGCCAGCGTAGCGGTTAAACGGCCCTGGATGGAACGCGAATACGCCGTGGGCCAGAGGCGTGCGCTCCTTTGAGAGGAATTCCAGCTTCCAGTTACCGACGAGGCTGCCCCAGCTGTTGGGCGGCTGCGCCATGACGGGGGACGCCGCGGCCAGACCATACGAGACGAAAAGCGCAATGACACTCATGCACACTCGACCCACGATTCCCTCCTTCAGTCGGCGGGTCCGCTATCGCCCGCCAGGAATGGTAAGGTCCGCCGGCAGCCTGATGTGGTTCTCGGCTGCAACTCGCCGCAGCAACGCGCGCGCGGCCGTTTCGTTCAGACCAGCCTCGGCAACGAATTCAGCGAAGGTGACCGCTCTGTCCGACCCCTTGTTCATCAGCGTATGGGCGAGCAACTCGGCGCGGGACATGCCCGGGCGTCCACCGAAGATCGACGCATGCTGCAGCGCGCGGTCTCCCTGCACTCCGAGTCGTTCCGCCGCCTCGGCCACATCCACGGCGAGAGTACGTTCCTGCGGTGAGAGGAGGCCCAATTCCCTCCTCGCGCGCTCGAGGTTCGTCAGCTCGCCTGCTGCGCCCGGCCGGCGGGTGGACAGGCCGCCATCAGCCTTGTCCTTCAGCCGCCGAAGCATGTCGGGGTTCGGATCGGCGAAACGGTCCGTCGGCACCGGCCTTGTATGAATCGGCGGTAGACGTGCGGTTTCGTCGGTCGTCGAGAGCCGGCCGATCGGCGTCGCCGAGGGCAGATCCGCGGGCCCGAGCCGCTCCGTGACGTGCCGGGCTCGCTCGGCTGCTTCATCGGCCTTGAGGAGCGCTTCGAGTCGCTTCCCGTCGTAGCGTTGCGCCGGCCGGTCCGTGATGGGCCTGCCGGTGCCGCGCACCTGTCGTCCCGCGGCCAGGCCGTCGATCGTGTCCAGGGCGGCCTTCTCTGACGGTGTGAGGACGGAGCCGGGCTCCAGCTTCTTCGACCGTACGGTGCCGAGATAGTTGAACAGGTCGTGCTTCTGCGCGGCGCTCATGTTACGCGGTCCTTCCGCGACGAAGCGTGATGCCAGTCGTTGTCCGCGCTTGATGCTGTCCCCGATGGCGGTGGCACGCTGCAGCGCAACGGTTCGGCTGACCTGGCCGACGGCCACGCCACTGAGCCCCACGCCGAGCAAGGCGCTGGTCACTTGCACCCAGTCCGGCGACTCCGCTTTCAAACGCGCAAGCCGGTCGGGTCCAAGCACGGCGTGCTCGCCCGCCGCGAACTCGATATCAGCGCGATTCTGCACCCAGTCGGGAGCCTGAGTCGTCACGAGCAGGAGACCCTCGGCGCCGGCCGTGATGGCGGTCGAAGCAACCACGCCCGGTCCGAGCGCAGGGCCCAGCACGGGCAGAACCAACGCGACGGCCGTGATGATGGCCTGACGGATGAACTCCTTGCGGGCTTTGTTCGCCTCGTAGATCGTTTCCACGCCGAGCACGTGGGAGCGCGCAATGGGATCGGGCACCCAGCGCTTCTGCCCCAGGGCTTCCTGCAGCGCCATGAGCCTCGGCAGCACCGCATCCCGTACGGGTCCGAAGTCCGGCCCCGTGAGGTTCGCGAGGCCGACGATCTCGCATTTGTCGATTTCGGTCGCGCGGGCCATCGAATTATCCATCTTCGTGAGGTACTGCTGGAGCGCCTGCTGCGTGAGTGCCGTCGCCATGGTCTCCGCCAACGGCTTCTCTATCTTCTCGGTGAGGATGAGAAGATCCGGATTGATGGCATCGGCCAGCGTGAGCCTCGTCCCCTTTGGCGTCGTGACCTCGAGATCGAGGATTGGACCGGCGACGCTACGCGGTTGCTTGGCAAGGAGCCGGCGGAACCCGATCGCGAGCCGCGGCTCAGTGGCAATGGAGGCATAGTCGGTGCGAGCGCGTTGCATCTGCTTGAGGAACGTCTCACGCAACAGCAACATCGCCGCGTGGTCTCCGAGGCTCACTGTGAGGCCGCGATCGCGCCATTCGGGGAGCGTTTGCCGGGCCAGCGTCGCCAGCGGGGTTTGGGGCGTCTCGGCCAATTTGCGGATGGGGGGGGGCGCGCAGGTGGCGGCTTCCAGCAAGGCTTCACGCCACGTGGCGCCCTGGGTGGCCGGCGTGGCGACGACGTTGACCTGTGCCACGGGCGGTCTCAGATCAATGAGGCCGCTCTCATCAACGGTGGCAAGGAGCGTGGACCCCGCCGGCGCGGCGAGGGATATCGGCTGGCCGCTTCCAATGAACACTTTTGAGGTTCGCCACGTGCGTGCTTGACCCCGAACGCGGCGGGCAATCACGACGAGGTCGCCCTTCGCGCGGGTCGCGCCCTGGGGCAACACGGCCAGTCTCACGGGAATCTCGTCGACGGGCAGTGCGAAATCGCTCGTCACCATAATGGTGACGTTCTCCCCCACCAGCGCGAACGGGCTGGCGTCGAGCTCTCCGCGCACGCCGTCTCTCAGGATGGTGATCTGGCCCGTCGCGTCGCCGAACTCGAGCAGCCACTGTCCGTGTGCCTTGTCGTTCAGCACGAGCGGAACGTCACCCGGCAGCACGCCGGGATTCAACGTCGCGACGACCAATATCCAGTCGAGTCCCTCCGGTGCCACAGTCTCGCCGTGATATGCCTCGAACCCGCGGCGAAGCTGTACGGCGTCCGGATGGTCGTCACGAGGCAGGGCGTCGGGGTCCGCGCGGTGCTCGTACGTCACCGGGGCGCCGAGCGCGCCGAGATGGACATTTTGCCGCCCGCGCGGCAGGTTGCGCCCGACGATGAGCAGGTGCCGATAGCGTGACCAGTTGATCGCCGACTGGCCGGTGAACGGGTAGGGGTTCCGACTGACGCCCTCCTCGACAAACTTCTGGTCCGCGGTCGGGACAACGGCCACGATCTCAGGCCGTGGCCGTTGCACCGTGGCCTTCGCAGTGAGACTGCCGAGCGTGGCGCGCAGCTGGGCGTCGGCAGGAATGCGGATCACGCTATCCTTCGGCGGCTGGGCTCCAGCGTGAGAGGTCAGCGCTCCAAGAGCCAGGGACATGACCATCGAGCAGAGCAAAAGCACCTTCATCGTCGCACGCTCCTCATTCGATGACCGGCGTTCGACCGCGTTTGGCGCCTGCCTCGGCGAGTGGCGGGAATGTAGCACTTCTTCACGCTGCCCTCAACCACGGGACGCCACGGGTGTCGGAGATACGTGATTTGGCCGCCCGCCAGGTAACCGTGAAATGACCGCTCTTGCCGCGCCGTATGGAAGGAATGGCCACCGGGGAGGTGGCCATGGCCTATCCGTGCGGTGCTGTGGAGCGTGCCATGAAGGTTCAGGAAGTGATCTTACGCGCGATTGACGGCAAGCTCACGTGGCCCCAGGCCGCCGACATCCTGGGGTGCAGTCCCCGCACGATCCGGCGCTTGCGGTGGAAGCTTGAGCACGACGGCTACGACGGGCTGTTCGATCGACGGCGTCGGGTGCCGTCG
>DATKDY010000125.1:0-4665 GCA_035512515.1 Vicinamibacterales bacterium
GGCGAAGACCTTCGCGCGCCACGCCACGCACATCAAGGGACAGGGGCGGATGCGCATTGCCCGCGAGCTGGCGATGAAGGGCGTGGATCCGGAGCTGGTGGCGCAGACGCTCGACGCGCAGATCGATCCGGAGGAGGAAGCGGAGCGGCTGCGCGCGGCGCTCCAGAAGCGCGCCCGCGGCCGCGACCTGTCGGATCGGAAGGAGTCGAACAAGGTGTGGCAGGCGCTGGTGCGTCAGGGCTTCGCGCCGGATGCCGTCTCGAAGGCGCTGCGGGCCTTCGGCACGGACCCCGAGTAGGAACAGGCTTCAGCCCGTCCGGCGTAGGGACTATTCCGCTCGCAACACCTCCACCGGCTGCACGCGAATCGCGCGCAAGGCCGGCGGGATACACGCGAACGCAACGACCGCAACGAGCGTCACGACCGCCGCCGCGTACACCATCGGCTCGAACCGCGTCACGCCAAACAGCATGCTCTGAACCAGCCGTGTCGCGTAGAACGCCAGCCCAAGGCCCAGCGCTACGCCGATTGACGACACAACGAGCGCGTAGCGCGCGACCAGCCGAACGATGTCGCGACGTCCGGCACCAATCGCTATTCGTATCCCGAACTCACGCCGCCGCTCCGTGGTCGTTTGCGCCACGAGCCCATAGACGCCGAGCGACGCGAGCACGAAACCGAGGCCGGCCAGCAGGCTCAGCATCCACGCGAACAGGCGCTCCTCGCTAAGGCTGCGGTCGATGCTGTCCGTCAACGCGTGGGCCGCCATCAGCGGCACGGCGCCGTCAGTGCGGGCGGCAATCGCGGCTGCCGTCTCACCCACGCGGCGCACCGGCAGATCGGACTTGATCAGATATTCGGCACGCGTCGCAGAGTATTGGTACCGGCCGAGCGGCTGATAGAGAAACGGTTCCGGTGCGCCGATCCTGTCGTACCAGCCGCGAGAATCCTTTGCCACGCCGACGATGGGCAGCTCGCGAGGCGGGCGCCGGAACGTCTTTGCAAACGTGAGGTTGCGTCCAATCACATCGATGGTTCCGAAGAGACGGATCGCGAGCGTTTCATTGACGATGACGGGCGTGGGCTCAGCGCCGTCGGAACCGAGCGCCTCGTCCGCGCTGAAGGGCCTGCCGCGTACGATCGGCGTGGCCACCACTCGAAAATAGTTCTGCGTGACACCGTTCGCGCGCACCCTCAACGGCCGCGAGGAATCCTCGTCCGGTGGGAGGATCTCGATCGAGGAGCTCGACCCGAACGGCGCCCGGGCCGCCAGCGTCACAGCCTGGAACTCCCTGTTTGCCTCGAGCGCAGCCAGCACCTCACGGTGATACCCGGTCGATCGTGCGTTGTCGTACCCGTGCTGCCCCAGATCCACGCCGACCACTGTGACGCCGGCCGGATCGAAGCCCAGTCCGATCCCGCGCAGGTTCCGAAGCGTCGTCACCAGCAGCAGCGCGCCGACCAGCAGGGTCAGCGACAGGGCGAGCTGTAGGACGGCGAGGCTGGTGCGCAGCTTCGGCGAGCGCGTCAACGTCCGTGTGCCGCGCACGAGCGACGGCGCCACCTGCCCGCGCGCCGCGAGCCAGGCCGGCGCGATGGCCGAAATGGTGCCGGTCCCGAGCGCGGCGAGAAGCGTGAGACCGAGCACGCGCATATCGATTGGCACGTTGAATGTGAGACCGGGCGGCCGTGGAAACAGCAACTGCTGCATCAGCTGCTTGAGGAACAGCGCAAGCACAAGCCCGGCGGCGGCGCCGATCACCGCAAGCAACCAGCTTTCGAGAAGCTGAAGCTGCATCAAGCGGGCGCGTGACGCGCCAAGCGCCTTGCGTACCGCGATTTCATGCGCCCGGCGCGACGTGCGAAAGACGAGCAGGTTCGCGACGTTCGCACAACCGAGCAGTAGGAGCAGCGCGCCCACGGCCAGCATCGTGTTGACCATCGTCCGCGTCCGGGGGCGCGTCAGAGGGGGGAGCCCAAGCCCAGGGTACGCGCGCGCCTTGACGACTTCGAACGCGCTGTTCTCCTGCGGATACTCCCCGGCGAGCTGGAGCGCGAGCATGTTCAGCTCGGTCTCAATCTCAGCGAACGTTGCCCCCGGCGCGGCGCGCACGACGAACTGGTACATGAATCCGTCGCCGCGCCGATCCGGCCAACCCTGCTTGTCGTGATGGATGTGGGGGATGGTCGCGACGGTCAGCCAGAGCTCGATCCCGCCCTCGTGCGAGATGCCCTCGAAAACGGCCGGGGCGACGCCAATGACCGTGAAGGGCCGGCTATTGATCGTCAGCGGCTTCCCTATCGCCTGTTCCGGCGATCCGAACGTGGTCCGCGCCAGGGTTTCGCCGATCACGGCGACGGGCGCGCCGAAGGGGCCGCGATCCTCGTCTGGTCTGAACGTGCGTCCTGCGCGCAGCCGCACGCCGAGTGTGTCGAAGAAACTGACGGTGACATTCGCCATGCCGATCAGCTCCGGGAGGCCATCGGCGACCGAAAGACTCGTCGTGCTTTCCAGCACGCCCGCAATTGCGGTGAATGACCTCCCACGCGCCGAAATGTCGGCGAGATTGTGCGAAGAAACACCAGAGACACTCAAACCTCCGCGCGGGTTCCATCGGCCGAACCACACGAGCCCGAGCTCACCCGATTTCGAGACGCCCGGCGGCGGCCGCCACAGCAGCCAGTTGCCGACGCTGACGATGGCCGTGATGGGACCGATCGAGAGCGCAATCGCGACGATGACGGTGAACGAGAATCCGGGCGATCGGCGCAGCGAGCGGGCGGTGTAGCGGAGATCCTCCCACAGCGTCGCGAGGCGCGGGCCACGGCGCGGAGCACCCGGCGGCGGCAACTCGAGCGGCGCGGGACGTTCGAGCCGCGCGACTTCACGCCGGAAGGCATCGGACGCTTCGATCTCGCGCCACGCGCCGGCCACCGCGTCGTCTTCCGAGCGACCCTGCGCGAGGAGATCCTGGTAGCGATCCTCCAGATGCTGCGCGAGCTCCTCGGCGATCTCGTTGTCGCGCAGCGGCGGCAGCCCCAGCGGCTCGAGGCGGCGGGCGATCTCGTGCTTCCATTCAGGCATGTTCGCCTCCGGTGACGCGGCCAATCGCCCGCACGAACGCCTCCCAGCCGCTGCGCTGCGCGGCGAGCACCTTGCGGCCGGCGGCGGTCAGCTTGTAGAGACGCCTGCGGCGCTCGCCCGCCTTCTCGGTCCAGCGCCCCTCGATCCAGCCGCGCTTTTCGAGCCGGTACAGCAGCGGGTAGAGCGACGCGGCATGGAAGGTCAACTCGCCTTCCGATCGCTGCTCGATCAGCTTCGCGATGTCGTAGCCGTGACGCGCCCGCGTCTCGACCAGCGACAGGATCAGCAGCTCGGCGCTGCCCTTCTTCCACTCACGTGTGCCGGGGAGTGACATATGTGGCACTGATATACATGAGGAGCGCGCGTGAACGCAAGTCCCCGGGGCCCCGACCAGGCCCGGCGCCACGTGCTACACTGTGCTACATGCCCCGCTACAAGATCCGCAACCCCGAGTCGTCGGTCGGCGTGCGCGAGCTGCGGCAGAACCTGTCGGTCTACCTCGAGCGCGTGAAGAAGGGCGAGGCGCTGACGGTCACCGACCGCGGTCAGGAAGTCGCGATCCTGCGGCCGATGCCGAAGACCGACGGCCTGATCGAGCGGCTCATCGCCGAGGGACGCGCAACGCCGCCGACGCGCACGCTCCGGGACGTGCTTCGCGACATCAAGGCCAGGCGCCTGGAATGGAAGGGCGAGAAACCGATCAGTGAGGTTCTCGACGACCTGCGGGAGGACATCATCTGATGCCCGGGTACGCGTACCTCGACGCGTCGGCCATCACGAAACTGATCCTGCCGGAAACCGAACGGAGCGCCCTCGAGGCCGCGATGCTGGAGAAGGATGCGCTGTTCGCCTCACGACTCGCGCTGACCGAATGCATGCGCGCAGCCTTGCGATATGGTCAGGATCCTGTCGGAACCGCGGTCGTCGACGTGTTCAGAACCTTCATGCTGCTGGATGTCTCATCCGAGATCCTTCGAGACGCGGGCCAGGCGACGCCGTCCACACTGCGGTCGCTCGACGCCATCCACCTGGCATCCGCGCTCTCGCTAAAGACGGCGGATCTCGAAATGATCACCTACGACCAGCGGATGGCCGACGCCGCCCGCGCCCACGGCCTGACGGTCGTCCAGCCGGGGCGGCCGGCCCGCCGAAGCGTTCGCGAAGGCGGATAGAATCGACAGATCGTGACGTCCAGGGACATCCGCCGGAGCTTCCTCGCCTACTTCGAGCAGCACGGCCACCGGGTGGTGGCCAGCTCGCCGCTCGTGCCGGGCGACGACCCGACACTGCTGTTCACCAACGCCGGGATGAACCAGTTCAAGGACGTCTTTCTGGGCCACGAGACGCGCGGCTACACGCGCGCGGCCTCGTCGCAGAAGTGCATGCGCGTGAGCGGCAAGCACAACGACCTCGACAACGTCGGCCCGTCGCTCAGGCACCACACGTTCTTCGAGATGCTCGGCAACTTCTCGTTCGGCGACTATTTCAAGGCCGACGCGATTCCGTTTGCGTGGCAGCTGCTGACCGATGTCTGGAAGCTCGATTCCGCGCGGCTCTATCCGAGCATCTTCAAGGGCGAG
>DATKDY010000126.1:0-3280 GCA_035512515.1 Vicinamibacterales bacterium
CGTTTGGACCAAGCCGCTGGCGCGGCGGACGCTGCGCGTGAGGCTCGCTCGAACCACCGAGTAGCGTGTGGGTCACAGGAGGTGTCTTGTGACCCATTGTCGCCGGATCATGCTGGAGGAACTCCAGCGTCGTAACTTCGCCCCCACCACGATCTCGACGTATCTCCACGCGGTCGAGCAGTTCGCGCGGCACTTCAAGTGCCCACCAGACCGGCTGAATCAGAACCACTTTCGCACCTACCAGGCGTACTTGCTGCGCGAACGAAAGATGCGCCCGTTGACCGTCCGCCTCCATGTGGCGGCCCTGCGGTTCTTCTTCGTGAAGACGCTGAAGCGGCGCTACCTGCTCGATGACACGCCGTATCCCAAAGCCCCACGCCGGCTGCCGCAGATCCTGACGGTCGAGGAGGTCGCGCGGCTCATCGACGCCGCCGACAGTCTGTCGCACCGCGCGATGCTGATGGTCTTGTACTCGACCGGCATGCGGAACGCCGAGCTGCGCCACCTGCAGGTCGCCGACGTCGACAGCCAGCGGATGCTGATTCACATCCAACGCGGCAAAGGCGGCCGCGACCGGTACGTGCCGCTCAGCCCGACGCTGCTCACGACGTTGCGCGCGTACTACCGGTGGATGCGGCCAAAGACCTGGTTGTTTCCCGGCACCCTGCACGGTTGGCGGGCCGACAAACCCATCACGCCGAAGGTCCTCTGGGACGCGTGTGTCGTCGCGGCACGGCGCGCCGGGTTGCGCAAGCGGGTCAGTCCGCACCTGCTGCGCCACTCGTACGCGACGCATCTTCTTGAGAGTGGCGCCGACCTACGGACCATCCAGATGCTGCTTGGGCACGTCGAGGTGCGGCATACCGTGCTGTACCTGCATCTCTCCCAGAAGCATCTGCAGGCGGTCGCCAATCCGCTGGATGCGTTGACGATCGCGGGGCCCGACACCGCGCGGCGGACGCGCCTGAAGCACAAGCGGTGACGCGGCCACCCTTCGAGGTGGCCGACATCGTGCGTCGACATGGCGAGCGCGTCCTGGAGACCCACCGTGCGTGGGTGACGGGACAGCATCGGCGTGTCTTTCGCGCGATCGCGCACTGCCGTACGGCGGCGCTCGGGGGGCACCGCGATCGCTGTGAGCGGTGTGCACAGCCGGCGCTCTCGTACAACAGCTGCCGCGACCGGCATTGTCCCCGGTGTTTGACCGCCGCACGGAACGCCTGGGTCGCCGCACGCGAGCAGGAGCTCCTGCCCGTGGGCTACGTCCACGTCGTCTTTACGATGCCGGAGCCACTGGCCCGCCTCGCGCTCGCGAACAAGCGCGTCGTCTACGACCTCTTGTTTCGCGCGGCGGCCGAGACGCTCCTCCACGTCGCGGCGAATCCGAAGCGGCTCGGAGCCGCCATTGGCGGGCTCATGGTGCTGCACACGTGGGGTCAGCGCCTGCAGCATCATCCCCACGTCCACTGCGTCGTGCCGATGGGCGGACTGTCACCGGACGGCACACGGTGGATCCACGCCCGCCCACGCTTCTTCCTGCCCATCCTCGTCCTGCGGCAGCTCTATCGAGGCAAACTCGTCGCCGGCTTACGCGACGCGTTTCATGACGGGCGCCTGTCCTTGCCCGGCCAGCTCGCTGCGCTCGGGACCGACCGCGCGTTCCGCGCGTTTCTCCGATCCCTGTATCGTCAGCCGTGGGTGGTCTACGCCAAGCCCCCCTTCGGCAGCCCGGCGCATGTGCTGCAGTACCTCGCGCGCTACACCCACCGCGTCGCGATCTCAAATCACCGGCTCGTCGACGTGACCGACGACACCGTCTCCTTTCGCTGGAAGGACTATCGGCACGGCAGTCAGGTGCGGACGCTCACCCTCGACGTCGACGAGTTCCTCCGCCGCTTCCTGCTGCACGTCTTACCGAAACGCTTCGTCCGCATCCGCTACTTCGGCTTCCTCGCCTCACGCAGCCGCACCCGCGGGCTGCCTCAATGTCGTCAGGCAATCCGCGACGCACCACCCCGAGCCGCCGAACCGCCGCCTCCGGCACGACCGCCGACCACCTGGCCGTGTCCTCGCTGTGGAGGTCCGATGCGCATCGTCGAGCGATTGACGGCCAGACAACTCTTTCTCCACGCGCTCCTCGCGAGTCTCACGCATGACACGTCGTGACCCACGCCCTCGCCTCGCCAGCCGCCGCAGGTCGCGCCTCCACGCGCATCCGCCGGAGGTCTGCCCGGCCGTCGACATCAACACTCACGCGTGTGAAATCCGGCACGCCCGCGGTGTCGTCGTCGTCCTGATCAGCGCGTCCGCTCCGCGAAATACGCCCCC
This sequence comes from Vicinamibacterales bacterium, assembly GCA_035512515.1. Taxonomy (GTDB): domain Bacteria; phylum Acidobacteriota; class Vicinamibacteria; order Vicinamibacterales; family UBA2999; genus JACCSI01. Next base: position 2,329 of record DATKDY010000126.1, read on the forward strand.
ACTTTCGGGGTCCGCACGATTGAAAGGACATAGCTGACGGACCGCGTCCGCCGCAAACGCCAGCGGCTTGGTCCAAACGACTCTATCGAAAGTGGCCCGGCGGTCAACGTCTAGCCTCGACGCGAGCATGCGTGCGCCGGGTCACTCCCGATAGAGTCCTACCGTTTGAACGCGGGTAATGCAGGTCGAAGGCTGGAAGGCTTCGCGTTTCTGTATCAGCTCACTATGGTTCCAACCGACGCCCATGACGATGTGTCGACGCGTTCACGCAGCTCCCCGGACGCCAGCAAGGGCCTCTCAGCATTGTTTGCCGACGTGTGACTCAGAGGACAGCGATTCAGCGGGCCAGACCGGACGACCGTTCACGAGAATCGAAGACACCATGTGCGGCTCCAACTTCATTTTATGGCTCCGGGCGGGAGACAGCTGCTCCTCGGGTTGAAGGTCGCGCACTCGCAAGAAGATCAGACAGCCTTCTTCGATGCCCGCAAAGCTCATTCCCCCGAAACCGACCCGCGCAAAGCCGCCCGTGTCGTCAGCGACGACGATTTGGTCGGTGGGGAGAGACACTCTGACGCCGCTTGGAAAGATGACAAACGTGCCCGCCGGCCCATTCCGAACGATCGGGAACAGCGAGAGGAGGTCTCGTTCGCGATCTAGCGAGGTGTGGGGCGCGAACTCGATCAACAGGGGGACGTCGTCCATGGCACCTCAGGTGATCCGTAAGGGATCTCCGCCGGCCTCAACCGCAGCGTCGTGGATTGCCCGTCTGGCCGGGTCGCTCATGCGGGTCACCGGGAGCTTCATCGCTCTGGTCTCCAGATCAGGTCGAAAGCGCCTCCCATGCATATCCTGGCTCGGTTGTCAGCCGCGCGTCATCCACCGGCATGCCTACCGTGAAGTGGTACAGACTCTGGAATGCGTGCCCGTGTAGCCCGAGCACGTCGTGCAC
>DATKDY010000127.1:0-6065 GCA_035512515.1 Vicinamibacterales bacterium
GTTTGCCCGCTTCAGATGGGGCGTGGCCAAGTGGTAAGGCGCGGGTCTTTGGATCCCGTATTCGAAGGTTCGAATCCTTCCGCCCCAACCAATATCTGATATGCGACCGACCGGTTACGGCGATCTGAAAGTGTTTTCAGGCAGCGCTCACCCGCAGTTGACGAAAGACATCTGCGAATTTTTGGGCGTGCCGGTCGGACAAGCGCGCTTGAAGCGGTTCGCCGATTCGGAAGTCTCGTTTCAGATCGACGAAAACATCCGCGGGACGGATGTCTTCATCGTGCAGCCGACGTGCCATGCCGTGGTGCTGTCACGGTCGGGAAGCCCGGTGCTGCGCTCGGTGGACGACCACGTGATGGAGTTGCTCATCATGGTGGATGCGTTCCGGCGCTCGTCGGCGTCGCGTATCACGGCGGTTCTGCCGTATTACGGGTACGCGCGGCAGGACCGGAAGGACAAGCCGCGAGTGCCGATTTCGGCCAAGCTCGTGGCCAACGTGTTGAGCGCGGCGGGCACCAACCGCGTGCTCACGATGGATTTGCACAAGGCGCAGATACAGGGGTTCTTCGACATTCCGGTCGATCACCTGTTTGCCGCGCCGGTGATCATCGACTATCTGTCGCGGCAGGAGTTTCCGCGGCTGACGATCGTGGCGCCTGACGCGGGCGGCGCGGAGCGGGCCCGCGCGTATGCCAAGAGGCTCGACGCCGAGCTCGCCGTCATCGACAAGCGGCGCAGCGACGATGGCACGGCGGAAATCATGAACGTGATCGGCGAGGTCGGCGGGCGCACGTGCGTGATCGCCGACGACATCATCGACACGGCCGGAACGATTCAGAAAGGCGCCCAGGCGCTGGTGGATGCCGGCGCCGAACGCGTGCTCGCGTGCGCGGTACACGGCGTGCTGTCGGATCCGGCGCTGGATCGAATCGAGCGCTCGCCGATCGAACGGTTGATTGTGACCAATACAATCCCGCTCGCGGAGAAGTGGCTCAAATGCGGAAAGATCATGGAGTTGTCGGTGGCCCGTCTGCTCGGGCAGGCGATCCGCAGCATCCACGAAGAAACGTCGGTCAGTTCATTGTTCGTTTAGGCGGGTCAGGCAGGTCAGGCAGGTCGGGCAGGTAATGGCAGTCGGCCCTTACCCGGCCCACCCGCGCTACCAGCCCACCGGCCGTCAGGGACTCAATCAATGGAAGCAACGTTAGAAGCTGTCAAGCGCGAGACCCGCGGCAAGAATGAAGCGCGTCGTTTGCGTGCGTCGGGCCGCATCCCCGCCGTCATCTACGGAGCGCAAAAGGAAGGTGAGGCCGGCAAGAACCTGCCGGTGGCGGTCGATCCCAAGCCGTTGCTCCGGATCCTGCATTCGCACTCCGGTGTGAACACGCTCATCACGGTGAAGGTCGAGGGGGAGGGCGATTCCACGGTGCTGGTCAAGGAGTTCCTGCTCGACCCGGTCACCAACAGCATGCTGCACGCCGACCTCGTGCGCGTGAACATGGATCGCCGCATCACGGTCACCGTGCCCATCGTCATCAAGGGCGAACCGCGCGGCGTCAAGGTGGAAGGCGGCGTGCTGGACTTCGTCAATCGCGAAATCCAGCTCGAATCGCTGCCGCTGGAGATTCCCGATGCGATCGAGGTCGACGTCAGCAATCTCGGCCTCAACGATGCGGTCTATCTGCGTGACGTCGCGCTGGGCGCGACGTGGAAGCCGATCAGCGATCCCGACCTGATGCTCGTGCACGTGATCACGCCGCGTCTGGTGGAGACGGTGACGCCGGAAGCCGCGCCCGCCGTGGCGCCGGTGGCGGCCGGTTCGGAGCCCGAGGTCATCAAGAAGGGCAAGCCCGAGAAGGAAGGCGAGGCCCCGGCGGCGAAGGACAAGGGCAAGAAGTAGACGTGAAGCTGGTGGTCGGTCTCGGCAATCCGGGACCGCAGTATCGCGACACCAGGCACAACGTCGGCTTCTGGGTGATCGACGAGGTCGCCGCGCGCTGGCACCTGCGCGACGCCTGGCGCCAGCGGGACGATGCGGTGTATGTGAAGCAGGCGGGCGGCTCGGTGTTGGCCAAGCCGCTCACCTATATGAATCTCAGCGGCTTCGCCGTCTCGAAGCTGCGGCAGTTCTTTCAGGTGGAGCCGGCGGACATTCTCGTCATTGTCGACGAGGTCGCGCTGCCTCTCGGACGCCTGCGGGCACGGGCCCACGGCAGCGCGGGCGGCCACAACGGACTCAAGTCCGTCGTCGAGCAGCTCGGCACGACCGAGTTTCCGCGACTGCGGATTGGTGTGGGGCGGGGCGATGGCCGCCGCGATCTGGCTGACTACGTGACGTCGAGGTTCGAGCCTGACGAACGGGAGACCATTGAGGCGGCGACGCTGCGCGCCGCTGATGCCGCGGAGATGTTCGTCTCCGAGGGGATTGAGCGTGTGATGAATGCGTTCAACGCAGCGAACGACAGGAAGCAGGAAGAAAACGGGGCATGACGCCCCGGGCACTCCTTGCCACGTAATGTGGCCGGCCTTCGGCCGGTAAGGCGGGTAGGGCAGGTCGGGCGGGTTGGTCTGGTAGGGAGTGTCCACCGGCCTTGACCCGCCCCACCTGGCGACCAGCCCTATCTGCCTTCAGCTGTCCACGAGGAGATGACAGTGCAACGAACGTACGAACTGGTCTACATCATGAGGCCGGACGCGACCGAACAACAGGTCGCGGACCTGCACACGCAGGTCGAGCAGATTGTCGGCCGCATGGGCGGGGCGATCGGCGAGAAGAGCGAAGCGGCGCAGTCGTTCGGCGGCCGCCGCCGGCTGGCCTACGAAATCGGACACCACAAAGAAGGTCTCTACGTCCTCGAAGTGCTCAAGGGCGACGGCGCGCTCGTGCACGAACTGGATCGCCGGCTCAAGGTCACCGAAGGCCTGCTGCGTCATCTCATCGTTCGCGTGGACGAATCGCAGGAGAAGGCGGAGCGTGCGCGCACCAGGCGCACCGAGGAATCGCGGCGGCGCCGCGTCGCGCGCGGCTTGCCCCCCGATCGTCAACCGGGTGAAGGCCCGCAGGGCGAGGATTCGGACGATTCAGGCGACGACTACATGGAAGGTGAGGCGTAATCATGGCAATGGGACGCAAGTCGTCCGGCCCGGGCGGCGCCCGCGGACGCGGTGACGACAAGAAGACCGACGGCAAGGGCGGCCAGCGCCGCGGCCTGTTCCGTCGCCGCAAGGTCTGCAAGTTCTGCGCGGACAAAATCGACGACATCAATTACAAGGACGTCAAGCTGCTGATGGGCTTCGTGCCCGAGCGCGGCAAAGTGCTGCCGCGCCGCATTTCCGGGACGTGCGCGAAGCATCAGCGCGGCCTTCGCATCGCCATCGTGCGGGCGCGCCAGATTGCGCTGCTCCCGTACGCGGCGGACTAGGACCGAGCCATGGAAGTCATATTGCGAGATCACGTCGAGAACCTGGGACAGCGCGGCGAGATCGTGAAGGTCGCCGACGGCTATGCCCGCAACTTCCTGCTGCCGCGCAAGCTCGCCTTGCCGGCGACGGCCGCAAACCGCAAGTGGGTCGAGCGCGAACGGAAGCTGGCCGAAGTGCGCGACACGGAGGAGCGCGGCGCGGCGGAAGCGATTGCGACACGGCTCAACGCGCTCGAACTGACCATCACGCGCAAGACCGGCGAGAACGATCAGCTCTATGGGTCGGTCACGAACGCCGACATCGGCGAGCTGCTCGCGGCGAAGGGTTTTGACATCGACCGCCGCAAGATCCTGCTGCCCGATCCGATCAAGACACTGGGCGAGAACACGGTGCCGGTGAAGCTGCATCGTGAGGTGACGGCGAACGTGCGCGTCACGGTCGCGAAAGAAACGTAGGGCCCGGCCGCACGTTCGGGCGGGTAGGGCTCGTGGGGCTGGCAGGCCGGGTGGGGCAGTCACCCCACTTGTCCTCTACCTGCCCACCCGCCTTACCTGCCCCACCCGCCGTACAATTCCCCCGTGCCCGACCTCGCCACCAGGCCCACCGCTCCCGATCGCACCCTGCCGCACAATCTCGACGCCGAGCGGTCCGTCCTCGGCGCGATTCTCATCGACAACGAGGCGTTCAACGTCGCCGCGTCGGTCATCGACGCGCAGGCGTTTTTCCGCGACGCGCATCGGCGCATCTTCGATCGCATGGTGGCGCTCAACGAGCGCAGTCAGCCCATCGATCTCGTCACCCTGAAGGAAGAGCTCGATCGCGCCGGTGAGCTCGATGAATCCGGCGGCCCGGCCTACATCGCGTCGCTGCTCGACGGCGTGCCGCGCGCGACCAACGTCGAGTACTACGCGAAAATCGTCAAAGAGAAGGCGACCCTTCGGGCGCTGATCTTCTCGGCCAACAAGATCCTTTCGAACGCGTACGAGGCGGATCAGGACGCCGATCTCATTCTCGACGAAGCCGAGAGCGCGATCTTCGCGGTCGCGGACGATCGCATCAAGTCGGGGTTCATCCCGATGCGCGATCTGGTGAAGGACAGCTTCCCCAAGATCGAGCAACTGTTCGAGCACAAGAGCCTCATCACCGGCGTCAGCACCGGATTTACCGAGATCGACCGGATGACGCGCGGGTTCCAGCCCGGCGACCTCATCATCGTCGCGGCGCGGCCGTCCATGGGCAAGACCAGCCTGGTGCTCAACATCTGCCAGCACGTGGCGACCAGCGGTGGCGTGGCGGGTGTGTTCAGCCTGGAAATGTCGAAGGAGCAGCTCTTCATGCGTCTGCTCGCCTCGGAGGCGAAGATCGACAATTACCGGTTGATGAGCGGACAGATCGGCGCCAAGGAGTACGGCAACATCACGCACGCGCTCGAGACGCTCAGCGCGGCGCAGCTCTTCATCGACGACACGGCGAACGCCGGCGTGCTGGAGATGCGCGCCAAGGCGCGACGCCTGCAGTCCGAGCACGGGCTCAACATGCTCGCCGTGGATTACATCCAGTTGATGACGGGTCGCGGCCGTTTCGAGAACCGCACCCTCGAGCTCGCGTCCATCTCGCGTTCGCTCAAGGGGCTGGCCAAGGAACTGAGCGTGCCGATCGTCGTCCTCTCGCAGCTCTCGCGTGCGCCGGAGGCCCGCGCCGACAAGCGGCCGCAATTGTCCGACCTGCGGGAGTCCGGCGCTCTCGAGCAGGACGCGGACGTCGTCATCCTCATCTTCCGCGAGGAGATGTATAAGCAGAACAACGAGCCGGCGGAATCTGACGGCATGGCGGAACTGATTCTCGCCAAACAACGCAACGGGCCCACGGGTCTGGTCAAGCTGGCGTTTCTGCGGCAGCAGACACGGTTCGCGAATCTGGCGGCGGACCATGGGTGACCGTGACGTCGTGATGACACGGCGCAGGCTTTCGGGCCGAGCACGTTTTCGTGGCCGACCGTGGTTTTCACGCCGACCGTGGTTTCAGGCCGAGCGGAGTTTTTGGGCCGAGTCGGTTTTCGGGCCGAGTATGCCATTGTCGGGCCGAGCATGCTCGGCCGCTACGAGATGGATCACAGTGTACCGATTCGGCCGCAGCGCAAACGCCTCCGGTGGAGTGAACACGATTACTCTGCGCCCGCGATGTACTTCGTGACGACATGCGTGCACGACAAAACGTGCCTCTTTGGTGAGGTGATTAGCGACACTGTCAGACGAACAGCATACGGCGATGCTGTCGAGGTATGTTGGCGCGCAATGCCGGATCACTTCCGCCACGTTGCGTTGGACGTGTGGGTGACGATGCCAAATCATTTCCACGGCATCCTCACAGTAGGGGCCGAGCATGCTCGGCCCGACCACCGGCCTGCGCGGCCCAGCCAAGACACGCATGGCCTCGCACGGCATGCCATCCCGAATCGGAGTCGCTCGCGAAGTAATATCGCGGAGTGATCAGGTGCACGACCGCGCACGTCGATCTCGAGGCGACGCGCGCGAACTATCGGGCGATTGCCGAGTACCTCGCGAACGAAGCGGAGCTGAACCGCAGCGCCGGCAAGGGGCCGGCCACTCCTCCAGGGATTATCGCCGTCGTCAAGGCCAATG
>DATKDY010000128.1:0-6137 GCA_035512515.1 Vicinamibacterales bacterium
TCGGGCTTGGCGTGGCAGGCGCCGCGGCGGTGACGCGCTATCTCCGCGGCCTGCTGTTCGGTCTGACACCGCTCGATCCGGCGACCTTCATTGGCATCGTTGCGCTGTTCGCTATCGTGGCGACGCTGGCGGCGCTGCTCCCCGCGCACCGGGCGACCAGGGTCGACCCGCTCGTCGCGCTTCGCAACGAATAGCAGAGTTATCAGCCCTCATCTTCCTCTTGAATTGCGCCGGGCTGGATCTCGCCCTCACTGCCGCTGAGCGGAATCTCGACACTGGGCTGTCCGACGGTGTCATATCATCACGCCGAGAGGTTCCGATGGCAAAGCTTCTGCTCGGCGTGACGGTAGTCGTTGCATTCGCGGCGTTGACGAGTGCTCAGGTCGGAGCGCCCAATCCTCAGGGGTCCCATACTCTTGCCGGACCATCGCGAAGACGGCGGATGGAACGACGCTGCTTCGCGGCAATGTCCGGATGTCCATCACCGGCACCGTAGAACTGCGGGCCGATGAAATCGACGTGTCGCCAGACGGGCGGGACATGGTGTTGCGCAACAACGTTACGGTGAGAATTCCATCGGACGCACGTCTTGCGTCACCTCCACGCGAATAGACGATCCGACTGCGGAACAAACGGGCTCGGAAGGAGCGAATCCCTCAGTAAGGCGCATCGATGCGCCTCGGTGTTCGAATGATTCGTACGAAAAGTGAGCGTGTTTCGGCGAAAACTATCGAACGCGCTCGAAGCGCAGATTGCGGACGCTGGTCCGGTTGATCGTGAAGACGGTCGGCCGGAGCCCGGCACCTCGGGAAAACGTGATCAGATCGACCAGCGACCCGTAGAAGGCGTCTAGGAACACTGGCTGGAGGGCGATCTCCTCGCGGTCGGGGATTTGAAGCATGAGCCCTGCGCCGCGCACGACGAGTGCATACGTGACGTTGAGATCAGCGTTTGCGTAGCGCCCGGCGTACTCCCGCAGTTGCGCGACCGTCGGCGCAAAGCCTTCGACCACCTGCTCCGAGACGAACGGCTTCGGCCCAGCGCCCGTGACGCGAATCTGACGCGGACGTCCCTCACGAGGTGGCACGAACTCCGCCACGACCGGCGCTCCAGGAACGGAGAACCGGTTCCCGTCGATGGGCCGCAGCTCGACACTGTCGGCGGGTCCTTCGCCAGCATCCATCGACGCCCACAACGTGCCGTCCCGCAGGTACACGCGACCATAGGTGTCGGTCGCCGGGTCGCGATACAGGCCGGCGTTCGTCGCGAGCTCAGCAGCCGTCAGCGCCGGTCCATTGGCGACCGGAGCCGCGTCACGGCTCTCGGGCTGTGAGCGCGCCGGCAAATAGTGCGCGGCCACCTGCCGCGCCAGCGTCCCGACGCGCGCGTTCAGGTTGTCCAGGTTGCACAACACCGCCACGTTCAGATCGTGCGCCGGGTAGCGGATGACGTACGCCGCGATGCCGCGGTCACCGCCGCCATGGCCAACCGTCTCCAGGCCGCCATCGACGCCAACTTCCAACCCGAGTCCCCAAGGACTCGTGCCGTTCTCCCCGAGCGACGCGGCCGTTTGCATCGCGTTGAGATGCTCACGACTCCCCACGCGCGCGTCGCCGAAGTTCTGCGCGAACCGCAACACATCCCTGACCGCCGTGAACAACCCGGAGTTGCCAACAATCGCCGACGTATCGATGCCACCCTCACGTGCGAGATGAAATCCTCGGTCGTCGCGGTGATATCCGAGTGCATGATGAATCGAGATCGCGACCGGGCTGCCCCGGAACGAGGACTGCGTCATGCCGAGAGGGCCAAAGATGTGCGCAGCGACAAACTCGCGGAAGGATTGTCCGCTCACACGGGCGACGATGCTCGCGAGCAGGTTGTAGCCGCCGTTGTTATAGCTGAATTCGCTGGACGGCACGAAATTGACGCCTCGCTGCCCGGCGAGGGTTCGCAGAATGTGCTCGTTGATGTCAACACCCGGCGCCGGCGGCGGCGCGAGTTCGATGAGAAGGAACGCGTCGCGGAGGCCGGCGGTATGCGCCAGGAGGTGCCGAATGGTGATGCGATCGCGCCGGTTCACCCACTCCGGCACGTGCTTCCACACGTCGTCGTCGAGCGACAGCTTCCCCTGTTCCGAGAGGAGCATGACACTGAGCGCCGTGAACGGCTTCGCGATCGACGCGGGATCAAAGAGGGTCGCCGGTGTGATCGGTACTCTTTGCTCGAGGTTCGCCATCCCGTAGCCGCGCTCGAACACCATCGTCCCGTTCCGGTTCACGCCGACGCCGCAGCCGGCCGAGTCGGGCGTGTTCCACTCGGCGAACAGCGCGTCGATTTCCGCGTCGGCAACGCGTGGCGTCGAGGCTCCGCCGTTGCAGGCGTTGCCGACACCCACGACGAGCAGGATGACCAGGAGGCGACGAACCGGCCACAAGACCAGGCGATGGTGGTGTCGCACCGAATTTCCCTTCGAACGTCTGGATCCACACGTGACAGCGCTATCGAGATCGCCTGACCGCCGAGCGTGGAAGCCGCGGAGCGGCGCCGAAAGCGGGCCGTGAACTGCCCGAAACCGGATGCGGTGCTCATTCTAGACGCAGACTCGCGGCGGGGAACCGAATCACGACCGGGGACGCGACTTTTCTGGTTGATCGCGCAACGCGACTGGTGCATCATAGACATGTCTGAACTAGACATGTCTAAACAGAAAACGGACCTCCCGCACGGGACTCTGGACCTCTTCATCCTCCGCACGCTCGACACGATGGGGCCGCTGCACGGCTACAACATCGCGCGGCGCATCGAGCAGGCTGCCGGCGGCACGACGCGCCTCAGTCAGGGCGCGATCTATCCTGCCCTGATTCGGCTCGAGCAGCAGGGATGGATCCGGGCCACGTGGGGCGTCTCGGAGACCAACCGCAAGGTCAAAATCTACGAGCTCACGCGGACCGGCGCTCGGCAGCTCCGCGGCCGGATCGCCAGGTGGGAGCACTCGACGGCGCTCGTCGCGCGCTTCCTCGGAGCGAAGGCGTGAGGGCCGCGCTGCAGCGCCTGCTCGCCCTCCTGCGCCGCGATCGTCTCGATCGCGAGCTCGACGACGAGGTGGCGGCGCACCTGGAGCTCGCGGAACGGGACGCGCGTGCGACGGGACTGTCGGCCGAGGAGGCGCGGCTCGCTGCCCGGCGCACGTTCGGCGGCCTCGAGCAGGTGAGGGAGGCGCATCGCGACGCCCGCAGCGCCCGCTCGCTCGAACACCTGTGGCGCGATGTCCGCTCCGGCCTGCGCGCGATCCGCCGGACACCGACCGTCTGCGCGAGCATCGTGCTGATCCTGGCCGTGACCATCGGCGCGAACACCACGATGTTCAGCGCCATGCAGGCGATCCTCCTGCGGCCCTTGGCCTACGGCAACGCGGAGCGCCTGGTCGTCGTCATGCATGGCGGCCGGTCGCCGGTGTCGCCGGTCAACCTCGAGGACTGGCGGCGGGAGACGCGTTCGTTCGTGTCGATGGGCGCGGCCGAGTACTGGCGTCCCAATGTCGGGCTGGTGGACGGCGCCGAGCGGCTCCTGGCGCTGCGCGTCTCTCCCGAGATGCTGCCGCTGCTGCAGGTGGCGCCCGCGGCCGGACGACTGCTCGACCAGGCGCCGGCGGGGGCCGATCGTCGCGAGGTCGTCATCTCGCACGGGCTGTGGCAGCGGCGCTTCGGCGGCGTCGCCGATGCGGTCGGCCAGTCGATTCGGCTCGACGGCGAGCCGTACACCGTCGTCGGCGTGATGCCGGCGTCGTTTGCCTTCGCGCCGTTCTGGGCCGTCGGCGCCGAGCTGTGGGCGCCGTTGCCGCTCGCCGGCCGGCCCGCCAGCCGCGGCGCCAATAGCCTGCGCGTGTTCGCTCGGCTCGCGCCGGACGTGACGATTGCGCAGGCGCAGGCCGACGTCGATGCGATCACGTCGCGGCTGGAGGCGCAGTTCCCGGGCACGAACCGCAACGTCCGGGTCGTGCCGCTGAAGGAGCGCGTCGTCGGCGACACCCGGCTGGCGGTGATCGTGTTCATGGTCGGCGTCGGGTTCGTGCTGCTCATCGCCTGCGCCAACGTCGCGCACATGCTGCTGGCCCGCGCGGCGGGGCGGCGCCGCGAGGTGGCGGTCCGGCTGGCGCTCGGCGCGACACGACTGCAGATCGCGCGGCAGTTCCTCGTGGAGAGCCTGCTTCTCGCGGGAGTCGGCGCCGCCGGCGGCGTCCTCATGGGGATGCTCGGCGTGCGTGCGCTCGTCGCCCTGGCGCCCCCCGATCTGCCGCGCGTCGCCGACGTCCGGCTCGACACCACCGTGCTGATCTTCACGGCGCTGGTGTCGCTACTGGCCGGCATTGTCTTCGGCCTCGTGCCTGCGCTGCAGGCGGCGCGGCCGGCGCCCGGCGAGCATCTGAAAGCGGGGCGCGGCGCCAGCGTCGACCGCCGTCAGTCCGCGCTGCACGACCTGCTGATGGTTTCGGAGATCGCGATCGCGCTCGTGCTCCTCGCCGGCGCCGGCCTGATGCTGCGGACGGTGATCTCTCTGCAGGCGATCGATCCCGGATTCGACGCCCGCGGGCTGCTCGCGTTCTCGGTATCGGTGCAGGGCACACCCCAGGCGGAGCCGTCGCGCCGGGCGCCGTTCTTCGTCGAGCTCACCGACCGCCTGCGCGCGCTGCCGGATGTGGCGTCGGTGTCCGCGATCAACCACCTCCCTATTCGCGGCGATCTGTGGACGCGCAGCTTCGCGATTGCGGGACGGCCGCTGGCGCGCCCCGGCGAAGGGCCGTCCGCGGGTTACCGGGTGGCCCTGCCTGACTACTTCGCGACGATGGGGATGCGGCTGGTGCGGGGACGGGACTTCACGCGGCAGGACGTCGCCGGTGCCCCGGATGTCGTCATCATCAGCGACAACCTGGCGCGGCACCACTGGCCCGGAGAAGAGGCGCTCGGCCAGCGGATCGTCGTCGGGGAGTCGGCGTCGGATCCGGATGCTCGCTGGCTGACGGTGGTCGGGATCGCGCCCGACGTCGTGCGCGAGAGCTGGGAAGGTGAGGGGGGCGGCGAGGTGTATCTGCCGTACCTGCAGACCCACGACTATCTGGCGGGGACGGAGTCGCGGTACACCTACCTGACGCTCGTCGTGCGCGGCCGCAGCGGCAGCGGGCGTGCGCTGGAGTCTCCGGCGCGGGCCACCGTCCTGGCGCTCGACAAGGGCGCATCGGTGTCGGACGTCACCACCATGGAGGAGGCGATTGGCCGCGCGCTCGCGCGCCCGCGGTTCCAGTCCACCCTGCTCGCGCTGTTCGCCGGGGTCGCGCTCATGCTCGCCGCGGCCGGCGTCTACGGCGTCCTCACTCACGCGATGGCACGGCGGACGCGGGAGATCGGCTTGAGGCTGGCGCTCGGTGCCCGGCGGGAGCAGGTCCGGCGGATGGTCGTCGCGCAGGCGCTGCGGCGTGTGGCGCTGGGTGTGCTCGTCGGGCTCATCGGCGCCGCGGCGCTGACGCGCCTCATGTCCACGCTGCTCCACGGTGTACGTCCCGGCGACCCGGCGACCTTTGCCGGCGTCACCGCGCTCCTCATCACCGTCGCGCTGTTGGCGAGCTACGTGCCGGCCTGGCGCGCGTCGCGCCTCGATCCGATGGGCGCTCTCCGCGACGATTAGACGATCCGTTCAGCCAGGCCGAGCCCGGCGCTCCATGAGGGCCGCGCGTTCCGCGTGCAACTTCACGGGTCCGGTGGCCGTCAGTGCGCCGTGCACCCGATTGCGCCCGCCGCCGAGCTTCGCCCATAACTGGCTGCGATTGCGCCGCCGATGATGGCAAACGGCCTTTCGAAAGACGCCCACTCTCGCTCGTCGCTGCCCGTGTGCGTGCGCGATCCATTGCGGCCCGGCGGATCGCGAACGTGATCGTTCAAGTCTCTGCTAGTCGCTCCGCAGAGATTCGATCGGATCGACGTTGCTCGCCCGGCGCGCCGGCAGGTAGCTCGCCAGCATCCCGACCCCGATCAGCATGAGCGACATAGTCGCGAACACGACCGGGTCTCCGGCCTCTACATCATAGAGTAGTGTGCCAAGGAGCCGCGTGGACGCCAGCGCGGCCGCGACGCCGACGATGG
>DATKDY010000129.1:0-6303 GCA_035512515.1 Vicinamibacterales bacterium
GGAACCCGCCAGAGCCAATGCGCGAGGCAGACCGTGATGGCCACGAAGAAGGTCGGCGACGAGACAATCAGGACGTCGTGGCGCCGCAGCCGTGGGACCGACAGGATCAGCGTCGACAGCATGAACGAAACGTGGCTCAGCGTCTTCTTGAGCAATCCCTCGTTCGGCGTGGCGTAGAGCCAGTTGCGCCACACCTCCACCCCATCGAGACGCTCGCAGCGAAAGATGGCCCCGCGATACTCCCGCGGAATGATCCCGGTCGGATGGTTCGGCATGCCGGTGACGACGGTGACCTCATGGCCGGCCTCTGCCCAGGCTCGTGAAAGCTCGCTCAGTCGTGCCGCCGGAGCAGCGCTTTCAGGCACGAAGTACTGGCAGAAGTACGCTATGCGCAAGAATCAGCTCACCGGCCGCACGCGAATGTCAGATGCGGAATGCTCGGCCAGGAACCGCGAGGACCCCATCCTGATCCTGAGGCCGCCGGGTTCGCTGACGATGTCCACGTCAGACGCCGGTCGATCGGGAACGATCAAATACCCGCAGTGCGCAGGGAGCGGCCCCCTGTTGCTGAGGACCAGCACGCTCGCCGGCAGCCGCCGGCCGAACTCGGGCGCGTACCAGCCCTGGTGCGGCGCCTCGGCGCCACGAACAACCGACGCGGCCGCAAAGCCAAAACAAGCGATCGCCAGGCGCTGATCCGGACGACTCAATTGCGCCCGGCGCTCCCCATCATGGTCCACGCTGACGTCAGGCGCGGCGTGGATGAAGCTCTCCCACGTGTGGGCGCCCGTGCCTTCGAGGGAATCGATGACCAGCCACGCCGAATCGGCCAGGGCGACGAAAACCCGCCGCACGTAAACCGGTTTCGCGAGACGCGCGTAGCCATCGTGTCTTGCCGTGATGCCGTGAAGAAAAGGTTCCGCGATGGCCTGACGGTCGAGGATCCTCGCGCGCCTCGCGACCCGGAAGCTGCCCCAGCATTCGATCTGATCCTCGCCGTCGACCGCGACGGTATTGTGTGCACGCGTGCTGCGGTAGTAGTCGCGCCACGGGCCGGCCTGATACTCGCCGACGCCGCTGTCGACGATCATTCGCTGACCGTCGAGCGACAGCTCGAAGCTGAAGATGTCGCCGTGGGCGTGTGCCGGGAGATCGTCCGGACACGCCGGCCCGACATCGATCAGGGCGATCCCCCGCAAGTCGAGGGCAGGAATCGTCACGAGGCCGCCATCTTCCTGCGTTTCGGGGCTCCAACCACCACCGGGATTCGCCACCGGTCCTTCCAGGTGTGCGGAGATCGCAGACTGACGGACCGTGAGACTGTGCGGCTGCACGTCGTCGTCCAGCACGCATGCGGCGAAGGCACGCAATGACGCAGGCGAGGGCGCTTCGCCCAACACGCTGTCGTTGAAGAGCGCGATCTCGCCGTCGGGATGCGTCATCTGTGGCAAGTAGGCCACCATCGCGCGTATCACGCCAGCCAGCGCGTCCGGAATCGAGCGGCCCGACGCCCGGATCATCGCCGTGAGCTCCAGCGCATCCGCGAGCACGAGCGCGTGGTACATGGGCGAGCGCTCGTAGTGCGCGCCATCAGAGAGCAACTGCGCCTGCAACTCTCGAGTGAACCTGTCCGCGTATTTCTCGTACCAGCGATCCGCCTCGCGGCCATTCCAGAAACACGCGGCGACAACCATCGCTTTCAGGTTCTTCAGCAGATGGTTGCCGCCCACGTCTGTTTCCAGATTGCCATCCACGAATACCGTCTGCACAGCGAGGGCGCGAAGAATGTCTGCGCCGATGCCATCGACCGGAGCAGACAAGTGGATGGCGAAGATCCAGTTGACGAGGCGTTCAGAGGCGACGAACGGATGCCACGCATCGCGGGTCTCTCCAAGCCGGTTGCCGGCGATCCACTCGCGCATGATCGAAGACACAGCTGGCCACGCATCGGCGTGGGTCGCGGCCAGGTCCATGAGGTACCCGCCATACTGCAACTGGTACCGCCACAACTGCGAGGGACCCGGCGCGTGCCAGGCGATCGGGCGGCCGAGCGACTGCTCATCGTTGAGGAATTGGAACCGACCCTGCTTTGCGTTGGCGGCACGCTCCATGGCCGCAGTGAGATCGGACGACGTGGCCCGACACAGCAGCGCCCCGGCCGTCTTGGTCCAGCGTCGCGTGGAGGGGATCCGATCGAGGCGGGCCGCCGCGCGATCGTATCGGCGACGCGCACGGTCGGGGTTGTGACGCCGGTACGCCGCTTGCGCCTGAAGGCGTGCCCTGCCCACGACTTGTGATGGCCTGAGGTGCTTGACCGTGTGCCACCAGAGCTGCGCTCGGCGCAGCGCCGCCGGCTCAGTGTCCATTCGGCGTTGACGCGAGCTCAATGGTGACCCGGCTCACTTCAACGAGCTCGTCAAATGGAATGGGAGCAGGCCGGCCCTCGCGGATGCTCTCCACGAACGCTGCGACCAGAGCCTGCTGCCCCTTGTCCTGCTTCCACAAGCGCATCGTCCGAAAACGCGGCCAGCCAAACCCCCGAAGGACGCGGAAGTTGTCGAGCTGCAACACGCGTCCGCTGACGAACACTTCCAGGCGCTCCTTTGGAAACGCTTTTGCACCCGTGGCCACGTAGTAGATCGTTCCAATCGACCCGTCGCCGAATTCGAGCTGGAGCGACACGGTGTCACCGGTCGCCGATGCGAGAGTGGAGCGCGAGTGGCCGGTGATCGGAGAGCCTGCGAGGAAGCGCAGAAGGTCCACGAAATGGCAGGCTTCACCGATGATTCGTCCACCGCCGATGGCCTGATCCTGCGTCCAGTGATCAGCCGGAACTGCTCCGGCGTTGACGGTCATCAGGAAGGATTTTGGAGCCGACGTTTCCTCGAGCAGGGCTTTCATCTTGCGCACGTGCGGAGCGAAGCGCCGATTGAAGCCGACAGTCAGAGAGAGCGAGGGGCTCTTGACCAGCGCCTGCTTGTACGCGGACTCAATCGAAGCCAGTTCCTGGAGCGTCAGGCAGAGTGGCTTCTCCACGAAAACGTGTCTCCCGGCTTCGAGAGCATTCAGAACCAGCGGCGTGTGCGAATCGTGGCGCGTGGCCACAACGACGGTATCGACGGCGCCATCGCGAAACACCGCGTCCGTCTGTGTCGTCGCTCTGTCAAATCCATATTTTCGCGCAGCGTGTGTCGCACTGACGCCGGCCTGCGACGCCACGACCACGAGCTTTGCCGCTGCAGTCCTGAAAGCAGGGATCAGCACCGCAAGCGCGTAGTTGCCTGCGCCGATGACGCCGACTGCCGGAGCTCCTGCAGCCGCCGCTGCGGAGGATCGCGGCAGCGTGACGGTCTGCGCGCGGACCTCGGCGTCTGGCCGGTCCACCTCTTCGGGATAGTTCAGCAGAATCCCGAGTGAAGGCTCCGCGCCGGACACGATTTCGTACGCAGCCTGCGCGTCCTGCAGAGCGAAGCGATGAGAGATCAGGCGCTGGGGATCCAGTCGTCCATCCGCCATCATGTCGAGGACGGCTTCGAAATTGCGTTGTTCAGTCCACCGAACGTAGCCGACAGGGTAATCGTGTCCCTTCTCTTCGTAGGCGGGATCGTAGCGACCCGGGCCGTACGAACAGGACACCTGAAACGACAACTCCTTTTTGAAGAAATCGTCTCGGGACAGTTCCAGCCCCGTGACGCCCACAAGAACGATGCGGCCTCGCTTGCGGCACATCAGGGCGGCCTGATGCATCGGTTCGCTGCTCGTGGTGGCGGCTGTGACGAGCACCGCATCGACGCCTCGACCGCGCGAGAACTCGGTTGCGGCCGCCACCGGATCGGCACTGTCGCTCACGTTGACCACTTCGGCGCCAAACGTGCGCGCCAACTCCAGGCGAGCGGCGTCCACGTCGATGCCCAGCACCCGGCAGCCGTGGGCACGGAGCAACTGCACGGTCATCTGCCCGATCAGCCCCAGCCCGGTGACGACCACGGTTTCACCCAACGTGGGTTGCACCAACCGAATCCCTTGAAGCGCAATCGCGCCGATCACTGTGAAGGCTGCGTGATCGTCTGAAACGGTGTCGGGGATTCGTGCGCACAGATTGACCGGCGCGGTGACAACTTCCGCGTGTTTGCCGTTCGAAGCGATGCGATCGCCGTCAGCGAAGCCGTGCACTCCGCGGCCGATGCCGATCACGCGTCCGACGTTGCAATATCCAAGCGCGAGGGGTTGATCGAGCTTGTTTCGCACCGCCTCGATGGCGGGAATCAGCCCATCGGTCTTGACCTTCTCGAGAACCTGGCGGACCTTGTCCGGCTGTCGGCGTGCCTTTTCCAGCGGATTGGCCTTGCCGAAATCGATCAGCATCCGCTCAGTCCCCGCGGAGATGAGCGTGCGCGACGTGCGCAGCAGCAATTGGCCCGCGGCGACGCTCGGGCACGGCACGTCAGCGACTTCGGTGACGCCGGTTCCCAGGTTTTGCAGGATTTGTTTCACAGAAGAAGCCGCTCCAACTCCGCCACGTGACCTCAGGTGGCGCTCAGGCCATGGCCCTGGGCGGGACGGTCGGACCATTTGCCGCCGGGCTCGTCTTCGGACTCCGGCCGTTACGCTGGCGTCGGGGGCTCTGGTCATGCCATGTGCGACTGACCGTTCCGGCAGCGCTTTCCCGGATGTGTTGCGCCATCATCCCAATGAGCATGGCCAGGACCACCGCTCCCTGAGACTCCTTGAACGTCTCATGGAACATCCCGTAGACCAGGATGCCCACGACCCCCCAGAACAACGGCGCGTCATACCGGCGAAGAAACCGGAGCAATCGTGACAGCAGGTAAACGTAGTACGCGAGTCCGATGAATCCGACCCGGATGAACGTATCGAGGTACTGGTTGTGCGCCGAGCCGCCTCCGCTCGGAGAGAATGTCCAGATCCCCAGGTAGCCGTTCCCGGTGAGGGGGTGCCGGAGGACGAAATCCAGCCCTTCATTGAATCGAACGACCCGGATCCCTTCCGACGAGTCCGGATCCGACAGCGTGCCGACCAGCGCCCCCTCTGCGAAGGGGGTGATCAGCCGCTCGGTGTAATACTCAATCGTCAGCGGGAAGAATCGGGTCACCATAACCGACGCGAGCGCCAGCACTAGCCCAATGGCGACCAATCGAGCATAGAACTGAGGGGTCGACCGTACGAGGGCATCCGAGATCTGGGCCAGGCCGAACACGGCCAGCGAAACGCCCAAGGACACAAACGCACTCCGCGAAAACGTCAGGAACAGGCCCGCGAAGATGATCGGAACCGCCAGGTAGTTCAGGAACGCCGGTCTGATGGTCTGGCGCCGATCCAGAAGCGCGAGCCAGAACGCGACGATGTAGATGAATCCGAAGCGCTGACTACCGACGGCGTCCTTGGCCTCGAAGTCCACCGGGCCAATCGCCTGAAGGCCGAGGAACGCAAAAATGGCTGACGCCGAGAAGTACACGCTGCTGATGATGATCGCGCGTTTGAAGGCCGTTACCAGCTCGGTGTCCACCCGCACGAACGCAAACGCGAACGCGGCCATGAAGATGGCGAAGCTTGCAAGCCGTCGCAGGGTCTGACCGATCATGTCCGGGAAGTACACGATCGAGAGCCCAAGGATGAACAGATAGATGGTGATACCAGCAACGATGAGCGGCGGCGGCTTGTGGAACCGCTGTCGCACGAGAACCACTAGCGCGGGGTAGAGGACGAAACTGTAATTGACGCTGTACTCGCCGACGCTGACCGGATAGAGGAAGAGCACGAAGAGGAACGCGAGCAGCATCGGGCGTAGCTGTTTCACAGCAGGTCTTCAGGGACGGCGGCGCCGCGCGTCATGAGCTGGGTCGCGCGCCGGTACTCGTCCCACTGGCCCACGTCGAGCCACGCTTCGGAAGACACCGGGAACACCGCCACGCGGTCGCCCGTCTCCATCAAATCGGTCATCAACGTGGTCATGTTGTACGGGCCGTCGGCGGGGATTCGCTCGAAGACGCCGGGATTCATGGCGTAGAGCCCCGTGTTGACCAGCCGCGTGAGCTCCGGTTTCTCCTCGATATCGCGGAGTGTGCCGTCGGGCCCGATGCCGCACGATCCGTACGGCAGCCGGAAGTTGCGGAGCGAGGCCGCGAGCGTCATTACGCAGCCGCTCGCCGCGTGGAAATCAAGCAGTTCGCGATAGTTGATCGCGAGAAGCACGTCGCAGTTTGTGACGAACACCGGCGACGTGAAGTGGCCGGCCAGCATCCGGAGGGCGCCGGCGGTGCCGCGCGGCTCGTCCTCCTGGAT
>DATKDY010000130.1:0-48657 GCA_035512515.1 Vicinamibacterales bacterium
AGCGCGTAAAGCCAGCGGTCGTGGTGCGGCTGAATCTCGAGGGCCTTCTTCTGTTCGGCGATCGCCTCGGCATGCCGGCCCGCCTTGGACAGCTCCTCCGCACGCGTCGTGTGACGCGCGGGCGCGCCTTGTGTGATGTTGAGCAGGCGCCGCAACTCGACGAACGGGTTGCGGGCATCGTCCACGCGGATATCCACGATGCGCTCGACAGTCGATGTGGAGCCCGGGGGGAGCGGTCGCACCACGAGCACTCCGCCGGACTGCATGCCGCGCGTGTCGCCGCCAGCCTTCTGGCCGGCCTCGAGCGCATCCATCAGCCGGTCGCCCATCGTGCCGGTGCCTTGCTGGTACGCCTGGGCCATGGCCTTGACGACCGCGTCGCTCGCCAGGGTGTTGCCGGCGGCGGCAAAGTTCGGCCCCGCCGCGAAGCCGGCAAACGCTCCGCGTGCGGCGTTGCGCTCGGACACGCCCTTCCCGGTATAGACCGCGGTGCGGCCCTTGGCGTCGACGACAATCAGCTGGCGGCTGTCGCGGCCCTCATCCTCGTCGGTGATGCGCTTGACGATGTCCTCGGGCGACACACCTTGGCGCAGGAACGCGATGGCCTTGGGGCCATATTGGCGGTTGGCCGACGCCTGCGTCGCGACGGCGCCCACGCCAGGGATCGCGTAGGGTACGGCGGCGCCCGCGCCAAACGCGCGCGACTGCGTGGCGACGCCGTGTTCGCCGGTCTTCGGGTCGAACGCGGCAATCGAGAACGTGCCGAACCACGGGTCCACCGTTTCAGGATGCGCGTCGTCTCCGGACGCGGTGCCCGCGCCGGTGCCGGCCACCATGCGCTGGAACTCGACGAGCCCACGCATCTTCTCGAACAGTGGGTCCTCGGCCGCCTGCTTCTTGAGCGTCGGGTGCATCGCCAGCGCTTCGCCGAGCGGCCCGAGCGCGGTCAGAAAATCCCCGGCTTGCGCGTGCCGCTGTGCGAGCGAATACAGCAAACGGTCGCTATGCGGATTGATGGCGAGCGCCTTCTGCTGTTCGGCGATCGCCTCCGCAAACTTCCCCTCTTTGGCGAGTGCTTCTGAACGCGTCGTGAGTTGGCCGGGCACCCCGGTCGTGATGTTGAGAAGTCGCCGCAACTCCACAAACGGATTCGGCGCGTCGTCCACCCGAATATCCACGATGCGTTCGACCGTGGAGGTCGAGCCGGGCGCGAGCGGTTTGACGACCAGGATCCCACCCGACTGCATGCCGCGTGTGTCGCCGCCGGCCGCCTGCCCGGCCTCGAGCGCAGCCATCAAGCGCTCCGCCATGGAGCCCTTGGTCTGCTCGTAGCCACGCGCAATGCCCTTGACCACCGCTTCGCTGGCCAATGTGTTGCCGACGGCAACGTAGTTGGTGCCGACGACGTGCCCGGCGTAGCCGCCCAGGTGAATGGGATCCTTTGGATCGGAGTTGCGATCGATCACGCGCTTGCCGGTGAAGATCCCGGTGCGCCCCTTGGTGTCGATAACGGCGACCTGCCTGGAATCCCGACCCTCATCCTCCGCGCTGAGCCGCTTGACGATCTCCTCAGGCGCGACGCCCTGTTGCAGCAGGGCGATGGCCTTGGAGCCATAGGACCGGTTCGCGCTGGCCTGAGTGGCGATGGCGCCTACGTCGGGAATGGCATACGGCACGGCGGCGCCGGCGCCAAAGGCCCGTGACTGCGTGGCGACGCCGAGTTCGTCGGTCGCCGGATCGAACGCGATGATCGAGAAGGTGCCGAACCAAGGGTCGGTGGCGGCGGCGCTGTTGACGTCCGCCCGATCCTGCGCAGCGGTCGGGACGACCGCCGCCAGGAAAAGGAACAACAGGACTCGCCGCATCATCGTGTCTCCTCCTCAAAGCGGGCTTCGCCCGATGGCGCGCCTACGGCGCGGAGGCCTCGCTGACGCTCGGCGGGCCGGCTGCGCCGGAACTGCTCCCTCCGCGAAGCGCCCCTCCACGACGTGGCCCTCCACGGGTGGCCCTCCGCGTAGCGGCCCGCCGCGAAGCGGCCGCGTCACTGTCCGCCGACGATCTTCTGAAACTCCGGTGTCTCGCGGATCGACTCGAAGTTCTGGTTGCGCTGAAGCGTTTGCCGGGCGGTCGGGTTGAGCGCCACGGCGCGCTGCAGGGCCTCGAACACGCCGGGCCGCTGTCCGGCGCGGAGGCGCATGTGCGCCAGCGCAATCCAGGCGTTGTCGCTCTCCGGAGCCATGTCCACCGCCTTCTGCGCGGTGGCAACCGCCGCCTTGGTGTCGCCGGCCTGGAGCTGCTGGTTGGCCTGGCTCAGCACCTGGCCGGAACGCCACAGATTGAGGATGCGACGCAACTCGACGAGCGGCGTGCGGTGGTCGTCCACACGAATGTCCAGCACGCGATCGCTGAAGCCCCCCGACCCGCCCAGCGGCCGCGTGACCATCAGCGCGCCCGACTGCATCCCGCGCGCGTCGCCGCCGGCGGCCTGGGCGGCGTCGAGTGCCGCCATCAGCCGCTCGGCCAGCGGGCCCGTCGATGATTCGAAGCTCTTGGCCATCGCGTCCACAACCTGTGGGCCGGCGAGGATGTTCCCCTGGGCGCAGTAGTTGTTGCCGCAGTGATGGCCCTTCCAGTCGCTCGTTCCTGGGCCGGACCATCCGGCACTGCGGCCCTGGATGTCGAGGATCACCACCTGGCGTCGATCGCGGCCCTCGTCGGCGCGCAACATGAAGTCGAGCGCGTCCTTGGGCGTCATGCCCGCCGCGAGCAACTCGAAGCCTACCGTCGCATACATCGGATTGGCCGAGGCCTGATGCGCGATGGCCGCTACGCCGCCCTTGACCGCTACCGCGCGGTTGCCAGCGGCGAAGGCCTTCGACTGCACACCCATACCGATCTCACCGGTCGCCGGATCGAGCGCGATGATCGAGAACGTCCCGAGCATGTCAGGGTCGTACTGCTGTGCCGATACCGCGCCCGGTCGCGCGAACGTGAATGCCACCACAAGTGTTGTCCAGAAGCCGATCTTCACGATGATTCCTCGCTCGGTCTGAAACCGTATGAGACAGGAAGAGCACGAAAAGGACCACCCCTTCGTGCCCTTCGTGCCCTTCGTGTCCTTGGTGTCAGAACCGGTAACGCACGCTCAGCCTAAAGATCCGCGGTGACGGAATCGGGTTGGCCGACGCCGCGTCGATGCCACCGGTCGAGAGCGGCTTCATGAAGTTCGGGCCGTTGGTGGTGACCCGGCGCAGGACCACGCTGCTGTTGGTCAGGTTGAAGAGATCGAACATCCCTTCGATCGACTGCCTGCCGCCGAAGCGAAACACCTTCGACACCCGCATGTCGGCCAGCTTCACCCAATCGTAACGGCCGGCCTGACCCTCGACGGTGACGTTCACGGTTTGGTTGAGGGCATTGCGCACCTGCACGACGCGGTTGAAGTAGGCGCCTTCCTGACCTGTGAAGGTGCCGGCCACAAGGATGCCCCACGGCATCTCGTAGGTTCCGCTGAACCGAACGCCCTGATGCGTCTCGGGCAGTTCCCAGTTGTAGCGCGCCTCATTGGCGTGGCGTGGCGCCGGGTTGCGGACGTTGCGTCGGTCGATCGAATACGACGCGAGCATCGACCACCCGTTCGAGTAGCTCTTGCTGGCCGTGGCCTCGAAGGCGTTGTAACGGTCGTTGGCCTCGGGCCCGGTGTTGGTGAAGAAGCTTTGCACCTGACCAAAGGTCGGCCATGAACGCGGCACCGACCACACTTCGATCACGCCGTCGTCGGCGGTGCCGGCAACGTTGTCGCGCCCCGGATCGACGCCCGTGCGGTAGTCGGTGTACGCCTCGTACGGCAAGGCCAGATTGAGCTCGTACGCTCCGCGATAGTCGTGTTTGCGTACCGCATTGAGGCGGATGGTGAAGTCACGGCTCAGGCCGAAGTCCACGCCCGCGGTGTACTCGTCCATGTATTCGCCCTTGACGTCCGGGTCGATCCGGCGGTCGCGGCTGCCGCCGCTGACCGAGGCAAGGTTCGCTTCCACAGGGACATAGGGGATCGAGCCATCCCAGTTGGAGTACTGGCGGATGATGTTCGCGGCCGGGTTGACATTGCCGGCCACGGGCCCGACCGCTGCGGTTCGGCCGGAGCCTGCGGCCGCGTATCGGCCGTAGCTGGCCTTGACGGCAATGCGTCCTTCGCCGGTCACGTCATAGATGACCGACACACGTGGTGACAGGTTATTGTAGACCGGAAAGTCGTGGTTCTCGGGGTAAAGAAACTGGGTCGCAAACGGGCCCGTGCCCGGGTTGCCCTGTTCGGGGAGCCACGACGCATAGCGGTCGAAGCGGACGCCCACGTTGAGCGTCAGCTTGCGGCTGAGCGTCACCATGTCGTTCACGTATGCGGAGTTGTAGTAAACGCCGCTGTCGGTGAAGTTCGGGTAGTCGTACACCTGAACCGAGTCAGGACGCATGAAGAGATCGGTGTCCCCCGGCAGGCTTCGATAGCGGTACACCTGCTGGTTCGGATACCCGAAGGTGTCGACGAAATTCGTGCTGCGGTAGCCGAGGAACCCCGACTTGATTTCGTGGTTCATGCCTTTGAGGTTGGTGAACCAGCTCCAGGTGCCGTTGTAGCCCCAGCGCGCCGGCTCGCGGTTGAGCTCGAGAAACGCTCCACTCGTTTGCGTCGTGGTCAGGTCCGTTCGCCGCACGTCGCTCGTCCACGCCTTGTCGGGCCACCAGTAACCGGATCGGTTGACGCCGATGTCGAGCGTCATGCTCTGGTTGAGGACGCCGGTCCACTTCACCGAAGGGCCGATGGCCGTCCACGCCAGCTGATTCTGCGTCGCCTCTCGCGGCACGAAACGACTGGCCGTGCGATAGGGCTGCCACTTGCGATTCAACTGCTCCACGAACTCGAACTTGTTGTTCTGGCTCGCCTGCCAGGTCAGCTTGATCGTCGGGTTGTCGAGCCGTGTGAAAAACTCAACCTGCTCGCCAGTCTCTTCCGAAACGAATCCGGGGATCAGCAGGCCCGAGTAGTTGTAGCCGTAGGCGCCGTAGAACCACAGCTTGTCGCGCAGGATGGGGCCGCCGAGGTCGAGGCTGACGTCGTTGTAGCGCGTGAACTTGTTCTCGCCCGGATCGAACCCCTGGTCGCGCAGTTCCTGCGTGACGTTGTTGCTTTGGAACGCGCCATCCTGCCAGGCCCCCAGGTACATGCCGCTGAAGCGGTTGCTGCCCGACTTGATGACGAAGCTCAGTGTGACGCCGGGGCTCTGCTGGTCGGCGCCCTTCGCGGCCGCGGCCACCTGCACCTGATCGTAGGTGTTGTAGTCGCCGAAGAACTGATCCCAGACCACGCCGTCGAACTTGATCAACTCGCCGCCGGACCGACCATACGACCGCGAGCCAGTGGTCGTCGATCCACCGACCGTGTTGCCGCCGACGTCGAACTGGGTCGGCGACAACCCGGGCACGAGCCGTGCGAGCCCGCGCACGCCGCGGCCATAAGGCAGGTCGTCCATCTGCTTCTGATCCCAGTTCACGCCAACGGTCGTCGACTGCAAGTCGATGGTCGGCGTGTCGCTGGTCACGGTGATCGATTCGGAGATGTTGTCGATGCGCAGCGTGCCGTTGATGGTCTGCGTCGCGCCGACGGAGACGCGGACGCCCTCGATGTTCAGGGTCTGGAAACCCTGGAGGGCGAACGAAACCCGGTATTCGCCTGATGCCAACTGGGTGAAGCGATAGGCGCCCTGCTCGTCGGTCACGGCCGTGCGTGCGCCTCCGATCATGGCCGGGCTGGTGATGGTCACGGTGACGCCTGGCAACACCCCGCCGCTGGAGTCGAGCGCCCGTCCGGTCAGTGTGCCGGACGTCTGCGCTAGCGCCATGCCCGCGGGGGGACCGAGCAGGAGCGTGAGCGAAACAATGATGAGCTTGACCCGAGCGATTGTCATACAGCCTCCAGCCAAAGCGTCCCTGTGGGTGGATCGCGTGGCTGCGACGCTTTTACGCCCAGCTCGAAGTCATGTCAATTAGTTTTGCACACAATATTTGCCATGCATTCTGGGCATGCATCAAATCAGAGACGCTCAGGGCTGCGCGTACCGCGTGCGGTTGAGCTCGGTGTAGCGCGTCACCTCGAGCAACTTCTTGGGTTGTTCCTTGACCACTCGCATCATCGGGACCCTCTGGCGCTGTTTCATCTGCGCCGCGGCCTTGGCTTCGAGTCCCTTGCGCTGTTCGGGTGTCAACGAGCTGAGGTCGGTGGCGCCGAGTAAACCTGAGATGGCTTCCTCCACGCTGGCCGGTGAGACCTGCAGCACGTTGTCGGTGTAGCCCCACGTGATCAGGTTGTCGTCGGTCTCCGGCTCCAGGATGTACGAGATCAAATGGCCTTTCGCCTGGGCCGTGCTCACGTAGAACCATCCGGCCGGCACCGGGACCGTCTCGGTCCTCTTCTCGACCCCGGTCACCGACTTCAGGTAATGGCCCTGGAAGTACTCGTTGCGGCGGACTCCGCCGGCCTCATAGATCTCGAGCTCCATCGAGGTGGGCTCGGTGAATCGATGCACCTGGATGCCATGGTCGAGCAGCAGCGGCACGACCTTGGCGATCGAAGCGGGGATGACGTAGCCGCGGGCACGTGGCACCGTGCGCGTGACGTCGTACTTCAGCCACACGGGCACGTTTTCGATCGTGTAGGTCTGCGGCGGCGCGCCCTGACCACCAGGGCCTTGCGGCATCCAGACCGGCTCCGTTCCGCGCGACACGAGCGAGTACTCGACGACGACGCCATTGTCGGCCGCGGGGCTGGTGCCGGCCTGCACCGCGCGCGCACGCGAGGCGTTGGTGAGCGCGCGGATCTCCGCGCGCCGGGCCGCGGCATGCCTCAGCACGGCCGTCATGCCAATCACCTGTCCGCGTACCTGGTGAAGGTAACGCTGCTCCTGTGTAATCGGTTCAGCCGCGCCGTTTCTGACGCGATGCGAGCTGGAGGGCGTTTCGAACAGGATGCCGATGGAATTCACGAGGCCCGTGTACACGTGGTGTTTGCGCGGCTCCACCGACGTGGAGCCCCAGCCGCGCACGCCGTCGCGCGTCTGCGGCCCGGAATAGTCGAAGCCGTCATAGCCCTCGGCGCGGAGCGCCTCGCGGATCTGCGGGAAGATCTCGGCGTACACGTTCGTGACATCTGAGTAAACAAATTCACAGCCGATCGGGTAATCTGCCCAGACTGGTCCCCCGGTCTCTTCGGCTGTCAGCGCTGCAAGCGGAGCTCTGAAAGCTTCCCGGATTTCATCTTCGTGAGGAGTCGTGTGACATGCGCAACCTACTCGGGCTGACGATCCTGCTGTCCCTTGCTGCCGGCACCACGGGCCTGGCGCAGAACTGGCCGCATTGGCGCGGGCCAACCCACGACGGCATCGGTCGCGGAACCGGTCTTCCGGTGTCATGGGGCGCCGAGTGCGGGCCGACCGCACCGGACGCCGCCGGGAGCGAGGTCGGTCCGCTGAGCGCCGCCGTCACCGAGACGACGCAGCCACCGCGGCCGCGCCCGCGAGGGGGCGCCGGCGCTCGCGAAGGCCGGCCACTGACCTCGATTGTCTGCAGCAATTTCGAAACGAAGAACGTGGCCTGGAAGCTGCCGCTGCCGGCCTACAGCGGATCGACGCCGATCATCTGGGGCGACACGATCTTCTTGAACGTGGCCACCGGCACCAACACCGGTGAGCTCGAACTGTGGGCCATCGATCGTAACAAGCAGGCGGTCATGTGGAAGCGTCAGCTCGACGACTCCAACCACATGGAGCGCAAGCAGAACATGTCCTCACCCTCGCCGGTGACCGATGGCAAGCATGTGTGGGTGATGACCGGCCTCGGCACGATCAAGGCGTTCGACTTTGCGGGGAAGGAACTCTGGTCGCGCAACCTGCAGGCCGACTACGGAAAGTTCGGCCTCAACTGGGGCTTTGCGTCGTCGCCGCTGCTCGGCGGCAACGCGCTCTACGTGCAGGTGCTGCACGGCATGAAGACCGACGACCCGTCGTATGTCCTCAAGATTGACACGATGACGGGCAAGACGATCTGGCGCGTCGAACGGCCCAGCCCCGCGGTGCACGAATCGCCCGACTCGTACACCACGCCCGCCTGGATTGAGGCCAACGGACGTGCGGAGCTGATCATCACGGGTGGGGACGTCGTGTCGGGGCACGATCCGGCCACCGGCAAGGAGTACTGGCGCGCCGACGTCCTCAACCCTCAGCGCAACCGCAACTACCGCATCGTCGCGTCGCCAACCATCGTCGGTGATCTCATCATCGCGCCGACGCGCAACAACCCGATGGTCGCGATGCGTCCAGGGGGCAGCGGCGACGTCGCCAGGTCGCACGTCGTCTGGGAGTTTGCGCAGGGGCCCGATGTGCCGACGCCGGTCAGCGACGGCAAGCTGCTGTACGTGGTGCGCGACGGCGGCGTGGTCTTTGCGCTCGATGTCAAGACCGGCAAGACCGTCTACGGCCCGCATCGCCTGCCGCCGGGCACCTACAGCGCGTCGCCGATTCTCGCGGACGGCAAGATCTACGTCACGACGGAGGAAGAGGGCATCACGACGGTGTTCAAGGCGGGACCGGAGTTCGAGATTCTGTCGTCGAACTCGCTGCTCGGCGACTGCTCGCCGTATTGCCTCAGCACGGTGGCGATTTCCGATGGGCAGATCTTCGTCCGGACCGCGTCGTTCCTGTGGGCGATCGGCGAGCGCAGGAAGAGCAACTAAGCCGAAGTGGGTTCCGGCATCATGGCGTCGACTGCGCGGTGGGCATCATCCCTGGCGGAGGGCGACCGTCGGATCGACGCGCACGGCGCGGCGCAGCGGCACGAATGTCGCCAGCATCGCGACAGCACCGAGCATGATGAACACCCCCGCGTAGGTTGCCAGGTCCGTTGTCCCCACACCGAACAACAGGCCGGCCAGGTAGCGCGAGAATCCCACGCCGAGGATCAGGCCGATGCCCAGACCCAACACCGTGAGTCTCGCAACCTGACCAATCACCAGCTGCATCACGGTTCGTGGTGACGCACCGAGTGCCAGGCGGATTCCGATCTCGCGGGTGCGCTGGGCCACGGCGTAACTGAGCACGCCGTGAATGCCCACCGCCGCGAGCACCAGCGCGAGGGCCGCAAACAGCACGAGGAGCACCATCAGGAATCGCTCCGTGCCGAGGGATCCAGCCACGGTGGTCGCGAGCGGTTCGACACCAAAGATGGCCAGAGCCGGGTCGATCTCGGCGATCGCTCCACGCACAGCCGACGCGAGCATCTCAGGCTCGCTGGTCGTGCGAACGAGGAGCGCCGCGCCGCCGCCGCGCGAGGGCGCCTGGGCGAGCGGCAGGTACGCGGCAATGGGCGCGGACGCCGTCAGGCCGTGAAACATCTCGTTCCCGACCACGCCAACGATCGTCCGCCGTGCGCCCCAGAACGCGATCTGCTGCCCCAGCTCGTCCCCAGCCGGGAACAACCGGCGCGCCGCTGCCTCGTTGAGCAGCACCACACGCGGAGCGCTGGTCGCGTCGCGGTCGTCGAACAGTCGTCCGCTGATGATTGGTACACGAAGCGTGTGGAAATAGTCGGGCGTCACCTGCCGCATCGACATTTCAGGCAAGTCGCGGGACTCTTCCTCGCGACCGACGATGACGAACGAGTTCGTGAAGCCCGCATCGAGGGGATGGCTCGCGGCGATTGCTGCGCCCTCGACACCTGGCAGTTCTGCCACGCGAGACAGCAACGCCGCGTTGAACCTGTGGACGCTCGGGACGTCGGGCCAGCGCTGGAAATCGACGGGATAACGGCTGCCCGGCAGCTGGTACTGCACTTTCAACACGCCCGACGAATCGAAGCCGGGATCAACCTGTTGGAGTTGCCAGAAACTTCTGATCAACAGCCCGGCGCCGATCACGAGCACCACGGCCAGAGCGAGCTCGGCCACGACGAGCGACGATCGCGCGAAACTCGTGTCGCGTCCGCCGGCCGCGCCGCGCGTGTCGTCGGCGTTGAGCGCGGCCTGCAGGTCGGTGCGTCGCGACTGGACGAGTGGCACAAGTCCAAACAGGCACCCGACCACGGCCGACAGACCGAGGGCCAGCGCCAGGACGCGACCGTCGATCGCGGCGATTGCGAGCCGCGGCACCTCAGGCGGCGCCATCAGAACCATCACCCGCACGGCGCCAAAGGCGAGTGCGACGCCAAACACGCTCGCAACAGTGGTGAGTAACAGGTTCTCGACCGCGAACTGCCGCGCAAGCTGCCGGCCATCGGCGCCGAGCGCCGAACGAACCGCGACCTCGCGCCGCCGTGTGGTGCCGCGCGCGAGCAGCAGGTTCGCAACATTGACACAGGAGATGAGAAGCACCACTCCCACCGCGGCGAGGAGGACGAGCAGGGCGGGTTCGGTGGGTCCAAAGATCACTTGTCGCAGCGGTTCGAGGAACACACCGCGCGCCTTGTTCGAAGGGTACGTACGCTCGAGGTCGGCAGCGATGGTCGCCAGTTCATCCTGCGCCGAGGTCAGCGTCGCGCCTGGCGCGAGCCGTCCCAACATCAGCAAGGGATGTGTGTCCCGAACCAGTTGCTCGGGGTTGGCTTGCAGCGGCGCCCAGACATCAACGACGCTGCGCGGGTCTCGGTCGGCAAAGCCGCGGCTGTAGTCCGCCGCCGAGAGCACCTGCAGGACGCCGAAATCAGCGCCGGACGGGACCACGCCGACAATCGTGCGGGGGCGATCGTCGAGTCGGACAGTCTGACCGACGACCGCCGGATCGCGCTGGAAGAGGCGGTGCCAGAGCTGCTCGCTGATGAGGACGATCGCCGGGCCTCCGAGCCGTTCGTCCTCCTCGGTGAACGACCGCCCGACAATCGGCGTGACCCCCAGCATCGGCAGAAACTCCCGGGTAACGACCAGATTCGCCAGACGTGCGGGCTCGCCATCATCCGGAGTGAGCGTGGTCTCCCCGGCGATCACACCGGCGAATGTGTCGACGCGCCGGCTTCGCTCCTGAAAATCGATGAAGTCCGGCCACGCACCTGGTTCGTGCGAGGTGCCGGTATCACGGTCTGTTTCCCACACCAAGACCAGGCGATCGGCGTCTGGAAACGGAATCGGGCTCAGCAGCACGGCATCGACGACGCTGAAGATCGCGCAGGTCATGCCGATCCCCAGCGTCAAGGTGAGAATGGCGGCGGCCGCAAAACCTGGAGTCCGGCCAAGGAGGCGAACGGCGTAGCGGATGTCCTGCAGCATGTGGTTTGGATGATGGCGCCGACCGAAACGTTGGCACCGATCACCGAGTCGCGCTCCGTGAGACGAGGATGAGTCGACCCGCTACCGCGAGTGCCGGCGGGTGCTCGTCGTTTCAGTGCATGATGTCTGCCTCCTGACGGTCAGCCCGGACCTCATGCCTGACCAAATTGCCGATCGAGAAAACGCTGTGCTGACTGGCCGAGCGACGATGCGAGAACCGCACGATCCGGGCTCCACGTGGCGAACCACGCGGTCACACCGGTGCGGCCGCCACCGTTCCACGTGGAGAGTCGCACGATGCCGTTGTCGAGTTCCGCCGCGGTCCCGAACCACTCGCGTTCGGGCACGTGGAGCTGACTCACGCCCGATAGCGTGGCGCCGTCGGGCGTGGTGAGGCTGAAAGGCGAGCCGGCGTCGCGCGATGACCGGGGCAGCGCCATGCCGCCCTCGCTGGTGAGCGCCTCCCAGACGTCGGCCGGTGTCCGGGAGGTCGTCGTCCACGCCCAGCCGAAGTGCCGATCGAGGCCCTGATGGTGGGCGAGGTAGTGCGCCAGCCCGCGGAGCTCGTAGTTCCAGCCGTTGGTCACGCCTTCGAGCTCATCGTCCCAGGCGGCGCCGCTGCCGAAACCGGAGTGCACGAGGCGCAGGCGGGTCTGGCCATGGAGTGTGTCGAGCGTGAATTCAATCACGACACGCGCGGGCGACTCGTCGGCGAGCGGTGTGCCACTGGCAGCATGTGGACTTTCGCGCTCCTGGACCAGACGAAGCAGCCGGGGCGGCTGCCAGCCGTCGATGCGGGACACCATCGCGAAGTGGCCATCCCACCGCCACGCCACTGTACCGCCGACCGCCGATTGGACGTCGGCCTGGAGCGGGAACCAGCGCGTGAGCTCACGCGCGTCGGTGAGCGCCTGCCAGACGTCTTCGATGGACGCGTCGAACGTGAGGGTGATCTCCGCCGCGCGATTCGATTTACTCACGGGAGGCTCCTGTCTCGGGTGCGGCGCCGGGAGCGTTGTCGGCCGTCGGGTGAGCGCAGACAACGAGGCGGAAGCTTCGCCCGCCGCGCGCGTGGGTGTTGTGATAGCGGGCGGCCAACCGCGCGATCGTGTCGGTGATCTCTTCGGTGAAGGCGCGCCGGTCGGCGGGATTGGCGAAGCGAATCACGGTGTCGAGCGTGAGAGTCGCCAGACGTTTGCCCTCGCGCGTGGCTCGCGCATCGAGGGCCGCGACTTCCTGGATGGTCCGGGCGGCGGCCTGCAGCTGCGCGGCGGCGCTCAGCCGGTCGGGCGCGGCGGTGGCGGCGCCAATCGCGCCGCTGGCTTCGGGGCTGATGACGAAGGCGCGCGCGGTCACGCGCATGAGCCGTTCGACGCAGTTGCCCTTGCGCCGGCGGCTCACGCACTCGATCAGGCCGGCGCGTTCGAGCTCGCGGAGGTGGTAGGTCAGGCGCTGGCGCGGCAGGCCCAGCTTGCGGGCGAGGGCGGCGGCGGAGGTCGGCTCGGTGAGGTGCGCGAGCAGCGGACCGCGGCGCGGGTTGACGAGGTGGGCGGCGCGGTCGGCGTCGCGGACCGTGGAAAACGGTGGGGGCGCGGGACGGGCCCGGGCGGCCATTGGGTAGATCCTGCAACCGACAAAACTGTTTGTCAAGACGGATTATATCGTCGGTTGAATGCCCCGTCCCCAGCTGGTTTGCGCTGCATACGCTGTTCGGCGAGGTACGGACTGTTGATGGCGGCCCGGGGCATCTGCTGCTGCCCCGTCCTGCAACCCTCGACCGGGGGCGGCGCTGGTGAGTGCGGGATCCGTGCTTGCGGTCGTCCGTTGCAAGATTGGCGTGTTGCCTTTGCTCGCTGGGGCGGCACTGGCGGGCGTGCTGCTGCACGCACTCACGCACTAGAGATGATTATCCCGGCTCTTTACTCCCGAACGGCCTGCACGGAATCGGTGCCCGACGCGCTGAGGACGGGACCCGCGGTCGCCGCCAGTGACGTCACGAGCAGACTGACGACCACGCCTCCCAGCACGAAGCCGTCGTTGGCCGCAGTGAACTCGACGGCGGCGGTGAACCCCCGCGTCAGGGCGAACGCCAGGGCCGTGCCCGCGGCAAGGCCGACGGCCAGCTGCCGGCCACTTTGCTCGGTGAGCAGCCGCAGCAGATCGGCCCTGGTCGCACCAAGGGCGACACGGATTCCGAGCTCACGCCGGCGCTGGCCGATTGAGAAGGCGGTCACGCTGTACAGGCCGATCGCGGTGAGCAGCAGCGCGCCGGTCCCGAAGATGCTGAACAGCCCGCTCAGCACGTCCAGCACCTGCTTTTCGCGCATGGCCGACTCGCGCACCGTGAACGCTTCGAAAATCGGCAGGTCCGGGTCGACCCGATCGACGGCTGCCCGTAACGGACGAAGCAGTGCGAGCGGATCGGCCGGTCCGGTTGCGACGATTCGCACCGCGTACGGCCGCAGCTGATGGATGGACGCGTAGACCCCATCCTGTTCGAGCTCGTCGACATCGCCGGACATCAGGTCGGGCACCACACCGACGATGGTCAGTTCACGCTGACCCACGAACAGCCGACGGCCCACCGGATCACGATCGGCCGAGTAACGCGCGACGAAGCTCTGGTTCACGACCGCGGCCGACGGCGCGCCGGGACGATCGTCGTTCGTGAGAGCGCGGCCCCTGAGCACACGTGCGCCGAGGGTGTCGAAGTAGGCAGGCGAGACTAGCGTCAGGCCCGTTGACGGCAGCCGGGTGGGATCGGTCGCGGGTCCATCGAACGAAACCGTCCAGTTTCCCGCGCCCCGGCCAGGCAGCACGGAGGCCAGGGCCGCGGAACGCGCTCCCGGCAACTGCGCGAGTTCCTCCTCGAGCCTGAAGAGAAGCCGCCCGCGTGCCTCGTCGTCGTCGAGTGTTGCGAACCGGACGCCGATCTGCGCCGCAAGTATTGCGTCCGGGTCGAACGGCCACGCGCGCGTGTGGATCGCGACGGCTGCCTGTCCGATCAGCATCGTCAAGGCGAGGAGCGCGCACGCGAAAGCGATCTGCCCGGCCAGCAGGCCCCTCGTCAGCCGTCCAATCTTCAGGCTCGACGATCCCAGGCCACCGTCACGAAGCGTCGAGACGATATCGGTCCGCGAGGCGCGCAACGCGGGAACCGCCGCCGCGGCCGCTGCGGCGCCGACCGCCAGCGCCGATGCGTACAACACGACGGTCGTGTCGAGTCTGAAGTCCATCCAGAACGCCTCGAGAATGTCGGCGGTTCCGAGGCGGAACGCCCGCGTGCCGACCCAGGCAATGGCGAGTCCGACCATGGCCGCCACCGACGAGAGGACCAGCGATTCGGCAATCTGTTCGATGAGGATCGTCCGGCGCCCCGCGCCGAGCGCCAGCCTGACGGCGACGTCGCGCGCGCGAGCCACGGCGCGGGCGATGAACAGACTGGCGACATTCACGCAGGCGATCACCAGCACACCGCTGACGGCCAGCAGAAGCAGGTACAGTCCCCAGCGTATCTGTCGCGGCATTTCGAGCTCGACGAAGTCGGCGACGTCGAGCGCGATCGCGTGGCGCGCCAGGTCGGTTTCGGCCGCCGCGCGCGCGAGCGTCAGCAACTCGGCGCGTGCCACTCTCGGGTCGACACCATGGGCGAGTCGTCCGAAGACCTGCACCGCCTCGCCTGCGCCCACGGGATCGTCCGCACTCAGCGCCGTCCACAGCGTTGCGTTGATGGGGAACCTGAATCGCGGTGGCATCACACCGACGACGGTGTGCGCCACGCCGTCGAGACGAACGCTGCGGCCGAGAACCGCAGGGTCGGACCCGAAGCGACGGCTCCAGAGGGCGTGCGAGAGCACGGCGACAGCCTCGGCACCGGGACGGGTGTCGCTCTCCACCAGGCCCCGGCCCGCGGCGGGCCGCACGCGCAGGAGATCGAACGTGCCCGGCGTGACGGCCGCCGTGGACACACGTTCGGGCGCCTCGCCGTCGCCACCGAGGTTGACGGAATTCGACTGGAACGCCGCCAGGGCCTCGAACGTGCGCGAGGCTTCTGCCCACAGGCGGTAATCGCTTGCAGAACTCGTGGGAAACACCCCCGGACCGGTCGCCAGCCGCTGAACCGCGACGATGGATTCAGCGTCCTCGAAGGGCAGGCTGCGGGTGCCCCCATGCACGATGCTGAACATCGTCGTGCTGAAGCCGATGCCGAGCGCGAGCGCCAGTACGGCTGCGAGCGCGGCGCCTGGACTCGTCTTGAACAGCCCGCACCCCGATCGCAGCCCGTGCAGAAGGCTCTCCATGAACGTGCTTAGACGACGTTCGGGGACAAGGTGTTGCAATTGGAATGGTGCTCGGCGCTGGCTTGCGCGGGTGTAGGCTGGCTCGGTGCCGGTGCGCTACGAAGAGTTCGCCCCCTCACCCCGGGTGGCGTTGGGGATGTCGTCGGGTTTTTCCAATCCTTGGAGGCGCGTTCCGGGTAGCGTGTCGTCAGGAGGTTTCACCGTGAAGCACCTGATTGCCGCCTTCGTGTTGGCCGCCGCCGCGCACGGCGGACAGCCTGAGCCAACGAGCGCCTTGAAGCCGCTGGAGTACTTTGCCGGGTCGTGGATCGGCGAGGAAGCCGCGAGCTTCGGGAAGGGTCAGGGAGAGCGAGAGTACCGGTTCATCCTGCAGGGGCGCTATCTGATCAGCCAGAACACCTCGCGGTTCCCGCCGCAGGGTGGACGGGCCGCGGAGGTTCACGAGGACTGGACCGTGTTCAGCTACGACGCTGCCCGCAAGGCGTTCGTGGTTCGTCAGTTCAACAGCGAAGGGTTCGTCAACACGCTGGTCATGGAGCCCGGTTCCGTGGTGCCCCGGAAGATGCGCTTCGTCGGCGAGAGCTCCGAGAATGCGCCGAAGGGAACCGAGGTCGTCCTGGAGTTCGAGGTCGTGAACGACGGGGAATTCGCGGAACGCTTCGAAGTTCGATTCCCCGGTCAGAGCGAACCGATCGAGATCCGGAACCGCTGGCGCCGGGTGCAGCGCTAGCCCTTCTCGCGTTGTCAAGGTTTCTCGATCAGGCCCGGTCAGCTCGCGTCCTCGAGAGACAGGTCGTGAATCGGCGATAATCAGCCCGCGCCGCGTTGCGATCCCCGCGCGCTGCGCGGATGTGACGCGATATGGCCCTGCCGCCCGGCACGCGCGTCGGCATCGCGGAGACTGGCTTCCATGCCGCTCTGTGTCGCGCCGGAGAAGAGAAGTTTCGATCAGGGTCCTTAGGTCGCGCGATGCCGTGACGGCAGCGGTGCGGGCGAACTCAGGGGCCCCACGGGGATCCTGGCCCCGCCGGTGCGGCACGCGCCAGCACGCGCCAGGCGACGCGCGGCGTCATCAGCGAGGTCGGCGGCGCGAGCAGGCTCAGCACATCGAAGAAGCTCCGGGAGACTACCAGGTCCTTCGATGCGACCGCGTGCACGCGCTCGAGGTAGCGATTCACAAGACGAAACCCCGGCGGCCGCGTGCCTTGGACCTGTGGAAAGCGCAGGTCCTCTCCAGTGGCAATGGTCCAGGGAATCTCCACGATCTTGTGTGCCCGCTCGTAGAAACGGCGCGCGACGCCATCCAGTCCCGCGGACAGCACATCGTCCAGGGCTTTTGCCTCCATCGCGGCCACCGACATTCCCTGGCCGTAAATCGGGTTGAAACTGCAGACGGCATCACCGACCACCAGATATCCGCCAGGAAAGCGCGGCATGCGCTCGTAGAGCCGGCGTTGATTCGCGGGGAAGCGGAAGGTGGCGAAATCCGTCAGCGGACGCGCGGTCGTCACGAGGTCGTGCACGACCGGCACCGGGAGGCTCGCTGCGAACTGGATCCACGTCTTCTCGTCAGTCGGCGGATAGTCGCCGAGCATCCCGGCGAGTGTCACCACCCATTGGTTGCCTTCGGCGGCGAGGACGGCCCCCAGTCGAGTGCCTGTCGGCGTACCCGACACGAGGCCGCCGATTGAGTGACAGAATTCTCCAGGGCGTCGTTCGAATACGCGTGTCGAATACCCGACATCCACCTTGACGCTCAGCGTCACAGGGAGCTCGAATCCCCACTCCTCGAGCCACTTCGCCGACTGCGATCCCCTCCCGCTCGCATCGACGACCAGGTCCGCGTCGATGGTCGTCTCCGCACCGCCGTTGCGTGTGCGCACGACGAGTCCGGTGACGGATCCGGCCTGGGCATCGAACGCCGGCTTCACCGCCGCAGTCCCTTCGAGGAAGGTGACATTGGCCAGCGCCTTCACGCGGCGGCGGACGGCGGTCTCGAGACCAGGGCGGCTGACGGTGATCCCGCGACGCCCCACAGGATGACGCAACTTCCATCGGCCGTACTGGAACCACAGGAAATCACCCGCGACGTCGCCGCGAGGCGCGCCTGACGCTTCCAGGGCATCCATCAGCCCTGGGAAGTAGTCGTCCATCACCCGATAGCCGCTGGCCAGGAGCCCGTGTGCGTGGGCCGCTTGCGGAGCACCCTTGCGGACCTCTGGCCTCCCGGGCAGCACGTCGCGCTCCACGAGCGTGACGCGGCCGAAGTGCTCGCTGAGTGCGCGGGCCACGAGCAGCCCACTCATGCTGGCCCCGACGACGATCGCTGAATGGTGGTGTTCAGGCATGTCAGGCCTCACCTCCGCGGGGTGTGGAAGGCGCATCGGCGCGTGATTGTCGCCTAGTATATGTCTGCACAGCGAGGTGAAATCCCGACGGCCGCAGGGTACTTGCCGGCGCGCCGCGCCTCGCGGATCGATCCGATGCTGGCGTTGCGATCCGACTGAAGAGCTCCTCCGCCGGGATTAAGATAGCGGCCAGGACTTCCGGATGTCCCTTCCTGGCCCCGGCACGCGGCTTGGCGACTACGAGATCATCGAGACCCTCGGGGTTGGCGCCATGGGCGTCGTGTATCGCGCGCGCGATACCCGCCTGCATCGAACCGTCGCGTTGAAGGTGCTCACCGGCACCACCGCCTGGACGTTGCCGCGCGAGCAGTTGCTCGCTGAGGCGTGCGGCAGCCACGTGGAGCCGGAGAAAGTCATCGTGTTCGTCGACAGGAAGCGCATGGAGACGATCGACTCACGTCGTCCATTCGCCGTCGGGCTCGGCCCCGACTTTCTCAGTGCCCGCGCCGTGTCCCTCGTGCCGTTCGACGGCGCGCGGCAGTAAGGCGTCGGCAAGGACGCCGTAGGGAGCACCAGGCCGGCCACATCTTCCCCTGCGCGAGATTCTGAAGAAACACCTGCAGCGGCCACACCTCGATAGGCCTCCATGGTGGATTGGATTAAAATGCGCGCGGACCGCCATGACACACAATCGATATCTCGCCATCCTCCTGTTCGCCGCCGCAGCGGGTTGCGCGGCGCCGACAGTGGAGCAGCAGCTCATCAACGATGCCGCCGACGGGCTCGGCGGCCGCGAGCGCGTCCTTGCCGTGCGCACACTCGTGCTCGAAGGCGAGGGCACGCAGTTCAACCTCGGCCAGGACATGCGACCAGGTGCGAGCGGGCAGACCTTCACGGTGAGCGGGCTGAAGCGCCAGATCGATCTGGCCGGACACCGCATGCGCACTGAGCTGACGCGGACACCGAACTTCGCGTTCTTCCAGGGACCGGCGCCGCAACCGCAGGTGCAAGGCCTCGACGGCGAGGTTGCGTACAACGTTGCGCCAAACGGCAATGCCGCACGCGTGACGGCCCAGGCCACGGGGGATCGCCGCGCGGACTTCTACCATCACCCGATCGTTCTCGTCGCTGCCGCGCTCGCGCCGGGTGCCTCCGTCGCCAACGTCCGCTCCGAGGGTGCTGAACGCCTGGCCGACATCACCACCGACGAAGGGATGCGCCTCGTCATGGCGGTCGACGAGTCAGGCCGGCCGACACGCATCGAATCACGCAGCTATCACGCGAACCTTGGCGACGTCACGCTGTCGACGCACTTCGCCGATTACCAGGAGAACGCCGGCGTGATGCTTCCAGGACACGTGCGCACGAAGGTGGACGAGTTCACGACGGCGGAGGTCCGGTTTCCGGTGCAGCGTGTCGATGCCGCGATCGACGACCTGGCCGCGCCGTCTGCCGTCACGTCGGCGGCCCTGCCGACTCCTGCCGCGCCGAATGTTGTCGCCGAGCAGGTTGCGCCGGGAGTCTGGCTGCTGGCAGGGCAATCCCATCACAGCGCGCTCGTGGAGTTGAGCGATCACATGCTGCTGATCGAGGCTCCGCAGAGCGAGGAGCGAACGCTGGCAGCCATCGCCAGAGCGCGCGAGCTCCAGCCGGACAAACCGCTCACCAAGATCGTGACCACTCACCATCACTTCGATCACACGGCCGGCATTCGCGCGGCCGTTTCGGAGGGGCTGACGATCGTCACGCACAGCGGCAACCGTGCGTTTTTCGAGGAGATGGCCGCACGGCCCCACACCATCGTGGCCGATGCGCTGTCCAGAAACCCGAAGCCGGTCGTCGTGGAGACCGTGGACGACGAGCTCGTGATCGAGGATCCGGCGCGCACCGTCGCCCTCTATCACGTCGCGGGCAATCCTCATTCCGACACGATGTTGATGGTCTACCTGCCCGCCGAACGCGTTGTCATCGAGGTCGATGCCTACAGTCCGGCGTCGCAGGCGCACCCGTACGCGGCCAACCTCCTGGACAACATCGTGCGGCGCAAGCTGCGCGTCGATCGCGTCGTACCGCTCCATGGCGCCATCGCGCCATTTGCCGATCTGGTCAAACATGGCGCGGCGCAAACAGAAGCTTTCGGCTTTCAGCTTCGGCGCTGACGACCGACAGCCGAGAGCGGCCGGCGGCGGCCGCAGTGCCCATTCAGCCTAGCTTTCGGCGTTGACCGCCGGCGGTTCCCTGGGTTCGCCGCCACTGAGCAGCTCTCCAAGCGGCTGCAGCGAATTGATGCGATCGCTTGCCGCCTTCATCATCATGACCATGGGCACCGCCAGGATCGTGCCCCAGAAGCCCCAGAGCCAGCTCCAGACCAGCAGGCTCAGAAAAATGGCCACGGGGTTGATCTGGGACGCGCGGCTCAAAAGCGCCGGGCGTACCAGCATCCCTTCGAGTCCTGTGATTGCGCCGACCACTGCGCAAACCGTGAGGGTTCGGAATAAATCGTCGAACTCGAGAAACGCGACGATGCCGAGGCCTGCCGTGACCATCAACGGCCCGATATACGGAATGGAGTTGAAGACGCCCGCCAGCAGACCCCAGAGCACGTAGTTCTCCAGGCCCAACGCCCAGAGCGAGGCCGCCGTAGCTGCGGCGACGATCAGGTTGACGATGACCTGGACGCGGATGAAGTGCCCGATCTGGCGATTGATCTCGTCGAGAATCTGGACCGTGGCCTTCTTCTGCGTCAGCGTAGGGCCGGCGATTCTGACCAGCTTTCGTTTATAGAGATCGCCCGACACGAGGATGAAGTACACGAGGAACAGGACGAAGGTCAGTTGCGCGACGAGCGCCAGTGCGCCGCGCCCGCCACTCCAGATGTAGTCGATGGCGCGGAATGCCGGCGCCACAATCTGTACCCGCTGCACGCCGGCCGGGGCGCGCGTCGGTACCGGCGATGTGGTCGCCTCCTCCGCCGCCCTGTCAATCTCTTCGGCCGCCCGCTGCACTTTCTCCAGGGTCCCTTCCTTGCGATCTCGCTGCCGCGCCTGGATGCGATCACGAAGGCGCTGAGCCGCGTCAGGCACGCTATCGATGATGGTCACCGCCTGGCCCGAGAGTGCATACCCGCCGCCGCCGAGCAGACCGACGAGCAGCAGGACGGCCACACCCGCCCCGATGGCACGGTGGATGTACCCCTTCTCCATGGTGTTGACCAGCGGGCTGAGCACGTAGCTGATGAGAATCGCGACCACGACGGGGATCAGCACCGGCGCCGCCCAGCGAAGAAAGAGGACGCCGGCAATCACCGCGAGGACGGTGAGCGTCAGGCTCCTGATGTCGCCCGGCATGTGGATGACGACGGGCTGGTCACTCGGTGCCTCCGTCGCCTTGACAGGCCCGTCGGAGGCCCAGCCTCGCTTGTGAGCGTCTGGCATGGCGTCGTCCTCCATGCAGATTCAAGGCCAAAGTATCCCGGCGTCTGCAACGATCTGACGCGCGGAAGCTCGGAGCCGATATGGCCGCTCTCGTCCCGATTCGGCGTATTCAGCTGCATGAAGGACGTGCGGCCACTGGCGGCCCAGGCGTGACCCCGCGAGCGTTATGATGGCCCGTGGCCGACGAGGATGCCATCAGCGACGCGCTGCTGGCGTACCGGCAGGGAATCCCGGGGGGCTTCGACCGGCTGGTCACGCTGGTATACGACGATCTGCGCCGGATTGCTCGCCGGCAGCTCGGCCGCGTGCGGCCCGGGCACACCATCAACACCACGGGCCTCGTGCACGAGGCTTACCTGAAGATGGTCGATCCGAGCCGCGTCTCCTTGCAGGATCGAGCGCACTTTTTCGCGGTCGCCGCGCGCGCGATGCGTCAGATTCTGGTCGATCACGCCCGGAGACGAGGTCGCCGCAAGCGGGGCGGCGATCCGAAGCCGACCACCTTCGACGAAGCCATGACGCCGATTGCCGCCGACGCCGAGCGAATTCTTTTGCTGCACGATGCGCTCGATCGGCTGACGGCCGTGGACGCGCGTCTCACGCAAGTGGTCGAGTGCCGGTTTTTCGCCGGATACAGCGAGGACGAAACGGCAGAGATTCTCGGCGTGTCGTCGCGGACCATCCGCCGCGACTGGCTGCGGGCGCGCGCCTGGCTCCACGAGCTGATGTACGGTGGGCCAGGCTCGCCGGCGCATGATCACGGTCCCTTCAAATCCAAGTAGAGAGACTCACGGTGTCCTCGCCCCTCGATCGGTTTGTCGCTGCTGACGCCATCCTGCGCGCGGCGCTCGACCGCCCGCCGGATGCGCGGCGCGAGTATGTGGCGCGCGCCTGCGCGGGAGACGCGGATCTTCGCGCGTCGGTGGACCGGTTGCTCGCTGCGGCCGAGCACGCCGACAACGGCGTCACACCGGGCGGCGCCGTCGCTGGCGCGCTCTGGGACGATCTGGCGGCCACGCTGGCCGGCGAACCGCCCGAGATTGGTCCGGGCGCGCGGCTCGGACCGTACGAGGTCGTGGCGCTGGTCGGCGAAGGGGGAATGGGCCGTGTGTATCGCGCGCGCGATCCGCGGCTCGGGCGCGACGTCGCACTGAAGGTTCTCACGGCGTCCAGAGATGGCCGCATCAGCAGCGAGCGCTTCGGCCGGGAGGCGCGCGCCGCCTCGGCGCTCAACCATCCCAACATCGTGACGATTTACGATATCGGTGACGCGGCCGGCATTGCGTTCATCGCGATGGAGTATCTCACTGGCGGCAGCGTCCGCGAGCGTCTGGCCGTGGGCCGTCTCCCGCTCGACGAGGCCCTCGATCTTGCGGGCCAGGTTGCACAGGGCCTCGCCGCGGCCCACGCCCGGGGCGTGATCCATCGCGACCTCAAGCCCGGCAACATCATGATGACGGCCGAGGGCAGCGCGAAGATCGTGGATTTCGGCCTCGCCAAACTCGAGATGCGCACGGGCCCGGATCGGCCCGCGCGGCCGCATGGTGAGCCGCTGACGGCTGCCGGCGCCATCTTCGGCACCGCTCCGTACATGTCGCCCGAACAGGCGAGCGGCCGGCCGGCGGACTACCGATCCGACCTGTTCTCGTTCGGCGCGCTGCTCTATGAGATGGTCACCGGACAGCGTCCGTTCGAACGCGGCAGCGCGGCGGAAACAGTCGCGGCGATTCTCAAGGAGCAGCCGCCGCCGGCCTCTGCACTGAACCCCCTCGTGCCGCCGCCGCTCGAGTGGGCCATCGATCGCTGTCTGGCCAAGGACGCGGCAAACCGGTACGAATCCACGCGCGATCTCGCGCGGGACTTGAAGGCGGTCCGTGAGTACCGCGCGCGGTTGCGACCGGTGCCGCCGGCCGAACCCGCCGGGGACCTTCGCTGCCCGGCCTGCGGCGCTCTGGGCGAGCGCGATCGGCGCTTCTGCGATCAGTGCGGCACCGAATTCCGACGGCGCTGTCCAGGGTGCGGCAATGACGTCGCGCCGCAAGCGGCTTTTTGCAGCACCTGTGGACAGCGGCTGTCGGATCTCGCGCAAGCGACGGTTCCGGCAGTGCCGCCTGCGCCATCGGGCGACGCCCTGCTGTCGCGCTCGCACGAGGTGATGTCCGGCGAGCGCCGCCACGTCACGATTCTCGCATCGCGCATCTCCGGCTACGAGGCGCTGGTCGAACGCGCCGCGCCCGAAGACGTCGACCGCGTCCTGGCGGCCTTCGAGACCGGAGCGAAGTCGATTGTCGAGCGCTTCGGCGGGGTGGTGGATCGCGTGTCCGGCGAAGAAATGGTGGCGCTGTTCGGCATCCCCGTCGCTCACGAAGACGATGCACGGCGCGCGGCGCGCGCGGCGCTGGCGCTGCACGCCCGCTTTCGACAGGACGCGCGCCGCGCGGAGATCCAGTTGCGCTCGGCGGTGCACACCGGGCCCGTGATCGTTCGGGCCGCCGCTGATCGTCCGCATGGCGTCCGCGTGCTCGGCGAAGCGCTGAGCGACGCCATGGGTCTATTGCGTGTCGTGCGAGATGGCGACGTGCTGGTCAGCCACGAGACGCAGCGGCTGGCCGGAGCGGCCCTGCGGGCCGAGTCGATCGGCCCGGTGCAGGTGCGCAGCGACGCCCCGCCGCTCGCCACCTACCGGGTCACAGCCGGAGACGACTCGTCGGCGCCGCCGCTGGAATCGACCGACGTGCCGTTGACGCCGTTCGCCGGCCGACAAGGTGAACTGGGCGCGCTTGCCGGAAGCGTGGAGATGGCAATCGCCGGAGAAGGACAGGTGGTGACCGTCATCGGCGACGCCGGCGCGGGCAAGAGCCGGTTGCTCCACGAACTGCGCCGGCAGATCGATCGCGATCGCATCGCGCTCGCCGAAGGCCGGTGCCAGTCGTACGGCGCGCGGGTCCCGTACCTGCCGCTCGTGCAGTGCTGCCGCAGTGTGCTGCGCGTCCGCGACGGCGGGTCGGCCGACGACCAGCGCCGCCAGGTGCGCGAGCGGCTGCGGGCGCTCGACCGCGAGCTCGAAGGGTTTCTGCCGATCTTTTTCGAGTTGCTGTCCATCACGAACGTCGAGGATCTCGCGCCGAAAGTGGACGCGCTGCCGGCACGGCACGCCGTGCAGGAGGCCCTGGCCGGACTCTTCAGCCTCGCGTCGCGACGGCGTCCGCTGCTGATGCTCCTGGAGGACTGGCACTGGGTCGATGAGGCGTCGCACGACGTGATCCGGCAGCTCGCCGATGTCTGTCCCAGTTTTCCGCTGATGGTGGTCATCACCTATCGGCCCGATGTACGGATCGACTGGGGCTCTCTGCGGCACATCCGCGCGACGCACCTGACGTCT
Source organism: Vicinamibacterales bacterium (assembly GCA_035512515.1). Lineage (GTDB taxonomy): Bacteria > Acidobacteriota > Vicinamibacteria > Vicinamibacterales > UBA2999 > JACCSI01. The sequence continues at coordinate 24,765 of DATKDY010000130.1, forward strand.
CTCGGCCCCGTCTCGTCGGGGCAGATCATCCGCGCGGTCCTCGGCGCCGATCGGGTCGCCGAGCCGCTCGCCGCCCGCCTGCACGAACGCAGCGGCGGCAACCCGTTCTTCCTCGAGGAGGTCTGCCGCAAGCTGCTCGAAGAAGGGGCCGTCCGCGTCGAAGCGGGAGAGGCCCGCGTCGCCGGGGCGCTCGACGGTTTGCACCTGCCCGACAGCGTGCAGGCGGTCATCCGCGCCCGGCTCGACCGCCTCGATCGCGATGCCCGCGATCTGCTGCGCCGCGCGTCGGTGATCGGCCGCGAATTCACCGCGTCGGTCCTGGCGGCTGTGGCCGGCGGCGACCTCGAGGTCGATCCCAGCCTCGCTACGCTCAAGGAACGCGGCCTGATTCGGCAGACGAGCGTCGTCCCGGAACCGGCCTACCGCTTTCAGCATGCGCTCACGCAGGAAGTCGCCTATGACAGCCTGCTCCAGCGGCAGCGGCAGATCCTTCACGGTCAGGTAGGCGCGGCCATCGAGTCGGTCTACAAGGATCACCTGCACGAGCAGTACGGCATCCTGGCGCGTCACTTTGCCGAAGCCGAGCATTGGCCGAAGGCCGTGGAATATGGGCGGCGGTCGGCGCGGAGGGCCCGCCATCTGAGTCAGTTCGACGACGCCCGCGCGGCGCTCGACATGACGATGGAGTGGACGCTGCGGCTGCCCGAGGATGAGGCGCGACACCAGCAGCTCGTGGAGCTGCTCTTCGAAAAGGAGCAAGTCTGCGAGGTGCTCGGCGATCGTGCACAGCAGCAGGAGACCATCGACCGGCTGCTGGCGATTCTCGAGCCCGGAGGCGATCGGAAGGAGCTCAGCGCCGCCTACGCGCGTCAGGCGGAACTGCTCGCCGCCGCACGGCGATTCGCAGAAGGCGAGCGGTTGCTCGATCAGGCGCTGGCCGTGAGCCGCAGGCTGGGTGATCGGGGCGGCGAGCGCGACACGCTGCGCAGTCTGAGCTTCTTGTTGTGGCTGCAACGCCGGAACGATGAGGCGCTCGACGCCGTCGATCGGGCGCTCGAGCTCGATCGGGAGGCCGGAGATCCCGCGCGCATCGCCGGCGACCTGACCAACCGCGGCGCCATCCTGCGAAGTCTCGGTCGCTTCGACGAGGCCATCGGCAATCTCCAGGAGGCGCTCGGGCTCATCGCGACCGAGAGTGAGGAGACGTATCTGAGCCGCCATGTCGAAGCGATGTACGTTCTCCACACCGTCTACCGTGACAAAGGCGATCCGCAGGCGGCCGAGCCGTTGCTTGCGCGAGCGCTCGAGATTTCCTCCGAAGACCGCTTTCGCGTCCAGATGCCGTTTCCAATGTCGGCGACGGCCAACCTCCTGCTCGAACGGGGAGAGATCGAGCGCGCGCTCGATCTGTTCCGCCGGGCCGTGGAGCTCGGCCGCCAGTCGCGGTACGCCTTCGGTCTTGCGCACAACCTGCGCGGTCTCGCGGAGGTGCTCGTTGGCATCGGGCGAGTGGAGGAGGCGCTGCCGTACCTGAGAGAGGCGGCCGATCTGGCGCGGCGACTCGTTGACCGTGACGCCGAGATCGCCATGCTGGCCCAGGCTGCGCCCCTGCTGGAGCAGCGAGGCCAGAACGAGGAAGCCGCCCAGAGTTGGCAGCGGCTGCTCGATCTCACCCGCGAAGACGGACGGCACGCGCTCGCGGTGCGGGCCTTGACCGGGCTGGCACGCGCGGCGGAACACGCGGGACACGGCGAACGGGCGCTGCGCTTCCTGTGCGAGGCGCTGCCGCTCTGTGAGGACGAGTGGCGCGGCCACATCCTCAACGAGATCGGAATCCGCGAATGGCGGCGAGAGCAGTTCGAGCCGGCGCTCGACCGGTTCCGCGAAGCGCTGTCGGTGTTCGAGCGGCTCGGTCATGGTGAACACATCGGCCTGATGCTCAATAGCATCGGCTCGTGTCTTGCCCGGCTCGGACGGGTGGAGGAGGCGCAGGCGACTCTCGAAGGCGCCGTTGGTGCGCACGCGGCCGGCGGGCACCTGCTGCTCGAAGGCCATGCTCTCGCGCTGCTTGGCGATGTCGCGCGCGCGCAGCGGGACACTCCCCGCGCCGTCGCTGCCTACGAGCAGTCGCTCGTCATTCGGCAGCGCCTGGGCGACCGCCGCGGCGAAGGCTGGATGCGCCATCACCTGGCGCGCGCCTGTCACGAAGCGGGACTGGAGGAGCAGGCGCGCCAGCACGCCACACGTGCGGCGGCCATCGGCGGCGAGCTCGGCGACGGCGAACTCGTCGCCGCATGCCAGGCGCTCGCCTTGGTCAATCCCTCGGCGGACGGCGCCCAGAGCCGTGAACGCTGAGCGCGGAGAGCATGCGGTTGCGGGCCCGGGCCGCCAGGCGATATCGTCTGGCGTGTCAACGTCACTATGAGGCTGGTCAACGTCGAGGGGGCAGATGCCAAGATTCATCATCGAGCGCAATACCGGACCGCTGACGCGTGAGGAGCTCGACGCCGCAGGGCGTCGCTCGAATGCCGTGCTGGCCGAAATGGACGGCGTCACCTGGATCCGCAGCTACGTGTCGCACGCCGACGGCAAGATCTTCTGTGAGTACGAGGCGCCCAACGCCGAGCTGATCCGGGAGCATGCACGCCGCGCGGGCCTTCCCGCCGATGCCGTCCGCGAAATCGAGCTGACCATCAGTCCGGACATGTTCCGTTGATTCGCCGGCCCTGATTGTCCGGGCGGCCATGTCCGGTTCCACCGGCCGGTGACGTATTACCGTTCGACGCCCGGCCCGCGCGAGCGGTGGCGCTGGCTGTTGAAAGGAGCCGAGTATGTCAGTCGTATCGACGGCGGGAACCTCCGCTGCACGCAATGCGGTCCTCTCTGCGGAGCTGCTCGCGCGGTGCGCCGAACGTGCGCCGCGCTACGACCGCGACAACACGTTCTGCCACGACGATTTCCAGGACCTGCGCGAGGCTGGATATCTGAAGCTGGCCGTGCCCGCCGACATCGGCGGTGCGGGGTGCACGATGGCCGAGTTGATGGACGAGACCCGCCGGCTCGCCTACCATGCCCCGGCGACGGCGCTCGCGGTCAACATGCACCACTACTGGGTCGGGGTCGCGGCGGACCTGCGGCGGTTTGGCGATCCCTCGCTGGAATGGGTGCTCGAGCGCGCGGCGGCAGGCGACGTCTTTGCCGCGGGACACGCCGAAACGGGCAATGACATGCCCGTGCTCCTGTCAACGGCCCGCGCCGAACGGGTTGATGGCGGCTACAGGTTTTACGGCCGCAAGAGCTTCGGTAGCCTGTCGCCGGTGTGGGACTGGCTCGGCCTGCATGCGATGGATACCAGCGATCCGCAGGCGCCAAAGGTCGTGCACGCTTTTCTCCCGCGCAAGAGTGACGGCTATCGCATCGTCGAAACGTGGGACACCCTCGGGATGCGCGCGACGCGCAGCGACGATACCGTGCTCGATGGCGCCTTCGTACCGGATCGCTACGTGGCCCGCGTCGTTCCCGCTGGACCAGCGGGGCTGGATCCGTTCGTGCTGTCGATTTTCGCGCGAGCGTTGCTCGGCTTTGCCAACATCTACTACAGCCTCGCCGTGCGGGTCCGCGACGTCATCGTCGAGAGCCTCAAGGGCAAGACGTCGATTGCGGTGGCTGGCGGCATGGTGCGGCATCCCGAGGTCCAGCGCGGGGTGGCCGAGATCGTGATGGAGCTCGAAGCGCTCCTCCCTTATCTCGACTCGGTCGTACGCGACTGGGACGCCGGTGCCGACTACGGAGCCGGCTGGGTGATCAAGATCGTGAGTGCGAAGTGCCAGTCCGTCGAAGCGGCCTGGCGGATTGCGGATCGCGCGCTCGATCTGTCCGGTGGTTTCGGCATGTTCAAAAAGTCGGAACTGGAGCGGCTGTTCCGCGATGCACGTGCCGGACGGTTTCATCCGGCCAACAGCATGCTGACGCACGAGCTCGTGGGCAAGCTGACGCTCGGCGTCGATCTCACCGCCGCACCGAGATGGGCGTAAGTCGAGCGCAAGGATCCTGCGGCCGCGATTGTGGCGGGCCAGAACGTCGGAGGAATGGTGGGGTGCCAGTCCGCGCTCACTGGCGCAGGCTACTGGGCTGGACTGGCCCCGTGTCGGTCGCCGGACGCACGATCCACCGTCTCATCATCGTTCGAGCCGCGCTTCTGCTGCTCCTGTTCGCTCCGTGCGCGGCGCCAGCTCGCGCCGATCAGCGGTTCGCGCAGATCGAGCGCGAGATGAAGCAACTGGTCGAGACCAATCAGCTCCCCTCGATTGCCGTCGCCGTCGCCAGGGATGGCCACACCATCTGGGAAGCGGCATTCGGCTGGGCCGACCGCGAACGCCGCATTCCCGCGACGCCCCGGACGATGTACTCGCTCGCGTCGATCTCGAAGCCGTTCACGGCGACGGCCGTGATGAAGCTGGTCGAGGCGGGACGCGTGGCGCTGGATGGCGCAGCGAACGACTACCTGGGCGAGGCTCACATCAGCGGCGAACATTCCGGGCGCGCGACGGTGCGTCACGTGCTGACGCACACCGCGGGTCTGCCGCCCTACTTCCGCACGCGGCCGGCGATGGACGCGTGGACGTTCGACGCGACGATCACGAGTCGGGCGATCATCAGCCGACCGCCAGGGCGGCGCTATGTCTATTCGAACCTCGGCTACGGCATCCTCGATCACATCGTGGAGCAGGTATCCGGCGTGAGCTACGAGGAGTTTCTCCGGCGCGAGGTGCTCGATCCCCTCGGCCTCACACGCACCTCGGTGCCGTCCACCGCGCCGGCGGACGCCGCCGTCCGCTATGCCGAGGACGGCACGCCGCTGCCGTTCTACGATCTCGATCACCGCGGTGCCTCGTCTGTCTATGCGAGCGCACGTGACCTGGTCCGATTCGGGATGTCGCACCTGGACCAGGGCCCCGCCGGGAAGAGCCACGGGGCTGCGGGTCGCGTCCTCGAGGCGGGGACCCTTCGCGAGATGCAGCGCGTTCAGACGTGGATCAAGAACGGCGAAGGCTACGGTCTCGGCTGGCGCATCGACGATGACCAGCGCGGGTTTCGCCAGGTGGGACACACCGGTGGCATGCCGGGCGTGACCACCGTGCTCAGCCTGTTTCCAACACATCGCGTAGTAGTCGTGGTGCTGGTCAACGCGCGTGACGATCGCGTGGTCCCGCTCGCGCAGCGCGTCGCCGCCCAGGTGGTGCCCGCTTACGCCTGGCACCTTCGACGGGGCCGCGAGTAGGGCGCGGCCGCCGCCCGCCTCACTGCGCGCAGCGGACTCCGATGGTCGGCGACTGTTCGTCAGGTGACGCGAAGTTGCGGAAGTACACGGCGCCCAGGCGAGGTTCGGAGTCGGCCCAACTGCCGCCGCGAATCACCTTGTAGAGGCCATCGGCGGGGCCTTGCGGATTTTCGATCGGGCTGACGCCGTAATAATAGAGCCCGTACCAGTCGCTCACCCATTCCCAGACATTGCCCGACATGTCGTACAGGCCGAAGCCGTTGGGCTCGAACGAGCCGACGGGCTGCGGGCCGCTGGCCGACCCGCTGTGCGCCTTCTTCACGCGGGACGGGCGCGGCGTTGCCGTCAGCGTCGCCTCGCCGGTCGACGGCGGCGCGGCGCCGGGAATGGCGGCTTCCTCTTCGTAATCGTTCCCCCACGGATAGTCGCGATCGATGGCGCCACCTCGCGCCGCCTTCTCCCACTCGGCTTCGGTAGGAAGCCGCCTGCCGCGCCACGCGCAGTAGGCCACACCCTCGTGCCACGAGACGTTGTAAACAGGGAGCATGGATTTGGCCGGGGGCGGTGTGGGTCCGCCCCACTGGTAGGGCGCCGGCCGGCCGGTCGCGTCCACGAAGGCGGCGTAATCGCGGTTGGTCACCTCGTGCACCTCGATCGAGAACGCTGGCAGCCGGACGCGATGCACCGGGCGATCGTCCATGCGCTCGCGGATCTGCCAGTTGATCTCGTCGATGAGCCAGAGGCGCGAGCGGCCCATCCAGAAATCGCCGGCGGGAACCAGTGCCATGTCGGCGCGTTCGGGTTGGGGGGCTGGGGCCGATGTCTGCGTACGGCTCGAGGCGGATGCCACCCATACGCCAAACATCACGAAGGCCACCGCCGCCACGGTGCGCGGAACCACGATCAGCACCATGGCCTCCGCTACTCGAACAACGGGGCGATCTCGTCGTTGCGGATCCGTTCCGACCCGCCCAGATCCACCGTGTCCACGTACACGTATTCGCGCCCGGACGGGGTGTTGCGGACTGCTTTCTTCCAGTCGATGCCGAGGGCCGAGTAGATGGTCGCCACCGTGTTGTCCATGCACGGCTGGGTCTTGTACGGCCACCCTGGTTCCAGGCACGTGCTGCCGTCGGCGTCCGTGCGACCGACGATGCGGCCGCCGCGCACGCCGCCGCCGACATAGAGCCCCGAGTACGTGCCCTTGTAGTGATCGCGGCCCGCGACCGGGTTCATCCCCGGCGTCCGGCCGAACTCGCTCTGTGCGACGATGAGCGTTTCGTCGAGCATCGACGCGCCGGGCCGGGTCCCCGGCAAGGCCGACAGATCGTGGATCAGGCTCACGAGCCCCTGGTCGAGCCGCGTGCACGTCCGATAGTGGTTCCACTCCTGGGATCGATCGAAGATGCCGCTGTGATGATCCCAGCGGTCGCCGTCGTAGATGTAGACGAACCGGGTACCGGCGTTGGTGGTGAGCAGGTTGCGCGCCAGAATACACCCCAATCCGAACTCGTCCTCGCCGTATCGGGCCCGGTCCTCGGGAGTGGCGTGGAACACCGCAGGCCACCGCTCGTCGCCGAGGATGCGATAGGCCTCGTCATAGAACGTCTGGTAATCGGCGGCGCGCTGGCCGAGCGCCTTGCGTTGCGATTCGTTGATCTTCGACAGGCTCGTCAGCAGTTGCCACCGCTCGGTCAGGACCGCGTTGGCGCCCTCCATGTTGCCGCCAAAGGCCTCGAAGACCGTCAGCGGATCGAGATCCAGACCGGTGGCCCACGTGGGGAAAAGGCCTGATCCGATCGAACCGGCCCTCGCCTTTGTGAGGTTGCTGCTCACGTAGGTTGGAAACGTGTCGGTTTCGCGCCGCTGAGACGCCAGCTCGAACGCGATGACGCTGCCGAAGGCCGGAATCTCCCGCGCCACGGCGGGATTGAGCGTCCGCCCCGACTGCGTGTGGTATTGCCCGTTGAAATGAATGAGCTCGGGCGCGCGCATCGAGCGTACGATCGACACCTTCTCCATTTCCCTGGACAACCGCGGGAAGAGGGTCTGCGACATGTACACGCCGTTGGCCACCGACGTGACGTCGAGATCCCTGGGCGTCCACTTCGTCTCCTTGAAGTCCCAGCAGTCCATCTGGCTGATGGCGCCGCCCATTTCAATGAAGATGCAGTTGCGGGCCGTGCCGCGCGGGTTGGCCTTGCCCTGCGCGTACACGTCCAGCGGCCACACGAGCCGGTCCACCCAGGTGCCGGCCAGCGCGATGCCGCCGTAGCGCAGCACGTCGCGTCGAGTCGGTAACACGTCGCTCAGGCGTCGTTCCATGGTGTACCTCAGTGATTGACGAGGAACTCGGCGCTGTTGAGCAACGCCCACAGCAGGTTCTCGGCGCCACGCTGGCGATCGAGGTCGATCGCCGCGCGCGCCGCACCCGCTTCGTCAGGGCGGGGCGAACGCGCCAGCGTCGCCAGGAACAACTCCTCGACAATCGTGTCGGATGAGTGCGGCGAGGTCACGAGCTCGCCCACCCGCCCTTTGGCGGCGGCGAGGACGCGATCGTTGACGACGGTCGACTGCATCATCAGCAGCGCCTGCAACGTGGAGGGTTTGTTGGCCGCGGGCGCCGGCGTGCGGCGGTTGCTCTGGAAGAAGCTCTGCATCAGCGAGTCCACGGCCTGGCCCTCGCCGCGGCGCCCAACGTCCTGCGGCGCCGTCAACTGCTTGACTCGCCGAACCGGTTCGCCGGCCAGCGTAAACGTCATCGGGACACCGCTTGCCTCGGCGACGGCATCCACCACTTCGGGACCGCTCAGCACACGCACGTACTTGCGCGGGTGATACGGGATGAAGCGGTCGTCCCATTCCGCGGGGAAGCGCGACGAGAGCTGATAGGCGCTCGACCGCATGATGCTCCGAATCAGCGGCTTGAGGCGGAAGCCGCCGGAGCGGAACTCCTCGGCCAGCGCTTCGAGCAGCTCGGGATTGGTGGGCTGGGCGTCGGGACCGGTCAGTCGATCGAGGTCGAAGCCGTCGTACGGCTCCACGAAGGCCACGGTCATCAGCCGCCCCCACACGAGGTTGACCGTCGCGCGTGCGAACTGCGGATGCGCCGTAATCATTCGCGCCAGTTCAGCCCGCGGGTTGGCCCCGGGTCGCGGCCGCTCGCCGGTCAGCAGGAACGCCGGTTCGAACTGTCCCCGCCGCCGGGGGAACTGCGACTCGGCCATCGTGATGAACGGCGCATCGTCGGCCGTGTCGTACCCCTTGCCCAGGTCGTCGACGTGCAGGTCGCGATCCACGTTCTTGATGCGATCGCTCCAGTTGCCGATCATCCGCGTCCGTCCGAAGAACGCCGCCTGTTCGAAGAACTCCTGGCGCGTGCGCTTGGTGAGATAGCCGTTGACCTGCTCGAGATGCCGTGCACCGTTGTGGCACGAGATACACGAGGTGTTCAGGCCAAGAAAGACGCGGCTGATGTCGATGGTGAGCGAGTCGATGGCATCGAGGCGGTTGTGGATCCGAAAGTCGTCCGGGCCTTCCACCATGCGGCTCTTGAGCTGGTTGTTGCGCCCGATGAGCGCCAGTGAGGGCAGCGTGCCGTGGACCTTGGCCGACGGGGTCAGCAGGTCGTGGACGAACCGGTCGTAGGGACGATCGACCGACAACTGCTCCTTGACCCAGTAGTGAAAGGCCTTCGCGCCTGGCCCCGATTCGCTCGAGGCGCGCAGCAGGTCGCCGAGAAACCAGGCCCACTGCTCCGCGAACTCGTCACGTGCCAGCAGATCGTCAATCAGCCGTTCACGTTTGTCGGCGGATCGATCGGCAAGAAACGCGCGCACCTCCGCGGGTGAGGGTGGCAGGCCGATCGCATCGAAGAACGCGCGGCGCAGGAACTCCTCGTCGCCGGCGAGGCCGGCGTGCGGAACGCCGTCGCGGGTCATGCGGGCGAAGAGGATCCGGTCGATGAGCGTCTGCTGCGGGACGGCTCCGACGTCAGCGGGGGCATCGAGCGTCGCAGCGACCTCGTGCGTCAGCCGGGCGGCATCGCGGGCCGCATCCTCAGTGAGGCGGCGCAGGTCTTCGTGAGCCTGCTCGATGGGTGGGCGCTGGGTTTGCGGGGGTGGGGTCGGTCGCGGCGACGGGCTCGCCTGGGCCAGGAGGGCAAGCGTCCAGCCTATGCAGGCGCTGGCTGCGATCACCGTTGCCGAACCAACGCGAACTGCCTTCGAGCGCATAACGGCCTCCGATGAACGTGACCGCGAGGCTGACCATTTGGGACGAGACACTCTAGCGTACCCAGGGCGCGTCGCGAAATGTTGCTAGGGCGGAGGCCGTGGCTTCGGCTCAGGTTCCACCTCGGCCCGTTCGTCAGCGGCCAGATAGATACGCGCGCGCCGGATCTTGCCATCGAGGATTTGAAAGAAGGCCGCTCCTGGAGTGACGTACCGAACGCCGGTCTCCTCTAGAGTGTAGACGGCCGCGAACTGGACGGCGATCGAAGGCCCGCCCCAGGGCCCCGGAACGCTATGGAACAAGTGCGCCGACTGCTCGCGCGCCGTTTCGATATCGATGCGGTACGCCGGACGTTCGATGGCCGCGGTCGTGAGCGCCGCCACCGCCCGCAGCCCCTCGTGGCCATGGAACGTGACGGTGCCCTTCTGGTGGCTGGCGGGACCGGCGATGTGCAGCGCATCGGGCTGATAGAGCGCCACCCAGGCATCCACCGACGCGGCGCTGCCGTCGAGGGCGTTCCAGCGGTCGAACCACATGCGCACCAGCGTCTCGCCCTCGCGCTCATCGGCCGGCGGCGGAGGCGTCACCGGCTGCTGGGCGCCGAGCCCCAGCGCAACGAGCAGTGACACGAATCGAATCACGATGCCGCAATCCTACACCTGGGTCGTTGATCGCGACACCAGACTCAGATCGACCCCGAGGACCGACGTCTAACCTTGCGGCGACGGCGTTGCGGTCGTCAGGTGAGGGGGACGCGCGGTGCGGGCTGGTCGGGGTGCGGCGTCTCGACATGGTCGTCGGGATACAGCAGTTCGAGACACGACGGGCAGATGCTGTGTGTGAACTCCGCTCCGCTATGGCTGGAGACGTACGCCTCGACCTGCGTCCAGTAGCCGTTGTCGTCACGTATCTTCTTGCACGAGGCGCAGATCGGCAGCATCCCCTTCAGCGTCCGCACGCGCTGGAGCGCCTCGGACAGCGCCGCGGCCTGTGCGCGGAAACTGACTTCCGACTGGTGCTTCAGACGGAAGCGTCCATAGAGCAGCGCAAGGCTGACAATCACCAGCCCGGCGATGACGGCCAGCGCCGTGCGGATCGTCCGCACCTGTGCCAGTTCCGCGTCGCGCAACGCGCCTTCCTGTTCGAGGAGCTGGATCTGCCGCTGTTGCCGATCGGCTTCGTGCGCGACCTGCAGACGCTGGAACCGCTCGGCGTTGTCCTGGTTGAACATCCGGTCGCGCGCCTCCTGATGCTGGAGCTGGTGTTGGTAGGCCGCGCGGTAGTCGCCGCGTGCTGCCCGAACCTCGGCGAGCGCCCTGAGCGCGTTCGATTGCATGAGCGGCGCATCGATCCGTTCACCGAGCGCCAGCGCGCGGTTGAAGGCGGCGGTCGCGCGCGTGAGGTCGTTCATGCTCTGATAGACGTCCCCGAGGTTCAGTTCGGTCGCCATCTCGCCGCGCTCGTCACCGGTGTCGCGGCGCAGCGTCAGCGCGCGGGCGTAGGTTCGAAGCGCCGCGGCGGGATCGGTCCGGGCCTCGACCTGGCCGATGGCGTTGAGGGAGACGCCGAGCGCGCGAGGGTCATTCAACCGCTCCCGAATCTCCAGCCCCCGGCGATAGGCCGCGAGCGCGTTGGGGTCATCACCCATCGCGAAGTACACGAGGCCGATGTTGTGGTGAGAGTAGGCCTCGCTGGACGGGTTGCCCAGCTCGATCTTGAGCGCGAGCCCCTGCTTGTGGTACTCGAGCGCCGTGTCGTATTCGCCCATGTTGCGGTACGCATTGCCCAGATTGTTGAACGAGTACGACAGGCCTTCCGTGTCCCCTTCCCGTTCGCGAATCGCGAGCGCCTTCAGGTGGTACTCGAGCGCCTCGGCAAACCGGCCGGCGTCGGCCTCGATGAGGCCCAGGGTGTTGTAGCCCTGTGATTCGCCCCAGGGATCTCCCGCCTCGATGTAAAGGCGCACCGAGTCCTCCGCACTCTGCATGGCAAGGTCGAGCAGGCTCTGATTGCGGTAGCCGTACGCGATGTAATTGAGCGCCTCGGCCTCCCCGCGAACGTCCTCGGCCTCGCGGGCGGCGGCCTGGGCGCGCAGGGCCACGGCCAGCGATCGCGCCGGATCGGTTTCACTCGAGGCTTTGGCCTCGGCATTGAGTGCGGCGATCGCGCCCGTGGCGCCAGGCTGGGCCCAGATCTCGCCAGCCCAGAGGCAGATGAGTGCAGAGGTGAGCAGGACGCGCATCGCCTGAGTTTGCTGCATTGGTGGCGAGCCTGGCTGTCCTAAACAGCACAATCACGGGCAACCAGAGGCGGTGCTCGCGATGTGTTCCACCTGAGCGTTGACGCCAAGCTGCTCCTTCGCGCCACGCTCCCGGCAAGAAATAGTGGTTCGCCTCCGGCTCCCGCCGACGCTAGACTGGCGCGCACCCGAGTTGACGCCGCGACAGCGTGCCCGTGGCGCGGCTCTCTCTCAGCACTGAAAGGCCGGACCTGATGGCCACTTACCGGCTCGACGATCGGTCACCGCACGCCTTCTGGGACAACACGCTGCCGCCGCGCGCGGAGATCAAGCCCGGCGACACCGTGATCTTCGAGACACTGGAGGCGAGCGCAGGCCAGATCACGCCGCGCTCGAAAGCGGTCGCGCTCCGCACGATCAGCTTCGAACCCATTCACCCGCTGACCGGGCCTGTGTACGTGAAGGGTGCCGAGCCAGGCGACGCGCTCGAAGTGGAAGTCGTACGGCTCGCGCACAAGGGATGGGGCTGGAACGCAGTGCTCCCTGGCTTCGGCCTCCTCGCCGACGATTTCCAGGAGCCGTACCTTCACCACTACGCGTTGACACGCGCGGGCTGCGTCTTCCGCAAGGACATCGTCATTCCCTTCGAGCCGTTTTGCGGCGTGATGGGCGTCGCACCGCGGGAGTCGGGTCGGCTGAATACGATTCCACCGCGCGAGAACGGCGGCAACATCGACATCCGCCACCTCACCCCCGGTGCCAGAGTTTACCTGCCGGTGCTCGTCAAGGGCGCGCTGTTCTCGTGCGGCGACTGTCACGCGGCACAGGGAGACGGCGAGGTCAACGGTACAGGCGTCGAGTCGCCGATGTCGGTGACACTACGCTTCAACGTCATCAAGCGGCGTCGTCTGCCGGAGCTCCGCTTCGTGACACCACCGCGCCGGCCGTTGACGCGTGCCGGCGCACGCGGCTACTACGTGACGACCGCCCATGGTCCCGACCTGTTTGCCAACGCGCAGAACGCGGTGCGTTACATGATCGACCATCTGGCCAGGACTTGGCGGATGTCGCGCGAACAGGCCTATTGCTTGTGTGGCGCGGCGGTAGATCTGAAGATCAGCGAGATCGTGGACGCGCCAAACTGGATCGTGTCTGCCTATCTGCCGCTCGCGATCTTCAAAGACAAGAGCCAAGCCCGCTCGGCGTCACGTTAGATTGTCCGCCACGAATGCCGTCTTCCAAGCTTCCGCGCAAGTTCGCCGGAGCTGTGGTCCCGGGCATAAATACGGCGACGCACCGAGGGCGCTGAGGCGCCCGCTCCGCAAGGCGGTTCGCGGATCCTACTCGACGGCGGAGGGCGGTTTTGGTGGACTTATTGGCGCATCCGGCGCCGCAGCTCCTCCTGCCAGTTCAGCACCCACGTGATCTCACGACCGCGCGCGTCGCCGACAGGGCGCACGACCGCCAGCGTCCGGCCATTGGGATGGATCGCGTAGTCGTCGTACAGCGGCGGCGTGAACGGCTCGAACGCCACGCGCCGCGACAGCACGCGGACGCCGGACGCGGCATCAATCCGCGCCGCCATCAGGCGGTTGCCGCTGCGGTAATAGACCTCCGATCCGTCCGGCGACCATGCCGGATCCGTGCCTTCAGCGATCAGCCACCGCGCGCCCGTGTCCGGGAACTCGGTGACGTAGATCTCGAAATATCCGGAATCGAGCGTGTAGTAGACCAGGCGGCGTCCATCGGGCGACAACCGCCCGCCCCACGTGTCCCCTGGCCCAACCACGTACTTCGACCCGGTGCCTTGAACCATCAGAATTGATGACCGGGACACGCCGTCGAGCGGCTCGTCCATCTGCCCGAAGGCCAGGATCCGCTGCGGCGTCCAGCCCACCAGCCAGTGGAACCGTGATAGGCGAAGGACCGGCCGAGGGTCGCCTTGGCCGTCTGCGGACCTTGTGTAGATGCCCGCCTGTTCGTTCGGCAGCGGGACTGAATAGGTGATCGAAGCGCCGTCAGGTGTCCATACGGGCGCCCGCCCACCGGTGAGCGTCAACTTGAAGGGCGGCGTGGCGCTCTCGAGGTCGTAGACCCACAGATCGGATGCCTCACCTGCCCGGCGAGTTCTCGTGACCACCAGGCGCCGTCCGTTCGGAGAGAACTGCGGATTCTCCAGCAGCAGGTCTTCCGTCAGCAGGCGCTCAGTACCGTCGGGCTCGACCAACGCCAGCGCGTACGACCGCGCGGCCGGCACATACGCCATGCTCCCGCTGGGCGACACGGCAAGATGTGGTGGCCCCCCGGCCCCTCGCTCGATCGCGACATCGTCAACGACCGGGACGATTGCTCCGGTAAGTTCCACGCGCGCCGCATCGAAGGGGGCCGCCAGGATCGATGTGCCGCGCCTTAGGATCAGATGTCCACTCGAGGCGTAGCGCGGCGCCGTGCCCGGACCGAGGTCGATTCGGCGTCCGCTGGTCAGATCCAGCGCGCTCATCTGGTTGCTGTCGCTGAACAGCACCACCTGTCCATTGGGCAGGATGTCCGGAAAGCGGTGGCCCTGGCCGCCGTTCGGCGTCGTCAAATTCTCCGCAGTTCCTCCGCTTGCTGGAACGACCCGCAGCGGCGAGACGTACCCGGAAGCGAACACGATGCGATCGTCGGTCCCCCAACTCGCTCCCGCCGGGTAGCCAGGCGCAGCGGTGATGTCCACGGCTGTCCCGCCACGAACCGGCACGCGCTTCAGGCGGCGATCGGCGAAGAACCCAATCCAATAGCCGTCGGGTGAGAAGAACGGACCCAACGCACCCTCAGTGCCTTCGAGCGGCGTCGCGTCCGGCCGATCGAGCGTTCGCTGATAGAGCCGTTGACCGTCGGCGTCCGTGCCCGCGATGACCAGGGTCTTGCCGTCCGGCGACAAGGCCAACGACAACACCATGCCCGGGCCGCGTGTCACGGTAACTCCGGGGGGCAGCAAGGCGGTCATGTGGACGGCGCTGGCAGCAGGTTGCGCGGGCGGCCGCGTCCAAACGACGGCGGCGAAGACGAGGGCGCCGACGGCGACGAGGGCGCTGGTGAGCGCCAACGCTCGCATCCAGGTCCACGGCGTTGTTGTGCGACCCCTTGGTTCGGCCCGTGGCTCCTCCGGCGAAGACGGCGTCCGTGAGGCAATGACGGTGTCGAGTTCGATGCGTGCGTCGCCGATATCGCGCAGCCGTTGTCGGGGATCCTTCTGGAGGCAGCGCTGCAGCAGCGTCCGGACGCCGGCGGGTGTGGTCTCGCGCAGACGACGCCAGTCAGGGTCGACGCTGAGGATAGCGGCAATCGTGTCCGATGGCGTCTGTCCCGGAAATGGCGCACTGCCGGTCAGCATCTCGTAGAGCACGCAGCCGAACGACCAGATGTCCGTGCGCTTGTCGATCGCCTGGCCGCGCGCTTGCTCCGGGCTCATGTAGCGCGGCGTGCCGAGGATCGTGCCGATTCGGGTCTCATCGACCGTGATCGTGGGACCGGCGGGGTGATCGCCTGCCGCAGACGCGAGGGCCCTGGCCAGACCGAAGTCGAGCAGCTTGACGGTGCCGTCCGGCCGGATGGCGATGTTCGCCGGCTTCAAGTCGCGGTGCACGATGCCATCCTCGTGCGCGGCCTCGAGCCCCGCGGCCACCTGCCGTGCGATGGGCACGGCCTCCTGCAGACCAAGGCCCGAGGGTTCGGCGGCAAGCCGATCCGCGATCGTTTCGCCATCGACGAACTCGAGAACCAGCGCCTGGAAACCGTCCGCCTCTTCCAGTCCGTACAACGTGGCAATGTTGGGATGGTTCAGCGCGGCGAGGACCTGCGCCTCGCGCGCGAAGCGCGCCAGGCGCTGCGGGTCGAGCGCGAATCGCGGCGACACGATTTTGAGGGCCACCTCCCGGCGTAAGCGATGGTCGCGGGCGCGATACACCTCGCCCATGCCACCCGCGCCGACGAGCGCGATCACCTCGTACGGACCGATGTGGTCACCGGATGCCAGGGACATGTGCGCTTTCACTTGTGCTCACCCGTGCGGTGTTCTTCAGATGGACGAACGCGAGTGGCGATGGCCTCAAGAGGATAGTGCCGGGCCCTCGCCCATGCAACCGCTCTGATGCGAGGGGCCCCATGGGATCGGCCGGCCGAACGCCTCGCAGGACACCCTCGAAATCGTCTTCGATTCCCAGGGCCGCCGCGCCTTGCTAGGAGTCTTGACCGCGTGAGATCTTGAGGAATGAGTCAAGTTCTCTCGGTCAAGACGACTACCCCGCCGGAGGCGGGGCGAGAGTAAAGTAATAGGGGCTAGCGAGGCGGAGCTCACCAAACATGCTTGCGGGTCTCAGGCTCCGCCTCGCTAGACCTTTTGCAGCACGTCGACGGTGTTCGCAGCTTCAGCCGACAGGTGACGCCAGGCGTCTCCGGCCGCGTCCATGCCCGACTCCGCGCCGATGGCTTCGAGCGCCGCCGCTGCCTCGAACAGGCGATGAGCCGACAGGCTTCCGGCTGCACCTTTGAGTGCGTGAGCTGCCCGGCGCAGCGCCTCGGGATCCCGGGTCTCGATCGCGTCCTCGATGGCCGCGAGCCGGACCGGACAGTCTTCGAGAAAGAGATTGATGACTTCGCTCATCAGCGCCGTGTCGCCGGACAGACGGTCCATCAACGCGTTTGCGTCGAAGATGGCCAGGCCGGCCGACGCGGTGAGGACCGGCTCCGCGCCGTTGTCGTGGCTCGAGTGTTCGACCACGGCAAAGAGCGTCTCCGGGGCGTATGGCTTCGACAGGTAGCCGTCCATGCCGGCGCGCAGGCACCGATCGCGGTCGCTCTTCATCGCGTGGGCCGTCATGGCGACAATGCGGACCCGCCCGCCGGAGCCGGTCTCGTGCGCGCGGATGGCGGCCGTCGCCGCGAAGCCGTCCATCACGGGCATCTGCAGATCCATGAGCACGACATCAAAACGGTCACGCTCGACCAGCAATACCGCCTCTGCGCCGTTCTGCGCGATCGTGACGTCGTGTCCCCGGCGCGTCAGCAGGCCGAACGCCACCCGCTGGTTGACCACGTTGTCCTCGACGACGAGGACCCGGATGCGCCGGCCCCCGGCCTTCATGGCCAGCGCGCCGCCGGCGGTTCCAGACGCCGTGAGCCCACCGGCTGTGGACGGGATTGGGCCGAGCACCCGGTCGATGGCGGCGAGCAGATCTGCCGCGTAGACCGGCTTGACGAGATAGGCCTTGATGCCAAGCTCGGCGCACCGCGCCGCATCGCCGTGTTCGCCGGACGAGGTCAGCATCATCACCGTTACGGTGGCCAGTTCTGGACGGCGGGCAACCTCCGCGGCGACGGCGAAGCCGTCCATGTCCGGCATGTTCGCGTCGAGCAGGACGAGCTCGAACGGCCGGTCGAGGCCCGCCGCCGCGATCAGCGCACCGAGCGCAGCGGGTCCGCTCTCGACCGCGGTCGGCGTCATGCCCCAGCGCGCAACCTGCTCGGACAGGATGCGGCGGTTCACCGCGTTGTCGTCGATGATCAGCACTTCGAGATGACGCGGTCCAGGACGCGGCGCTGGCAGGCCGATCCCGTCGGCGAGATCGAGCGTCACCGTGAAATGAAACGTGCTGCCCGATGCCGGCTCGCTGTCCACCCATATCTTTCCGCCCATCAGCCGAATGAGCGTGGCCGAGATGGTCAACCCGAGCCCGGTGCCGCCAAAGCGGCGCGTCGTCGAGCCATCCGCCTGGCGGAACGCCTCGAAGATGGCCTCGTGCTGCGCCGGGGGAATGCCGATCCCGGTGTCGCTGACGCTGACATGCAAGGTGCTGCGCGTCGCGCCGCGCGATTCTTCCCGCACGGCAACAAGGACATGGCCACGCTCGGTGAACTTCACGGCGTTGCCGACCAGATTCGACAAGACCTGCCGGAACCGCGTGGGGTCGCCGACGACGCCGGATGGCACGTCCGGTTCGATCTCACAGATGAGCTCCAGCGCCTTCGCGTGCGCGCTCTGCGCCAGCGGCTTGAGCGTCTCGATGATGGATTGACGCAGCAGAAAGGGCACCGCTTCGAGCTCGAGCCTCCGCGATTCGATTTTCGAGACGTCGAGGATGTCGTTGAGGATCGCAAGCAGCGTGTCGGCCGAACTCCGCACGGCGGAAATCTGGTCGTGCTGTTCGGAGGTGAGGGGGCTGTCGAGCACGAGCTCCGTCATGCCGATGATGCCGTTCATCGGCGTCCGGATCTCGTGGCTCATGTTCGCGAGGAACTCGCTCTTGGCGCGACTGGCTTCCATCGCCCTGTCGCGGGCCACCACGAGGTCGGCGTTGGTTCGGCGCAGTTCGGCCGTGCGCGCTTCGACGGTCTGTTCGAGCTCGGCCTGCTGGCGCTGCAACTGCTCGTCGCGGCGCTGGATCTGCGTCAACATGTCGTTGAATCCCGCGACGAGCTCGCCAATCTCGTCGGCGCCTCCACCACGGGCGCGCAGATCGTATCGGCTCTCGGTGGTGACTTCCCGCGTGATGGCGGTCAGATGCAGAAGCGGTCCGGAAATGAGTCGTTGGAGGACATACGCCAACACGAGGGCTACGACGAAGGAACCGAGGATCACCAGAGCGATAGTGGAGCCGAATTCGAGGGCACGCTCGCTTACCTCGGTCGTCGTCGCCCGTACGAGCACGTTGCCGAGGAACGTACCGTCGAGCAGCATCGGCCGGGTGACCAGCAGCTCCTCATCGACGAATCGGTCCAGGGCCGTGCTCGACCGGAATGTCGTCGTGTCGATCGCGTCAGCCTCGCCGGCCTGACCTGGTCCGGGGCTCGTTGCGCCCGCCGCGCGATCGTACCGGGCGAACGTTCGGCCGTCGGCATCGTAGACCATCACCGATTCGACCTGCACGTAACGCGACGCCGATCCCAGCACGTCGATGGCCGCCTCGGTGTCGCCAAAGGCGACGGCGGCCGTGCTGTCCCGCGCGATGCTTTCAGCGAGCGTCCCTGTCTCGCGGATCAGACGTTCGCGGGAACTCGAGACGTCATAGGCCAGCAGAATGACACCGGCCACGACGAGCGAGACCGTGCTGGTGACGACGCCGATCGCCGTCAGCTTGCGGGTCAGTGACAGACGATGGAACAGATTACGGACCGCCGTCATCCCGCACCACCTTTGCCAGCGTGAGCAGCTTGGAGCTGATGCGCAGCCGCGCGCGCACCGCGGCCGCGGGGTTGACCGCAAACCGCATCCGGTCCCCGTCGATGAAGAAGTTCGCGACCCCTCCGCGCTGGGCGAAGTCCGACGAGTCGCTCACCGTGAGGATCGGGCGGCCCGCCGTCGTTCTGATCAGCAACTGTGCGCGCTTGCCGTCGAGGGCGGCCCCGTAGACGACGTGACAGCCATCGAAGGGCCGGTCGAGGTTGGTGCGCTGGATCGACAGCCAGTGGCCGTTCACCCGTTGATTGCGTGTGAGCTGCACGAGCGCGTGGGCCACGCCGTCGCTGCCGCCCACGCAGACGACGATCGGGTCACCGCCACCCAGCACATCGTCAGGCCACGTCGTGAACTTCACGAAATTGAAGAGAAACGCAGCGGTCAGTTCAGGCGCGGAAATGCCCTGCGCCGCCAGCCTGTCGGCTGGCGACGGGAGGCCGCCCAGAACGGCCAGCAGGACGACGACCCAGCGGGCTAGAAGGCCCATCGCAGGTCGAATCGCGCGCTGCGCGGGATGCGCGAGATCAGGAAGATGATGTCGCTGGCAAACTCCGCGTGGCGGCGTTGCGTCAGGTTCTGGCCGACGACAGCCGCCGTCAGGCGGCTGTTCACTTCGAACTCCGCTCTCGCGTCCACGCGCGTGTATGCGGGGACCGCGATCACGCGTAGCGGCCCGACGCGCCGGAGCGACACGCTGGTCTCGATCCCCGGCCGCAGAGCGACCGCCGTGCGCGCCTCCCACTGATGCGGGGGCGCATTGCCGTCGGTGTCCGCAGCGGTGGGTCTCAGGCTGGCCGGATCCTGGTCCGCCTTCATGTGAAGACGGGCGTACAACGCTTCGATCTCCCACTGGGGCACCGGATTCCAGCGGGCGTTGAGCTCGACGCCACTCACGCGGGCGTTCAGCAGGTTGGCAGCCATCACGCCAGCGCGCAGGTGCGGTGGCCCGGACGTCAGCTCGACGCGCGGCTCGAGCGGCTCGTAGGTCGGCAGACCGGCATACGACCCGGTGAAGACGGTCGTCTCGATGGCCGCCGTCGCGCCAATCCTGATCCGATGCCCGGCTTGAACCTGGGTGAAGCGTTCGTCGTGATACTCGGGATTGCCGCTGACGCCAAGCACGATCGGCAGGCCGGGCCCGGGGACGACGCCGAAATTGAGCCGGAGGTCGCGATCGGTGATCGCGGGCGTCCGATGCGTGCGAGACGCCGCTGCCCACAGGCGCTGGCCCTTCGGTGCTTCCCAGATCGCCTGGATGGAAGGCAGTGCGTCCCAGCCACCGAACGTGTCGCGCTCGAGCCTCGCGCCAAGCGTTACGGCGACATTGCGCCGCACCGCGATCTCGTCCTGGAGGAATGCGCTGAACGTGTGCAGGTGGTACGACCCCAACTGGACGGTCAGCGTGTTGCCGGCGGCCAAATCGACGCTGCGATAGCCCGCGCCCATCACGAGTCCATGCCGGGCGGCGATCCTGGCTTCGTACTGCAGGTCGAGGTCGTTGGTCCGTTCAGTCAGACTGATGATCGCCTCATCTCTCGTCGTGCTCGTGTGGAATGCCTGCACCTGAAGCACCGTCCCGGCCGTTCGCGTCCGCGTCCACCGGCCGAGGACGCTGACCTCGTCGCTGTGTGATTCGCCGTCGGTCGCAAACGCCGCCCCCGGCTCGAAGCTCGTCAGTGCCAGCCATCCGGGGCGGGTACGGTTCGTCGTGAAGCGTCCCACCGCCATGACTGCATCCGCGTCGCGCGACCAGTCGAGCCTGGCGCCGCTCGAGGCGGAGTGCCAGCGATCCGAAAACGGCGCCGGCTCCGTGTTCGCGGAGTCGGCATAGGCGGACCATTCAGAGAAGACGCGGTACGCCGTGTTCCCATGGGAGCCACCATACCGGACGCCCGCGCGCCCGCGGACAGCAGTGCCGGCGCTGACAGCCACTGCGAGGCCTTGGGTGTCGTGTGCGCCGAGCGTGATGATGTTGATGACGCCATTGACGGCGTTGGCCCCCCAGACGGCGCCTCCCGCGCCGCGGATGATCTCGATGCGGTCGATATCCGCGGCCATCACATCCTGCAAGTCCCAGAACACGCCTGAAAAGGTGCGGCTGTAGACGGAGCGGCCGTCGATGAGCACGAGGAGCTTGTTGGCGTAGACCGAATTGAAGCCGCGGATCGACACCGCCCATCTCGCGGCGCTGACCTGCGCGACCTGTACGCCCGGCGCCAGACGCAGGATCTCGGGCAAGGTCGTGAGGCCCGACTGACGGATGTCATCCTGAGTGATCACATAGATGGCGGCGGGCACATCTTCAGCGCGCTGGCTCTTCCGCGCGGCAGACGTCACACGGATGTCCATCAGCTCTTCGAGGGTGGCGTGCACGAGGCTCGGCGCGACTTGTGCGGCGGCCGCGGAGGGACATGACCAGATGGTGACGCTGGCAAGAAGGATGAGCGAGAGTGTCTTTGTCATAACTGCTGCTGAGGGCGCGTTGAAGAGGTCCAGGGCAGGCGCACCTTCGGGTGGGGCAAAGGGACAAAGCCCACGGTCCGGTTATCGGGCGCTTGGCCATCCCGCTGCATGGCTGGACTGACGCAGAGAGACCCCGCGGATTCGCCGTTCTTTCATGTCAGCCGATACACACCAGGCGGGTGGGTACGCAGGCGGGCCTGGCCAAAAAGCGAACTCGCGGCGTCACGCCCGACGCAGGGGACCAACCGCGGCTCGGTACATCAGGAACATGACAATCGCCAGTAGCGCCACGCCGGGCCATGGGCCGGTGAATTGACCCCAGAAGGCGAGCACGTCCGCACGGCCGGCGATCACGATTGGGATCGCCAGCAGAATGCCGATGAGCGCCTCACCGGTGATCAGGCCGGCCGCGAACAGCAGCCCGTAGCGGTCGCCGGTCTGTTTGGCTTCGGCAAGCGCCGCGTGCCCGCGCGCATCGCCGCCCGCGAGCGCGCGCGTGTAGACGCGGTGGGCCGCCCACGCGACCAGGCCGCCGACGAAGATGGCGGTGGAGAGTTCGAGCGGGAGATAGATGCCGACAGCGACCGCCAGAACCGGCGTGCGAAACTCCGATCCGCGCCGCTCGAGCACGACGTCGAGCGCGATGATTACCGCAGCGAGCGCCATCCCCCAGGCCACCATCGTCCACGGCAAGCCGCCGCCGAAGACGCCGCCGGCAACCGCGGCCATCAGCGTGGCTTGCGGTGCCGCCAGTGGATTGGGGTGCGCGGGCGTCGGCGCGCCGATGCCATAGGCTGTCAGGAGCAGTGTCAGCACGGGCGCCATCACGAAGGCGGCCGAGACGACGCCGACCATCTGCATGATCTGCTGCTTGATGGGCGTCGCACCGAGAAGGCGACCGGCTTTCAGGTCCTGCATGTTGTCGCCCGCAATCGCGGCGGCGCAGGCGACGACGGCGCCGATCAGGATGGCGGCCGCGGGTCCGATCGGGCTGTCGGTCCCGACGATGGCGACCAGCAGCAGGGCGGAGGTGAGAATCGTCGCGATCGTGACGCCGGAAATTGGATTGTTGGACGAACCGACCAGGCCCGCCATGTAGCCGGCAACGGCCGAAAAGAGAAATCCGGCGATGAGCATGACGATCGCCATGAACATCGCGATGGCAGGACTGCCGGTGACGAAGTGAAACACGAAGTACAGCGGAATGGCTGAGAGGGCGACGGCGGCGCCAACCCACGGCATCGGCGCGTCGCGTTCGGTGCGCAGGACCGCCGGGCCGCCTTGCGCGCGGCCGCGCCGATACGCCTCGATTCCGGACCGCACGCCGGCCACGACGCTGCTGCGGACCTTCACGAGGGTCCAGATGCCGCCGACGATCATCGCGCCCACACCGATATAGCGCGTCTGCGTCGACCACAGCGCGCCGGCGGCATCCGCCGCCGTCTCCGCGCCCGCGGGAATCCCGAGCGTCGCCGCGGCGATCGGAATCGCCACCCACCAGTTGAGCACGCCGCCCAGGAAGATCAGCGTGGCGATGTTCAACCCGACGATGTAGCCGACGCCGACCAGTGCTGGTGAGAGGTTCACGCCGAAGTAGAGGAGGGTGCCGCCCGCGAAGCGCGCCCATTCGAACAGCTCGCCCCACAGCCGTACGCCCGTCGAACCCAGCTTGAACAACGCGCCGATAGCGGCCGCCATCGCGAGATACTGGATGCCCGCGCCCCCTTTGTCGCCGACCTTCAATACCTCGGCGGTGGCGACGCCTTCAGGAAACCTGAGCGGGTTGTCGACGATCAGCGCACGCCTCAAGGGGATGGTGAACATGACGCCGATGACGCCGCCCAGCCCGGCGATCAACGTGATTTGCCAGTAGGGGAACTCGGTCCAGGCGCCGAGGATGACCATCGCCGGCAGCGTGAAGATGACGCCTGCCGCCAGGCTCTCGCCGGCCGATGCGGCCGTCTGCACGATGTTGTTCTCGAGGATGTTCGAATGGCGGAACAGCCGCAGCACGGCCATCGAAATCACGGCCGCCGGAATGGAGGCCGACACCGTCATCCCGGCGAAGAGCCCGAGGTAGGCGTTGGCCGCGGCCAGCACCACGGACAGCGCGACGCCGAGCAGCAGCGCCTTGACCGTGATCTCGGGCAGCGTCGTGGACGCCGCGATATATGGAGTTTCCTGCTCCGCCATGCCTTGGCCGTGTCCCGCCGCGATTCGCCGCTGAGTCCGCGGCGGCGCATTCTATCACCTGGCCCTCCGCCAGGACGACGCCGGTAGTCACCGCCAGATGCGGGACGAACTCCGCGTCGTCCTGATTACGAACGGTTCGCAGCACCAGTAGGCAGTAGATGAAAATCGAGACGAACGTGCCGAGCACAATCTGATTGCCGACGTCGCGCAGGAAGTTCCGCAACAGCCGCGGGCCGAACTGCTGGGAGGCGAGCGTCAGCGCCACGAT
>DATKDY010000131.1:0-3481 GCA_035512515.1 Vicinamibacterales bacterium
TGGTCTGGATCAACGGCGACAGCACATGGAGCCTGCCGCGCGATGCCTACGCCTTCCGTGGCGCCGGCGAACAGGATGTGTTCATCGTGCCCTCTCACGAGCTCGTCATTGTGCGGATGGGGCACTTCCCAGGCGCCAGGCATGGCGCACAGGATCTGCGGCGCGCGCAAGTTCTGCTAATGGAAGCGATCCCGGCCGGCAGTGTGCGGTGATTAGCCGAGCTGCCACATTCCGCTCGTGTCTCTCCTCTCACGGGGCACCGTGCGGGCGTGCCCTCGCCATCACGATCTGAAACCTTGGGGTCGCCGGCAAGTATCATCGTGATGCGGCAGGTGCTCCCCGGAGCTCCCCCACGACTACTTTTATTGCTCGAGCGGAGCCATCCGTATCCGGCTCGGCCTCCGACGACCCTCAGTTCAATGGTATGACCATACTTCAAAGCCGCGGATTCGCCGCCGCGGCAGTGTTCGCGCTGGCCGCAATCGGGTGCAGCAGCGCTCGTATTGCCGGGGAGACCGCACCACGATCCGCGGCGGCTGCCCAGGCCGAGTCCGACTCGGCGGCGATTGCGCGGGCGAGGGCCGACAGCATCCGTCATCCGTATACGGAGGCCGACGTCCGCTTCATGTCGAGCATGATCGGCCACCATGCGCAGGCATTGGAGATCGCCGCCTGGGCGCCCACGCACGGCGCCAGCCGGTCGGTGCAAACGCTGGCTGCACGCATCACCAGTGCCCAGAAGGACGAAATCGCCACCATGCAGCAGTGGCTCCGGGATCGTCAACAGCCGGTGCCCGAAGCGCGTCAAGCAGGTATGATGACGCACCCATCGACTGGCGCGGCGCACAGCCATGCCGAGCACGAGATGCTGATGCCGGGGATGCTTACCGAGGCTCAGTTGACGCAGTTGGATGGGGCGAGGGGAGCCGAGTTCGACCGGCTCTTCCTCACTTTCATGATCCAGCATCATCGCGGCGCCGTTTCCATGGTGACCCAGCTGTTCAGCTCCTACGGGGCGGGCCAGGACGAGACTGTATTCAAGTTCGCGTCCGACGTGAATGTCGATCAGATCACCGAGATCGAGAGAATGGAACGGATGCTCATCGACCTGATGTTCGAGAGCCCATCACCGTGATCTCCACGATGTCGAATGCCAGTATATCCACTTCGCTCTAAAGAGGAATCAGCAATGGAATCCGTGTTTCGTTCGCGCCATTCAATGACGCGACGCCCCGCTTCACTCGCCTCACTCACCCTCGCTGTTGGATTGCTGTCCGCAGCCGGGTGTGCTAGCTCGCCCTCGGCCTCGATGGGGGCAGAGCCCGCTCCGGTAGGGGACATGTCCACCACGGCGCCGAGCCCTGATCCGCGTATCGGACTGAGCGCGGGATTGATGGACGCCGGAGAGGCCATTTGGAACATGCGGGTGCTCTCGAAGACGCCGTCGCCGGAGAACTTTCTGGGAGTGACGAACTCCGACCTTGCGTTCAGCGGCAATTACGCAATTCAGGGGAACTACAACGGCTGGCAGATCTGGGACATCTCAAATCCGAGCCGGCCCTCTCTGGCGACGGCATTCGTCTGCCCAGCGTCGCAGAGCGACGTGTCGGTCTACCGGAATCTGCTCTTCATTTCGGGTGAGGGGCTCACCGGCCGGCTGGACTGCGGCACGCAGGGTGTGAGGGACACCGTCAGCGCGGACCGGTTGCGCGGTCTTCGCATCTTCGACATCAGCGACATCCGGAATCCGCGGAACGTGGGCAACGTGCAAACGTGCCGCGGCTCGCATACGCACACGGTGCTGGTGGATCCGGACGATCCGGAGAACGTTTACGTCTACATCTCGGGCTCGGCCGGCGTGCGCTCACCTAGCGAGCTCGCCGGCTGCGTCGATGCGTCGCCTCAGGAGGATCCCAACTCGGCTCTGTTTCGCATCGAAGTCATCAAGGTGCCGCTGGCGAATCCTCAGCAGGCTGCCATCGTCAGTTCGCCGCGCATCTTCGATGATCTGGTAGCTCCTCCACGGCACGGAGAAGCTCCGGCGGACATCGCCGCTGCCGCGCGGATGGCCGCCGAGGCGCGTTCGAGAGGGGATTTCACAGCGACTGTGAGGGGCGTCGAGCGGGTGATGTCGCGGCGCTTTACCGGCCCAATGCTGGACAGCATCGTCAAGGCGCGCAACGGGACCGGCGCGCATACGGCCGCCGACAGTGCGGCACTTCGTGCGGCGCTCCCGGACATCATCGCCCGCGCCTTCGGGGACGGGGAAGACAGCGGTCCGCGACCGGGGCCGACGCAGTGTCACGACATCACTGTCTACCCGGCGATCGGACTGGCCGGCGGTGCGTGTGAAGGCTATGGGTTCCTGCTCGACATCAGCAATCCCGCTCACCCGGTGCGCGTGGCCGCGGTGGCGGACTCGAACTTCTCCTACTGGCACTCTGCCACGTTCAACAACGACGGGACCAAGATTCTGTTCACCGACGAATGGGGCGGGGGGGGGCAGCCGAAGTGTCGCGTGACCGATCCCAAGGAGTGGGGAGCCAACGCGATCTTCACCCTCGAGAACCGGCAGATGACCTTCCAGAGCTACTACAAGCTGCCTGCGCCCCAGACGCCGCAGGAGAACTGCGTGGCGCATAACGGCTCGCTGATCCCCATTCCGGGACGCGATGTCATGGTGCAGGCGTGGTACCAGGGGGGCATTTCGGTGTTCGACTGGACCGACGCCGCAAATCCGAAGGAGATTGCGTACTTCGATCGCGGCCCGGTGGACTCGACGCGGATGGTGATGGGCGGGTCGTGGTCCGTCTACTGGTACAACGGCAGGATCGTGAGCTCGGAGATCGCTCGCGGTCTCGACATTCTCGAACTCACGCCTAGCGCGTTCATATCGCAGAACGAGATCGACGCGGCGAAGACGGTGGTACTGGAGTACCTGAATGCGCAGGGCCAGCCGAAGCTGGAGTGGCCGGCCAGTTTCTCCCTGGCGCGTGCATACGTCGATCAGATTCAGCGCTCCAACGGCCTGGCGTCAACCAGGATCTCCGCTGTGCGTCAGGCACTGACGAGCGCGGAGAATGCCTCGGGCTCGCAGCGGCGCGACGCGTTGACGCGCCTGGCGACGCAGCTCGACGGTGAGGCGAGCGGGTCCGCGGAAGCTGCGAAGGTGCGGATGCTGGCCGGCGCGGTACGGGAGCTGGCTACCGCGGCACGTTAGGCCAACTGGCGAAAGCGGGAAACGGGAAACGGGAAAGGGGAAACGGGAAAGCGGCAACGGAGCCGGTCTCCCGTTTCCCCTTTCCCGTTTTCCGTTTCCCGCCGTCTTGCTTACAGCGTCACGAAGATCTCGTGCACCTTCCCTGCCCGCACACCTCCGGCACCGTCGGGCACCACGTGCCACCATCGCACTACCGCCTCCACGGCACCCGGCGCCCAGCCGTCGATCTCGGAGTCGGGAGTCGTTATGCTGGCGCCCGGC
>DATKDY010000132.1:0-36799 GCA_035512515.1 Vicinamibacterales bacterium
ATCTCGCTGCTCTTCAGCACGTCTTCGGTGAGCGTGCGGAGAACTGCGTCCTGTCGGACCTTGAAGCCCAGCGCCTCCATCTGGCCGACCAGGCGCCCCTGCAGGTGCCTGGCTGCAGCCAAAGGGGCCGCCAGGCGTCCCTCAGCCGGCCAGCCCCGTCGGCGCACCTCCACGCACCTGGATACGCCAACGCTCCTTCGATGTCGTTGCCTCTAGGCGGACACGGCGTCGGAGATCGCGCAGGTCTTCGCGCAACCGGCGCGACATCGAGAACGCAGTGATCCCTTGCTGCGTCCGCCGCCTTCTCATAGGATGAGGCCCGATGGCGAACGACATGCTCGGAGCTACGACACTCGCCGTGATGGCGCTCGGCGGCGCGCTCACGCTCGCTCAGAGCTCGCCGGGCATTGCCCCACTCCGCACTACACCAGTCGAGAAGTTCACCGTCAATCCTGGCTTTCGTGACTGGGCACCGACAGTGCGCGCCGGGACCACGATCATTGGCGGGAACTCGTCGAATCGCGGTGGCCTCTTCGCGGTCGACGCCATCACCGGGAAACTGAAGTGGACCTTCCGCCCCACCGGCACCGCCATTGGCAATCCCGTCGTCGTGACGGCACCGGCCGTGTCGGGCGGCCTTGCAATCGCGCCAATGGGTAACACCCTGGTTGCCGTGACCATCGCCACGGGCCGCGAAGCGTGGCGTGGACCGGCGACGGCGCAGTCGGCCGCAGTCGCAGCCGATGGCGGCATGGCATTCGTTCTTGGCGAACACGCGAGGTTCCATGCGCTCGACGCCGCGACAGGACGCGAGAGGTGGGCGGTGCCGTTTCCCCGCAGCGGATCGTGTGACTCCGTGCCGGTGGCGCGGGACGGCATCGTCTTCGTCGCGCGCAACGTGGTGGTGACCGCTGGGGACGCCAATTGCGAATATTTCAATCGCGGCTATCCTCTACGTCGTTTCGTTCCACACATACAGAAAAATGCCATCGCTGGCAGTGGCAACGTTGCGCCCGCCTTTCCGAGTCGCACGATTCAACGCTGCCCGCACCTGTTCCTTGGTGTGTGTCAATTCTGCCAATGGCACCTTGAGCGCGACGCCGTCCTGTACCTGATCGAGATCCGACAGGATCCTGGTCACAATCGGTTTGTGCTTTCCATTGCGACCTTGCGGCACATCAACTTGCGGCATGCCCTTGAAGTTCATCGGCACCTTCTTGCTCGAACGTCCCATGCCCACTCCCTTTCGAGCGCCGCATCACGCTAATCTAACGTGACGTTATCGTATGCTCCGATAACGACTCACGCAATTATACATCCGACCAATTAAATTAAACAGAGCTGCCCGCCTCGTCCGTGCGCGACCCGTCTCGAGTAACGTCGGGTACAAAGCCCGCCAATCGAGCACCTTAGCCGACGCCAACGAAGCGACCGGTTTCTAAAAGAGATCACCCGTATGACGCGCGTACCGGTACTGTTCAGCATGGCCAAATCGAAGGACGCAACGCGGAAGTCCCAAACGCATTTCGAGCAAGTTGCCATCGACGTCGTGAAGAGGATTGCCGAGCAAGACGTGTCCAAGGACAAGAAGGCTGGAATTGCCCGCGTGGGTGCTGAGCCGACCTCAAGAAAGAAAGGCTGAGCCTGGGCGCGCCGGCACGTTCAATCGATAGAAGCTGACGGTGAGCCTCGGTTGTCCACCGATGAACCTGGGTCTCTCGATTCGATCAGCAGCGAGGCTGTTATGCTCCACGAATTCATCACAAGCTATCGTGATCCAATCATTGCAAGGACGAGGGAGAAACTCACCGATCGGCCATGGCCGCTCGCGTCCACGAGTGAACTGGAACACGGCGTGCCGCTGTTCCTGACACAGCTCTCCGAAACGCTCCGGTTGGAAACGACGCCGACGCCGTTCTCACAGAAAACGCTCGGAGCTTCAGCGGCGAAGCATGGACGCGAGTTGCGGACACTGGGGTTCAACATCTCTCAGGTCGTCCACGATTACGGTGATATCTGCCAAGCCATCACTGAGGTCGCCGTCGAACAGCACATTCCGATCACGACCGAAGAATTCCACACGCTGAATCGCTGCCTCGACACGGCGATCGCGGAAGCCGTGACAGAGCACGCGCGCATCACCGCTGAATCGCGATCGACCGAAGAAGTCGAGCGATCCGGACAACTGGCTCACGAAATCCGCGACATCCTGAACACCGCGCTCCTGGCGTTCCACGCGTTGAAGAAAGGAACCGTCGCCATCAACGGAATCACGGGGACCGTGCTCGGCCGCAGCCTCATGAGCCTACGTGACCTTATCGACAACACCCTGTCCGACATCCGGATGGCCGCCGATATCCAGCGCCGCGAGCGCGTGCCAGTCGCGGATTTCCTCAGCGAGATCGCGATTGCTGGCAACCTGCACGCCGATAACCGCGCCGTGCAGTTCACCATCGACCATGTGGACCCTCGGCTCGCCGTGAATGCCGATCCGCAGCTCCTCGCATCGGCGGTCATGAATCTGTTGAACAACGCGTTCAAGTTCACGCACGCCGGCGGGCACGTGGTGCTGCGAGCCCTGCACGAAAACGGGCGCGTGCGTTTCGAAGTGGAGGACGAGTGCGGCGGCATTCCCGACGGCATAGAGGACCCGTTCAAGCCGTTCGTCGAGCGGCGCCAGAAGGACCGAACAGGTCTCGGCCTCGGACTCTCGATCGCTCGAAAGGCGGTCAGAATGCACGGGGGGGACATTTACTTCCGCAACCTGCCGGGCAAGGGCTGCGTTTTTGTGATCGAGGTGCCTTTAGCTGTAGAAGACACGCCCGTTCCGCAGAACGTCGGATAAATCCGTCGCGTGTCCAGTTCCTGCTCACTGTATCCCAAGTGACGCCGCTCTGCCTCTTTCGCCCGGTCGCGAGCGCCACGCTACTCAGATCCTGATGATCTCCATTTCGCCACCCGAGACGCTGGTGAGCTTCTCGCGGCATCGTCCATCGCGACCTCAAGCCGGAGAACATCTTCGTCACTCGTGACGGGCAGATCAAGCTCCTCGACTTCGGCCTCGCGACAGAACCGACGCTGGGGTCAACTGACGAGCCGACACGTCCGCCGCAGACCGAGCACGGCGCGCTCTTCGGGCCCTCGACACGTCGCTCGGCCGCGACGTGGCGCTCAAGGTCCTGCCTCCCGAAGCGGCGTCGGCCGATCGGCTCGATCGCTTCGGTCGTGAAGCGCGCGCGCTGGCCGCACTGAACCATCCGAACATCGTCACGATCGACGGCGTCCATGCCATCGACGACGTCCAGTTCTTCACGATGGAGCTGGTCCGCGGCGTCTCGCTCGCCGAGCCGCGGGCCTCGGGAGTCCGGACCGCCGCGCAACTGCTCGAGCTCACGATCCCAATCGCCGAGGCCCTCGGCGCCGCGCACGAGCTGCCGAACTACGGCTTCAACGCCCGGACGAATGCGCCGTTCCGGTGCAGGACAACGGCCGCCGGTGCGAGGTGAACAGAACCGCCGTTATCAAACGCGGCGCGGGGCCCACGACGAGAGTCCCTAAGGACCACTGGTGATTCGGTCACGACAAGTAGGTGATGGACCCGATTCCGCATCCCCCGGTAGTGACGGATAAGGGTTCCCGTGACGCGAATGCCGGCACCGCGCCGCAGGTGGTGGTGCCGTAGCAGCACAGAAGGACTGGACCCATGCCGCACCTCTCGGCCGTCTCTGTGGCGGTGCTCGTGCTGCTGGTCACTAGCGGCGCGCAGGCCCAGAGCGCATCGTGGCGTTACCAGACAGAGCGAGATGTCGATTACCTGAGGCTGACTCCACGAGGCACGCTGCTCGTCGGCACCGGCAACGAGACCCTCGTGCTGGACGGGGGCAGCGGCAAGCCCCTGTGGTCGCGGCGCGACCTCACCGGCTGTAAGGCCCTCGACCCGTCGCCGGTCCAGGAGTACGAGTTCAAGTGCGAGTCCCGTGGGTCGGGGGACTTGAACTTCGTCATGGTTCCGACGGAGAGCCCCCGCATCGTCGGCCATCATGCACCGGACGGGCGGTTCGCCGTGCTCGACCTGGATACCGGCAAGACCTTGTTCGATTCTGCCGGCCAAGAGATTGGAAAGGTACGACGCTACGCGCTCGTCGCGCCGTTTACCCAGGTTGTCTTCGTCGCCGAAGGTCCGAAAAGCGAGTACTCCGTGCACGCTGTCGGACTCGACGATGGGTCGTTGCGATGGAGCTTCGAGTCTGCGATTACGGACGACCCGGTCTGGCTTGGTAGCCCGTCGCCCGGCTCCCTGCTCCTGTACGGCAAGGGTCGCAATGGCACTCGTGTGCTGGCCGAGTTCGACGTCGAGGCCGGGAAGAACGCCTGGCAGAGCAGCACGATCCTGAAAGAGGACGTCCGTGAGGCGGGCCCCCGGATGGTCGGCGCCCAGGAGTGGCGGTCGAAAGCCTATCGTGTGGCGCCGCTCATCCATGACGCGGGCACGACACTGGCGTTCATCTCGAGGGACGGACCGATGCGATTCGACAGGAATGGGCAGGTTCTCTGGCGGGCCTCAGACCTCGGCGGAGCGGACCCATCGCAGATGATCCTCGAGAACGGTGGCCTCTTCACCCGCCAGGGCCGGGACCTGGTGGCGGTTGACGCCGCGACTGGCCGGACGCGCTGGAGGCAGCGGCTGCGACTCGAGCCGGCGGCCATCGTCCCGCTGGCGGACACAGGGCTGCTGGTCTGGACCCACGATCGCGTCGATCTTCTCTCCTTCGAGACCGGCGCTCGGTTGTGGCCCGATGTCGCCGAGATCCCCAGTGTCAGGGATAGTTCGACGTGGAACATCTTCAGCCCCGACTGGAACCTCGGCGGCGTCTCGCCACTCCTCGTCGGCGACGGCAAGCTGTTCGTGGCCGGCCGCCGGACCCTTGCCGCGATTGACGTTGCCACCGGGGTAAGAACCGACCTCGCCGGCTACGACTTTCGCGGTGACGAGGCACCCGAAGTGCTCGAGCGGTGGAATGAGGGGTTTCTCCTCATGTCCCACCAGAACATCGTCGGCCTCGACCGCGACGGCCGCGAGCGATTCGCCCGGTACTACCCCGCGCCCGGCCTGAGCAGCTGGGCCAAGCTCGGCATCGGTCTGGTGTCTGTCGCTGCGGGACAGTCGGCCCCGCTGGCCATGGCCTTCCGGATGCGGATTCGGGAGATGGCGATCTCGGACCGCGCGGTCTACATGCATTTCGAGAACCGGGAGGGACGCTCGGACGCAGAGCGCTTCGGGCTCGTCAGGCTGGACGCCGGAACCGGCGAGGCGCGCGGCACGCTGTGGCACAACGAGCGGAATCCGATTCTCGTGATGAATCCGGCCTCCGGCGTCGTCTACGTGAGGCGCGGTGGCACGACCGTCGAAGGGGTGCGATTCGAATGAGTCGCGCGCTCTTCGTCCTCTTCACGCTGCTGCTGGCGCGAGGACTGGTTCAGGCTCAGCCCACCACGACGCGGGTGAGCATCGACCCCGGAGGCAGCCAGGGCAACGGTGCCAGCGAATCTCCGGTCATCAGTGCCGACGGCCGTTGGATCGCATTCGCCTCCGCTGCGAGCAACCTCGTCCCGGACGATACCAACGGCAGGCGTGACGTGTTCGTCCACGATCGTCAGACGGGGACGACCACGCGCGTGAGCCTCGCGTCGGGTGGTGTTCAGGCCAATCACGACAGCAGCGAGCCGGCCGTCAGCGCCGATGGTCGGTGGGTGGCGTTCTTCTCTCTTGCCAGCAACCTGGTCACCGGCGATACGAACGGCTTCGGTGATGTCTTCGTGCACGACCGGCAAGGTGGCACGACCACGCGCGTGAGCGTCGCGTCTGGGGGCCTCCAGGGCAACGGGGCGAGCTACACGCCGGCGATCAGCGCCGACGGTCGATGGGTGGGGTTTCTCTCCTACGCCACCAATCTGGTTCCCGGCGATACCAACCGCCGCGACGATGCCTTCCTGCGAGACCGCCAGACCGGTGTGACGACTCGCGTCAGTCTGGGCGTGACGGGCTTTCAGGGCAACGGCGACACCTACGCCGTTTCGATGAGCGCCGATGCCCGCTGGGTGGCGTTCGAGTCCAATGCCAGGGACCTGGTACTTGGCGACTCGAACGGCGTTGAAGACATCTTCCTGCGTGACCGGCTCACGGGAACAACCACGCGCATCAGCGTGGGACCAGGGGGCATCCAGGGCAACAGCTACAGCTTCGCGCCGACGATCAGCGCGGATGGCCTTCGCGTGGCGTTCTGGTCCCACGCCAGCAATCTGGTGCCGGGCGACACCAACGGCGCACCCGATGTGTTCGTCCACGACCGACAGACCGGCGTGACGACTGGGGTGAGTGTCGGCCCGGGGGGCATCCAGGGAGACGGTCCAAGCCTGAGTCCCACGATCAGTGCCGATGGCCGATGGATCGCGTTCGAGTCCGACGCCAGCACCCTGACGGAAGGCGATACCAATGGTGTGGGCGATGCGTTCGTGCACGACGGATTGACGGGCAGGACGGCGAGAGTGAGTGTCGATAGCGGCGGAAGGCAGGGACGCAATCTCAGCGCTCGTCCTGTGATGAGCGCCGATGGCCGTCTGATCGTGTTCCACTCCATCGCCCCGGACCTCGTGCCAGGCGACACGAACGGTGTGTCGGACGTGTTCGTGCACGATCGAGGCGAGAGCGGATGCGTCACCGCCGTGACGCCCGCGTCCACGTCAGCGCCAACCGGAGGCGCATCCGGTAGCGCAGAGATTGTCGCT
This sequence comes from Vicinamibacterales bacterium, assembly GCA_035512515.1. Taxonomy (GTDB): domain Bacteria; phylum Acidobacteriota; class Vicinamibacteria; order Vicinamibacterales; family UBA2999; genus JACCSI01. The sequence goes on from DATKDY010000132.1 coordinate 6,787, forward strand.
CCCGCAGGGTGCGCATGGAGCGCCGTCTCGACCGAGCCGGACTGGCTGACCCTGACCGGCGGCACGAGCGGAGATGGGAACGGGGCCCTCGACTACACCGTGTCGGCGAACGCGGGGCCACCGCGGTCGGGAACCATCGCGGTCGGGTGGCACTACTTCAGGGTGCACCAGTCCAGTGATACCACGCCGGCGGCGCCGACCGGCCTGGTCGCCCATGCGGTGACCGGCAACGTCGTGACACTCCGCTGGACCATTCCGCCGGGCGGCGTTGCGCCCTCAGGTTTCGTCCTCGAAGGGGGCCTCCATCCAGGCGAGGTGCTCGCCAGCCTGCCCACGGGCAGCGGCAACCCCACCTTCACCTTCACGGCGCCCACTGGGACCTTCTACGTTCGCGTGCACGCCCTCAGTGGCACCGTCCGCAGCGCCGCCTCGAACGAACTCAGAATCCATCCGAACGTGCCGGTGCCGCCCGCGGGCCCGACCTCCCTGCTGGCCATGGTCAGCGGTTCGACCCTCGCACTCGCCTGGACGAATACCTACACAGGCGGTGCGCCGACGTCCTTCCTGCTCGACGTCACGGGCGCTTTGACGACGACGCTGCCCTTACCCTTCGGCGACAGCCTGGGCTTCGCGGGCGTGCCGAACGGGACCTACACTCTGACCCTGCGGGCTCGGGGCATGCGGGGGTTCAGCCCGCCGTCGAACCCCGTCACGGTCACGTTTCCCGGTCCGTGCTCCGGACCGCCGCTCACTCCGACCAACCTGCTCGCCTATCGCGTGGGCAACACTGTCTTCGTCGACTGGACGCCGGCCGAGAGCGGGCCGGCGCCGACGGCGTATCTACTCAACGTGACGGGCTCGTTCGTCGGCAGCTTTCCCACCGCCGCGCGCGCCATGAGCGGGACCGTCGGGGCGGGGACGTACACGCTGAGCGTCGCGGCGACCAACGCGTGTGGGGCGAGCGCCGCCACTGCGCCGCAGACGGTGGTTGTGCCGTAGGCGTTTGAACAACCGGCCCGCGCATTCAGCCCCGCCACGACTCGAGACCTCACCGGCGCGTGACGGGATATGCGCACGCCTTTTGCACGCGCGGGCCGCGTGATGGCTCTACGCAAGGTGATGTAGCCTTGGGACTTCCAACGTGAACTGTCGTGCTTCCGTTGTCTTCGTCGCGGTCGTGTTATTGCTGCTGACGCCCTCCGCACGCGGCGAGCAGCAAACAATTCGTGGCCTGTTCATTGGCACCCTGGCGAGTCGCGTGGAGTTGACCGTGTACGCCGAGCCGACTCACGGTCGCCGCCTGCAGGTGACGAAAGGATCGCTCCGGGACGTCCCGACGATCACGCCGTCGGCGGCGCTGCGCATCTTCTGCAACATGCCGAACTGGCAGCCGGCGGCGGTCGTTGTCGGCACGGCCGCCGTGTTGAGGGAAGACAACGCAGAGACACGGACGCTGCCGTTTGCTTCGCGGATGGTCAACGTGTTCGCGTTGGAGGTTCGCGTCGCGGACCTCGAACAACCGGCCAAGGTGGCCGAACTGCTGGAGAGCGTGCGTGCGTCAGGCGACAATCCCGGGTATGTCTTCGTCGTGATGTTCTCCAGTGGTCTGATGCGGTACTACCCCGTCCGTCTGACCCTCGAGGCCGACGACCGACAAATTAAGACTGAAGACTGAAGACCGCGCGTCCGCCTGACAAAGCTCCGCGCCTGCGCGGACGACGCGCCGATATGCCCTTCCACCGGCGGGGTTGAACGCGTGTCACCCCTGACGGCGCTGGATCTCCTCGAGCAGCTGGTACAGAACCGGGAGCGTCCGACGATCCTTCGGACGATTCGCCGCCTCTTTCGATCGGATGACATCAGCCAGGCTCGCGACGGGGATGGTCATCTGTCGCACGCTCATGCCGACGGCTCGCGTCGACAGGTCGGCGTAGCCTGATGTCCCGGCCGGTGTGAACGCAAGATCGAGGTCCCCGGCCCGAGTGGTCAGGTTCAACAGCTCGACGCCCGCGAGGAAAGCGGCCTCGCGTGGAAAACGAACGCCTGACGGCGTGTCCGGAGTGCGGATCCGCGCGTCGAGATCCTCCAACGCAGCCGCCAGCCTCGCGAGATTGTCATCGTCGTTGGCAGGACAGATGTCGGCATCCACGGTGGGCAGTGGTGATCCGTGGAGCACGGCGGCGAGCCCGCCGATGAGCACATACCGGACGCCGTGGCGATTCAGGCTCTCGAAAAGGTCGTCTGGCTGAAGCACCGTCATGCCGGGTCATCGCGGATGATGGGACCATCCGGACGGATCGACAGGTAAAAGCGGAGAAACGACGTGTTGGCGTCGAGCCGTTGCGCAGCCGTCCATTCGAGGCGTTCCCGAATCAGACTGCGATCGTGCGCGTCGTCATCCGACTGCTGCGCGAGCGCGGCTTGCACCTCGCTCTCTCGCCAACGATCGCGGTCGCGCGCCCACATACAGTGTCCAGGGCCAGTATAGCAGTCAGGCTACTGGATTCGGGATACTCGCGCCTCCAGACGTCATGGCGCAAACCGCGTCTGGATCGCGCCACGGCTGGTGGCGGGGGCCGACGTCGGGAGTCGCCAACGACGCCCCGCCTCAGACTGGCTCCGTCTCTCCGATCAGCTCACGACGTGCTCAGGGTCCGAGGCAGGCCTCGTCAGGTGATAACGACGGGAACCTCGTAGCACGTGTTCTCCGGCAAGTCGGAAAACCAGCATATGAGCTCGTTGACCACGTCAAACCTGATGACGTAGTGCCCCGGCTCGCACGACTGGGGAACGCAAAGCTCCGCTGTGGCTTCGACAGATGTCGATGGTGGCACATCGTAAGGAAGCAGTGTGCGACCGAGGCCATCGGTGATCAATCGTCCGTCGAGACGCAGGAGTTTGCAGCCCAAGGTGACATATCCACCAAGCGGACTCGCTTCGGCAAGCCACGTCGTGTCTCCGGTATTCTCGACTCCAATCGTGACATTGCAGGTCGCGCCCCGTCGCAGCGTGGGTGGTAACGGGCCGACGTGAATTGCAGCTTTGAGGCGTCCTGGATACCTCGATGTGAACGGTCGCACACCATCACGGACCAACATCCCGTAAGCGTGCCGCCGATGTAGTTCGTCGATCACTCCCTGCGGCGTCAGATGTGGCCTGGTATGCCGCCCCGAGCGGTACAGCTCGACCTCCTCGATGGGAAGCAATCGAACGGCCGACTGGAGCGTCGCCGTCAGCATCGCCTGTTTGTATCCACGGCGGCGGGCCTCCTTCAGGAACAGCAGCACATCAAAGGGTTTGTCTTCCTCGCCATGCTCTTTGATGGCGCGTGCGGTCTCGTTCGCCGCGAGATGATCGATTCCAGGCTCGCAGAAAACGACACGGCACCCTGGCTTCAGCACTCGGTTCAATTCCGTGAGTGCGACATCCAGTGCAGAGACATGATGCAATACGTTCATGCACACGACGCCGTCAAACGACTGAGCCGCGAATGGCAGGTGCTCCGCGACGGCCCCGGCGACGGTAACGGTTCCGTCGATACGCGACCTGTCACAATCACGCCGGTGTCTGTTGTGATCCAGCGCAACGAGGTCGGGATCGACCGCGACAACGTGGTAGCCCAGTCGAGCGAGCATCTCAGAGGAAAACCCCGAGCCGGCACCGAGGTCGAGGACGCGATCCCCTGGCCTGCAATCGAGCAGGAGCAGAACGGTGCTGAGATCGAACAGCCAGCGCAAGCCCTGGTCATGTGTGGCGATGCAAAGCGGGAACTTTCCCGCTGCGAATATGTCTGGCGCTGTCGGTGTCGTTGCAGGAGCGCGGGCGCTGGGCAGGACCTTGCGGAGAAAGCGCGTCAGCATCGGAGATGAAGCATCAGCATCTTCTCATACGGCGGCGGCAGTGGGCCCTCGTCTAGTCCCCTGGAACCGTGATGACTCACATAACTCCCGGGCGGGGCATCCCGCCTCGCGGCGTTGCTCCTCCCTCACATATGCCCAATATCCTCGGTCGTCGCGCCTTGCGATCCGGGCGCCGCGCTCCGGGATTTATGCAAGTCACCACGGTTCCAGGGGACTAGGCGATCGGGAGCGCCCCGGGTTTTGAACTGGCAGTTTTGGCGGTCTGGCGGTTTGGCTCCGAGGGCCGGCCTGTGGGTCGAGTCGCCTGGGATCGTCCCACCGGCCCGCGCCGAGACGCGGTAAGATGCCCTCCCTGCGGGAGGCCCCATCCATGAACCCCTACGTCCGACTTGTCGGCATCGCTGGTCTCGTCGCGGCGCTTGGCGCCGCGCTGCCGGCGCAGACCACGACCACGATCACGTTCACCGAAACGAAGCTCGCCAACAGGCTCAGGGTCATCATCTCCGAAGACCACGCCGCGCCGGTCTACTCGATCGTGGTGCACTATCTCGTCGGCTCGAGGGACGAGCGCCAGGGCCGCACCGGGTTCGCGCACCTGTTCGAACATATGATGTTCAAGGGATCCGAAAACGTCGGGCCCGGCGAGCATTTCATGCAGGTGTTCGTCAACGGCGGGACGATGAACGGCACGACGAACAAGGACCGGACGCTCTATTTCGAGACGCTGCCCTCCAATCAGCTCGATCTCGGCATCTTCCTCGAAGCCGATCGCATGAAGTCGCTCGAGATCACGAAAGAGAACCTCGACAACCAGCGCCACGCGGTTCAGGAGGAGCGGCGGCTTGGCGTGGACAACCAGCCCTATGGCCGCACGTTCGAGGCGGTCGACCAGCTCGCCTACGACAACCCGGCGTACGCGCACTCCGTGATTGGCTCGATGGAAGATCTGAATGCCGCGTCGGTCGACGACGTCGCCTCGTTTTTCAAGACCTATTACGCGCCCAACAACGCCGTGCTCGCGATTGTGGGCGATGTGGACACCAAGGCGACGCTCGAGAAAGTGCGCAAGGCATTCGAGCCGATTCCGTCACAGCCGCCGCCGCCCAAGGTGGACTTGACCGAGCCAAAGCAGACCGCTGAACGGCGCCAGCAGCTCGATGATCCGCTCGCGCGCCTGACGCGCCTCGACATCGTCTACAAGGCGCCGCCGCGACTGACCGCCGATGACGACGCCCTGCAGGTGCTGGCGACGGTGCTGTCGAGCGGCCGCAGCTCGCGGCTCTTTCAGAAGATCGTGCGCGAACAACAGCTCGCGCCCAACGTCAACGCCGGACGCGACGGCGCCATCGGCCCGGGACTGTTCCGCGTGATTGGCACCGTGTCCCCCGGCAAGACGGCCGATGCGCTCGAAGCGGCCGTTTACGCCGAGATCGACCGCGTGAAGAACGGTCCGATCGAGGACTGGGAAATCGAGAAGGCCCGCAACAACGCCAAGCGCGGCGTCGTCAGCGGCTTGACCAGCTCGTTGCAGCGCGCGATTCAATTGGCGGAGTTCGCCGCCAGCTACGGCGACGCGAACCTGATCAATCAGCGGGTTGACCGGCTCATGAAAGTGACTGCGGCCGACGTCCAGCGTGTCGCCCGGACGTACCTGGTTCCGGAGAATCGCACCGTCGTGATCACAAACCCGAAAGCGCAGAGCGGCGGAGGTGTCCAATGACGAGGCGTGCACGCGCAGCTCTCCGCGGTCGCTGGGCCAGCAGGATGTTGTCAAACGAACGGCTGCCGAAGAACATGGCGCCCAGAGGTCTCTTGTCCAGACGTGTGTTGTCACGGAACTTGTTGTCCAGAAGTGTTTTGTCCAGAATCGTCTTGTTCTGTGTCTTCTGTGGATCGTTATCCCTCGGTGGACAGCAGCCGGAAGCCCCCCCGATGTCGGGCGTCATCTTCAAGAACAAGGCGCCGGTCTCCGACAAGCTGCTCGAGATCAAGCTGCCGAGGCCGCAGGAGGCGGACCTTCCCAATGGCCTGCACGTGATGGTGCTGCAGGACCGGCGCGCTCCGCAGGTCACGATTCAACTGTCGATGCGCGGCGCCGGCGGCTACTACGATCCGGCGGATCACGTCGGGCTGGCGCAGTTCACCGCCGCCAACCTGCGCGAGGGCACGGCGACCCGATCGACGACGGACATCGCCGAGCAGCTCGATCGGCTGAGCGCGACGCTCAACGTGACGGCGGGGCTGTCGTCGGAGGACGCGACCATTTCGGCGTCGGCGCTCACCGAGCACCTGGATGTCGTGATCGATCTGATGGCGGACGTGTTGCTCAACCCCACGTTTCCGGAACAGGAATTCGCGCGCTACAAGACGCAGACGCGCGCGCAGCTTCTCCAACAGCGAGCGAACCCCGGCTTTCTGGCGCAGGAGCGGTTCAGCATCGTGATGGCCGGCGACCACCCGGATGGGCGCGTCTCGCCCAAGCCGGAGGTGCTCGACGAGACGACGAGGACCGATCTCGTCGCGTTTCACCGTGCGCGCTACGTGCCCGATCATGCGGTCATCGCCGTCGCCGGCGATATCTCGATGGCCGACATGATGAAGAAAATCCAGGGGCGGTTCGGCGGTTGGAAGAAGACGGGCTCCCCGGTGCCTGCCGTCACCGATCCGGCTGCGCTCAAGCGCTCCGGCATCTTCCTCGTTGAGCGCGCCAACTCGGTGCAGACCAGCTTGCTCGTCGGCGTGCAGGCCATCCGCCGCACCGATCCCGACTACTTCAAGCTGCTGGTCCTCAACAAGGTGATTGGCGGCGGTCCGACGGGACGGCTCTTCCGTCATCTGCGCGAAGAAAAGGGCTACACGTACGGCGCCGGGTCGAACATCGATGCGCCGCGGTTCCGCGGCGTGTGGGTGGCGAGCACGAACGTGCGGACGGAAGTCACCGCGCCGGCGCTGACCGATCTGCTCGCCGAGCTCCGCCAGGCGCGAGAGGTGCCGATTCCGGCGAAGGAATTCGCCGACGCCAAGCGGTCGATGATTGCGGCGTTTGCGCTGACGCTGGAGTCGCCGCAGGCGCTGCTGAACAACGCCATCACGCGCTACCGCTTCAGCCTGCCGGCGGATTACTGGGACAAATACCCCGAGCGGGTCAATGCGATCACCGCGGCCGATGCGCAGGCGATGGCGAAGAAGTATCTGGATCCGCAACGACTGCAGATTGTCGCTGTGGGCAACGCCGAGGGCGTCGCGCGTGCGCTGCGCAAGCTTGGGTCGGTGGAGGTCTACGACGCCGAAGGGCGGCCGGTGACGACATATAAATGACCGTAGCGAACTCTGTTCAGGCTCTCCTTAGCGGTGGCAACTGATACTCCACACTGCGCCGCACCACGTCGCCGTCGCGATGTCGGGTGAGCGGGTAAATCGTCCGCAGACCATCGATGGTGTGCAATTCGAACGGCTCACCCAATGAGAACCACGCATCCTTTGTTATGACCGTCGCCCCTTTCGTCCACTCCGGCTTGCGGCGTGATGAGACGATTACGAAGTCCACGTCTTTGATGCGCGCCCAGCTTCCGGGGTAGAGGCGGTCCGGCACTTCTACGCCTTCCATTCGCTCCCGAACACGCCGCTGGTGTCCTGTGCTGAAGCGCTCAGTACCTCGCGCCGCGACAGCGTCGATCATCGTCAACACCGGATCACCCATCGGGTCATCGGCGATCCAGGCAACCGTGCGGATGAGCGCGGTCGCGCCGAAGTAGGCGGAGAGCTGGCCGGCCGGGGTGAACAACAGAAACGCGAGCGGCGACAGCAGGGCGACCGCCATCGGACCAGCGGACACCGCTGTGGTCTCTGGAAGCTCACCCTTGACCTGCCTTTCGGCGATCGCGATCTGCAGCGCGCCGGTGTTGCGAATGACATCGTCGGTATAGGTGAGAAATCCGACGATGCCCAGCAGGGCCGCGGCAAGGAATGCCATGACGCCGGCCAGCGGCGCCGCGCGGGAGATGGGGAGCGATGGCAATCGGGACCAGTGGCGGGCCGGCAGAAACGACGCGAATAGGGCCGCGACGAAGTAGGCCAGTTCCATACCCGCGCCATCGTATCATTCGCTTGACATGACGTTACTTCGCTTCCCCACGGCGGTGGTGCTGGCGACTGGTGTGCTGACCGCCCAGCCGTCCGGGCTTCAGCGCCTCCTCGAGGCCGACCTCGCGCGCTTTCCAGGGCGCGCGGGCGTGTGGGTGAAACACCTCACAACCGGCGAGGAGGCCGGCGTTCGGGCGGATGAAACGTTCAACAGCGCCAGCGTCATCAAGATCCCGGTGCTGGTGATCGCGTATCAGATGGTCGAGAAGGGCACGCTGTCGCTCGGCGAGCGCATCACCATCAGGAAAGAAGACATCCGCGGCGGATCGGGCATGTTTCGCCATCTCGATGTCGGTCTCCAGCCGACGCTCGGCGACGTGCTCACCCAGATGATCATCACCAGCGACAACACGGCCACGGATCTCGCGATCGCGAAGGTGGGAGGCGTCGCGGCGGTGAACGCGTGGCTCGAACAGAATGGCTACGCAGGCGGGATGCGGCTGACGCAGACGACCGGCGAGCTGTTTGCCAAGTACGCGGCGCTGCCGCAGGGCGCCAATCGTAACGAGAAGACGAACGCCGATCGCGCGTATTGGCTGGGCGAGATGACGCCGCGCGTGACGGGCCGCATGCTGGAGGCGCTGCAGCAGCACACGCTGGCGTCGCAGAAGGCGTCGGCGGAGATGGTTCGGGTGATGCGCGCGCAACAGGCGGGGGCGCGGCGGCTGCCGCATTTCGTCGATGTGCCGATCGCGCACAAGACGGGTGACTTTCCGCCGGTCCTCGCCAATGATGTGGGGATCGCGTTCGCGCGGTCGGGGCCGATTGTGATGGCGTTCTTCACGAACGAGATTACCGGGCCCTACGGCGAGGCCGAGGATCGGATCGGCCGCGCCGCGCAGGTCATCGTGCAGTATTTCGACGGTGTGGGCCGGTAGGGCCCTTCGACTCGCGTTGATCGCTCAGGGCAGGCCCTTCGACTCGCGCCGCTCGCTCAGGGCAGGCGGGTAGGCAGGTAGGGCGGGTAGGGCGCGTAGCGCGGGTAGGTGCCAGCCCTACCAGCCCCACCCGCCATAACAGCAGGTTCGGTGAATCGATGATGCGCAGGGTGAGCGTCGTTCTGACCGTTGTTTCTCTGAGTTTCGGCGTCGCGGTGGCGTCGTCTGTCGCGCGCGCGCAGCAGCAGGTGGAGCCGATTTGGCCCGGGGCGAAGTACGACCCGGCGATTCCGACGATTCAGCAGGTGCTTGGCCACGACACCGGGATGGAGATTACACCGCCCGATCAGGTGGGTGAGTACCTCCAGGCGCTGGCGAAAGCGGCGCCGACGCGCACGCGGCTGATGGAGTACGCCCGCTCGTGGGAAAACCGGCCACTCTGGCTGATGGTCATCGGCAGCCCCGAACGCATTGCCAAGCTGGACGAGGTGAAGCGCGATCTGCAGCGGCTGGCCGACCCGCGCGGGCTGTCGCCAGGCGATGCCGACCGGCTCGTCAAGCAGGTGCCGGTCGTGACCTGGCTCGTGCACGGCGTGCACGGCAACGAGATCTCGTCGAGCGACGCGGCGCTCTTCGAGGCCTATCACCTGCTTGCGTCACAGGGCGACGCCGACATCGATCTGGTGCTCCGCGAGTCGCTCGTGCTGATCGATCCGATGCAGAACCCCGACGGCCGTGCCAGGTTCGTCTTTCAGAACCTCCAGGCCCGCGCCGCGCATCCCGATCCCACGCCCTACAACGCCGAGCACGACGAGCCGTGGCCGGGCGGCCGCTCGAATCACTACCTGTTCGACATGAATCGCGACTGGTTCGCGCAGACCCAGCCGGAAACACGCGGCCGGATCGCCATCGGCCGCGAGTACTGGCCGCACGTGACCGTCGATCTGCACGAGCAGGGCGGCGACAACAACTACTACTTTGCGCCGCCAGCCGATCCGGTCAACCCGCACATCACCGAAAGCCAGCGCCGCGCCTGGGATCTGTTCGGCCGCGCCAACGGGGCGCGCTTCGACCAGCGCGGCTGGCCCTACTTCATCGCCGAGGTGTACGACGCGTTCTACCCCGGCTACGGCGATTCCTGGCCGACGTTCAACGGCTCGATCGGCATGACCTACGAGCAGGCCTCCGCCCGCGCCCTGTCCTTCGCGCGGGACGACGATACCGTGATGACGTATCGAGACGGCGTGATGCACCACGCGAACGCCGCGATCACCACGGCGATCACGGCCGCCCGGAACCGTGAGCGCCTGGTGCGCGAATTCCTCGACTACCGCCGGAGCGCGGTTGCCGAGGGCGAGAAGAGCGCCGGCCGTGAGTACATTCTCGTGCCGGGGCACGATCCGTCTCGTGCCGGCCAGCTCGCGCGCACTCTCGCGACGCAGGGCATCGAAGTCCGCCGCGCCGAGGAGGCGTTTACCGTCGCCAGGCGGCAGTTTCCGGCCGGCGCCTACCTCGTGTCGCACGCGCAGCCGACCGGGCGGCTGATTCGCAACCTGCTCGATCCGCAGACCGAGCAGCCGGCGGATTTCATCAAGCGGCAGGAAGAGCGCCGGGCGAAGCGCCTCAACGACGAGATTTACGACGTCACCGCGTGGAATCTGCCGATGCTCTACGACGTCGAGCTGGTCACGAGCGCATCGGCGGTCAACGTGCGCAGCACGAGCGTCCCGATGTCCCATGACCCAGCCCCGCCGGCTCGCACCTTCGCCGCATCGAAAGTGGCGTACCTGATGCCGTGGGGAACCGCCGCCGCTGCGGTCGCCGCGGAGGCGTTGCAGCAGGACATCCGCATGCACAGCGTCGGCGGGGCGTTCACGCTCAACGGCCGGGCGTTTCCGCTTGGGACGGCGGTGATTCGCGTGGCCGGCAATCCTCCGGATCTTCACGCGCGTCTGACGGCCCTGGCGACGAAGCATGGCGCCGAGATCGTGCCGACGGACACGACCTACATCGAGTCGGGGACGTCGCTGGGAAGCAACGATGCCGCCTATCTGAAAGCGCCGCGCGTGCTGCTCGTGTGGGATACGCCGACGTCGTCGTTGTCGGCGGGATGGACGCGGTACACGCTCGAGCGGCGATACGGCCAGCCGGTGACGATCGTGCGCACCGCGTCGCTGGCGCGCGCGAATTTCGCGAATTTCGACGTGATCGTGCTGCCGTCCGGCAATTACGGCACCACGATTACCGAGGCAGTGCTCAATCGCATCAAGGATTGGCTGCGCGGCGGCGGGACGCTCATCACGCTCGCCGAAGCAACCCGCTGGGCGACGGGCAGCAGCGTGGGATTGCTCACGACGACGGGGTTGCTCGAGGACGGGCGGCCCGATACAGGTGGCACAGGTGGCACGGGTGGGTCAGGTGCAGCAGGTGCAGCAGGTGTCACAGGTGGCACAGGTGCAGCAGGTGCACCAGGTGCAGCAGGTGCCTCGGGTGCAGCAGGTGCAGCAGGTGCCTCGGGCAGTGGCAATGCGACTCCGGGCAAGCCTGTGGAGTTCGATTACGACAAGGCGATTCAGCCGGAGCGCGAGCGGCCGGCGTCGCAGCCGGGGGCGATTCTCCGCGTGGTGCTCGACACCGATCACTGGCTCAGCGCCGGGCACGACGAAGAGCTGTATTCGATGATCGAAGGCAATCGCGTGTTTGCGCCGCTCAAGCTCGATGCCGGCCGCAACGTGGGGCGCTGGGCCACCAAGGATCGGCTGATTGCCTCGGGGCTCATCTGGCCGGAGGCGCAGGACATCCTGGTGCAGAAGCCGTATCTGATGCATCAGCCGTCCGGGCAGGGACACGTGATTGCGTTTGCGGAGGATGCCAACTACCGCGCCTACTCGGAGGGGACGATGCTCCTCTTCATGAACGCGGTTTTGCTCGGGCCGGGATACTGAGGGCTTTCAGCTCACAGCTCTCGGCGCTATAAGCTGAGAGCGCTGAAAGCTTAGAGCTGAAAGCCGAAAGAGACGATAGCCGAGTAGCGGAGGAGATGATGGTGAGAAAAGTATCGCTGAGTCTGGCCGTTCTGGTCGCGTGTTACGCCGCGCTGGGCGCGCAGCCGGCCACCTACTATCCTCCGGCGGGGGACTGGGCCCGGCGGGCGCCCGCCGACGTCGGCATGGATGCGGCGCGGCTCACTGCGGCCGTCGAGTTCGCGAAGGCCCGCGAGACCGCGTGGCCGCGCGACTTCTCGACGCAGGAGAAGGTCTTCGGCACGATGCTCGGGTCGATCCCCACGCGGCGCCCGGCCACCAACGGCGTGATCATCCGCAACGGCTACGTGGTGGCCGAGTTCGGGGACACCGCGAGCGTCGCGCCCACCTACTCAGTGGCCAAGAGCATGCTCGCGACGGTCACGGGCGTCGCGGTGCGCGACGGGCTCATCAAGGATCTCGACGCGGCCATCGGCTCGCAGATCACAGACGGCGGATACGACTCGCCGCACAACGCGAAGGTCTCGTGGCGCCATCACCTGCACCAGGAAAGCGAGTGGGAAGGCGAGATGTGGGGCAAGAAGCACGATTTCGTCGGCGCGGCCGCGTTTGGCGGCGGTCAGCGCAAGCCTCGCGTCCTGCAGGCCCCAGGAAGCTTCTACGAATACAACGATGTCCGCATCAACCGGTTCGCGCTGTCGCTGCTGCGATTGTTCGGCAAGCCGGTCCCCGAGGTGTTTCGCGACGAAGTGATGAACGTGATTGGCGCGTCGAGCACCTGGCAGTGGGTCCCCTATGTCAACAGCTACGCCGAGGTGAACGGCCAGCGGATGGCGTCGGTGAGCGGCGGGACGCGCTGGGGCGGCGGTGTGTGGATTAGCGCCATGGACATGGCGCGGTTCGGCTACCTGTGGCTGCACGGCGGCAAGTGGGGCGACAAACAGATCGTTCCGCCTGCGTATGTGAAGCAGGCGCTGACGCCGAGCGCGAACGGCCCCGACTACGGGTTCCTGTGGTGGCTCAACACGCGCGGCGGCGGCAAGACGTTGCCGACGAACTCGTACCAGGCGCAGGGCGCCGGCAGCAACACGATCTTCGTGTCGCCCGACCACGATCTGGTGATCGTGTGGCGGTGGCACGGCGGTGGCAAAGAGCAATTCTTCCGCCAGGTGATTGACGCGATTCAGGCGCCGACGGCGGAGTGAACGGCGCGGGTTGGGGACGACCTCGCTGCCCGTTGCCGCCTGTCTCGTCACGCGGTTCGTCCCAGGCAATTGCGCGCTTCTTGTTGACATTCGACAAGAAACCGCGGATGCTCTTGTCGATCCTCGACAGGAGCCTCTATGCCTCGCCTTGCCCTCGCCGCCTGCGTCGTCTTGCTCGTCGTCGCACCCGCTTTCGGACAAGCGCCAAGCCCGATGCTCGTCAGCGTCGCCGAGCTCGCCGGCATGCTGACGGACCCGAATGTGGTCGTCTTGCACATTGCCGACCGCGCCGCGGCCTTCGAAGAGGGGCACATTCGTGGGGCGCGGTTCGTGCGCTACGGCGACTTCGCCGTCGACGGGCCGGACGATTTGGGGTCTGAACTTCCAGCCGCCGGCACGGTGAAGCAGGTCTTCGAAGCGGCCGGCGTGTCAGACGATTCGCGAGTGATCGTCTACGCGCAGAGCCCGGTGGCCGCCGCCCGTGCGTTCTTCACGCTCGATGTGTTTGGCCATCGTCGCGTCGCCATTCTCGATGGCGGGCTCCGCGCGTGGCGCGAGGCGAAGCAACCCGTAGACACAGGACCGACCAGCTCCGTCCGCACGGGCCGCTTCACCCCTCGTCTGAACGCCGCGCGCCTGGCAGATGCGACGTTCATCCAACGGCAGGTCCCGGGCAAGAGCATTGCGCTCGTGGATGTGCGTCCCGATGCGGAGTTTTTTGGCACCGACGGCGGGATGGGCGGCATGCACGCCGCCGGTCATATTGCCGGTGCGAAGCAAGTGACGTGGAACTCGCTGGTGGATGGTGATGGGAGGTTTCTGCCGCGGGAGGAGTTGCGCGCGCGGTTGGAGGCGGCAGGTGTGGCCGACGGCCGGCCGGTGGTGTCGTATTGCATGGTCGGCATGCGCGCGTCGGTGGTCTACTTCGTCGCTCGCCATCTGGGCTACGACGCCAGGCTGTATGACGGCTCCATCCACGATTGGAGCCGACGGAAGTTGCCCGTCGTGCGTAAGTGAATTGGCTTTCGGCTCACGGCTTTCAACGCGTTAGGCTTGGGAGCTGAAGAGCTGAAGAGCTGAGAGCGCTGATAGCTGATAGCTGATAGCCGATATGTCGAAAGCACAACTCGATCTGCTGCACGGCACGCTGGACCTTTTGATTCTGAAGACGCTTGCGGTTGGCGCGATGCATGGGTGGGGCATTTCGCAGCGGATTCAGCAGATCTCGGACGATGTGCTGCGGGTCAATCAGGGGTCCTTGTATCCGGCGCTCCATCGGCTCGAAGCGTCGGGGTGGATTGACGCGGAGTGGGGGGCGTCGGAGAACAACCGCCAGGCGAAGTTCTATCGATTGACGAAGACCGGGCAGAAGCAATTGCGTGAGGAGACGGCGCAGTGGGAGCGGATGGCCGGGGCCGTGGCGCGGATTCTCGCGGTGTAAAGCTTTCAGCTTTCGGCTTTCAGCTATCAGCGCTCTCGGCTCTCGGCTATCAGCTCTCGGCTATCAGCGCTCTCGGCTATCAGCGCGGAAGGCCTCCATATGTTCTTCAAGCGGGTGAAACAGGCGGCGCGGGCGATGAGAGACGGCGCGGGCATGGATCGCGAGCTCGACGCCGAAGTCCAGTTTCACATCGAGATGGAAACACAGAAGCACATCCGCCAGGGGCGGTCGCCGGACGAGGCGCGGCGCCTGGCCGCCAGGAATTTTGGACCCATGGAAAAGCACAAAGAAGAAGCACGCGATGCCCGTGGTGTGAGCTGGCTCGAGGAATTTCTCGCGGACCTTCGCTACGGCGCGCGCACGTTGCGCAAGAACCCGGGGTTTGCCGCCCTGGCTGTGCTGACGCTCGGCCTCGGCATCGGCGCCAACACCGCGATCTTCAGCGTCATCAACGGCGTGCTGCTCAAGCCGCTGCCGTACGAGAACGGCGACCGCCTCGTGCTCGTGCAACAGTCGGCGCCGCTGAACAACCAGGCCAACTTCGGTGTGTCAATCAAAGAGCTGTACGACTATCGCGCGCAGCTCGCCAGCTTCGAGGGCCTCGTCGAGTTTCATCAGATGAGCTTCGATCTGCTGCGCCGCGGCGAGCCGGATCGCGTCGCGACCGGCGTGGTGTCGCCGAACTTCTTCGACGTCCTCGGCGTCAAGCCGCTCATCGGCCGGACGTTCGTGCCGACGGACGATGACCACGGCGCCGAAGCCGTGCTCGTGCTCGGCCACGCGTACTGGCGGACGAAGTTCGGTGCCGATCCGGACATCGTCGGGCAGGTGTTCGAGATGAACGATCGCCCGCACACCGTCGTCGGCGTGCTGCCGCCGGTGCCGCACTATCCCAACGAGGTCGATGTGTACATGCCGACGGAAGCGTGCCCGTTCCGATCCGCGGCCGAACAGAACATCGAAGCGAATCGCCGCGCGTTTGCCGCGCTCAATGTTTTTGGCCTGCTCAAGCCGGATGCCTCGCCGGAAACGGCCGCAACGGAAGTGGCCACCATCGCGCAGCGTTGGGCACAGGACTTTCCCCAGGTGTACCGGCCAGCCCTGGGCTTTCAGGCGCGCACGGCCAACGTGCTCGACGAGCTGACCTCCGGCGCGCGCGAGCTGTTGCTCATCCTGCTCGGGACGACCGGGCTGGTGCTGCTGCTGGCGTGCGCCAACGTCGCCAACCTCACGCTGGCGCGGATGCTGCGGCGCGATCGCGAGCTGGCGATGCGCACCGCGCTTGGCGCGGGCCGCGGGCGCCTCGTCCGCCAGCTCCTGACCGAAAGCACCGTGCTGTCGGTTGCCGGCGGCATCGTCGGCTTCGCGTTTGCCTGGATGACGGTGGACATGCTGACGACGTTTGTCGGCCGGTTCACCGCGCGGACCGGCGAGATCGCGCTCGATGCCGGCGTGATGGGCTTCACGCTGCTCGTGTCGATTGTGACCGGGCTCGTGTTCGGCACGTTTCCGGCGCTAGCCTCACGCGTCGATCTGGTGAGCGCGCTCAAGGCAGGCGGTAAGGGGACGAGCAACGCCGGTAGCGGGCGCAAGCTTCAGCGCGCGTTGATCGTGGCGCAAGTGGCCGTGTCGGTCGTGCTGCTGGTCGGCGCCGGCCTGCTGCTCCTCAGCTTCTATCGGCTGCAGAACGTCGATCCGGGATACCGCGGCGAAAGCGTGATGTCGGCGGAGGTCTTCGGGAACTTTACCACCTACCCGAACGGCGAATCTGTCCGCCGGCTCTACGTGTCGCTGCTCGATCGGCTCGAAAGCACGCCGGGCGTCATGAGTGCAGCCCTCACGAACGCCGTGCCGATGGACGCGATTCAGCCGGGACAGCTCCGGTTCCAGATTCGCGGCCGCACCTACGCGTCGCCGGACGAGCAGCCGGCCACCGATCTGCGCATTGCCAGCCCGGGCTATTTCGCAACGCTCGGTGTGCCGCTGGTGCGCGGCCGCTTCTTGACGGATCTCGATCACGAAGATGCACCGTCGACGATTGTCATCAACGAAACGCTCGCACGCCGCGAGTGGGAGGGGCGCGATCCGATTGGCGCGGAGGTGTCGGCCAACAACGGCCGCACGTGGGCGACGGTGGTCGGCGTCGTGGCCGACGTGAAGATGTTCGGGCTCGATCGGGACCCGATAGCGCAGGCGTACATGCCGCTCCGCCAGGCTGGCGCCTTCCAGGGGCGCGTGCTGCTGCGGATGAGCGGCGACCCCGCGCAGGCTGCGGCGGTCATCAGGGATGCCGTGCGCAGCATCGATCCCAACCTGCCGATCGAAAACATGCGGACACTCGACGAGGTGCGTGACAGCTACCTTGCGACGCCCCGGCTGACAGCCGTGCTGCTGACGATGTTTGCGGGACTTGCCCTGCTGGTCACGATCACGGGCATCACCGGCGTAATCGCGCAGTCGGTGTCGCAGCGGACGCAGGAGTTCGGGCTTCGCATGGCGCTCGGCGCGAGTCAGCGGAGCGTGCTTGGCATGGTGCTCGGCCAGGGGCTCTGGCTCGTCGGCCTCGGCCTCGTCATTGGCATCGCGGCGTCGTTTGCGCTGGCGCGCGTGCTGGAGAGCTACCTGTATCAGACGACGCCGACCGATCCGCTGACGCTGGTGGGGGTATCGGTGGCGTTCATCGTGGCCGGGGCCCTCGCGTGCCTCGGTCCCGCCTGGCGGGCGACGACGGTCGATCCCATGCTCGCGCTGCGGGCCGACTAGGACTAGGGCCGCCGCTTCGCGGCGGAGGGCGGCTTCGCCGAAGGCCACGCTTGGCGTGGCCGGCCGCCGCTGCGCGGCGGATGGGCGGCTTCGCCGAGGGCCTCGCTCCGCTCAGAGGGGCCGCGTCGCGGAGGGGCGGCTTCGCCGAGGGTCTCGCTCCGGTCGGCGGGCGCGCGTCGCGTGATGGGTGATCCGGCCGCAGGCCGGCCTGCCGAGCGAAGCGAGGCCCTCCGACGAAGTCGGCCCTATCGCCGCGAAGCGGCGGCCTTATCGCGCGTCCAACTGCTCGATCGTCGCCGTCGAGGGACCGCGTGCTTTCTGCAGCCCCGCCGCCACCAGCTCGGCCCGGCGCATTACGCGCAGGATGTTGAGCCCGAGAATCTTTCTGATGTCCTGATCGGCGTAGCCGCGGCGAATGAGCTCGGCGGTGAGCTCCGGATACGTCGAGACGTCCTCGAGCCCCTCGATGACGGTGCTGATGCCGTCGAAGTCGCCGCCAAGGCCGATGTGATCGATGCCTGCGATCTTGCGTACGTGATCGATGTGATCGGCCACCTGCGACAGCGTCGCGCGCGGCTCGGGATGCTCGGCGCGCCAGCGTTCCAGGGCCGTGGCGACGTAGGCGTCGTTGTTGGGAAACTGCGCGCGAAATGACTGCTGCGCCTCCGCCAGCCTGGCGCTGTGATCGGCGACCGCCTGCGAAATGAAGCCCGGCACGAACGTGATCATCACGACCCCGCCGTTTTTCGGCAGCATTTGCAGCACGTCATCCGGCACGTTGCGCGGCACGTTGCAGAGCGCCTTCGCCGAAGAATGCGAGAAGATCACCGGCGCTTCGCTGACGCGAATGGCGTCGGCCATCGTGTCGGGCGACACGTGGCTGAGATCGACGAGCATGCCCAGCCGGTTCATCTCGCGCACGACTTCTTCGCCAAACGCCGACAGCCCGCCCAGCACCGGTGTGTCGGTGGCGGCGTCCGCCCACGGCACGTTGGCGCTATGGGTGAGGGTCATGTAACCGGCGCCCAGCGCGTGCATCATTCGCAGCGTCGCCAGCGAGCTGTCGATCGAATGGCCGCCTTCCATGCCGATGAGCGACGCAATGCGGCGGTTCTTGAACACCCGCTCGAGCTCGGCCGCCGTGCGCACGAGGCCGAACGTCTCCGGCCAGCGCTGGACCATGCGATGGACGATGTCGATCTGCTCGAGCGTCGCGCGTACGGCCTCGCGCCCCTGCATGGACGAGGGCACGTACACCGACCAGAACTGCCCGCCGACGCCGCCCTGGCGCAGCCGGGGAATGTCGGTGTGCAGGGCCGGCACGCTGCCGGTGATGTCCGCCTTCCCGAAATCGCGACCGGCATCGAGCCCGCGCAGCGCCCATGGGTAATCGTTGTGCCCGTCGATGAGGGGCACCTGCCGATGGAGATTTCTCGCGCGGGCCAGGGGGTCGTTCTGTGCCGCGCCAAACATGGTTGCGATGAGAACGATGCCGAGGATGGATGTGAGTGTTTGCATTCGTTACCTTCCACCCGCCGCCGCGCGCGCGTTTCATGGCGAGCTCTGGCGGTCAGGCGCCTTCGAGAGGTGGCATTGGATTTATACTTCACTCCTCTCTGGAAGGGGGAACCATGTCCATTCGAACCTGGTGGCTGACCGGTCTGGCGGGAGTCGTCACACTGGCAATCGCCGTCCCGCAGGCGCAGCGCGGTGCTGCTCCGGCTCCCGAACAGCTGACGCCGCTCTCGACGCCCGTCGCCAAAGCCGACGCGCGCGTCATGAAACTGAAAGAGCAGGTCAGCCAGGACGTGCTCGGCATGTACGACCTCGGCCAGCAGATGGTCGACTCGGTCTTCAGCTTTGGCGAACTGGGGTTCCAGGAGTTCGAGACCCAGCGCTATCTCACCGGCGTGCTGAAGGAAAACGGATTCACCATCGAGACCGGCATTGCCGGCATCCCCACCGCGTGGGTGGCGCGCTACGGCTCGGGCCGTCCGGTGATTGCCCTCGGCAGCGACGTGGACGGGATCCCGCAGGCTTCGCAGAAGCCCGGTGTGGCGTATCGCGACGCCATCGTCCCCGGCGCGCCGGGGCACGGCGAGGGGCACAACTCCGGCACACCGCTCAACGTGCTGGCCGCCATCGCCGTCAAGCGCATGATGGAGCGCGAGAAGCTTCCCGGCACCATCATGATTTGGCCCGGCGTCGCGGAAGAGCAGTTGGGCACGAAGGCCTATTACGTCCGCGCGGGCCTGTTCAAGGACGTCGATGCCGTCCTCTACAACCATGTGGGCTCGGGCCTGAGCACGCGATGGGGCGACAGCAGCGGCAACGGGCTGGTGTCCGTCGAGTACACGTTCGAGGGCGAAACGGCGCACAGCGCCGGCGCGCCGTGGCGCGGACGCAGCGCGCTCGACGCGGTGGAGCTGATGAACACCGGCTGGAACTTCCGGCGCGAACATCTCCGCCTGCAGCAGCGCTCGCACTATGTCATCACCAACGGCGGCGACCAGCCGAACGTCGTCCCGCGCAATGCGAGCGTCTGGTATTTCTTCCGTGAAACGACCTATGACGGCATCAAGAACATGTGGGAGATCGGCGACAAGATCGCCGAGGGCGCGAGCCTGATGACCAACACCAAGTGGTCATCGCGTGTGCTGGGCTCCGCCTGGCCTCAACACATGAATCGGACGCTCGCCGAGACGATGTTCGAGAACATCAAGGCCGTCGGGCTGCCGGAGTGGAGCGAGGCCGATGTCCAACTGGCCAAGGCGACGCAAAAGGAGCTCGGCGTCCCGGAAACGGGCCTCTCGACACGCATCGCCGAGCGCGTCGACGGCAGAGAGCAGATCCCGGACGATGAGAAGCGCGGAGGAGGTTCCGACGACATCGGCGACATCTCCTGGACGCTGCCGACCGTCTCGCTGAGCTTCCCGGCCAACTTCCAGGCCGGCCCCGGCCACAACTGGGCCAATGCCATCGCGATGGCGACGCCGATTGCTCACAAGGGCACGGTGGCCGGCGCGCGCGTGCAGGCGATGACGGTGATCGATCTGCTGATGCGCCCCGATGTGCTCGCGCAGGCGCGCGAATACTTCGAGAAGGTACAGACGAAGAATCACAAATACACGCCGCTCATCCGTCCGCAGGATCAGCCGGCGATTCATTTGAACAAGGCGATCATGGACCGCTATCGCCCTGAGATGCGCAAGTTCTATTACGACGCGTCGAGGTACAAGACGTATCTCGATCAGTTGGGCGTCAAGTATCCGACGGTCCGCACGAGCGCGACGCAATAGCCGGTGGTGGCCGGTCTCGGGACCGGCCACCCACCATCTGCCGCGGGAGGGCCGCGCCCGGGCCTCGACTAGAATCAATGTCGATGCGTAGTTCGACCGAGGTCTCCCGGCTGTCCGGCCTTTCCAGCCGCCTGGCGGCCTTCGTCGCCGAGCGGCATCCGCTCGCCTTGTCGATGGCCATCGATGCACTCGAGGCCGCGCGCAAAGGCCCGGCTGTTGACAGCGACACGAAACAGATCGATGCCTTGCGCGCGCCCTTTCGACGCGAGCTCGCCAAGCGCCTCTACGATCTGCTCACCGCCCCGGATGGCATCGACGAGACGACGCCAGGCGTCACCGCCGTCAAGCGGCTGGAGCAGGCGCGCGCGGAGATTGTCGAATCGTGCGACGGCTTTCTCGCCCGCGAAGCGATTCGCGCGTCGCTGACGGCGGATGAGCGGCGCGAGATCCTGCGCGGCATGGTGCTGACCCGCGCGGTGGACAATCGGCTCAAGCAGTTCTTCATGGGCGGCGAGGTCCGCTGGGGCGACAAGTCGTTTCAGGGCAAGGGCTTCCGATCGCTCGGACAGGAGGCGATCTACGCCGGCGGCATCCGGCTGCGACGCGGGCCCAAGTACCAGAATCCTGATGGCACGTGGAATGGAGACGTGCTGGCGCCGGTGATTCGCGACCTCGGCATCACGCTGGCGATGCGGCACGACGAAGAAGCGGTGCGGCAGGTCTTGAGCGCGCAGATGGGCAAGGCCGGCCCGCCGATGTTCGGCAAGGACCTGCACACCGGCGACTGGGCGTGGGGCGTGCTGCCCGCCGCCGCGCCGCTCACCATCGGCACGCTCAGCATCGCCGGCCTGGCGATGGGCTTCTGGCGTCAGGGGGGAGGGCGCGTCGCGTTGTCGTTTATCGGCGAGGGCGGTTCCTCGCTGGGCGAGTGGCACGAAGCGATCAACCTGTGCGCGGTCCGCAAGCTCCCCGCCGTGTTCTGCCTGCAGAACAACCAGACGGCGCTGTCCACCCCGGTTCCGGAAAACTCGCTGGCGCGCGTGTTTGCCGACAAAGCGTCCGGCTACGGCATCCGGGGCATTACGATTGACGGCACCGACGCCGACGTCGTCGCGGCCGCTTTCACCTGGGCGGCGGATCGCGCGCGGGCCGGCGCCGGGCCGACGCTCATCGAAGTGGTCGCGATGCGCATGTGCGGTCACGCGCATCACGACGACATGCTGTATCACGGCAAGGACTCGCAGCCGTCGTGGGAGTATCCGCCGCTGCACGAGGGCGGATATGCCAATCGTGAGCAGTACGCGTTCTGGGGCAAGCGCGATCCCATCGCGCGTTACGCCGCGCGGCTCGAAGGCGAGAAGATCATCAAGCGCGGCGAGATCGACAAGATCAAGGCGTGGGCCGACGACATGGTCGCCAGGCAGGCGCAGGTGGTGATCGACGCGCCATGGCCCCAGCCGGACGAGGCCGGCGTGGGTGTGTTCAAGGACGAGCCCCCGCGCGTGCGCGTCGAAGTGCTCGATCCGGAGTGGCGGACGGCGCAGATCCAGACGACGGCAAGCCCCGGCTTCGGCCGGGGCGGATCCTCAGCGCCGGGGGAATCGGCGCTTCCCGCACTCGAACCGGGCCTCCCCTTCGACAAGAAAGGCAGCACCTTTCTCGAAGCCGTGATGCTGGGCGTTGGCGATGCGCTTGCCGCCGACCCCCGTGTGTTCGTCTACGGCCAGGACGTCGGCGGGCAGTACGGCAACGCGTTTCTGCTGCTGCGTCCGCTGCTGAAGGAGCACGGCGATCGCATTCTGAACTCGCCACTCGCGGAAGGGGCCGTGCTCGGTGTCTGCGTCGGCGCGGCGTTGGCCGGTGAACGGCCGATCGGCGAAATGCAGTTCAACGATTTCGTCGCGACCGGCTTCAATCAGCTCGTGAACAACGCCGCGAAGATCCGCTACCGCTGGGGCGGCGAAGTGCCCATGGTCGTGCGGATGCCGTGGGGCGGCCTGCGCTACGCCGGTCCGTATCACAGCCAGAACACCGAGCCGTGGTTTTACCGCACGCCGGGTCTGAAGATCGTCGTGCCCTCGACGCCCGAGGACGCGCGCGGGCTGATGGCGGCGGCCGTCGCGGATCCCGATCCCGTCCTGTATTACGAGCACATCGCGCTCTATCGCGATCCGCGCATCAGGCAGATGCTGTCGAAAGACGCACCGGCGCCGGCTCCGATGGGCAAAGCTGCGCTACGACGGGCGGGCTCGACCATCGCGATGATCTCTTACGGCGCCTACGTGCATCACTGCCTGCGGGTGGCCGAGACGCTCGCGGTCGATGGCATCGAGGCGGCCGTGCTCGACCTTCGCACCATTGCTCCGCTCGACAAAGATGCCATCCTTGCTCTCAGCCGTCATTGCAACAAGGTCTTGATCGTGCACGAGGACTCGCGCACCGGCGGCATCGGCGAAAGCGTGGCGGCGATCATCCAGGAAGAGGCATTCGAATCGCTCGATGCGCCGATCCGCATCCTCGGAGCGCTCGATACCCCGGTGCCGTACTCGCCGCCCCTGGAGGAATTCTTCCTCGTCAGCGAGCCCGAGATCGAACGTGCGGCGCGGCTACTCGCGGCCTATTGATCCCGCCACCCGCTTGAATTGGCGTGAATGGCAAGTGGCGCTCGGCTATCGGCGATCAGCGATCAGCTTTCAGCGCTGAAAGCCGACAGCAGGGTCACTTGGTCTTCTTCCCCACCCACGTGCCGGTACCCTGACCGAAGTCGAACGTGCCCGTGATGGAGTCGCCCTCGACCTCGCCGTCCATCTGAACCGAGATGTCGCCCTCCGGCGTCGCGACGTTCATGATCCAGCTGATGGCGTTGCCCTTGACGGTCCCTTTGAACGAAGTCGAGCCCGCCTGGCTTTCCATCGTGCCGTCGAGCGTTTCGCCCTCGGACTTGAACGTGGCCGACGCGCTCAGCGACCCCATCGGCGTATCGAACGTGAGCGACCAGGCGCCATCGATGCCGCCTTGCGCGCGTGGCGCCGCGACGAAGCCGACCACCGCGATGAGCGCAACGATGAGTGAGAGCCGCATGGAAATCCTCCGGGAATCAGTCAGTGAACGGCAACGGTCCAGCTTGGGCGCAGGCAAGATTATCGGTGGCAAAGGCTTCGTCGTCCAGTCCGAAAATCGTGGCCCTCCAGCCAAGATCCTTCGTGCCCTTCGTGCCCTTCGTGTTCCTTCGTGTTACTTCCTCGCCCCTGGCGTCAGCGTCGTCTCCCGTCGCTCCGTCCCTCGCATGTAGACGATTTTGACGGGCTCGCCCACTTTGAGCAGCTCCAGCGCGTAGGTGTAATCGTAGATGTTGGTGATGGTTTGTCCGGCGATCTCGACGATCACGTCGCCCTTCTGCAGCCCGGCGCGTTCGGCCGGCCCGCCACCGATGACGCCGCCGAGGAGCAAGCCCTTGACGTTGGTCGCATAGTCCGGGATCGTGCCCGTGAACACGCGGATGCCCGCGCGCCCCGCGGTGTCGGTCTGTTGATCGACCTTGGTGAACTGGGGGGCCTCGGGCGCGTCGCCGAGCCGTTTGACGATGGCGGCGGCGAAATCCGCGATGCGATCGAGGTCTTCGTAGTTGATCTTGTCGGCCGTGTCGCCGGGACGGTGATAGTCGGTGTGCGTGCTGGTGAAGAAGCTGAGCGACGGGACGCCGGCGCCGTTGAACGTCGCCACGTCGGTCGGCTGATAGGGATCAGGCTGCAGCACGAGGTCGAAGCCTGCCGTGACGTTCGCCTGCTCGATCAGGCGATTCCACACCGGGCTCGTGCCCGTGGCCTGCACGGTGAGCTTGTTGTCCACCATGCGACCCACCATGTCGAAATTGAAATAGGCGGCGAGCTGATCGATCGGCACCGGGGGCTGATTCACGAACGCCGTGGATCCGATCAGGCCGATCTCTTCGGCGGACCAGAACCCGAGCAGGATGTGGCGGCGGCGTGGCTCCTTCGAGAGCGACTCGGCGATGGCGAGAACCGCCGCGGTCCCCGAAGCGTTGTCGTCGGCGCCGTAGTGGATCTGGCCGGCCTCGTCCTTCGCCGCGAGCGAGTTGCCGCTGCTGCCGCGACCCAGATGATCGTAGTGGGCGCCGAGGGCCACCCAGGGCCGTTCGACACCGGTGGTCGGGCCGGTCGCCGGCAAATACGCGACGACGTTGCGCCCGTTCTGCGTTTCGCGCTCGACGGCGGCCTTGACGGTCACGGTGACGCGGGGAATGGCAAATCCCGACGCGTGCGGGTTGCCGGTATCCATGCTCTTCTGCACGTCTTCGAGATTCCTGTCCGGCGCGCCGGCAAAGATCGCACGGGCCGCATCGCCGCTGATGCTGGCCGCCACGATCCCGGAGCCGGCGAGCGCCGTGTCGAACGTCATCGGCACGGTCGCGCCCGCGTTCGGGGAGCGCGGTCCGGTCACTACGAGGAGCGCCCTGGCGCCGCGCTGCCGCGCGGCCATGGCCTTGTAGCGCAGGTCGGAGTATCGCGCGAGGATCGCTCGCGTCTTCTGATCCGCGTCCTCCGGAAAATAGCGGAGCACCAGCACGACCTTGTCCTTCACGTCGAGCCCAGCGTAGCTGTCGTAGCCGAAGTTCTGGCTGTCGGGCACGACGAGGCCGTAGCCGGCGAACACCACCTCGCCGCTTGCTTCCGCGGTGTCGGAGAAGGACAGGGCCTGCACGTGCGCGGTGGTGATGAACACGCGCGGATCCTCACCCGGCAGGGTGACCAGGATGTTCGATCCGGCGTCCTTTGTGCCGGCCGTGAATTGGAAGGTGTGGAAGAGATCCGTCTGTCCAGGCAGCGGCTGCCCGCCAAGCCGCGTCAATTCGCGGGCAACGTAGTCGGCCGCCAGTTTCTCGCCCGGCGATCCCGCCATGCGCCCCTCGAACTTTTCCGAGGCCAGCGTCTGCACGTGCTCACGCGTGCGCGACTGCGTGGCCGTTTGCGCCTGAAGCGCGCCGCCGGCGAGCGCGACGACGAGGAGTGTGCGGAGGAGTGTGCGGAGTATTGATGAACTCATAACCTCAACCTTGGTGCCCAACGTAGCGGCGTGAGCCGCTGAGGTGGACGTGTTCGTCTTTGCCCGCCGCAGCGGCGTTTACTTCCGCGCCGGCGCCGCCGCCAGCGCCGCGCGCGCGGCCGCATGGTTCCACTGCGCCAGGAAGATCTGTCCCTCACGTCCGCCGCCGCGACTCGACGTGAAGGCGATCTGCGTGCCGTCCGGGGACGGCACCGGCAGCCCGTCGAAACCCTCCGAGTACGTGATCCGCACGGGTTCCTTCGTGCCCGCAACGTCCACCATGAACACCTCGAAGTTCTCGAACCCGAGCTTGTTCGACGCGAACAGGATGTATTCGCCGGACGGGTGAATATACGGCGCCCAGCTCATCGACGTGAAGTGCGTCACCTGCTGCTGATCGCTGCCATCGATGTTCATCATCCAGATGTCGGCGATGAGGCCTTGCTCGTCGAAGCGGCGCCACACGATCCGCTTGCCGTCGGGCGAGAAGAACGGACCGCCGTCGTAGCCGTCGGCGATGGTGAGCCGCCGCTGTCCGCTGCCGTCCGCGCGCATGATGTAGATCTCGCCGAAGAAGCTCGGGTCCACCTCGAGCTGCTTCTGTTCGGCGGGCGAAAGGGTGCGGTTGTAGGCGTCGCGCGTCGAGGAGAACACGATCCACTGACCGTCAGGCGAGTAGCTGGCCTCGGCGTCGTAGCCGCGCGCGTTGGTCAATCGCTGAATCTCTTTCGTCTTCTCCGAGACGACGTAGATTTCCATTTCCGGGTCGTAGTCCCAGGCGTAGCGTCGCTCCTTGCCAGATGCACGGAACGCGAGTTCCTCGTCCTGCAGCTTCCTGGAGCTCGGATCGTGATGGGTGGACGAGAAGAGGATTTGATCGGTCCCGGGTCGAAAGAACGCACAGGTCGTCTTGCCGATGCCGGGCGAGATTCGGAACGTCTGGCCGTCGGTCAGGTCGACCGTGTAGATCTGGTAGAACGGGTTGCCCGGCTCCCGCTCGCTCTGGAACACCAGGCGCTTGCCGTCCGGCGACCAATACCCCTCCCCCGCCCGTCGGCCTTCGACGGTCAGCCGCCGGACCCGTGAGAGAAACTGCCGCTCCGGGTTGTCGTTGGCGGCCTGTTCGGCCGTCAAGCGTGGCAGAAACGCCGGAAACATCGCGATCAGGGCGATCGAGCTGATGATTGGCGCCACCATCAGGAAATGGGGCAGGCCCTTTTTCTGTGTCATTGCAGGTTGACAGTACGTGGGTCAAATCTTGCCACGGCGGCCTGCACTTTCTGCTGACTTATCGCACTCACTACGACAAACGCAGAGCCGACGAGGCCGTCGACCGGGATATTTGGGGAAGAACTGCCGTACACCACCGCGTCGGCCGAGGCGCCTCTGCCAATGATATTGCCGGCCTCGCCGTCAGCGCCGCGGGTGGGCTTGGCTCGCCTCGCGCCGGGACGCGGATGGGCCTCACTGTAGCGCCGTGGATGGGCTTGCCAGCGGCCGTGGATGGCTTGTCTCGCTATCGTGCCCGTGGATGGGCTTGCCGCGTCGTAGCGCCGAAGGCGCGAAGGCGGGTAGGATTTGCCAATGCGTATTGCGACTGCGGTCTTGACTCTCGTGCTCGCGTCTGCCGGGCACTTGCTGTCGCAGGGGGGCGGAGAAGTCCGGATGCTTTCGGTGACCGGCGAAGGCGCCAAATACTGGCCGCGCTGGCGCGGGCCGTCGGGCCAGGGCTATGTTGCACCCGGAAAATACGCCAACACGTGGTCACCGACGCGCAATGTGAAGTGGCGAGTACCGGTGGCCGGGGCCGGCAACTCTTCGCCGATCGTCTGGGCTGATCGTATCTTTCTGACCACCGCGCAGAATGACGGCGCCAGACTGTCGCTCATCGCGTTTCATCGCGCCGACGGCAAGCAACTCTGGGAAACGGTGGTCCCGAGCGAGGGCATCGAGCGCGTGCATCAGAAGAACGGGCACGCCTCAGCCACGCCGGTCACCGATGGGCGGATGATTTACGCGTCGTTCGGCCGCCACGGCCTCGTTGGCTTCGACATGAGCGGAAAGATTGTCTGGCACCGGAGATTCGGCGCCATCAACAACTATCATGGGCCCGCGGGATCGCCGGTGCTCTACAACGATCGGGTCTTCATCTATCAGGATCACAAGGGTTCGAGCGAGCAGCAGGCATTTGTCGCGGCGTTCGACGCCAAAACCGGGAAGACGATTTGGGAGACGCCGCGGACGGAAACGGTCGGCTGGGGGACGCCGGTGGTGATCAACGCGGGCACGCGCGATGAGCTCATCATCAACAGCCAGCGCCGCGTGGCGGCGTACGACCCGGGGAGCGGCAAGGAGCTCTGGACGGTGCGCGGCATGACCTTCGAAGTCATTCCGACGCCGGTCGTGGGCGACGGGCTCGTGTTTACGTCGTCGGGACGTGCGGGTCCGACGCTTGCCATCAAGCCAGGGGGCAGTGGCGATGTCACCGATACGCACGTCGTGTGGAGTACGCCGAAGGGCTCGCCGTTTGTGCCTTCCGGAGTCGTGCATGACGGGCTGTTGTATCTCGTCAACGACATGCAGAGCATCCTCACGGTGTACGAGACCAGATCGGGGGATCTCGTCTATCAGGGCCGCATGGGCGTCGCGCAGCGTGAAGGCTTTTCGGCATCGCCCGTGGTCGTGAACAACGAGCTGTATTTCACCAATGACGAGGGAGAGACCTTCGTCGTGAAGGCCGGACGCGAGTTCAACCTCATGCACACCAATTCGCTGGGCGAGCGCACGCTGGCGTCACCAGCGCTGGTGGATGGTATCTGGTATTGGCGGACAGCGAAGCATCTCCTCGCGATTCAATGAACGTCGCGCGCCGTCTGGTGGGCGGCGTCGTCGTCTTTGATCTATCCGGCCGGATGACCGGGCTGGACACGCCTGGCGTGATGAAGGGTCAGGTGACGGCCGCGCTGTCTGCCGGTCATCGCCACATCGTCCTGAATCTGCGTCTCCTCTCGTTCGTGGACAGCTCCTTCATCGGCGAGCTTGTGTCGTGTTGCCTGGCCACGTCGCGCGTGGGAGGCATGCTCAAGGTCGCGTGCCCGGTGCGGCGGGTGCAGGAACTGTTCGCGATCATGCACCTGCGAGCCATCATCGAGTCGTTCGACACCGAAGCCGCCGCGATTGAAAGTTTCCTCAAACCCGGCCACTGAGCCACGTCGCATGCGCCGCTATTGCTCGGTGACCACGCCGGTTCTGCTCGTCGCCGTGCTGAGCGCGCTCGTGGCCGCACGTGCCGATCGGCTCCACGGGCAAGCCGGGAGCGACCCTCGCTTCGACGCCCTGGCGGCGCGGGCGACATCGGCGATGCGCGCGCACGGCGTGCCTGGCGTGGCCCTCGGCATCGTCCAGGACGGCGCCGTGAGGCTGCGCGGCATCGGCGTGACCAATCTCGATGACCCGCTGCCGGTGACGGCGCACACCGTCTTTCCGATCGCCTCGATCTCGAAAACCTTTGCGTCCACGACGATGTTGCGGCTGGTCGAGCAGGGCACGGTGGATCTGCGCGCGCCGGTCCGCCGGTACCTTCCTGATTTTCGCGTGCGCGACGAGAGCGTGAGCCGCGACGCGACGGTGTGGCATCTGCTGACGCATTCGGGCGGTTGGGAAGGGCAGGTATCCGGGCCCGAGCGCGGAGAAGACACGCTGCGCAACTTCGTGGCATCGATCACCGATCTGATGCAGGTGGCGCCGCCCGCGGCCGCCTGGAGCTACAACAACGCCGGGTTCAGCATCGCCGGACGCGTCATCGAATCGGTCACCGGCACCTCGATCAATCGCGCGATCCGCGATCTCGTGTTTCAACCGCTCGGGCTCGAGCACGCGGGAACAACGGCCGGCGACTTCATCACGCACCGCTTTGCCGCGGGCCACTCAGCGCGGACTGGCACGCCGGCGCTCATTCGTCCGTTTTCGCCGGCGACCAGCGTGACGGCCGGCGGGATCGGTCTCTGTATCGCCGATCTCATGGCCTATGCGCGCTTCCATCTCGGCGACGGCACCGCGGGCGGGGAGCGCGTGTTGCGCCGGGAGTCGCTCGAGCAGTTGCGCACACCACAACTGCGCAAGCAGGGCACGGACGACGCGATCGGCATCGGCTGGCATCTGCGGACGATTGATGGTGTTCGCACGGCGTCACACGGCGGCACGCTGAGCGGTCACATCCTGCTGCTCGAGATTGTGCCGGAGCGAAATTTCGCGCTCGCCATTCTCACCAATGCGAATAGCGGGTGGCGCGTCATTCAGGACGTCGAGCGCGAGGCGCTGAAGTCGTATCTCGGTCTGACCTATGCGCCGAATCAGGCGATCGCGCATCGTGGTCT
>DATKDY010000133.1:0-11600 GCA_035512515.1 Vicinamibacterales bacterium
TCGACGCGGCGATCCGCAGGATGAGGCCCATCTCCTCGCGCGGGCGATCGACCTTGGGTTTCACGACCACCAGGGTCGAGGCCGCCTGCAGGCGCGTGGCAATGGCGCCCGACTGACCGGCGACTCGCAGCAACTGAAAAGCGAGCTCTCTGAGCACGGCCAGATCCGCCGAGGCGAGCGCCATGGCTGCACCGGCACTGCCGTCGGCCAGCGCCGCAGCCGCGCGGGCATCGGCTTCCGACGCCGCGGACTGGCGCACGAGGATCTCCGCAACCTCCGCTTCGGTGAGCCGGCCGAATCGCATCCGCATACAGCGTGACCGCACCGTCGGGAGCAGGACCCCTGGGACGGCCGTCGTGAGAATGAACATCGTGCTCGGCGGCGGCTCTTCGAGCGACTTGAGAAGCGCGTTCTGCGCCTGCTGCTCGAGTGCATCGGCCTCGCGGATGATGACGACACGCTTGCGACCCTCGAAGGGGCGGTAGCCGACCCGATCCAGCATCTCGCGAACGACGTCGGTCTTGATCGAGGCCTTCTCGTCGGGCTCGAGCACGTTGACGTCCACGTGCATCCCACGCGCGATGCGGTCGCACGAGCGGCAGTAACCGCACGCGTCAAGCGGCAATGCGTCTGTAGACACCGGCTCGAGGCAGTTGACCACCTGCGCCAGCGCCCGGGCGATGACGAATTTGCCGACACCGGACTGCCCGGCAAAGAGCAGCGTGGGCGGCAACGACCCGCGGGCGGCGGCGCTGGAAAGCAGCGCAGTCAGGCGACGGTGTCCCGTCACAAGAGCCAACACAGATTTCACCGATTGCACAGATTCACAAGAGCCAACGCAGATTTCACAGATTACACGGATTACAGTGGCTTTCGGCTTTCAGCGCTCTCAGCTTTCGGCTCTCAGCGCTCTCAGCTTTCGGCTTTCAGCTTTCGGCTATCGGCTCACAGCTTTGGCGGTGAGCGACGTGCCCGAAATCCATCATTGGGCGTGAAGAATCGTGGTCACGGCGTGCATCAGATTGTCACAGATCGCGTCGACCGGCTGTCCCTCGGGCCGGCGCGCCTCGGCGTGGCGGCCCCACCCCGTGCGCACGAGGATGGACTTGGTACCCGCGGTGTGTCCGACCTGCACGTCGATCCACTTGTCGCCAATGGTCCAGGACTGCGAGAGGTCGATGTCGAGCTCGCGCGCCGCCTGCTGAATCATGCCGGGGCGTGGTTTACGGCAGTCGCAGTCTCTCCGGAGCTCGGCGCGCAATGCGGCGGGGTGATGCGGGCAGTAGTAGAACCCATCGAGGGCGATGCCCGCGCGCTGGAGCCGTCGTTGAATTTCCTGATGGGCGCGTTCGACGAACCCGTCGTCGATGAAGCCGAGGGCGATGCCGGATTGATTCGAAATGACGACGAGGAGGTAGCCGGCGCGTTTCAGCAGACGCAGTGCGTCGGTGGTCCAGGGAAAGAGCTCGAGATCGTCGAGCGCGTGAAGGTAACCGACATCGACGTTGAGGGTTCCATCGCGGTCGAGGAAAACGGCGGGGCGCACAGGAGCATCTTAGTGGCCCCGGGCACAATTACGACAACATTCGGCTGGCGATGCATCCCGCCTCGCAGCGTTACTCGTCGGTCAAATGCACTGGGCATTCTTCCTCCTCGCGCCTTGCGATCCGGGCGCCTCGCCACCCGAATACGTTGCCGTAATTATGCCCGGGACCACTTCGCGCGCCCTACCGATCGTGATCGGGCCTCGGCTCGGATTGCGGGTCGTCCTTCTTCTTGTCGTCGTCTTTGTCTTTACCGCGGCCGAACAGGCGAGACCAGAACCCACGCTTCTTCGGTTCGGGCTCTTTCGCCTCTTCGGCAGCTACAACCTCTCCACGCGCGTTCACCACCGGCGTCGAGGGCTGCTCGACACGCTCCGCGCGATTGCCCGCGGAGTAGGCAGGAGTCACGCCCGCGGGGATCGTGCCGCCGCTCCAGGATGCAGTGCGGCTGTCGATGGTGGCGCGATAAATGTGAAGCGGGCAGGTGTCGCCCGGCACCGTTCCTGTGACGAAATATTCGGTGTAGACGCTCGACGACGTAGTGTACGACCCGTCGGCGGCCTGGACGATCACGGCGGAGCACCCTTCGGCCGGGCGCTTCCCCGAGAGGCGGCACACGTTGGCGGTGACGATTCCCTCCGGCCGCTTGTACCAGTCGTTCTTGTCGCCGCTGGTAGCGGCGCGCATGAAGCCGGCCCACAGCGGGACGGCGACTTCACTGGCATACCCGCCACGCATGATCGTCTGCGGCTGATCGAACCCCACCCAGACGCCCGTGACCAGGCGCGGCGTGTAGCCGACAAACCACGCATCGCGATACTCGTTGGTCGTGCCGGTCTTCCCCGCCGCCCGCAGCTTGAATCCGAGCTGACGCGCCTTGTAGGCCGTGCCGTGATTGATGACGTCCGCGAGCATCTCGGTCATCAGAAACGCGGTCTGCGGCGAAATCACCTGCTCCTCTTCGCGTTGCGCCGTGTAGAGCACCTGACCGTCGCTGTCTTCGACGCGCGTGATGTAGGTCGGGGACCGCCGGACGCCGCCATTGGCAAATACGGCATACGCGGCGGTCAGCGATTCGAGCGTCACCTCGCCGGCGCCGAGCGCCGCCGAGGGCACGTGCGGGGTGTTGTTCACGCCGAGCCGATCCGCGTAGGTGGCGGCCTTGCTGATCCCGACGTCCTCGAACATCCGCACGGCGGCACGATTGCTCGACGACTTCAGCGCCGCGCGCATGGTCATGGAGCTGGCCGTGGAATGCTCGTCCTCGGGCACCCACGCGCCTTGCGGTGTGGAGATTTCCTTGTTGAGGTTGGCGATGACCGATGCGGGCGTGTAGCCGTTTTCCAGCGCCGCCGCGTAAACGAACGGCTTGAAGGCCGACCCGGACTGACGCAGCGCCAGCGTCGCACGGTTGTAGTTGCTCTCGATGAAATCCCTGCCGCCGATCATCGCGCGCACTTCGCCGGTGGCCGGATCGATCGCAATCAGGGAGGCTTGCAATTTGGCCGGGTTCGCGCTGCGGGCCCTGGCACCGCGCCGCTTGTCGAGCTCTTCGAGCGCCTTCTGCACTTCGGCGTCGGCCGCGCGCTGCATGTCGAGATCGATCGTCGTGTAGACCTTCAGCCCGCCCTCGTACAACTTGGCCTCGCCAAAGCGCGCCACGAGCTCTCTGCGCACGTGCTCCTTGTAGAACCGGCCATACGGCTCTTCACGACGCAGTGCGTCGGCCATTTCGATGTCACTGTTCTTGGCTTGCTCGTAGGTGGCGTCGTCGATGACGCCCATCCCACGCATCTGGTTGAGCACGACCGCGCGACGATTCCTGGCTCGTGCCATGTCCACGGTGGGTGCATAGCTCGACGGGGCTTTGACCAGCCCGGCAAGCAGCGCCGCTTCGGCAACCGTCAGCTCCGACGCATGCTTGCCGAAGTAACCCAGCGCCGCGGCCTCGGCGCCGTAGAGTCCGGAGCCGAAGTACACCTTGTTGAGATACAGCTCGAGGATTTGCTCTTTCGAGTACTCCGTCTCGAGCGACGCGGCGAGCATGACTTCCTGAAGCTTGCGCGTGTACGTTTTCTCGGGATTGAGAAAACTCAGGCGAGCGAGCTGTTGCGTTATCGTGCTCGCGCCCTCCGCCCGTCGTCCTTCCCGGAAATTCGCCAGCGCGGCGCCGCCGACGCGGATCACGTCGACGCCGCTGTGATCGTAGAAGCGCTGATCTTCGATGGCGAGGATCGCGTGCTGCAAATGGGGCGAGAAGCTGTCGAGCGGCACTTCGAAGCGCTGTTCTTTCGAGATGGTGAAGGCGGCGCGGCCGTGGCGGTCGTAGAAGACCGACGAGCGAGCCATTTGGGTCACACGGCTGAGCCAAGCGCGGTCGGGCACGCGCTCGAACACCTGATGAGCCAGCAAAGCGGTGGCACCCATGCCCATCCAGAAGACGACGGCCAGGGCGACCATCAATGCGATAAAGCCCCGGGGATATCGAGCGAGCATGTAAGTCCTTCTCTCCACTAACTCGGCCGTACTCGTTTCTTACAAGGGAAGCCGGCGGCCCGAGCCTTTCACCAAACAGTGCAAGAGAGGCTCCAACCAGCCAAGCGCTCTGCCCTTGATATCCCCTGGGGAGAACGTCTTGGCTGGTTGGCGATTACTCTCGGCGCGCTCCGCGCGCCCAGGACCAATGACGGTGATGCGAACCTGACTCAGGCGGTGTTTTTCCGGCAGGGCCTGCTATGAGCGAGTTCTTGCGCGTGTCGAAGGCTTGCCAACCCTAGGCAACGTGGTAGGTGAGCCGCAGAGCTGCCATGAGCGAGCCCCCGGCGTGCGTGAGCAGGGCGGAGGCGAGTCGAATGGCCTGGTGGACGGGACTCGAACCCGCGGCCTCCGGCGTGAGAGGTCCGCCTTCGCTCAGGAAACGCGACGAGCTTCGGCGGGACCAGCGCAAACGCTGAATCGGATTCGGGCCGCGATCTGACAGCTTGTTAAGGATTTCGCGCGGTCGTTAGTCACGCACCGTCGCCGAACGACACGGCCCGACACGGTTCTGCGGGGAGAACTGGCACACCTACCGGCACAGTGGGTTTGGGTGGTGGTTATAGTGGTCCATCCGCGTCCGACAAGCTCGCTCACGTGCGTCCGATCGGAAGCTTCCTGACCCGATACCGCGCGTCCTCGACGAGAATCAGCGCACCTGATCGAACGTGATGACGACGCTGCTATCCGCGCGCGCCCGTTCGACAAGGACAACGTCCGGAGCGCGCTGGAGTCCAAGAACCCGGACATGAATCGCCTCGTGACCAAGTTGCTTCAGGAACTCGACGGTCTTTGGCGAGATCCCAGCATCCGCCAGAAACCGCATGCGTCAGGCTCGGAGTGGGTGCAGTTCGTCCTGAGCCAGGGCGGCGGCATACCCGAGGGCCTGGCGGACGTCCTCTTCCTGGAGGTCGGGTAGTTCCTCCACGATCTGCGCCGGAGTCATGCCGTTGGCAACCAGGTTGACAACATGGGCGACCGAAATCCGAAGGCCGCGGACCGTGGCCCGCCCGGCCAGGATCTCGGGTCTCTGCGTGATGCGATCGAAGCTGCCGGCCATAGCCTTCCTCCAATTCTAGCCCACGGTCACGATTGCCGTCGCCGCGCGGGAATCGCTGCAGTTCGCAGCTTGCGGAAACGGCTTTGCGTCCTTCGCGAACTCACGGATGAGGAACGGGTGGTTGCCGCGGAACAAAACGCGCGGGGGGAGGCGAGTCGAATGGCCTGCCATGAGCGAGCCTCCGGCGTGCGTGAGCAGGGCGCAGGCGAGTCGAATGGCGGGGTGGACGGGACTCGAACCCGCGGCCTCCGGCGTGACAGGCCGGCGTTCTAACCAGCTGAACTACCACCCCAAACTATGTCGAAACTGCGTCGCCCCGCCACGCTGTCACTGACCGCCAGGGGCGGCATGCGGTCCGGCGTGCCAACCGTAGCTCACGCACTCATGGCCGGCGTGAGCGCAGGGTTGGTGGGCGGTACAGGACTCGAACCTGTGACAGCCGGCGTGTAAAGCCGGTGCTCTACCAACTGAGCTAACCGCCCAGACGGCGGCAAACGCTTATCGTATCGAATAGCCGACCTTGAACGCAAGGAGCAACAGGGCCACGATGAGCCCCGCAATCGTGTGGTGTTCGCGGTTGGCGCGCGCGCGCGCCGCGCTGAACGACCGGATCATCGGCGCTGCGGTCCGCGCCGCGTAGGCGTCGTAGTCGCCGCCGAACTTCTCCCGCAGGTACGCCTCTTCCGCGCGAATGGCGGCGGTGATGGCGGCGGCCAGATACCCAAACACGAGCGCCGCCGCAAGCCAGCTCGCCGACGCGACGGCAATGCCGATGCCGATGATGGACGAGCCCAGATATAAAGGATGGCGGGTAAAGCGATACGGGCCTGAACGTGTGACCTCGCGGCTCTTTTCGACGTGCCCCGCAGCCCAGATGCGAATCAGCTCTCCGATCGCGGCCACGATCGCTCCCCAGGTGACCGATCTGGAGGTGGGCTCCGCCAGCCACAGGACCACTGCCGCAGACAGAAACCCGAGCCTCACTCGCCTGCGCGCCAGTGCTGCGCCGAGGCCGGCGTACCAACGCGTGCGGCGCGGCGCGACGCTCATGCCCGCACCTGCGCCGCGCGCCGCAACCGTTCATCCACCGCGTCTTTCACGTGCTCAATTGTGATCTCCTTGAGGCACATGGCGTCTGATCCACGCCGGCAGGCGCGTTTGTGATGACATTCGCACGTCCCGGCCCGCGACACGACGAGGTCCCGAGGATCCCAGGGACCGTTGCGCTCGGGCCACGTGGGTCCGTAGAGGCCGACAATCGGCGTCTGCATCGCGGCTGCGAGGTGGACGGGGCCGGTGTCGCCTGACACCATCAGCGACGCGCGTGCGGACAGCGCGAGGAGATCTCCAAGGCTCGTCTCCGGTGCGCGCACGGCCGCGGCGTCTGACGCCTGCGCGACGGCGTCGGCAAGCGCTGCCTCCCCGCCGCCCCACAACACCAACGACGGGAGCGCGTGGCGATCGCGCAGGTGACGGGCAACCGCACCGAAGCGTTCGGGGGGCCACCGCTTGTTGGGCCACGCTGCACCAGGGTTCATCAGCGCAAAACCGTTCGTCCCGCGGACCGCCAGGTCTGCGGCGACCCGTTCGGCCACCGCGGACGACGGAATCACGAACGGGAAGCGCACCGATGTGTCAGCCACACCGAGCAGCGGCAGCACGGAAAGGTTCTTGCGGATGACATGGGCGTCGGGCGGCACGGTCGCCGTTTCGCTGTAGAACCACGCCGCGGCGCGCTCGCGCAGCGCCCGCCGCTCGAATCCAATCACGCGCGGGGCCCCCGACAGCCGGGCCATCGACGCGGACTTGAGCAGGCCCTGCAGGTCGATGGCGACGTCGTACTTCCGCGCGCGCATGGCGGTCACCGCTTGCGAGAGCCCGGGGCGACCCATGATGCGTTCGGCGAGACCGTCGACGAAGGACAGGATGCCGGCGTATTTGTCGTCGGCGAGCCAATCGACTTCGACGTGCGGATAGGCGGCGCGGATGGCCGGCAGCACGGGCAGGGCGTGGACGATGTCGCCGAGCGCGCTCATGCGGACGATCAGAATTCGCTTCACGGTGGCGGGGCTTTCGGCTTTCAGCGCTCGGCACTCTCGGCCGGCAGTTCCCGGATGCGACCGAGCAGGTCTCGGGTGGAATGATCCTTCGGATCGCCGACAATGGCGATCCGTCCGCCGTACGCGCGCACGGCCTCGCGCTCCGGCACGGACTCCGTCGTATAGTCGGTCCCCTTGCAGTGCACCGCCGGCTCGAGCAGCTCCAGGAGCGGCGCGACGGTCGGCTCGGGAAAGATGACGACGTACTCGACGCCGCGCAGCGCGGCGACGAGCTCCGCGCGATCCGCCACAGGCAAAATCGGACGCGACGGCCCCTTCAACAGCCGCACCGACTCATCGTCGTTGACGGCGACGATCAAGCGGTCGGCCTGTTCCCTCGCGGCCTGCAAATAGCGGATGTGACCGACGTGGAGGAGATCGAAGACGCCGTTGGCAAGCGCATGCGACAGGCCCTGCTCGCGGTCGCGCGCGACGCGATCCACCAGCGCGTCGCGGGAGAGGATTTCAGCCATGATGCGTGGCTTCATCGTACTCAATCGCGCGACGCAGTTCGCCGGGCGACACCGTGGCTGTGCCGCGCTTCATGACGACCAGGCCGCCCGCGTAGTTGGCCAGGCGCGCGGCTTCTTCGAAGGTGGCGCCGGCCGCCAGCGAGAGCGTCATCGTCGCCATCACGGTATCGCCGGCGCCGGTCACGTCGGCAATCTGATCGGATCCGAAGATCGGGATGTGCACCGTCGGCGTGTCGGGCTGGAACAGCGCCATGCCGCGGCTGCCGCGCGTGATCAGCACGGCGTCCATGCTGGTCCTCTTCAACAGCGTGCGGCCGGCGCGCTCGAGCACGCGCATGTTGTCGTTGATGCGAAGGCCAAGCACCTGCTCCACTTCCGACTCGTTGGGCGTGCACGCCGTCAGCCGCCGGTAACGCGTCAGCGCGTAGCGCGAGTCGATCAGGATCGGAATCAAGCGGCGAGAGCCGCGAATCTCGCGCGCCAGCGCCGCGACGAAACGCGGCGACACCAGACCCATGCCGTAGTCGGACACGAGCAGCGCATCCGCCTTCCGAATCGCCGTCCGGAGCGCCCGCTCCACGGCCGTGCGGTGACGGTCGGTCGCCGGGTCGATGCGCCGGTCGATGCGCACGACCTGCTGCTTCGCGGAATGAATCCCTCCGGCGAGGATGCGCGTCTTCACGGGCGTCTGGTAATCGTCCGGACGCACGACGCCAGCGCGTGACACGCTTCGGGGAAGCGACGCCAGCATCCGCCGCCCCGCATCGTCTCGTCCCGCAAGCCCGACGACGGTGACGCGCCCGCCAAGCGCCGCCGCGTTGGTGGCGGCATTGCCGGCCCCGCCCGGCAGCAGCTCCGTCGAGTCGTATTCGAGAATCAGCACTGGCGCCTCGCGCGACACCCGTGCGACACGGCCATAGACGAACTCGTCCGCGATGAGATCGCCGAACACGACGATGCGCGGCGTCGTGAATCGGCCGAGGAGCTCGAGAAAGCGCTCCTTCGAGATGCGGGCCACGGAAGCTGGGCGATCCACAGAAGACACAGAAGCTTAACGATCCAGAGAAGGAAAAGAAACCATAGAACCAGGCTGCTTCCGGAGAGTTGCCAACCAGCCAAGGGCCTGCCCTTGATATCCCTGAAGCGACCCCTTGACTGGTTAGCTATTACTCTCGGCGCGCTCCGCGCGCCTAGGACCGCTATACGGCCCGCGGAGAACGCCGCAACGAGGACAAAATTCTCGTAACGGGCCGTATAGCGGTCCACCACGTCCAGTTCCAAACCCGGCGATTCTGATCTGGCTACGTTCTTCGAGGCCCTCGGGGGCTTCAGGATCACAGAGGTGCATCGAGCACGCGCAGTGCGTCGAGCACGCGCGCGGCGGTGATGCGGGTCATGCAGCGATGGTCGATCGGGCATTCGCGCAGCATGCATGGCCGGCACCACACGCCGGTGGCGACGATCGTGGGCTGAGGCGCCACCGCGCTGGCGGCGAGCGGCGCCGTCCTGCGTTCGTTGGTGGGCCCGAACACGGCGGTCACGGGCGCGCCTGCCGCCGCAGCCAGGTGCATCGCCCCCGAATCATTCGAGACGACCGCGCGCGCCTGCGACAGCACCGCGGCGAGCGTGGGTAAGTCGGTGCGCCCCGCGAGATCGGTGACCGCCGCCAGGCGGGAAATCTCCTGACACGCGCCCATGTCGTCCTTCGAGCCGACGAGCACCGTGGTCACGCTGCCGGTGGCGAGCATCTGCGCCAGCTCCGCAAAGCGCTCCGGAGGCCACTGTTTCGCACGGCCATAGGCGGCGCCCGGCGCGAACACGACAAACGGATGGTCGTAGGCGACACCACGCTGCTCGAGCAACCTCGTCGCGGCGGCTCGCGCGTGATCCGGGACGACGATGGCCGCATGAGGCGATCCCGCGGCAATCCCAAGTGCGGTTCCGAGCGCCTGGTAGTACTCAACTTGATGTCCGAAGTGGCGAAGCCGCCGAACGGCGCGGGTCAGCAAGCGGCCGCGGAGATCGCGAGCGTAACCCCAGCGCTCGCCCACGCCGGCACGGCGCACGAGCCAGGCGGCCGCGAACGAGTTCGGCAGCAGCAACGCCGCGTCGAATCGGCCTTCGGCGAGCCGCGCCGTGTTGGTGCGCGCGCTTCTGATCACCGCCCGCCCTCCGCCGCCGTCGAGCACGATCGTCCCGTCGACAGCCGGCACCATCGAGAACAGCGGCTCCACCGCCGGGCGCGCGGCGACGACGATTTCGGTTGACGTCCAGGCGCGCCTCAGATCGCGCAGCAGCGGCAGCGCCATCACCGCATCACCCAGCCAGTTGGGCGCGAGCACCACGAGACGCCGCGGGACGCTTATTGCACCTGCTGCACCTGCCGCACCCAGCGCACCTGCCGCACCCAGCGCACCTGCCGCACCCAGCGCACCTGCTGCACCCAGCGCACCTGCTGCACCTGGCTTACGCATTGACGTCCTCGTTCTGCTGCGCAGCCGGGAACATGCCCGGCCCCTCCGGCACGGGCGCGTCCCGCCATCGCCGGTGCATCCACAACCACAGCTCCGGATTGCGCCGCACGTACATCTCCAGGACATCCGTGCACCGCTGCGTGAACTCGCGCACCGCCTCCGGCCCCTCCCCCTCGGGCGGTTCCACCGCATGCTCGTAGATCATCCGGTAGCGTCCATCGCCCACAGGCAACGCAAACACCGGCACCACCGGCGCGCCCGTGCGCAGCGCCAACACCGCGAGGGTGGACGTCGTCGCCGCCGGGCGCTCGAAGAAATCCACCCAAATCGCGTCGGCGCTGTGCATGTGCTGATCGATCAACATCGCGACGCCTTCGCCGGCCGCCAGCGTCTTCAACACGCGCCGCACGGCGCCCTGGCGATAGATCACGCTGTTTCCGGTGCCGCCGCGCACCGTTTCGAGCAGCGTGTTGAGATGGGGGTTGTCGAGCGCGCGTGCCAGTACGCCAATGGGCCGCAACCGCAGCCCGTGCACGATCGCGTGCAGTTCCCAGAAGCCGAAGTGCCCGGTGAAGAACAACACGCCGCGTCCCTGCGCGTACGCGAGGCGCGCGCGATCCTCGCCTTCGAACTCCACCCGCTTCAGGATCGCCGCCGGCGACAGCGTGCTGAACTTCAGCATCTCGAACAGGAGACGTCCGAAGTGCCGGAACATCTCGCGGGCGATCGCCCGCAGTTCCTGCGGCGACCGCGTCGGGAACGACTGCGACAGATTGGTGATCGCGACACGCCGGTGCTTGCCGTCCAGCGCATAGAACATCATCCCCATCGCCGCACCCAGGCCGCGCACCACAGCGTGAGGCAGCGCCGTCAGCATGCCGCGAAGCGCCACGACCGCCCCATATTCGAGCCGATGCCTCACGCCGCCTCCCGCGCGCGGCGCACGGCCTGGTCGAGCGATGCCGTCAGCGCGCCCCAGCCGTCCACCTCCAGCCGCATCGGCACAGCGACCAACGTGAACGGCAGCGAGCCAAGCGGCTCGAACCGCACGGCGTCCTTCGCTGTCGTCACGACGATGTGCGCTCCAGCCGAGCGTCCAGCGGCCGCAATCCGCGCGACATCCCCGGCGTTGTAGCGATGATGGTCCGCAAACGGCAGCGTGCCGGCAAGTTGGTAGCCTGCGTCTCGCAGCAGCCCGAAGAACTGGTCAGGTTCGCCGATGCCCGCGACCGCGAACACAGGTGACAGATGGGACACGGGTGTGTCACCCCTGCCACCTCCTGCGAGCCGGCGTCGAGCGCTCGCAAAGCCGCTGATGCCGAGCTCCCACGCTTCCGTGCGGGCGGTGTCGGTGTCCGCATCGACGACGACAACGAAGTCGGCTCGTGCCGCGGCATCGCGCGCTTCCCGCAGCC
>DATKDY010000134.1:0-6501 GCA_035512515.1 Vicinamibacterales bacterium
TGCCACGACGATCTCATCAGCCGGCGCGACGAGCACATCCCGCTGTATTCCACGGAGGTCATGCTCGACGGACGGCCGGCGCCGCACCCATTCACGCTGCACGGCAACGCGGTGGCATCCATGGCGCTCGATGTGTTGCGGCGGACACTCGACGAGGAATCGGCCAAGCGCGTCGCCGATCCCGAGGCCGTCCGGGCAGCGATCCTGCGTCACTTCACCATCGAACGCGACGGCAAGCCGGTCTTCGCCTCGGCCGTAGACCTGAGCGGGAGGGCCGCCAGCGATGAGGGACAGCGAGTTCACGCGCTCTGGCTCCCGCTGTATGAAGTCGTCGAGCGGCACGACTCCACCTACCGGCGTACGGTAAAGGGCGAAGGGCACTCGCCTTCTTTGGCCGAGCAGTGCGGGCGGTTGATCGGGCCCGATGCGTCCGACGTGCTCGCGTGGTTCAGGAGAGCGCCCCTCGACAATGGGCTGGCCGCGGAGATCGTGGATGACGAGGGGCGGGCCGTCGAGAATGGAGGCGATGCCTCCCTCGCCGGGCTGCTCGCGTGGAGCGTCTGGTACGCCATTCACGCGCTGGGGGTCAAGACCTGATCTGAGTCCGATCGCCGGGGTATGCGAGCGCTTCTTCCCCAATCACCCCGCATCGCGCATCGCGCGTCGCTCACCCCTCGATACAACATGCCGGGAGCGGGACTCGAACCCGCATGGGGTTTCCCCCACAAGATTTTAAGTCTCGTGCGTCTACCGATTTCGCCATCCCGGCAAATCTAATAACCTCAAGTGCTTAATTCAGTTCATGTGGTATATCACATGAGCACTTTAGCGTGTCGAGCCTCCATGCTGCCAGCTCGAAAAAAACGGGAGCGACACACCTCCGCTCCCGTCTCGTAATCCTGGTCTCCTCAAGAGCGGGAAACGGGACTCGAACCCGCGACCCCAACCTTGGCAAGGTTGTGCTCTACCAACTGAGCTATTCCCGCGTGGAGGGCGAAATATAGGCGACGGGGTCCAAGTGCGGGAGATTGATCTCGCTCCCTCCGCTCGGTGGCGAAGGCCGTCGCTTCAGATGCCCTCGGTCTACGTCTTCAGCAGATCTGCACCCTCAGACCACCCGGCCTTCTAAGAGCGAATCGCAACAGAGTCTGCACCAGAATTCAGACGCCTAAATCGCGTACGGATGCTTAACAGGACGAACTCTATAGCGATTCAC
The DNA here is from genome assembly GCA_035512515.1 of Vicinamibacterales bacterium. Taxonomy (GTDB): domain Bacteria; phylum Acidobacteriota; class Vicinamibacteria; order Vicinamibacterales; family UBA2999; genus JACCSI01. The sequence continues at coordinate 1,217 of DATKDY010000134.1, forward strand.
CGGAATCGCTACGACCAGTTCCCGAGGAGTATCACCCTCCAAGTCTCCATTCATCATGGGCAAAAACAAGAACGGGCCGCCAACAGCTGCTGGCGACCCGCTCCTGACGAACTCCGAACGGCCTCCTACGGAATTGTCAGGCTCACGAAGACGGAGTCGCCCACGGTGGCTCCGTCGGCCACACCGATCGTAATGTTGGTGCTGTCACGTACGATGCTGTCGCCCGGCGGAATGACCTTGACGGTGTACTCGCCGACGTTGACCGTGCGGAAGAGGAAATCTCCCGTCGCATTGGTGATGTTCACGAGCAACGGCTCAGGCCGGTTCGGCGCCGTCAGATAGACTGTCGAGGAATCGACGGTGCTCGCGCTGGTGCTCGTCACCTTGCCCGCGAGCTTGCCCGCGCCCGGATGCCGAACTGAAATCGACCTCGGAATTGCCGCCGCGAAGACCTCCGCGAGCGAAGCTCGGGGTGCGCCCGCCGATCCCTTCGGCTCCAGCACGACGACGAACCGCGTGTAGTTATCCGGTGTCGTGACCGGCTGCCGGAGCTGCGCTTCGACGATCGCGTCTTCCGTAAGGAATGATCCCGCCTCGACATCGGCGTTCACGAGCGATCGCCGCTCGGGCGGCGGCGTGGCGAGACCGCCCACCCGCTGCTGACTGCCGGTGCGATCGTCCACGAGCCAGCCCACGTAACGGAACCCCTCGGGTGGCCGGAGAATGAGCTCGAAGTTCGCGATCAGATCATCGCCCCAGAAGCCGGCGTCCAGTGATGCGGCCGTGATGGCGAATGGCTGACGCACGGCGCTCGCGATGGACCATGTGCCAAACGTCAGCGACCCGGAACTGTACGACGCTCCCGACCGGTAGCGCCGCGCCAGGAACCCACGGGGATCGTCGGCATCCACTGTTTGCACACCCGTCTCGGCTGTGCCATTCACGACAACCACGGCATGGGTATACGCCGAGATGTTGCCGCCGATGTCCGCGTCCGCGATCACGAAACTGTACGAGTTCGCCGCACCGCCGTCGGTAATCGCGTTCGCGCTCGCCGCGGTGTCGACAGTGGTCTCGATGACGGACACGTCACGATTCACCGGCCGCGTGCGTCTGTTGGTGGTAATCAGCGTCCCCGATCCAACGATTGCGTTGCTGGTCGCGGCCGTCGTATCCACCAGCAGCACCTGGTACACGGAGCCGGGTGGCAGTGGCGGTAGATTGCTGATGTTGAGCGTGAGGGTGTCTCGCGTGGCGTTGACCGATACGCTCGCTGCTGGAAAAACGGGCGCGCTCGCGACCGACAGCTCCATGTCGAGGAGCGGCGGCCCGATCACGCTGGCTGGGCCCGAAATGTCGTCGCGACCAAAGCACGCTCCAGTGACCACGCTGGCGGCGACGATGAGGCCGAAGCCGGCTCGTCTCGTAAATGTACGGGTTAGCGTCATTTACCGACCCTCCCCGACGCTACCACGGCGATTTGGAACGTATGTGAATACGAGCGAGGCCTGAACATTGTGGATCGAACTCTTGGCGGGCACGGGGGGGGGAAGGGCATCGCGGATTCGCCGATCGCGGATGTATCCGACCGTCGGATCGAGGAAATCACGTTCATAATCGAACATGATCATGTCGCGCGCTTCGAAACGAAGCCCGAAGTCCTGCCCAATGGCATACTCGAACCCGCCTCCGATGAGGCCCATCGGCGCAGTGCGCACCTCACCACCGAGATTCTGCCGCGCATCGACGATGAGCGAGTAGGCGCCACCCCCGCCCATGCCGTAAAGCCGCGCCCGGCCGAAATTTCCACCAAGCTGCGCCTGCGCCGCGTACTGTAGCATGGTGATGCGCTGAGCGACCGTCTGAATAAAGGTCGTGTCGCCGAAGTCGAACGCAATTGCGGGGAACTGATCGCCCGTTGTCTTTGGACGCGAAGCGGCGAAGGTGAAGCCGAGTCCGACATCGAGTCCACCGAGGTTCAGACTCGCGAGTCGGTACGCCGCATCGACTCCGAGGAATGCGTCGTTCTCGAGAGCCGCGGCTTCCCCGAACTGCGTGTATCCCGCGTGAGCGCCCACGTGAAAGCGGCTCGCGTCCTGAGCCTGCCCGACGGCGGCCGTCACGGCCACCGTCGTCAGGATTGTTGCCAGTTGTCGTATCATGACTGGGGTTCTCCGGTTTCAGTTGCCGATATCGAAGCTGAGCACCTGATTGTTCTGGAGCTCACCCATGATCACGTATCCATAATCGACCGTGAGCCGGCGCCCGAACAACGGCAACTTCACGCCGCCGCCGAACGATAGGCCGTCCTGGAACTCCCACGGCGAGCTTTGCTCGTTGAACCACCGCTTGCCGACTCGTGCGAATACGTTGCGCTTGAAGCCGTACTCGGCGCCGATCGCCAACTGCAAATCGGTGTCGATCGCGTCCTTGAAACCAGCCTCCACGATCAGCTGATGGTCCGGGTTCTGTCCAAACAGCGCCTCGGCATCACCGTAGAACTGCGAGAGAAATCCGAAGTTGAACGTCGTGGGCATCTGGACGTCGCGCGTGTTGTACGCGATCGGGATATCGCGGCCCGTCGGCTGCCCGTTATAGCGCGGCTGAATGATCGCGCGCTCCACAGCCGCGCCATTGAACCCGCCGGTTGATCCGAGATTCTGCAGAGACGCGGCAACGGTGAGGCCGTAGAGACCGGTGTTGAAGCGTGTCGAGACATCGAAACCGAAGAACCGGTTCGACGCGAGGGCGATCCCCTCCTGCACGTAGCGGGCACCGACGGCCGCCGTCAGGCGGTCAGTGACGTTACGCGCGTAATGTGCGGCGACCGCCGTCCCGGTCCACTCGAACGTTCCGGGAAACACCGGATCGTCGCCCTGGGGCGCTCGTTCCGTGGTCCGCTGCATTTCACCTGACGAGAACTGTGAGACGGAGAGCCCGACGGCGCCCTGGCCCACCGGTATCGAAACCGCCGCCGCGATGTCGGAGATGCCGGAGTTGCCGTACAGCCGCGAGTACGACGCGAACGCGCTCAACTGCTCGCGTGTCGCGATGTTCGCGGGATTCCAGAACAGCGCCGCCGGCCCGTCGACCGACGCAACGGTCGCGCCCGCCATGCCGTTCGCACGGCCGCCGATGGGAATGTGGAGGAAGTTCGCGCCTCGGGTACCGACGCGCGTCGTCCGATCATCGTCGCCGGGAATGACCGTCGAGCCAGGGGTCCCCTGGGCGTGGAGCTCTGCGCTCCACGCCAGGGTTAGGCCCGCGAGCATCAGGCGAATAATGGTAAAAGTGCGCATGGTTCCCCTTTAGTGGATGATGACGAACTTGCCAATCTTCTCCTTCTTCGATCCGCCGACATCCGTGCTCACCACGAACACGTAGAATCCGGGACCCACTTCCAGATCCTCGCGTGTGCGCATGTTCCACGGGAGATCGCCGGTCGATTGGCAGTCCGTCGTGTTCACGGTCGCCGTGCAGTTCCGCTCGAGATCCGCGTCAGTCCAGGTCAATTGCTGCACGAACTGTCCGGAGGCGGTGTAGATGCGGATCGTGCCCTTGGGCGGCAGCCCCGTGAAGAGCAAGCGCTTCACCCCCTGAATCTGTTCGTACTGCGAGAACATGATGTATGGGTTCGGCACCGCGAAGACGAGGTTCAGATCGGCTTCGGTAACCGTCGATATCTGATCGCCCGCGATGTCCGGGCTGATCTCGATGTCGACGTTCAGCAGATTCCCCAGAGGCTGGTAGTACACCACGTTATGCACGTAGTCGTTGCCTACCGCAGTGTAGCCCGTACCGCCTCTGCCGAACACCGGATTGCAGGTGAAGTCGCCGGAGGGCACATCGCAGCCGAGCAGTACCTCTTCCCACGTCACCTGCGTCACGCTCACGGAGTCGGCCGCGCCGCCGCTCACGATGATCGTGTCGCGGCCGCCGGCCGTCTGCGCCAGGCGACGCACTTCCTCGATGAAGATCAGCTCATCACCCGGCACCCACTTGTTCGCCGGCACGTTGACCGTTATGGTGTCCGTCGACGTCCCGAGCTTGATCGTCGACCTGTGATTGCCGCTCCGCACGGCCACCTGCACCGGCTTGCCGGTCGTCGCGTTCACGACGGTGAAGGGCAGATCGAGCGCCACCAGATCCGCCGAAGTGATCGACGTGCCCAGTGTATTGTTGATCACCGTCGCAGCCGCATCCGTAGTGACCGTCTGGCTGGCTGTTCCGCGGGCGTTCAGCGACGCATCGAACGCCGCCTGCACCGCCGCACGATCGGCGAAGTTCAAAGTGAATGGCGAGCCGGGACCGAACTCCTTGCCGGTGAACTCAATCCGGTAGTGGTTCGTCATCCGGTTGAACGTCTGATCCGACTGGTTGGGCCGCCACTGCAGGTTCGGTTCGGCGTTGCCGCTGATAGGGCCGATCCCTGGAACCACCCAGTTCGTCGCACCGTTGTTGATCTCACCCGCGTTGCTGGCCGTCAGGAAGACGACAAGTCCGTTGTAATCGGCGCGCTGCAGCGTCTTGTTCGGAGTCAGCTGCGACACGTTCAAGGAATCGGTGACGAAGAACGGCTTTCCGTCCGCGAGCAGCGTCGCCTGCGTGCGAATTCCGGGAAACACGAACGTGCGCTTGTTGAAAGATCCCGTTCCCGCCGAGTCGCTCACGAGAAAGAGCCCCGCCGGATCCACGACGAAATTAGGATCCGTGACCACGTACCGCTGCTGGCTCACGATCTGCCGAGCCGACGATGCACCACTCGTGTTGAGATCGAACAGCGTAACACGCGTGCTGTCGACCGCCGCCGTCGTGGAATCGCTGTCGAAGACCTCGACCGTGGCGCTGTCGGAAAAGACCAGATCCACATCGATCGGCGTGGTGCGGCGAATCTGCTTCGAGAGGCGGAAGCTCAGAGAGACCGCCGCCGCGGTATCTTCGCTGGCGCCGAGCAGGCGCACGGACGACTGGATTCCCCCAGCCTGCCGGCTCGCCGGCACGTAAATCACCGCCACGTTGCGGTTCGACGTATTGGTCGATAGGCCGTTCGCGACCGCCGGACGGATCACGAGCGAATCCGTGATCATTGAGCCGCCCTGCGGCCGTACGATCTTGAAAATCGCCGGCTGCGACTTCGCGGCGATCACGTAGGTGTAGGTCACCCCGCCCACGATCCCGCCGTCAGTCACCTGCGTCGGAAACAAGCCGTTCGATCCGCGAAGCAGCGTGGTATATGCCTGCCAGGCGTAGCCCGGTTGGCTGCCATCCACGTTGCGGGCCGGCGC
>DATKDY010000135.1:0-2092 GCA_035512515.1 Vicinamibacterales bacterium
GCGAGGACCGAACGTTGCCGACCAGTTCGGCGCCCTGCGGGCAAAGGTCCGCGAGCACCGGCCCCGGTGTTTGATCGTCGATCCGCTCTCGGCGCTGTCGGCCAAGCTCTCGCACCTGGCGTCGGCCGACGCGGCGCAGCAATTCCTCGACTTTCTCAAAGCCGAGGGGATCACGGTCGTCAATACGTCGCTGATGAACGGCATCAGCACGGACGAGGCCACCGCCACCGGCATCTCGACCATCGCCGACACGTGGATCCACTTGTCCTACGTGGTCCAGGACGGGGAGCGGAACCGCGCGCTGACGATCGTCAAGTCGCGCGGCACCGGCCATTCCAACCAGGTGCGGGAGCTGACGCTGTCCAACGACGGCGTCACCCTCACCGACGTGTTCGTTGCCCAGGGGAAGGTGCTCATGGGCGTGGCACGGTGGGAATGGGAACAGGAAGAGCTGGCAGGAGCCAAGCGCACCAAGGTGGCTGCGGAGCTCAAGCGCCTGCAGTTGCAGCTGGCCCAGGCGGAAGCGGCTGCCCGCCTGCAGGTGGTGCAGACGGAAATGGAGGCGCGAAGCGCCGAGATCGGCGTTCTGGCCGACGCCACCGGGTCGGCGTCGAATCTTTTGAAGACCGACCGCGCCGTGCTGCGCAAGATGCGGCATGCCGACGAGGATGTGCGCGTCGCCACGCGAACGGGCTCGGCGAAGAACGGCACCCGCAAGCCTGTCCGCGCCGGAGCGCTCTAACGTGGCGAAACTCCACAGAACACCGCCTAGACTCCGCTTGCGTCTGTATGTCGCGGGTCAGGCGCCGAACTCGGTGCGTGCGATCGCCAATTGCCGGGCGATCTGCGACGAGCATTTCGCCTCGGGGCACGACCTCGAGATCGTCGATTTGCTCGACCACCCGACACGCGCGGTGGCGGATGGCATCATCGTGACGCCGACGCTCCTGAAGTTGTTGCCGTTACCGGTGCAACGAGTAATTGGCAGCCTGAGCGATACGAACCAGCTGCTCCAGGCACTCTCGAGCCGATGACCTCTCGCGACCAACGCCACTCGAGTGACCTCGCGCAACAACTCGCCGAGGCGAACGCGACGATCGCCGCGCTGCTCTCCGGGCAGATTGACGCCGTCGTCGATGTGAAGAGCGGGACGCCGGTGCTGCTGGCGAACGCGCTCAAGGCGCTGCGAGAGAGCGAGGCGGGCTTTCGGGAACAGGCCGCTCTGCTGGACATTGCCCATGATGCGATCTACGTGAGAGATTTGGACGGACGCATCACCTATTGGAACAAAGGGGCTGAACAGGCCTACGGCTGGATCGCGGACGACGCGGTGGGCCGCAGAGCCGTCGAGTTGCTGTGCAAGGGGCCGTCCGAATACCAGGCCGCGGAGGCCGCCCTCCTGCTCGACGGCGCGTGGAAAGGGGAGATGCCCAGGCGGACGAGCGCCGACCGCGACATCACGATGGCGGTGCGCTGGACCCTGGTGCGGGACACGGAAGGCCACCCGAAGTCCATCCTCGCCATCGACACCGACATCACCGGGCAGAAGCTGGCCGTCGAAGCGCTGGTGGAGTTGTCCCGCCGCGCGGAACGGCGGGAGCGAATTCTCACCAGCACGCTGTCATACATCAGCGACTTCGCCTACATCTATGACCGTGACGGGCGCTTCCTCTTCGCCAACCGACCGCTGCTCGAGCTGTGGGGAATCACGCTCGAGGCCGCCGTGGGAAAAAATTTCTTCGATCTCGGGTATCCCGATGATTTGGCCGAGGTGCTGCAGCGGCAGGTGCGCGAGGTGTTCGAGACGAAGAAGGGCCTGACCGGCGAGACTCTCTACACCAGTCCAACCGGGGTCAATGGGTGCTACGAGTACATTTTGTCGCCGGCCTGCGGGCCCGATGGCAGCGTCGAGTTCGTGGCGGGGACGACCCGCGACATCACGGAACGCAAGCGGATCGAGGCGGAACTGCGGGCCGCCAGAGACGCGGCGGAAGCCGCCAACCAGGCCAAGAGCGAGTTCCTGGCAAACATGAGTCACGAGATTCGGACGCCGATGAATGGGGTCATCGGGATGACCGATCTCATGTTGGAC
>DATKDY010000136.1:0-5040 GCA_035512515.1 Vicinamibacterales bacterium
ACTACCCGGAGAGCGCGCTCTACATGATCGGGCGGATCGGCGAAGCGAAGCGAAAGGCGAAGCCCGGCGCCCCCGCAGCACCGGCCGAACCTGAGACAGAAGCCGGAGCGGAGGCCAAGTCCTCTGCTAGTGCCACGACCGAACGGCATCTGCAGCCCGGGGCGAAAGCTCAACCGGAGGGCGCGCATGCCGTCGACGCTCATGAATCTTAAGGTCCTGCTGCCCTTTCAGATCTTCGCCGAGAAGACCGACGTGTCGCGCATGGTCGCGGAGACGCGCGATGGCTCGTTTGGACTCCTGCCACATCGACTCGACTGCGTTCTAGCGCTCACTCCGGGAATCCTGACTTACGAAACCGAGGCGGAGGGCGAAGTCTACATTGCCGTGGACAACGGCATGCTCGTCAAGGCTGGTCCGGACGTGCTCGTGTCCGTGCGCCGGGCGCTGGTGGGAACGGACCTGGGCAGATTGCGCGATTCCGTGGAGCAGGAGTTCACCGCCCTGGACGACCATGAGCAGAGCGTGCGCTCCGTGATGGCGAAATTGGAAGCCGGATTTCTGCATCGCCTGGCGGGGTTTTCAACATGAATGACAAGCCAAGCAGCTCGAAGGGCGGGCCGACCTTCGCCGAGCAGGTCGGCGCGAAGGCAGCCCGCAAACTCAAAGCGCGGCGCAATCCCAGCCATGTCTGGTTCGGCCTAGGCATGATGGGCCTGATCGGCTGGTCGGTAGTGATACCCACGCTGCTGGGTGCGGGGCTTGGTCTCTGGTTGGACGCGCGGTACGCGGGCCGGCATTCCTGGACGCTGGCCCTGCTGGTCGCTGGGCTTGTCCTTGGCTGTTTCAATGCGTGGCACTGGGTCGCCAAGGAAGACAAGGCCATGAGGGACGAACAGGGGGATAGCGATGAGTGACCCGCTGACACTGGTGCTGGCGTCGATGGTGGGGGCTGTACTCGGCGCGCTCTTTTTCGGCGGCCTGTGGTGGACGGTGCGCAGGGTTGTGTCGGCGAAAAAGCCAGCGCTGTGGGTTTTCGGCAGCCTCCTCTTGCGGACGAGCGTTGCTCTGGCTGGCTTCTACGTTGTCTCAGGACGTCATCTGGATCGGGTGCTCTTGTGCCTCCTCGGGTTTGTCATGGCACGCCTTCTCGTGACGCGCCTGACGAGGTCATCGGGAGAGACCGAGCGTCGCCCAACACACGAGGCCAGCCATGCGCCTTAGTCCCGACGAGCTGATCTTCTTGCAATACGGGTTCTTCAAACTCAACGCCACGATCGTGTTCACGTGGGGGCTCATGCTCGCGCTCGCGGTCGGCTCAAAGCTCATCACACGCAGACTATCCAAGGACCTAACGCGCTCGCGCTGGCAGAACCTTCTGGAGATCGTCGTCACGTCGATCGAGAAACAGATCGAGGAGGTTGGCCTCCGCCATCCGGAGAAGTACCTGAGCTTTCTCGGCACGCTCTTTCTGTTCGTTGCCGCGGCCAGTCTCTGCATCGTCATCCCCGGCTATGAGCCCCCAACAGCATCCCTGTCGACGACCGTAGCCCTCGCGCTGTGCGTGTTTGTCGCTGTGCCGCTCTTCGGCATCGAGGAGCAGGGCGTGGGCGGCTATCTCAAATCGTACGTCGAGCCCACGTTCATCATGCTGCCGTTCAATCTCATCAGCGAGATCTCCCGCACGCTGGCCCTGGCCGTCCGCCTGTTCGGAAACATGATGAGCGGCGCGATGATCATCGGGATTCTGCTCACGATCACGCCCTTCATCTTTCCGATCGTCATGACGACGCTCGGCCTGCTCACCGGCATGGTGCAGGCCTACATCTTCAGCATCCTGGCCGCGGTTTACATCGCCGCCGCCACGCGAGCGCGCACACCCAACTTGAAGCCGGCGCCGAGCGAAGCATGAAGGACGACAGCAAGAGGAGAAGCTATGGATAGCATGACGATCATCGCGGTGGCATCGATTGTTGTCGCCGGCATCACGACCGGGTTCGGCACCATGGGGCCCGCGCTAGCGGAAGGGCGGGCGGTCGCGACGGCGCTGAGCTCGCTGGCGCAGCAACCCGACGCGTCCGCCACCATCACCCGAACCTTGTTCGTGGGTTTGGCGATGATCGAGTCCACGGCCATCTACTGCTTTGTAGTCTCGATGATTCTCATCTTTGCCAATCCGTTCTGGAACCACGTCATCGCTCAAGCCGCGGGAAGGTGATTCGTGCTCATCGATTGGTTCACCGTCGGTGCGCAGGCGCTCAACTTCGTCATCCTGGTGTGGCTGATGAAGCGTTTTCTCTATAAGCCGATCCTCCACGCGATCGACGCCCGGGAGAAGCGAATCGCCGCGGAGCTCGCGGACGCCGACGCGAAGAAGGCCGAGGCGCAACAGGAGCGCACCGAGTTCCAGCACAAGAACGAGGAATTCGACCAGCAGCGCGCCACACTCTTGAGCCAGGCGACCGATGAGGCGAAGGCCGAGCGTCAGCGGCTTCTCGACGAGGCGCGGGAGGCAGCCGAGGTGTTGAGTGCCAAGCGACAGGAAACGCTGAGAAACGAAGCCCACGAACTGAGTCAAGCGATCGGTCGACAGACGCGCGAAGAGGTGTTTGCCATCGCGCGAAAGGCGCTGACGGATCTTGCCACGACGAGTTTGGAAGAGCGCATGAGCGAGGTGTTCACGCGCCGCTTGCGAGAGATGGATAGCCAGGCGAAAGCGCGCCTGGTGCGGCCCTGAAGACGGCGTCTGAGCCTGCGCTTGTGCGTAGCGCATTCGAGCTGCCCACGCCGCAGCGCGCGGCGATACAGAATGCGCTCAACGAAGCCTTCTCCGCCGAGGTCCACGTCCGCTTCGAGACTGCGTCGGATCTGATCAGCGGAATCGAGCTCGCCACGACTGGACAGAAGGTGGGTTGGAGCATCGACGACTATCTCGGGTCGCTGGAGAAGAGCGTCGCCGCACTGGTGGGCAAGCGAGTCCAACCGGAGCAGCGGATCAAACCCGAGCCGGTGCCTGTCCTAAAAGGAGAGGCCAATGAGCACAGCGCCTGAGAGCCTGCAAAGCGTCCTCGATCATGCCTTTCACGGGCTGCGTAGCGCGCGCGAAAGCTTCAGCCCGCAGTTCATGCCGCGTGAGGTTGGAACGATCACGTCGATCTCCACTGGCATCGCTATCGTCTCCGGCCTTCCCAGCGTGGGCTTTGATGAGTTGGTTAAGTGTCCGGGGGGAGTGTTCGGTGTCGCGTTCAACGTGGATGAGGACGCAATCGGTGTCGTTCTGCTGGGCGAATACTGGCATCTGCATGCTGGCGACGAAGTCGAGCGTACGGGTCGAGTGATGGATGTCGCCGTAGGCGACGGATTGATCGGACGCGTGATCGATCCGCTCGGTCGACCTCTCGATGGGAACGGGCCGATCTCGGCACGCGAGCGCATGCCCATCGAACGCCCTGCCGCGCACATCATGGACCGCGCACCGGTTACCGTGCCGCTCCAGACCGGCATCAAGGTCATCGATGCGATCATCCCGATCGGGCGCGGCCAGCGTGAGCTCATTCTCGGTGATCGGCAGACAGGCAAGACCGCCATTGCAATCGACACCATCCTCAACCAACGGGGCCAGAATGTCTTGTGTGTCTATTGCGCCATTGGTCAGCGAGCTTCGGCCGTGGCGAAGACCGTGGCGATCCTGCGGGAGAGGGCCGCCATGGAGTACACCATCGTGGTCGTCACTGAGGGCAACGACCCGCCAGGTCTGACCTACATCGCTCCTTACGCGGCGACCAGCATCGCCGAGCACTTCATGGAAGCGGGCCGCGACGTGCTGATCGTCTACGACGATCTGACGCAGCACGCCCGCGCTTATCGCGAGCTGTCCCTCCTACTCCGTCGACCGCCCGGACGCGAAGCGTTCCCGGGCGACATCTTCTACATCCACTCGCGCCTGCTCGAACGGGCGACGCATCTTCGCGCGGACCTCGGAGGCGGGTCGCTCTCGGCCCTGCCCATCATCGAGACCGAAGCGCAGAATATTTCTGCATACATTCCAACAAACCTTATTTCGATCACGGATGGACAACTCTACCTCTCGCCCAGGCTGTTCGAATTGGGGGTGCTGCCCGCGGTCGATGTTGGTAAATCCGTCTCGCGCGTCGGCGGCAAGGCGCAGCGCGCGGCCTACCGCGCAGTGGCGGGCGACCTCAAGCTTGCCTACGCGCAGTTCGAGGAGCTCGAGACGTTTGCCCGGTTCGGTGCCCGGCTGGATGAGGACACTCGCAAGACCATGGAACATGGACGGAGAATCCGCGCTTGCCTCAAGCAACCGGAGTTCGCCCCGGTCGCTGTGTCCGCACAGATCGCTGTGCTACTGGCTTTGACCGCGGAGCTCTTCGATCCGGTGCCGCTCGATCAGATGCCCGATGCCGAGCACGCCGTGCGCGAGGCGGCCGCGGCCATTCCGGACGATGTGCGTGCGCGGTTCGACGCCACCGCGAAACTGGAGGAGGAGGATCGCAAGATGATTCTCGACGTCTCCGGCCGAGCGCTGGCGCGTTTCCAGCCTACGCCCGACCTCAAACCCGAAGCCAAGGGAGGGTCGCAGCCTGATCCCAAATCCAGACCGGAGGCCCAGACGGAGATCGAACCCAAAGCGGCACGGAAGGTGAAGTCGTGAGCGACACGACGGCGAGTCTCCGCCGAAAGATCGCCAGCGCTGGAGATCTACAATCCGTGGTTCGCACGATGAAGGCCCTGGCCGCCTCGAGTATTGGGCAGTACGAAGAATCGGTACGCGCGCTAGGCGAGTACTATCGGACCGTGGAGTTGGGTCTGGGCGCGTGCTTTCGGGCGGACGGGCCCGCGCTCTTGTCGAGCGATCAGAATGGACGACCCGCGCGGAACGCGATCGGTGCCGTCGTGTTCGGTTCAGACCAGGGCCTCGTGGGCCAGTTCAATGAGGTCGTGGCCGATTTTGCGATGGAGACCCTGGCAGCTCTGCCGGGCAAAAGCCAAGTCTGGGCCGTTGGTGAGCGCGTTCATGCGCGC
>DATKDY010000137.1:0-3343 GCA_035512515.1 Vicinamibacterales bacterium
GGCATGCGGGCCTGGATCGAGGACGTGGTGGTAGACGAGACGATGAGAGGCCGCGGCGTGGGCGAAGCGCTGAGCCAGGAGGCTGTCCGGCGGGCAGTTGGATTGGGCGCTCGAACCGTCGAGCTTACATCTCGGCCCTCACGAGACGCAGCTAACCGCCTCTATCAGCGGTTGGGGTTCACCCTACGCGACAGCAATGTGTACCGGTACACGCCGTAACGGTAGGCTGGCTAACAGGCCGCTTGAGCGGACCGGCTACGCCGGCCGCTCAGCGCCAAGGCGTTAGACGGCAGCGAGGTGGCTACTACAGTGATCCAGCGGGCTGCGACGAAGGCTGACCTTCCGGCAATCATTGCGCTTAAAGCATCGATGTTTGCCGAGACGGGGCGTGCGCACCTGCTCGCCGATCGGTTCGAGGAGCTCGTTCTGGCGGACTATGAGCGCCTCTACGATGCCGGCGAGGCAGCGCACTTCGTGGCGGTTGAAGGGGATGAGATCGTAGCGATGGCCGGCGGATTCATCAAAGCAGACCTCCCTTATCGCTATTTCAAGAACCCGAGATACGGGTTCGTCGGGGACGTCTACACCAGGCCGTTGGTGCGGAAGATGGGGCTTGCCCGAGACCTGAGTGAACTCGTGCTGAGCTGGTGCTGGAGCCAGGGCGTTAACACAGTGCGCCTCCTTGCCTCTGAAGCGGGACGACCTATCTACGCGGCGCTCGGCTTCGTCTCGACAGATGAAATGGTGCTTCACCGCGGTGGCTAGGCTCCGTCCAACCCCACGCTGCAGCGGCCCGAGCGCTCGCGTTGCTCGCTCTTCGGCCGCTGAGCGTGATCGTTGGGCAGACCACTCGCGCGCGCCGCGGTGATCACAACGCGGGAGGGATGGCGTGAAGCCGAGGATCACCACGCTCGCCACCGTGCTGGCCGTCTTGCTGCTCGCGGCGGCGCTGGCTGCGGGGGCGCAGCAGACGGGGAAGGTCCGGCAGCTCGGGTTTCTGTCCTCCGGTTCCCCAGGCCCGAGTGCGCCCGCCGTCGAAGCGTTCGTCGGAGGGTTGCGGGAGCATGGCTGGGTCGATGGTCAGAATCTCGCCATCGAGTACCGCTGGGCGGGAACGGGCGCCAAGCCTCTCCACGAGCTCGCGGCTGAATTGTCGCGCCTCCCGGTGGAGGTGATCTACGTACGGACGACCCCTGCGGCTCTGGCCCTCAAGAAGACAGGGACGAAGATCCCCGTCGTATTCAGCGAGGTGAGCGAGCCGGTCACGATCGGCCTGGTCGCGAGCTTCGCCCGGCCCGGGGGCAGCTTCACGGGCATCGCCTCGATCAACCGCGAGATCATGCCCAAGCGTTTAGCGCTGCTCAAGGAGGCCATCGGCGATCTGACCCGGGTGGGCTACATTGCCAATCCTGCGTACGCGCTCTACCCCGTCCAGTCGAAAGAGATGCGGGAAGCCGCCCGGGCCCTGGGGATGGAACTTCTCGTGTTTGAGGCGAGTACTCTTCCGGAAGTGGAGCGTGCCTTCGCCGGTATGGTCGAGCGGAAAGTGGGCGCGTACATCGTGCAGCAGGGCCCTCCGTTCCTGTTCTCCTTCCCGCAGCAGATCGTTGACTTGGGAGCTCGGGCTCGGCTTCCGGGAATGTTTGCGGCGAGTGCTTGGGCGCGACGCGGAGGTCTCATGGCGTACGGAGCGGTTCAAGCGGATTACCATAGGCGTGCCGCGGATTACGTGGACAAGATTCTGCGTGGCACGAACCCCGCGGATCTCCCCGTCGAGCAGCCGACGACGTTCGATCTGGTCATCAACCTCAAGACCGCGCGCTCCCTCGGCCTCACGATTCCGCAGTCGCTCCTGCTGTGGGCCGACCACGTGATTGAGTGATGGCCGCCCATGTCTCGCGACCGCCGCGTATGAATCCTTGCGGACGCAGCAAGAATGAGCGACATGACGTTCGGGTGCTCCGGTGAGCCGCCCAACAACAGGCTTGAGCGGTCCGGCTGGACGCCGGCCGCTCAGCCTGCGCGTTCGCCGCACAGACGGACGGATAGGGCATGGTGGGTTTGTCAGGCGCCGCCCGAGAGCGGTTGCGGGAAGAGGATGCCGCGGGATCGACGCGGGCTGAGAGTGGTAGGTCGGTGATTCATCTTGGGGCCCTCACCTTCGCTCTTGTCCTTGCCTTTTTCGCTCCGGCGCTCGCCGCCCAGGCGCAGCAGGCGGAGAAGATTCACCGCATCGGCTTCTTGTCGCTCGCCTCGGCCGAAACCTACAGCGTGCACGTCGCCGCGTTTCGGCAAGGGCTACGAGAGTTGGGATATCTGGAGGGGAGGGACATCGTCATCCAAGAGCGCTATGCGGCAGGCAACGCAGTTCGACTTCGCGAACAGGCCGTGGAGCTGGTCGGCCTCAAGGTGGACATCATCGTCGTCCACGGTGGGCTGGCGGCCCGGGCTGCGAATGAGGCAGACAGGAGGATCCCTGTCGTTTTTGCAGTGGATGCCGATCCTGTCGGCACCGGGTTGGTCGTCAGTCTGGCGCGGCCCGGCGGACATGTTACGGGCTTGGCGGACTTTCATGGCGATCTGGGCCCCAAGCGGCTCGGGCTTCTCAGGGAGGCTGTCCCTTCGGCGCGGCGTGTCGCCGTCCTATGGAACCCGGTCACCCCCTCGCACCCACCCCAACTGAAGAGTCTCCAGGCGACAGCGCCAGCAGTTGGCGTGACGGTCCTCCCCATCGAGGTCAGAGCACCTGTCGACATCGACCCCGCCTTTGCCGTGATGAAGAAGGAGCGCGTTGAGGCTTTTATGGTTCTTGGTGACCCGATGTTCAGCGGTCGCCTGAAGCAGATCGCAGAGCGCGGGCTCCAGAACAGGCTCGCGTCGATTTACACGCTACGGCACTTCCCGGACGCTGGTGGTCTGATGTCCTACGGGACGGATTTCAACGATCTGTATCGCCGCGCAGCTACGTACGTCGACAAGATCTTCAAAGGCGCGAAGCCCGCGGACCTTCCCATCGAACAGCCGACACAGTTCGACCTTGTCATCAACCTTAAGACGGCGAAGCAGCTCGGCTTGACCATCCCGCACTCGCTGATGCTGCAAGCCGATCTGATCCGGGAATGAATGGACCATGAGGCGTCGAACTTCGCGCTCCAGCGGCCCGACGCTCGCGCTGCTCGCCTCGGCCGCTGAGCGCGGCGTTTAGACCGCAACGGCTTAATTTGACCAAGTGTCCAATCTGGCTATATTCTGGCCAGAATGCGGTACGAGGTCGTCCTGGCACCCGAGGCG
Source organism: Vicinamibacterales bacterium (assembly GCA_035512515.1). GTDB lineage: Bacteria > Acidobacteriota > Vicinamibacteria > Vicinamibacterales > UBA2999 > JACCSI01. The sequence continues at coordinate 3,292 of DATKDY010000137.1, forward strand.
GCGAAGACCTTCAGATCTCTGGCGGCTTACCGTCGGGCGGAAGTACGGGACG
>DATKDY010000138.1:0-66756 GCA_035512515.1 Vicinamibacterales bacterium
TACGACCCCGGAGTCCTCAACGGCTGGGGCAAGCGCAGCTACAACGTGGAATGGACCGTGGCCGCGCAGCACCAGTTGTCCAATCGCGTCGCCGTCAACGGCGGGTATTACCGGCGCTCCTTCGGAAATCAGACCTTCACCGATGACACGCGATTCGATGCCAGCAGCTACGACTACTTCTGCGTGAACACCCCGATCGATCCTGACCTGCCTGGAGGCGGGGGCTACGAGGTGTGCGGCGTGCCGGATCTGAAGCCGTCAGAGTTCGCACGCGGGCTGCCGGCGGATAACCTGATTCGCTTCTCGGATGATTTCGGCGGCGAGACGAGTATTTATCAGGGGTTCGACGTCAACCTCGAGGGTCGCTTCCCGAACGGCGCCTTCCTCAAAGGCGGCATTGCTGCGACCTCTCGAAGCTTCAATAACTGCAACCTGGCACAGGCGGGCATCGAATACGGCAACTTCGCCGAGTATCCCGACAGCCGGGCCTGTGACCGGAAGTACCCGTATCGACCCGACCTGAAGATCTCGGGATCGTACCCACTCCCGTTCGGCGTGCGCTTCTCGGGCACGTACCAGTTCAGCCGTGGCGTGCAGGCGGGCGGCGCCGGTGGAACCAGCATTGCCGCACTGTGGCCGGTCACCAGTGTCGTGGCCCGGCCGTCGCTCGGCCGGAACCTGACCGGTGTCGCGTTTCGCCTCGTCCCGATCATCCGAGACGGCGCCTGGTACGGCGATCACAACCTCAGTCAGCTCGACCTGCGCTTTGGGAAACGATTCGATATGGGTCGCTACCGCCTGCGGGTCGACTTCGATCTGTATAACGTGTTCAACAGCAGCTGGCCCTTCAGCGTGAACCCGGTTTACTCGACAGGCGCGACCAGTGCGTGGCTTCGTCCGACGAACGTGCTGCAGCACCGCTTCTTCAAGCTGGGCGGGCAGTTCTCGTTCTGATAGGGAGCTAGGGCGGGTAAGGCGGGTGGGGCTGGTAGGGACGGGGCCTACTCGCCTCCCACCAGCCCTACCCGCCCTACCCGCCCTCTCTGCTACCGTAGTCCCATGCGCATCTTCCTGGCGCTGGCCTGTGTGGCCTGCGCGCTCCCCGCGTCTGCGCAGCACGCGTCTCACCGATTAGCGCCCATTCCGCTGGAGATCGTCGAGCGGACCGTGGCACTTCGCCCCGGCATCGGCGTCGCGCACGATCCCGCGGCCACGTCGTCCAGGCAGGCGCAGGCGCTCTACGATCAAGGGCTCGCCTATCTGCACTCTTACGTGTGGATTGAAGCGGCGCGGTCGTTCAACGCCGCCCTGAAGATCGCTCCGACACTGGCGCTGGCGCATGTCGGCCTCAGCATCGCCTACGTCGAGCTCAGTCGTCCCGCCGAAGCGAACCGGGCGATTGATGCCGCTCGGGCGATGAGTGCCTCATTGTCCGATCACGATCGCCGTCACGTCGAGGCGCGCGTGCTGCAGATGGCGGCTGAAGACGCGCCGGGCGATCCGGCGAAACTCGCGGCGTATCGCAAGGCACTCGATGCCGCGATCGCCGCGCACCCGACGGACGTGGAGTTCATGCTGCTGCGCGGCATGGCCGAATCGCCGGATCCTGCCGAGCGGGGACAGGGCAGCCAGGCGGCCTCCGTCAAGCACTACGAGCGTGCACTGACGATCGTCCCGGATCATTTCGCGGCGCGCCACTACCTGACGCACGCGTTCGAGAACACCGGCCGTCAGAAAGAGGCGCTCGACAACAGTGCCCTGTACGCAAAACACGCGGCGGACGTCCCACACGCACGGCACATGCACGGCCACAACCTGCGCCGCGCCGGGCGGATCCACGAGGCGATCGTCGAGTTCGAGGCCGCCGATCGCCTGCATCGCGGGTACATCGCCCGGGAAAAGATCCCCGGTGAGTACGACTGGCACTTCGAGCACAACCTGGGACTGCTGGGCACCTCGCTGCAGTACATCGGGCAGATGAAGCGCGCGGAAACGGCGCTCGAAGCCGCGTTTGTCCTGCGGACGAATCTGCTCGTGCAGGCGTACAACAAGCGCGAGTGGCCGATGTTTCTCCGCGCACGTGGGCGGTACCAGGAGGCCGATGCCGCGGCGAAGATGCTCATCGCGAATCCACATCCCGTCGTCCAGGCCACCGGACACATCGAATCGGGCTTCGTGTTTCTCGCGGTGAATCAATGGACCGAGGCAGGCGCCGCCTCGAACACCGCATTGAGGCTGCTTCGGACCGCGCCTGGAGGGGCCGTCGCGGCCAACGCGCTGCTCGCGTTGCAGGGCGAGTTCTACCTGCGCACTGCCGTGCGCGAGAAGGGGCGCGCCACGCTCGAGGAGGTCGCCAAACGCGTCAGGGCGGCCCCGGGCCCGGACAACTGGGCGCAGGCGCTGTTCATGCTCGAAGGCATCGCGCGCGCCGCGCGGGCGGTTGGCGACTGGGAGCTCGCCGGCCGCATGGCGCAACAGATGGTCCAGCACGATCCGGGGTACGCCGGTGGGCATTATGCGCTTGGCCTCGCGGCGGAGCACGCCGGAGACGCGGCAACCGCCAAGGCGGAGTTCGCGCTGGCGCTTAAGGGCTGGGCGAAGGCGGATGGTGATTTGACGGAGCTCGCGGAACTGAAGCGTAAATTGGGCAGGTCGGCAGGTAAGACGGGGGGCAAGTAGCCAGGTGAGTGGTGCGCGAGCCACCCACCCTACCAGCCCTACCTGCCCTACCCGCCCTAACCCGTTGTAAGCTACGCGCCATGAAAACGCTCTTCCTTCTCACAACCGCATTCCTGCTCACAGCGACCCTCAGCGCGCAGAAGTTCGATCTGACCGGCGAATGGGTGTTCGACGTGCAGACCGACGGCGGCAGCGGCCAGCCGACGCTCATCTTCAAACAGGACGGCGAAAAGCTGACCGGGAAGTACAAGGGCCAGCTTGGCGAAGCGGACGTCACCGGCACCGTCTCCGGCAAAACGTTGAAGTTCTCATTCAGCGGCGACGCGCAGGGCACCGCCTTCACCGTCACCTACGATGGCGAAATCGAAAGCAATTCGGCGGTCAAGGGCAACGTGGACCTGGGCGGCATGGCGTCTGGGACGTTCACGGGCAAGCGCGTGAAATAGACGCCCGCCCGAACGTAGCACGAACACGAAGGACACGAAGGCCACGATGGACACGAAGGCTGGCTTTTTGGCAATACGGCCCTTCGTGTCCTTCGAGCCCTTCGTGTCCTTCGTGTCCTTCGTGTTTACTGCGCGGAGGACGCGCCGAGCGTTTCGTACGCGATAACGAGCAGGGCCGCGCTCACCCAGACCGCGGCATACATTGACGGCTTGAGCGATGGCATGCGCTCGCGCAGCACCGGCCACGCCACCGCCCCATACACGTAAAGAGCAATGGCGGCCGGCCACGGCCCGGGAATCCCCAGCAGGCGCAGGGCGATGGCCGCGATCACAGCGACGACGGCCGCCAGGAAGTAGGTGGGGTGGTTCTCGGTCATGGCGTTCGGACGTACTATCGGGCGAAACCGCAGGCGGGATGAGATAGCTCAGCGGTAAAACGAGTTTACCGTAAACCCTGTGCGGCAAACCCCCGTCTACTCCGATGTGGCATCGTGCAACGGGGTGGAAACCCCGCCCTCCAGGGGTGCGATGGCCAATCGAGGAGACAGCATGCAACGCCGAATTATCCCGATCTTCGCCCTCATTTTCGCCTTGGTGCTGAGCGCTCCCGCCGCCGCGCAGAGTGGCCGCGACCGCGACCAGGACCGCTCCCGTGGCCCCCGCGAAACCGAAACCGTCGATCGCACGCTGTCGCTCGCGACCGGCGGAACCGTGCGCCTCAAGACGTTTTCCGGCCGCGTGAACATCACAGGGACCAGCGGCAACCAGGTCGTCATCAAGGCCGTGCGGCGCGCGACTCGCGACCGGCTCGATGACATCAAGCTCGAGGTCACCCAAAGCGGCAACGTCATCGACATCGACGCCAACCACCGCCTCCGCGATCGCCGCAACGACAACGTCGTCGAGACCGCCTTCGACATTCAGGTGCCCGATCAGGTGAGGCTCGATCTGCGGACGTTCAGCGCGCCGGTCACGGTGAGCAACGTCGGCGGCGATCTCGTGGTCGAGGGCTTCTCGAGCGAGATTCGATTGACCGACGTGACCGGCCCGAAGCGGGTCAAGACGTTCAGCGGCCGCGTCACCGTCGAAGCGCGCAGCTGGGCTGACGGCGACGACATGAATGTCAACACGTTCAGCGGCGACGTGACGCTCCGCCTGCCCGACAACGCACGCGGCGACATCACCTTCGATAGCTTCAGCGGCAGCTTCAACAGCGATCTGCCGGTGACCTTGTCCTCGAGCAGCCGCCGCAACTTCCGCGGCGCGCTCAACGGCGGCGGCAGCAGCAACTTCCGGCTCAATACCTTCAGCGGTTCGGTTCGTATCCAGCGGTAAACACGAAGGGCACGATGGACACGACGATCAGCAAATAGAATTTCTTCGTGCCCTTCGTGCCCATCGTGCAAGCGCGGGCGAGCTGATCTAAGCTGTGCGGGCGTGATCGCACGAGCGCTCGCCAAAGTCGGTCTGGTCACGCCCGAGCAACGCGCCTGGGCGTGGTATGACTGCGCCAACTCCGCCTACTTCACCACCATCGTCACGGCCGTTTTTCCTCCCTTCTACGCAACGTATGCGGCGGCCGGCCTCGAGCCGGCGCAGGCCACGGCGCGATTCGGCGCGATCACCACCGTCTCGGTCGCGTTCATCGCATTTGCGTCGCCCATCCTCGGAGCCGTCGCGGATTTCACCGGCCTGAAAAAAAGGCTGTTGGCGATCTTCATGATGATCGGCGTCAGCGCCGCTGCCGCGATGGTGTTGATCCAGCGCGGCGACTGGATGCTGGCCTCGCTCCTCTTCTTCGTCGGCAATATCGGCGTATCGGGTACGACGGTCTTTTACGATTCGCTGTTGCCCACCGTGGCGAAGCCCGAAGAAACGGACCGCGTGTCGGCCGCCGGTTACGCCTTGGGCTATCTTGGGGGCGGCACGCTGCTGCTGCTGAACCTCGCGTGGATTCTGCAGCCCGAGTGGTTCGGTTTCGCGGACGCCGCCGCGGCGACGAAAGCGGCGTTTGTCAGCGTGGCCGTCTGGTGGCTGATCTTTTCGATCCCGCTACTGCGTCGCGTCCCAGAGCCGCCGGTCGTGCTCGAGGCGGGCGAAACGGCGAGCATGAACGTCTTTGGCGCCGCGTTCGGACGGCTCGGTCGCACCTTCGCGGAGATGCGGCGCTATAAGCACGCCTTCACGCTGTTTCTCGCGATGTTGCTCTACCAGGACGGGATTCAGACCATCATCCGGATGGCCGCGGTCTACGGCGCAGAAATCGGCATCGATCAGAACGCGCAGATCGCCGCGTTCGTGATGGTACAGTTTCTCGGCATCCCATTTTCTTTTCTCTTCGGCGCCCTCGGGACGCGCATCGGGACCAAGCGCGCGCTGTTCATCGCGCTGGCGGTGTACACGGTGGCCACCATCATCGGCTACTTCATGACCACCGTGACACAGTTCTTCATGCTGGCGGCGATGATTGCCACGGTCCAGGGCGGTGCGCAGGCGCTCAGCCGCGCGCTGTTTGCGCGGCTCATCCCCGTCAACAAGGCGTCGGAGTTCTTCGGGTTTTATGCCGTCGCGGAGCGCTTTGCGACCGTGCTGGGTCCGCTGGTCTTCACGCTGAGCGTCATCATCACCGGATCGAGCCGCCTGGCCGTGCTCTTCATCATCACGTTCTTCGCCGCGGGCGCGGCGCTGCTGGCGTTTGTCGATGAAGAAGAGGGCATGCGCGCCGCGCGCGGCGAAGCCTAGTGAGCATCTGCCGCATCCTACGCCTTACGCCAGGCGTTTGCTCGACCTGATCGTCGCCAGCCACAGAATGGCGACGCCCCAGCCAAACAGCGCCAGCGCCTCGGGCCAGAACGTTTCGAGCCCCACGCCTTTCAGAAAGAGGCCGCGCAGAATGACCAGGAAATAGCGCAAAGGGATGAGGTACGTCGCAGGCTGGATCCATCCCGGCATGTTTTCAATCGGAAAGATGAAACCCGACAGGTAGATCATCGGCGTCAGGAAGAAGAAGGTGGTCGTCATCATCGCCTGCTGCTGTGTGGACGAGATGGTCGAGATGAACAGCCCAAGCCCGAGCGTGGTCATCAGATAAACGAGGCTCATCGCAAACAGCAGCGCCAGACTGCCGCGCATGGGTACTTCGAACCAGAGGATCGCCACCACCAGGACAAGGACGACATCGACGATGCCGATCAACGCATAGGGCAGGAGCTTCCCGGTGATCAGTTCCCAGCGCGCAAGCGGCGTCACGTTCAACTGCTCCAGCGTGCCGATCTCCTTCTCCCGAACGATCGCCATCGCGGAGAGGTTGGTCGTGACCACCAGCAGCAGCAACGCCACAATGCCGGGGATCATGAAGTCCCGGCTGACCAGGTCGGGATTGAACCACACGCGGATGCTCGCGGTGACCGGCGGCGGAGGCGCGCGTCCACCAAGACGATCGGCAAGAAGATCTTCGGAGTAGCCGGCGATGAGCGCCCGCGCATAGGACAGCGCCACCGTCGTCGAATTGGAGTCCGTGCCGTCGGCGACGACCTGAATCGCGGCTGTCTCGTGACGCCGGAGCGTTTCTCCATAGCCCGCCGGGATCCCAAGGGCCATCCAGGCATCGCCGCGTTCGAGCCACGTGTCGATGCCGTCGGTCGATCCCACGAGACCGACAACGGTGAAGTTGGCGGACGCATCGAAGCGAGTGACCAGCTCGCGACTCGCTGCAGAACGGTCGGCGTCCGCGACCACGACCGGCACATCCTTGACGTCTGTCGTCGCGGCATAACCCAACACGGTGAGCTGCAGAATGGGCGCGACGATGACAATCCCGAACAGACGGGGGTCGTCACCGAGCTCGATCAGCTCCTTGCGCATCAGGTGCCATACACGCCGCATGATTACGCCCACTCCCGGGACAGGCGAATCGACGCCAGCGCCAGCATCACGGTGGCGAAGAGCGCAAGCGCCATCAGGTCCGTCCAGAACGCGGCCAGTTCGGCGCCCTTCAGGACGATCGCCCGCAGCGCCACGATGAAGTACCGCGCCGGGATGACGTAGGTCACGATCTGAACCGCCGCCGGCATGCTCGTGATCGGAAAGATGAAGCCGGACAGAATGAACGTCGGCAGAAACGACGACAGCAGCGCCACCTGAAATGCCACCTGTTGGGTCGGCGCGATGCTCGAGATCACCAGCCCCTGTGCCTGCGCGCCGATGAGGAAGAGCGCGATGGCACCACACAGGTGCAGCCACGATCCGCGCATCGGCAGCTCGAACAGCAGCATGGCCGCGAAGACGATCAACAGCGCCGAGATGAACGACAGGGCGAGGTACGGAATCGTCTTGCCCAGGACGTACGCAGCAGGGCGAATCGGCGACATCCTTACCTGCTCCATCGTCCCGCGCTCTTTTTCGCGAACGACGGAAAGGGCAGTCGAAATGACGGCGGTGATCATCGCGATGTACGCAATGAGGCCTGGGACGAGAAACAGCGTACTGCGCAGTTGCGGGTTGTACCAGACCCTCGGCTCGAGGCGCAGCGGAGGCGCGATCGTGACGCCGGCGGTATCTGCCGCGACTTCGGCGACGATTGATTGGGCATACCCCATGACCGTCGTCGCGGTGTTTGCATTGTCACCATCCACGATGACCTGGACTTGCGCCGGGCGCCTGCTCAACACGTCGCGGCCGTAGCTGGCGGGAATCACCAGGGCGGCACGCGCCTCGTTGCGGTTGAACAACCGATCGAGCTCTGCTGGATTGGTGACTTCCGCCACCTGCTCGAAGTAGCCGGAGTTCACGAACGCAGACACCAGCGTGCGGCTCTGGGTCGATCGGTCGCGGTCCTCGACGGCAAGGGCAACGTTGCGGATATCGAAGTTGAGCGCGTAACCGTACAACAGCAGGAACAAAGCGGGCATGAAGAGCAGCATCAGCAGCGTTCGTCGATCGCGCCCAATCTGCCGTAGTTCCTTGTGTGCGACGGCCAGCGCCTTTCGCATCAGCGAGCCTCGCTCATCTCTTCGACGACATCGAGAAAGACATCTTCGAGCGACGCGGTAACGCGCGTGACGGACGAGACGCGGTGCCCGCCGGCGGTCAGGGCCGCCGCCAACCCGCGTGGATCGGTTGCGCCACTACGAAGCACCGCGTGGACGGCGGTCCCGAACAGGCTGGTCTTCTCGACCTCTGGCATGGCTTCGAGCGCAGACATGACGGCCACCGGGTCCGAAGCCTGCACTTCGACAATGGGCCGGGCGGAGAAGCGTTCTTTGAGCGTGGCCGCCGTACCCAGCGCAGAGAGACGACCCGCGTGAATGATGGCCAGACGATGGCAGTGTTCGGCTTCATCCAGATAGTGCGTGGTGACGAGCACCGTCGTGCCGCTTCGCGACAGGGAGCTGATCAATTCCCAGAACTGGCGTCGCGACAACGGATCGACGCCGCCCGTCGGCTCGTCGAGAAACACGATCGGCGGCTGATGAAGGATGGCGCAGCCAAGGGCCAGCCGCTGCCGCCAGCCACCCGCCAGATCGCTCGTTCGCGTCCGTTCGCGGCCGTCGAGTCCGGCCATGTCGAGCACGAACGCCCGCCGGTCTTCGAAGACCTGCCCGCGGAGGCCATAGAGCCCGGCAAAGAATCGGATGTTCTGCTCGATCGTCAGCCGCTCGTACAGCGAGAAACGCTGCGACATGTAGCCAATCCGGCGCTTGACGCCCTCGGGATCACGAGACACGTCAATGCCGCCGACCACTGCGGTGCCGCTGGTCGGGCGCAGCAACCCGCAGAGCATACGGATCGTGGTGGATTTGCCGGCGCCGTTGGCGCCGAGGAATCCAAAGATCTCGCCCGGCTGGACGTCGAACGACAGGCGGTCCACCGCCGTGAAGGCACCGAATCGTCGTGTCAGCTCGCGGACTTCGATGGCCGCCATGCCGTTCCCCTTGGATCGCGTGACCATGTCGCTCAGGGCAACCCCATGGCGCGGTCGAGCCGCGCTTCAGCCAGGCGGATGTTGGCCAGGGCGCGTGTCCGGTCGAGCTCCGCCTGCAGGAGGACCACCTGCGCGTCGAGGACATCGGTGCTCGTCGCCACGCCAACGGTGAATCGTTCGCTGACGACGCGGCGGGCCTCGGTCGCGCTCTGGACCGCTACATCGGCAGCATCGAGTGCGGCGCGCGCCGAGTCGAGGTCCAGCCGCCGCTGGCGGACTTCAGTCGTCAAGAGCGCATCCACGTCAGCCTGCCGCGCACGAAGCGCGCGTGCGGCCGCGGCCGCTTCGGCGGATTCGGCAGCGAGCCGACCGCCGTCCCACAGCGTCCACGCGGCCACGACGCCAATTTCCCAGGATGTCCGCCAGACGTCTGTACGGGGAAAGATCCGCGGGTTCGGGTTCGCGTAGTCGGCCGCCGCCGTGAACGACACCGTTGGCCTCCGTCCGGCCTGCACGGCCTCGACGCGCTCTTCGGCGGCGGTGACACGCGCACGCAACGCCTCCTGTTCGGGCCGTAACGGAGCGGCGTCCCCGACCTGCACAGGTGCCTGGGCCCGTGTACCGGAGAACATCTGGACCGAGATGTCCGTGGTGATCCCGGTCAGGCGCCGGAGACCCTCGAGGACGCTGCTGCGGAGATTGCGTGCTTCGATCAATTGCATCTGCTGCCTCGCGCGCTGGGCCTCGACCGAGGACACTTCGTTCGGGGGGATCAGGCCAATGTCGAACCGGCTGCGGACGTCGCTGAGGTGGGTGTCTGCGCGCGTCAGCGCTTCCTCGAAGACACGCACCGACTCCGTCGCCGTCACCAGCGCCCAGTACGCGCGAAGCACCTCGAGGCGCAAGTCTGCGCGCGCGACGCGGAGGTCGGCCCCGGCGGCGCGCGCTTCGGCTTCGGTCGCTCGAATCAGCGCATCGGTCCGGCCTGCCGTGTAGATTGGCCACTGCAGTGTGGCGCGCGTGAAGTAGTTGTCGGGGATGTCGGGATAGATCACGCGGAGCGTGCCGTCTGGCTGCGGCACCCCGAACTCGTCGACGTGATTCGTGCGCGTGTATCCCGCGGTGAGGCCAAGCGCCGGACGTTCGGCAGCGCGCCTGGACTCCACCGCCGCCTCGGCACCAGCCTCACGCGCCTCCGCCTCCGCCAGACGCTGGCTATGCGCCATGGCACGGGCAATGGCCTCGTCCGGCGTCAGTGCCACAGGCGCTGTGTCCTGGGCGTGTGCAGCCGGGGCGCACCAGGCGAGAACCAGGAGGGCGAGGACGATTCGTCTCATGTGCGGAGCTCCGTCATGCGTGCGATGTAAACATCTTCGAGAGACGGCGTGATGACGCGGACGTGGGCGTCGGGCAGAAGGCTCGCGAACCGTTTGGCGCCTGGGCGGTCCTTCAAAGCCGCCGGCGAAGCCAATCGCGCGTCCATCTCGCGCACCCAGGCGTGCAGGCGGTCGCCGAATATGTGTGCGTCAACGCCATGTGCGCGCAGCACAGCCTGGGCCTGCTCGACGTCAGCCACGACGATCTCGAACATGGTGCCGGCGAGACTCGCCCGCAGCGATTCCGGTGTGTCAACCGCCATCAACCGGCCGCGGTCGAGCAACGCAACGCGCGTGCAGCGTTCGGCCTCGTCGAGGTAGGGCGTCGACATCAGAATGGTGATGCCCGTGGCGAGAAACTGCGACAGCAGCTTCCAGAACTCGCGGCGCGACACGGGGTCCACGCCGGTCGTGGGCTCGTCGAGGAGGATCACCTCCGGTTCGTGGACGAGCGTGCAGGCGAGCGCGAGCTTCTGCTTCATTCCGCCCGACAGCTGTTCGGCGAGCCGGCCGCGGAACGGCGTCAACTGCATCATCTCGAGCAGCCGATCGCGACGTGCGGCGTAATGGGACATGCCATGAATCTCCGCGAAAAAGGCGATGTTCTCGTCGATGGTGAGGTCGCCATACAGGCTGAAGCGTTGCGAGAGATATCCGACGCGCGCGGTAATCTCGCGATGCTGCTTCACCGGATCGAAGCCGAGCACGCGGACCGCGCCGGCGTCGGCATGCAACAGCCCGCACAGCACGCGAATGGACGTCGTCTTCCCGGCTCCGTCCGGTCCGATGAGACCGAACATCTCACCCGCGCGGACGTCGAACGTCAGCGATTCGACGGCGGCGAGGGTGCCGTAGCGCTTCGTGACACGGTCGAAGGACAGTGCGGGCGTCATGGCACCGGCTGGAGCGGCAGCACCGCTTCGACGGGCATGCCCTGCTTGAGCACGCCGTCATCGTTCTGCACCGAGACGCGCACGCGATACACCAGCTTCGAGCGCTCTTCGGCGGTTTGTACGTTGCGCGGAGTGAACTCGGCTTTTGGCGAAATGTAGCTGACGGTGCCGCTGATGCCGGCGCCCCCGGCGTCCGTGAAGATCGTCGCCGGCTGGTTGAGGCGAAGCCGCGGAATGGCTGGTTCGGCCACGAAGACATCCGCCCACGCGTGAGCCAGGTCAGCGAGCACCGCGGCGGGAGCACGCGGCGCGATCACCTCGCCCAGCGAGACGAGCGTCTCTGTCACGACGCCCGCGATCGGTGCGCGGAGAGTGGTGTCGTTCAAGGCTTCCTCCGCGGTCGCGACAGCCGCAGCCGCGGCGGCGATGCGCGCACGCGCGGCTTCGATCTCCTCGGCTCTCGCGCCCGCGCGCAGTCGTGCCGTCACCTGGTCGGCGGCCCGGACGCGGCTCTCCGCCGCTTGCACGCGCTCGCGCGCCACGTCGCGCCGGGTTGCGGCGTCGTCTCGCTGTTTGCGCGAGCCCGCATTGGCCTCGAGCAGTGCCTCGAAGCGCTCGAAGTCCGCTTCGGCCGACGCCAATTCGGCGCGTGCCGCGGCCAGGTCGTCGCGCGCGGCCTGGGCCTGCGCCTGCGCCTGGGCGATGTCCTCGGGACGGGCCCCGGCTTGCAGCAGCCGGAGCTGTGCTTCGGCATGGCGTTGCTCGGCCTTCGCCCTCTCGACGGCCAGCGTGGGGGTGCGCGGATCGAGGCGAAGAATCAGCGCGCCTTGTTCGACGGTGTCACCCTCCTTGACGGCGAGCTCGACGATGCGTCCACCCGTTTCTGGCGCCAGGCGCACCTCGGTGGCTTCGACGTGGCCCGAGGCGCGGATCTCGTTGGCCGGCGGCTCGGACGCGCAGGCGGTGAGGACAATCAGAATCCCGAAGGTCAGAGCAACTTTCATCGGTGTCAGTCCTTCTTCAGCATCTGGAGTGCCGCGTACTGCATGTGCGCAGTGAGATCGTCGTGCGGGACCTGGATGAACATCGGCAGGCGATCGCGTCCCGGCTGTGCGGCGGCGCGCTCGCGCGCGGCGTTGAGCAGCATCGGGCCGAGCACGCTCATGTAGGCGAGCACGGGATTCACGTCGCGAAAGACGCCCGCCTGCTGGCCTTCGGCGAGCACGCGGCCGAAGGCGAGAAACACCGCGCGCATGCGCGTGAGGATCTCGGCGTCGAAGTGGAGCGCGCCCTCCGCGATCTCACGCAGCATCAACGGTGGAAAGTAGGGGTGTGAATCGGCGAGCGCGACGAACCCGGCGATGAAGCGGTGCAGCTTGTCGGCCGGTGAGATCGGCTCGTTGACGACGGCGGAGACGCGGGCGCCGGCCTCGTCGAGCATCGTGGAAACGATCTCCCGGTAGAGCGCCAGCTTGTCGGTGAAGTGGTAATAGAGCATCGCCCGGTTGACGCCGGCGGCTCTGGCGATGTCGTCGACGGTCACGCCGTCGAAGCCGCGCCGGGAGAAGAGGTCGGCGGCGGCACGGAAGAGCGCCGCCCGGGTTGCGCCCGCGTCCGCTCCGGCCCTCGGGCCGCCTTTCCGAGCCGACGGTTTCATTAACTAACTGTTTAGTTAATTTCCAGCTGGATGTCAACTGCTTCGTTACGTGGGGTCCCGGCCCCGTCACCTGGCGGTTGCTGCGAGCGTGGCGGGCGCGTGTCCTGCGTGCTCACGGGGCCTGCCCCCCGGAAGTACGATCTCCTGGCGATGCGTATCGTGATTGCGGGCGGAACCGGGTTCCTCGGCCGAGCGCTGCAGGGCCGCCTGCGGCACCTTGGTCATACCGTCACCACGCTCACCAGGCGGCCACGGACCCGCGACCAGGAACAGTGGACGCCGGACGGCGGCACCGGACCCTGGGCCGCCGCGCTCGACGGCGCCGATGCGGTCGTCAACCTCGCGGGCGAGGGAATTGCGGACGCCAGATGGACGGCTGCGCGCAAGGACGCTCTCCGCAGCAGCCGCGTGCTGTCGACGCGCAGCATCGTGGCGGCCATTCGCGGCGCGGCAACGCCGCCGGTTCTACTCAACGCGTCAGGCATCGGCTACTACGGCGATCGGGGAACCGAGATCGTCACCGAGGACACAGCGGCGGGAACGGACTTTCTCGCCGACCTGTGTGTGGAATGGGAACGCGAAGCCGGGCAGGCGGCGCCGCACACTCGTGTCGTCTGCCTGCGCAACGGGCTCGTCATGCACCCGTCGGGCGGGGCGCTTCAGAAGATGCTGTTGCCGTTTCGTCTCGGCGCAGGAGGCCGTCTCGGCTCGGGAGCGCAATATCTCCCCTGGATTCATCTCGATGACTGGCTCGATCTGATCGTGCGGCTGATGACGACGGCGGACGCGCGCGGGGCGTTCAACGTGACCGCGCCGGAGCCCGCGACCAACGCCGAGTTCACGCGCGCGCTGGGCCGCGCTCTCCGACGTCCGGCGGTCATCCCGGTGCCCGCGTTCGCTCTTCGGCTCGCGCTCGGCGAGCTCGCCGACACGCTGCTGACCGGCCAACGTGCCGTGCCGGCGCGCGCCACCAACATGGGTTTTCCGTTCAGGTTCAATGAAATCGACCCCGCGCTGAGAGATCTCCTGCGGCGTTGAGAGGCCGCCTTCGGCGGAGGGCGCCTCGCTTCGCTCGGCGACGGCCGCTTCGCGGCAGGCCGGCCTTCGGCCGGAAAGGGCTGGCGGCGAGGCCTGGGGGTCGAAGCCGGCCCGCGGAACGAAGTGGCGCCCTCGGGCGAAGCCCGCCCTCCGAGCGCAAGCGAGGCCCTCCGAGCGCATCGAGGCCCTCCGAGCGCAGCGAGGCCGATCAGCGGCCGATCGCGATCAACTCGTCATCACCACGCAGAAACACGCGACCGCGCGAGATGGCCGGCGACGCCACGACATGCGTGTTCAGTTTGTTGCGCGACAGCACCGTCGGCGTGCGTCCCGCGCGCAGCACGACCGTCTCGCCGGTTTCGCTGGCGAGATAGATCTTGCCATCGCCAGCCACTGGGGACGCCGTGAACACGCCGCCGATGCGCTCGCGCCACACCGAGCGTCCCGTCGCCGGATCAATCGCATTGACGATGCCCATCTCGCTCGCCATGTAAAGCAGACCGTCGTAGTAGACCAGCGACGAGACGTACGGCGCGCCCGTCGGCGTATGCCACACGACGTGCGTCTTGGTCACATCTCCCTTGCCGCCCAGACGAATCGCCAGATACGGGCTGCTCCGATACCCGCGACTCAAATACAGAACGTCCTGATGCTGCACCGGCATCGGGATGGGAAAGCGATTGTCGCCGAGCACTTCCCACAGCGGCGTGCCCGTTGCCGGGTCGAAGGCCTCCACACCGCGGCTGGAGTTCAGCACGAGCGCAGACACTCCGTTGTGGCTCACGACAACCGGCGTGCTGTAGGAGTACGCACCAGGAGTGCGATCGCGCTTCCAGCGCACGGCGCCGGTGCGCTTGTCGAGCGCCAGCAGGTACGATCCGTTTTCGTGATAGCACGGCAGGATGACCAGATCGCCGTGCAATGCGGGCGAGCTGGCATGGCCCCAGTTGATCTCGAACGCGCCGTACTCCTTGCCGAGATGTTTGGACCAGAGCGCCGTGCCGCTCGCGGCCTCAACCGCGACGAGTTGGCCCGTGCCGTACCACGCGATCACAATCTGGCCGTCGCTGACCGGACTTGGTGTTGACAGATTGTGCTTGTCGTGGACCGGCACCAGGGGTCCCTCGGCCGCCACCTCGTGCTGCCACGCACGGACGCCATCGCTCCATCGGTACGCGGTCAGCGCAAACGTGATCTCGCTGGCGGGTGGCTTACCAGCAGTCGTCAGGTTCCGCTCACCTGCATCGGCGCCCTGCACGAGCGAGGGGTGATTGCCAGGACGTCGCGCGGCCGCGCCGATCTGGCTGGTCACGAAGACATGGGGCCCGACGACGACCGGCGTCGAGACGCCCGCCCCGGGCAGCTTCTGCCGCCACGCCACGCCTTCCGCGTCGGACCAGCGTTCCGGCAAGCCCGTCTCAGTCGTCACGCCGGTGCCCGCCGGACCACGTAGCGACGGCCAGTCGTCCGCCGCACCCGTGGAAGCCGCCATCAGGCCCGCCGACAGGGCGACGGCGACAATCGTTGAGGTTGCGAGAGTGAGAAACGCGTGCGGCATAGTGTTGAATACCACGCCGGCTCGGTGACGGGCAAACCTGCGCCCGGGGCATCGCCGGAGGGAACTGCCTACAGGATCGCGGGCGCACCGGCCCTGAAATCAGCGCCGAGAATCGCAACGGAGCTCGCCCCCAGCCAGCCGTCGATCACGCGCGCGTAGACAGAACGAAAGTCCGTTTCAAATCGCACGTCCGCCGCGTTGTTCTCGAGCGCGGGATTGCCGGGATCCTGACGCAGGTCCGCGGCCGTCCCGTAAATGCCGCCACGGACGCCGCCGCCGAGCGCCATCATCAACCCGGCCGCCCCGTGATCGGTCCCGCTGCTGCCGTTCTCGCTGATGCGCCGCCCAAACTCCGAAAAGACGATGATGAGCGTCGAGCTGAGCAACCCCTGGTTCCTCAGATCCGAATAGAACGCCGACACGCCGTCGTTCATCGTCGTCATGAGGTTGACGTACGAGCCCTGATTGGCCCCCTGGTTGGCGTGTGTGTCGAATCCGCCGGTCTGCACCCAGAAGACCTTCGTGCCGATCTGGCGATTCATCGCGCCCGCGACCGCGCGCATGGCTTGTCCCAATCCGTTGTTCGGATACGTCACCGATGGCGTATACGACGCGACGCGCGCTACCTGGTCGAGGGTACCGAGCGCCGCCTGCGTCGTCGCATTCACGAAGGCCAGGTGCGGCCGATCGACCGGGATGTGCGACGAGATTCTCGTCGCCGCCGTGCGCTCGAGTGTCGCCTCGGCGCCGCTGTTGGGGCTCGAGAAGCTGTAGGTCACGGGATTGGTGATTGCCGGCACGCCCACGGAACGTGCGACCAGCGCCCGGGGGGTTTCGCGCGTCGTGTTCCACGCCACGAGCGGGTCGACAGGAGACGGCAACGTATCCAGATAGCGGCCAAGCCAACCAGCCCCCTGCGAATTCTCCGGGTTTCCCGTGCCCCAGATGTCAGAACCCTGGAAATGCGAACGGCTCGAGTTGGCATAACCCGCGCGCTGCACGATGGCGAGCCGCCCTTCGTCGAAGATCGATCGCAGCGCCGTCAGCCGAGGGTGCAGGCCCAACTCGTTGCCCGCCGAATCACGGCCGATCTGAATCACATCTCCCGCAGGAACGGCGAGCGTCGGGCGGCGGCTGTAGTACGACGCGTCGCGGTAGGGCACGAGCGTGCTCAGGGAGTCGTTGCCACCGTTCAGGTACAACACCACGAGCGTCCGCGACGACGCCTGCTGCGCCCACGCCAGCTCGGTGAGAAACCGCGGGGCCGCAAACCCCATCGTAAACGCCGAAACGCCGCCCTTGACGAACTGCCGTCGCGTGAACTTCATGGCGTCCTTCAGTTGAACTGATACTCCGACGAGGCGACGATGAGCCGCGCCAGCCCGGCGCCCGTGTTGTTCAACTGCGTGTCGCTCCCGGTCCACGCGCCGCCGCCGCGCGCGTAGTCGACAAGTGCGTTGTAGACGTCAGCCGAGATCGGCGCGTACGTGAAGTGATTCAGCATGTAATCGACGACGCGCTCCGGCGACTGCCGATACGGCTGCAGCTCGCGACCCAGGTTGAATTTCTGATTCCCCATGAGTGTCGCCGCGAAATTCATCCGCGACAACATGGACGACGTGGAGAACCAGCCCGGGCCGAGCGCCCAGCCATTGACATCCGGCGGCTCGAACAGCGACTGGCCCATGTTGACGAGCGGCGTCAGCGCCGCGCCGGCCGACAAACCATTCCATCCCGTTTCCTTGATGGCGCGGACGACGAACTCAATCGGCCAGGCGTAGCGCTGGAACTCGGATTCGAGAAAGGCCTCGGAGAGAAACAACCGTCGCAGCACCGGCTTCATGTTGCCGTCGTTCTGCATGTAGACGTTCGCGAGGTCGCTGATGACGCTCTCGTCGGGCGTGACCAGCTCGCTGATGAAGTACGCCCACAACTTGCGGCACAGGCGATGCGCAGTCGCTGGGTGTCGAGCCAGGGCCGCGATGAGGTCGAAGCCGTCCTGCATGCCGTCCGATGCCGCGCGCGCGGGAATCGGTCCGCGTCCATCGGGAGCCACCGAAAACGAGAACTCCTTGGCGCTCGCGTCGTGATTGCCTGGCGCGAAGGCGAACTCGTAAAACGACGACTCCGGGTTGGCGCGATCGCCGGTCAACCGCAAGCCCCATCCCGTAAACACCCGGGCCGTCGACACGACGTCCGCTTCCGTGTACTCCCCGATGCCCATCGTGAAGAGCTCGAGCAGCTCGCGTCCGAAGTTCTCCTGCGGCCGCAGTCGGGTATTGAGCCGGCCGTCGAGCCAGACGAGCATCGCTGGATCCCGCGCGACTTCGATCAACAGCTCGCGGACGTTGCCGGTCGCGAATCGGCGAAACTTTTCGTACTGCCCGAATGCGTTGCCCGCGACCTGATCGGGGCGCGCGGCCATCATTTTCGTCGCGTGCTGCGAGCCGACGGTTCCGTTGATCTTGCTGTAGGCGGTGGCGAAATGATTGTGCCAGAACAGCGCCATACGCTCTTGAACAGGACGGCGGCTGTGGATCATCCGGAACAGTTCCCGCTGACGCGCGTCGCTGATGACCGTATTGGGCGAGAACTGCCCGCGCGTGGTCACGGCAATATATTCGGCCTTGCCGACGTGCGCGTCCACGTCGTCGGCTTCCTGCTCGTAATTGAGCAAGTGCTCGATCACGTGAGCGGGGGCCCAACCGGAAAATCGCGCGAGGTCTTCGGCGCTTGCGCCAAACGCCATGCGGCGCAGCACGTGTTCGAGCGTCCGATCACCTCTGGGCATTTGCGGCAGACCCCTGAATCGCTGAAATCTTACTGCCGCGGGTTAGACCGGTAAACGATTGGTTTGGTTACTTCGCTGACGAATCTGTCGCGCGTCCCAGGCTGATCAGGTTGGCCATCAGTCGATAGGCTCCGTTCGTGCCGGCCGGCAACTGGCGCCACAAACCCAACCCTACGTATATCCAGCGGCCCTGGCCGACCTTGGCCTCGACGAGCGCCCCTCGCTTCGGGCCCTGGTTGAACGGGAACGGATCTTCGAACTCGACGAGATCCACGATCTGCGGATCGCGTCCGGCTGTGTCAAAAAAGTACAGGCCTCGCTCCTGCCGCCATCCCTGCCAGTCGGCCTCAGTAATCTTGTTGGGCGTGGTGAACGCGGGATGATCGGGCTGCAGCAATCTGACGGCTGAATTCTCGTCCGTCACGCGCTCGCGACCGACCTTGCCCGGATAGGGACCGTACTGGGCTTCGTTGAACTCGAACTTGTTGTAGTTGACAATGACGGTTCCGCCGGCGCGCACGTAATCCAGGAGCCGCTGATTGTGCGCGCGCAGATCCGCACGCCGCTCGTACGCACGCACGCCCGTCATCACGACGTCGAACCGGCTGAGGTCACCCCACGCGAGGTCATCGGCAGTGAGATACTCGACATGCGCGCCCAACTGTTCCAGCGCCGTCGGCATTTCGTCACCGACGCCCATCACATAGCCAATCGTCAGATTCGGCCGAACGCGCACGTCGAGCACTTTGACAATCACCTCCGGCGCGCGCAGCACGTGACGCCGCGTCGTGTGCGGGTACTCGATGACCTCGTAGCCCTCAGCATACGTTGCGGTGCCCTCGGTGACCCGCGCACGCACGGCCAGATCACCAGGCCTGATGGAGGCTGGCGCGGTCACCTGGAAGCGAACGGTCGCCGCTTCGTCCTCCCTGGTGAACTCCACGGGCGCGCTCGCAGGCACGGCTTGCCAGCCTGGCGGGAGCTCGAGATCCACCGCGGCACTGGCCGCGCCTCGCGAATGATTGATGACCGTCACGCGAACCTCACGCGCTGATCCCGTTGCATTGGCCGGCGCGGCACCGTAATGAACGACCGCGATCTCCGGCGACGCGCTGACCGCGAACTTCGGCACAACGTGCAGTTCGCTGCGCTTCTCGCCGCTGAAGATGTTGCCCTGGGAGCGAAACTGCACCGGGATCACGGTGGTCACGTCAACGCCTGCCACGTTGAGCAGAAAGCTGGCGGTAAACGGAGTCGGCCTGAATGGCAGGCCGGGCGCGACGTCAGGATCGAGGACGAAACGTTCCGCGTCGCCCGCGTGCCGAAAGTGCGCGGCGGTCAGCCTGGCATCAGACGGGACGCGGGCCTCGAACGAGCAGGCCGACCGCCCTTCCGGCGCACGCAGCAGCGCGTCGTCCTTGCAGATGGCGCCGGTGGTCTCGAGTCCCGCCACCGAACGCCGCGAGATCATCACTGGCACGCGGCTGCGATTCGCGATGAGCAGGTCCACCTGCACGTTCTGACCCGGGACGACGAGACCGTCGCGAGCGATGGCTTCGACGCGAACGTCTGCCGCGAGAAGCAGCGCCTCGACAAACTGCGATTCCTTGAGGGTCAGGCGGTGCTCGATCTCGAACGCTCCGATTCCGCTCAATCCCATCGACCCAAGGGCACGGCGCAGTCCTCGCACCGCGCCCAGGCCGCGGACCAGCGACGTCACCGCGGCGCCAGAGCCGCCGGCATCGACGGCTTGGCGGGCGTCGTTCACGGCTGACTGGATGCGATCGAGCATGCTCGTCAACTGGGGCGGCACCTGATCGCCCGCAAACAGCGTCAGGCTCGTCAGGCTCGTGTCGATCCCGTCGAACGGATGTGTCTCGGTGCGGCTAACTCCGCCGGGGAGAACCGTATCGTGAAGTTTGTACCCGCGCGGACCGCCAAACCCCTGCGGCTCTGCCGCGGGCAACGGCAGCAACTGCGACATGCCCTGGCACTTGTGCATGCTCCGCGCTTCGCCGCCGATCTCCGCATACGTACGCCCGAGCAGCGGGTCGTACGCTTCGCTGTAGGTAAACGGCAGCACCGCGCCAGCGGCATTCGCAGAGGCGCCTGGGCCTCCCGGGCCGAAACCGGCAGTGTAGTAAAACTTCTTCGCCTGCCAGCGACGCAAGCCCTCCTGCTGAATCTGCTCGGGAAAGGCTTTCGGATCGGCAGCCGCGCGAAACGCTTCGGCGGTGAGTTGTGACGACGCCTGGTGATGCTGGCCGCCCCCGGCGCCGTCGAAGACGAAGCCGACGATGACGTCCGGCCGAATGGTCCGAATCATCCTGACGTAGTCGCCGAGGATCTCCTGCTTGCCCCACTTTTCGAACGTTTCGTCCACGCTGAACGAGTAGCCGAAATCCACCGCGCGCGTGAAGTACTGCTCGGCGCCGTCGAAATGATGTGCCGCGAGCAATTCCTCCGTGCGAAGCACTGCCAGCGCTTCGAACAACTCGGGGCCAATCTCGTTCTGCCCGCCTTCGCCGCGAGTCGCCGAGACGAGCGAGGTCCGGAAGCCGTTGCCATGCGCGTAGAACGCCAGCATCGCGTTGTTCTCGTCGTCGGGATGCGCCGTCGTCATCATGAAGTTGCCGACGGTGTCGAGCTTGCGAAGCATCAGCCGCAGCGCGGGCTCGCCGCGTTCCGTCGCGATCGGCTGAAGACGATGCTGCGCGACCGGCGCGCTGATGAGGACAACGGACAGTGCGATGGTGAGGACCACGGCTCGACGCATCCGATCAGCGTAGCAGAGAGGGCGGCGGCTTCGCCGCCGAGGGCCGCCTCCGGCGGAAGGCGGGCTTCGCCCGAGGGCCGCTTCGCGGCAGGCCGGCCGGCGGCCGGAGGGCAGCTCCCATCGGCGCGTCAGCGCCGCCTGCGGGCGAAGCCCGCCCTCGCGCGAAGGGCGCCAACCGGCGGCGCAGCCGCCGGCCTATCCGCCGATTCGCACCACGGCCGTCAGCGACACCGAACGGCCAGGCGCGAACACCGTGCGCACGTCCTGACTGGCCAGGTACTGGTCGTTCAGCAAGTTGCGCGCGGCAACACGCACGTCCAGGCCCTGGAACACGCTGAAGCCGGCGCCCGCGTCCACGAGCGCGTATCCGGGCACGACGCGTTCGGTCGGCCCAGGCCTCGTATCTTCAGCGTAGACGGCCGCCCGGAGTTGAGCGAAGGCGCTGCGCGCCGCAAACGACTTGCGCAGCTGCACCGACAAGGTTTCCGGCGTCACGTCGTCCAGATAGGCGTCGTCGTCCAACGCGCGTCCCCGTGCCATCTGGAACGCAGACTCGAGCGTCAGGCCACGGCCCAGGCTGCTCTGGAACTCGGCTTCGAACCCGCGCAGCCGGGCACGCCCGCGGTTCCTGAAGAAGAAGAAGTCGGGATCGGCTTCGTAGCGTTCGATGAGATCGTGCAAACGATATTCGTAGACGTAAAAAGCAGCCCGGGTCCGCGGCGACGTGTAGTGAACGCTGATGTCGAGCTGCACGCTCGTCTCGGGATCGAGATCCGGGTTGCCGGTGATGAACCCCCGTCCCGAGGGGCCACGGAGGTAACGGTCGGACAACACGGGATCGCGAAAGCCACGCGCGAGTTGCACGGTCGTCGTGAAACCGTTGAAGCTGCCGGCCGAGGCCGAGACGAACCCGGAGGCTGCGCCGTGCGACGTCGAACGGTCGCCGAAGAAACCGCCGCGGTTCTGGCTCGAGACGCGATCGCCCCGCACTCCGCCGGCCAGCGAGATGATCGGCGTGAGCGCCGCATCGATGCTGGTGTAGACGCCGACATCGACGCGTCGCGCGGCATCGACGGATACGTTCGACGTCGTCTCAGCGAGGGCACCGTCGAGTGCGTACCGTTCGAACACGTCGAGTGCCCGCAGCCCATAGCGCCCATTGAGATCCACGCCCATCTCGAGCCGCGCGGCGCCGTAGCGCCGTTCCGCGTTGCCGCGCACCTGGAAGTCTCTCGAGCTGACGTCCGCACGCTCAACGGATCGGCCCGCAGCAGCCGTCGCAAACCGATCCTGATCTGTCACTTGTCCGTAGGACCCGTGAAACACGGTGAACAGCATCCGCGAGAATGCTCCCAGATCGCGGACGTCGTAGCTGACGGTCAGACGGTGCGAGTCCTCGGTGGGGTAAAAGAATCGAACCACACGCGAGTTGTTACGCGGCCGTTCGATGTCGCGGCCAAAATCGCTCTGCCAGCCCGCCGATAACAACCCCTGACCGATCTGATATGTCACGCGCCCGAGAAAGCCGCGATCCGCGTAGCCGGAATTGAAAACCTTCCCGTCCGGCGCGTCGTAATCGTCTGCTTTCCGCGTGTGCGCGGCGAACAACGCGCCGCCCTCGGCAAAACCTTTCGACAGCTCCGCACCGAGGCGGTAGTCAGGAATGCCAAGGCCGCCGGTGGCGGTGACGCGCATGCTGAAGGGGGCAAGCGGGGCAATCGAACGGGTGCGCACCGAGATGACACCGCCGAACGCGTCCGATCCGTACGCGACCGAGCCGGGGCCGCGCGCCACCTCGACGCCCTCGATCACGTCCGGGTCGAGGAACGTCGCGCTCGGCCCCGCGCGCCGTTCCGACGAGACACGCGCACCGTCGATCAGGATGAGCGTGCGACCGCGTGCGAGTCCGCGCACGGCCGGCACGGCGGCCTGCCCTTCGGACACCTGGCTGATGCCGGCGACGTTCTCGAGCGCCTGCACGAGATTGGCCGGCGCCCGCGAGCCGATCTCCGTTGCCGTCAAGGTCGCCGTGCCCGCTCCCGGCGTGCTCTCGATGCTCCCGGCCGATCCCGACACGGTCACGAACTCATTGACCAGCGGCTCCACCGTCAGCTCGAGCACGCCACCGGGGAGCCGCTCGACCAGCACCGGTTTCATGTAGACGCCACCGGGCGCAACGACGAGCACTTCGAAGGGCGGAGAGGGATCGGGCGTCCATGTGAAGCGGCCGTCACGATCGGTGCGTGACTCGCCGGCGCGGCCAAGAATCGTCACCTCCGCGCCGGCGACGGGTCGCCCCTGCCCATCAACGATGCGGCCTTCGAATCCGAGCGCGGTCGTGGCGCTGCCAAGAAGCAGGACAAGCGTGAGAGCGATTGGTGGCATGAAGGCGCGGGTGCCCGGACCTCGACGTGGCCGGGCACCCGTCAGCAGTCTAGAAGATGAAGCGGAAGCCGAGCTGGAACTGTCGCTGCTCCAGGAGCGCAGACAGGATACGAAACATCACAGCCTCCAGGTGTGGGGTCCGGGCAAACGGACGCAGGTCTTCTCCTGCGGTCCTCAAGAATTCGAGTATAGCCCTTCGGTATTGGACCGCTATACGGCCCGTTACGAGAATTTTGTACTCGTTGTGATTCTGTTTCGGGGCCGTATAGCGGTCCTAGGCGCGCGCAGCGCGCCGAGAGTAATAGCCAACCAGCCAAGACGTCTCCCGAGGGGATATCAGGGGCAGAGCCCTTGGCTGGTTGCCGCGACGGTCAGCCACGCAGTCGGGCGGCCAGATCTCACCCGCGGGTGAAGGCGAAGTACGTGTCGTCGCGGGAGGCATGCCCGAAAAAGTGGCGCAGCAGGATACGGCTGGCCAGAAACGCCTGGGCAGGGTCGTGACGCGTCGCCCACGCAAAGAGGTGCCGCGGGAAATTCCGATGGGGTCCCGCATACATCACCCCATCGGCCGTCGTGGCGATGGGGACGTCCCACCCATATGCCGGCATCACTCCGGAGATGGCTGGAAACATCCGCGACAGCTCGTACATCAGCTGGTTGCTGCGCTGAAGCACGACCTTCTCCTTCCCGCGCGCGGGCGGCCGCGGCTGATCCGCCCCAGCCATCACGACGCGACCATCGTCGAGCACGCTGACCAGGTGGGGAGGAACCTCCGTGTCCGTGATCACGCGCCCGCGCGGGGCTACCTGCCGGCCGAGCGCCGCCGGCAATCGATCGGTAACCACGACGTACCGTTCGTCGAGTCGCACGTGGCGTTTCAGAGATCGGTACAAGTCTGTCGGCTCGCCCGTGCACACAATCACGGTGTCGGCCCTGATCGCGCCGGCTTCCGCATGCACTTCGGCGTATTTGGGGCGTACCTTCACACGGCGCACGGCAGACCGCTCGAAGATCGCGGCGCCGCGCCCGGCTGCGGCACTCGCGAATGTGGTCAACAACTCGTACGGGTTTGCTTGTCCCCAATCACGCAGGCGCATGCCGGCCCGGCCGATGTCCAGACCGGTCTCACGCGTCGCTGCCGCGGGCTTCAGCCAGGTGACGTCCAGACCGGCATCCCGCCGAAGTTGAGCGTCCCTGGCAAGCGCTTTCTCCTGCGCGGCGTAGGACGAGAGCACTCGAAACGCATCGTTGGTGTCGATACGTTTGACGCCGAGCCGTCGCGCGGCCGAGGCGAGTTCGCGTACCGATCGCCGCGACGCCTCGAACAGCGCCCGCGCAGCCTTTCGCCCGTGCCGCTCCTCGACCTCTCGGTAGGAGGGCGCCGCTTCGCCCTGGAGAACGCCGGCGCCCCGACTCGCGCCACCGTGCCCGATGCGCGCTGCTTCGAGCAGCGCGACCTTGACGCCCGCGGCGGCGAACGCATGAGCGGTGAAAATGCCCGCCAGGCCACCGCCGATGATCACGACGGGGTAAGTGGCCTCGCCCTTGAACCGCGGGAACTCAGGCCGTCGCCGTTTGGGAGATTCGCCGATCCAGGGCGAGATGCCGTATCGCGTCCGCGTCACTCTGCCGGAATTTTACTTCGCCTGACCTCGATGCCCAGCGCGGCCGTCGCGTGAGGCGGTCTGCTCGCCCTCCAGGAGGCGTTTCTTCCGGGTCACGCCCCACCGATAGCCGCCGAGTCCGCCGTCCTTCGCGATCACGCGGTGACAGGGGACGACCAGACACACCGGATTGGTGGCGCAGGCTCGTGCCACCGCGCGCACTGCAGCAGGCTGCCCAATCTGTCGAGCCACGTCGGAGTAGCTCCGCGTTTCGCCTGGCGCGATGGCTTGCAGCGCTCGCCACACTCGCCACTGAAAGGCGGTGGCGCGGACGTCGAGCGGCAGTGAGAGCTCCCCGGTTGAGCCGCTCACGCTGGCCACGATGGCGCGCACCCACGCGGCTGGCACGCGGCGCTTCGCGTGGATGTCCGCGCGCGGAAGCTCGCGCCGCAACTCAGCCTCCAGCATCCGTGTCGAGTCGCCGAGCTTGACCGCGCAGAGACCGGTAGCGGTAGCGGCGACGAGCAACCACCCGAGCTCACAGCGGACTGTGACGAAGCCCACTTCGGCCCCTGCCCCACCGCGACGATAGGTCGCGGGCGTCATGCCGCGGCCGGTCGGTGCCGCGTCATACACTCGGCTGGGCGATCCGTATCCTGCTTCGTAGATGGCGCCGGTGACGTCACGCCCCGCTCGCAGCTCGCGACGAAACCGCTCGGCACGGCAGGCCGCCTGATACTCGCGCGGCGACACGCCCAGAGCGCGTTTGAATCGGCGCTGCAGATGAAACGGGCTGAGTCGCGCGATACGTGCCAGCGTGGCGAGCGAAACCGTTTCGTCCGCATGACGCGTCAGATACTCCGACGCGCGGGCGATGGCGTCGTCAGACGTTGCGGTGATGGTGGGATCGCAGCGCCGGCAGGCGCGAAAGCCTGCTCGTTGGGCGGCGCTCGAGTTTTCGAAAAACCTGACGCGATCGCGCCGGGGACGCCGGCTGGGGCAACTGGGGCGGCAGAAGATGCCGGTGCTGGTGACCGCATAGACGAACTGACCGTCGGCCGCTCGATCGCGGTACTGGACGGCATCCCACCGCCAGTCGGCCGTCTCGGACCCGGTTGTTCGCGCGTTCGTCCTTCGCACATCCATATTGTGACTCTGCAACATGATTTGCAGCGTACTGGAGCTGCACAGGGCGTCGCGATCCGCCGCTTGCGGGCAAAGTGGGCGGGCTTCGCCCGAGGGCCGGCTTCGCCGGAGGGCCCCACTGCGTTCGGCGAGCCGGCTTCACCGGAAGGCCTCGGCGCTGGTGCGCCTCGGAGGGCCTTCGCCCGGAGCGGCTCCCCGGCGCCGCCAGCCTACCGTCCAAACCGCATCACGCTTGGATTGGAGTTAGGATCACGAAATGACCTCGACGGCTCGGGATCGGATCTTTCGCGCAGGCATCGCAGCGGTTGTGTGTTTCGCCGTCGGGGGAATGTTTGCGATATTCCTTGGCGTGGATTCGGCGGTGTGGATGCCGACCGGCGTGGTCACGAGCGCCGTCGTTGCGACGTTCGCATGGAGATCGGGACAAGACAACTGACCATCCGGCGGAGCCTGCCTGCCGAGCGTAGCGAGGCCTCCAAGCGCAGCGAGGCCGTAGAATGCGCAAATGGTTCGGCGTTTCCTCTGGTTTGGGCTTGGCCTTGCCGTGCTTCTCGGCGTCACCGTCGCCGGCGGCGGTTTCTACGTTCAACGTCAACTCCAGAACAGCCTGCCGCAACTGCGCGGAACGGTCACGCTTTCGGGCCTCGAAACGCCGGTCACCGTGGATCGCGACCAATACGGCATTCCCACCATCACAGCGGGCTCTCGGGCGGATGCCGCCCGCGCGTTGGGATTCGTCCATGCGCAGGATCGATTCTTTCAAATGGACCTGCAGCGGCGTCAGGCGGCGGGCGAGTTGAGCGCGCTCGTTGGCGCACGTGCGCTGCCCGCCGATCGCAATGCACGGGTCCACCGCTTCCGGCACATCAGCCTGCAAGCGGTCGCGCAAGCGGCGCCGGAGTATCGCGCGGTCCTCGATGCGTATGCCGACGGCGTCAACGCCGGGCTCGGGTCGCTCGGCGCCGAGCCGATCGAGTATCACGTGCTGCGCGTTTCACCGGAGCCGTGGAAAACCGAGGACACCATCCTCACCATCCTCGCGATGTTCACGACGCTGCAGGGCCGTCAACCGCAATTCGAGGCGACCTTTGGCACGATGCGCGACACCCTGCCGCCGGCGGTGTACGACTTTCTCACCGCACGGGGATCCGAGTGGGACGCACCTGTCACAGGTGGCCGATTCGTGAGGCCGCCGGTACCGGATGCCGCGATTATCGACTTGCGCACCGCGCTGGGTGGCGCTCCGCCCGACGCGGGCTCACCAGACAATCACCAGACCGCGAGCTCGGTCCACTCAGCGACAGTGGGATGGTCCGACCTCACGGCCGACGAAAGCGCCGGCCTCGGCAGCAACAACTGGGCCGTTGCCGGCGCGCACACGGCAACAGGCGCGCCGCTGGTTGCCAACGACATGCACCTCGGCATCAACGTCCCGAATATCTGGTACTGCGCATCGATCGTCCTTCCGGCCGATCCCGGCACATACGGCCAGACGATGAGAGTGACCGGCGTCACCCTGCCGGGTCTGCCAAGCCTCGTCGTCGGCAGCAATGGTCACGTCGCGTGGGGCTTCACCAACACCGGCGGCGACTGGAGCGACCTCGTCATTGTCGAGAACGATGCACGAACGCCGGGCCATTACCTTTCGCCAGGCGGCGCGAAGCCCTTCGAGGTCATCGACGAGCCGATTGCCGTCGCCGGCGGCGAGCCGGTGCCCTTGACGGTGCGATGGACGGAGTGGGGCCCGGTGATTGGTCAGGACCATCGCGGCCGCGACATCGTGCAACGCTGGGTCGCCCACGACGCCGCGATCCTGGCGGGCGATATCACCGCGCCTGAGCGCGCGCGCACGGTGGACGAAGCGCTGATGATTGCGGCGGGTCTCGGCATCCCCGGACAGAACTTCGTCGCCGGCGATGCCGGCGGGCAGATCGGCTGGACCATCGCCGGCCCCATCCCGCGGCGAGTCGGATTCGATGGCTCCTATCCCACGTCCTGGGCGGATGGATCTCGCCGGTGGGATGGTTATCTTCGCGCCGAGGAGTTTCCGCGGGTCGTCAATCCGCCGGGTGGGCGGCTGTGGACCGCGAACGCCGCCGTTGTCGAAGGCGACATGCTCGCCACGATCGGCGAGGGGGGCTATGCCGACGGCATCCGCGCGCGGATCATTCGCGACCGGTTGTTGCGCATGGACAAGGCGACGCCTGCGGAGATGCTGTCAGTGCAATTGGACAACAGCGCGCTTTTCCTCGAACGCTGGCGCACTTTGCTGATGAACGTTCTGGGCGGCGAGATGCTGCAACGTGACCCGCGACGCGCGGAGTTCAAGCGCCTCGTGGAAAGCACGTGGACGGGCCGCGCGGACGCTGATTCAGTGGCGTATCGCCTGGTGCGCGCGTTTCGTTCGGCGGTGTCGAATCACGTCTACGGGGCGATCAACGACTACGTGAGACGGACCGATCGCGGTTTCGACTTCGGCCGCGCAAATCGCGCGGAGGGCCCGCTCTGGCAGCTCGTGAAGGAGCGGCCGCCGCACTTCCTGCCGGACCGTTACGATTCGTGGGACGCGCTGCTGCTGGGGGCGGTGGACGAGGCGATCGCTGACCTGACAGCGAACGGCACCGCTCTCGCTCGACAAACATGGGGATCGTTCAATCGCGCGATCATCACGCACCCGCTGGGATCGGCCATCCCGCTCGTCGGCCGCTGGGTCAACATGCCCGAGGATTCGCTGCCGGGCGACATCTACACGCCCCGCGCGCACTCGCCGCGCGCGGGGCCCTCTGAGCGGATGGTCGTGTCACCAGGCCGCGAGCACGAAGGCATCCTGCACATGCCCACTGGCCAGAGCGGCCATCCACTCTCGCCGCATTATCGCGACCAGCACGGTGCGTGGGTCGAGGGCCGGCCGCTGCCGTTTTTACCGGGCGCGACGGTGGTGCGGCTGACCCTCGTGCCCGCATCGATCACCAACTAATGGTCACCGCGGCCTTGGTGGCCGGCGCCCGGTACACGGTGTGGTAACAGCGATTCATCGCGTCGATGCCGGCGCCGATGAGTGAATAGGCCAGCGCGGGCTGCCACGCGAAACGCGGTCCCGCGACGATGGCACCGAGCACGCCGCCGAAAATGGCGCCCTTGATGGCCCCGTCGAGAATGCGGTCACCATGCGCATCCACGCGCCTGACCGCCGACAGCTCGAAGGACTGCGGGGCCGAGTCGATCTCGACGACGATGGCGTCGCCGGCAATGTCGAGTAGCCGCCCTTGCCACTCGCGCCGGTCGGCGTCGATGACCGCGACGTGATGGCCGCGCGCTGACCAGAGCGCTTGGGTTTGCTGGGCGCTCGCCAGCGATGGGACCACGACGGCCAGCAGCGTCGCAACGAGGATCGTCTTCATGTCACACCTCCGACGTGGAGTGTGTGCCGCGGGCCGGCCGGAAGTCGTGAGGAGCGTGCTGAGAAACTGTGGATTTGTCTCGGCACTTCGCCCCTCGGAGGGCCGCGACGCGGCGCCCCTACGTCGCCCGTGCCGCGAGCAGCGCCACAATGCGCGGGTAGTGCGGATGTGAGCGAAGCGGCGCGAGCGCCGGATCGATCGGAATCTGCCATCCTGCCTGGCCGGGCGGCGCCGACACGAGCAGTTGCTCCAGCGTGGCGCACGCGGTATCGGCTTGTCCCTGGCTGATTTCGGCGGCCGCGCGAACGATCGCGGCTTCGATCACGCGGTGGCCGGCGGCCAGTTCGGCAATCGTGGCGCCAATCTGCGGCAGCAGCCAATCCGCCTCGCGCGAGAGCGTGGTCTGACGGAGCGCCGAATACAGGCCGATCAGCGCACGCCCGTTGCGCGGCAAGGTCTCGAGCGACATGCGAAACGCGTCAATCGCCCCCGTCGCGTCGCTGGCGGCCAGGTGGGCAAAGCCGGCGGCCACCTGCGCGTTCACACGAAACTCGCCGGCGTAGACCTGCGCCTCGCGGAGCTCGTCCATCTCGCGAGCGAACGACTCGATGGCCAGCCCCACTTGCCGCTCGCGCAACAGCAGCAGTCCGCGCAGCCAGTGCAGCCCGATCGACGGAAACGGCGACGCCTGGTGCACCGGCTGGCGCGACTGCGCCGTCGCTCCGGCCGCGGCGGCCCGCATGGCCGGTCCAAACGCCTGCCGCGCCGTGAACACCATCGCCGCCGCAAAGCGCGCGGGCGCGAAGTCCGGCAGCAACGACAAGGTCCGATCGCAGGCGCGCAGACGCTCTTCGCCCCAACTGGCCAGACTCAACCGGAACTGATGACGCCAGCTGGTCGGCTCGAGCGCGGCTGCACGCCGCGTGACGACGCGCGCCTCTTCGAGCTGGCCGGCGGCGGCAAGCACGTAGCCAAGCGTCGCCCAGGCCTCGCCCAGCGACGCGTCGAGCTCACAGGCCCGCCGCGCGTGGGCGATCGCCCGCCGCAGCGGCTCGCGGTCTGGGCTGTTCGTTGCCCGTGTCGCCTCGTACTGCAGAAAGCATCCGCTCGCGAGCCCGGTGTGCGCGGGTGCGTACTCCGGCATCGCGGACACCGCCTGCTCGAAGGCGAGAATGGCCTCGGGCAGCGTGCTCGCGTCGAGCGCCTCCAATGCCGCCCGCCCCCGGACGAAGTCGCGCAGCGGATCTTCTTGCGACAGCGTGAGCCCGGCGCCGTCGGCCACGAAGCGGTAGCCGCGACGCGCGACCGTCTGGATGAAGCGTGGGGCGGTGGCGCTGTCACCGAGCGCCTTGCGGATGTCCGCAATCGCGCGCGTCAGCGTGTTCTCGGTCACGCTGACGTCGGGCCAGAAGCGCTCGAGCAAGGCGTCTTTGGTCACCAGCTCGCCCGCGTGTGACGCGAGATGACCGAGGATGTCCACAAGATGCGGCGACAGCGACACGATCTGCCCATCGCGCGTGAGCAGGTGACGACCGGGATCGAGCGCGAACGCGCCAAATCGCAACATGACTCCACTTTCGGCTGTCAGACCAACAGGTCCCGCGCGGCGAGGGCTTTCTCGATCGACCCCTCCACGGTCTCGCCCAGCGCGGTGATGTGGCCCATCTTGCGGCGCGGCCGTGGCGTGGTCTTTCCGTACAAGTGAAGCTTCACCTCGGGAATCGCCAGGGCTCCACTCCAATCCGGCTCGCCGGTCGCCCACAAATCGCCCAACAGGTTGACCATGGCCGCCGGCCGCATCTGCGTTGTGGCGCCAAGTGGCAGCCCGCAAACCGCACGCACCTGCTGCTCGAATTGGCTCGTGATGCACGCGTCGAACGTGAGGTGCCCGGAGTTGTGCGGACGCGGCGCAATCTCGTTGACGAGCAGGCGCTGGTCTGGCGTGAGGAAGAACTCGACGCACAGCACCCCGATGTAGCCGAGCTCCTCCATGATTTTGCGGGTGAGCCGCACGGCCTCGCTGGTCACCTCCGCCGGCACGCGCGCCGGGGCAATCGACAGATCCAGGATGTGGTTCCTGTGCGTGTTCTCGATCGCCCCGAAGTGCGCAAACGCCCCGTCGAGGCCGCGTGCGCCGATCACCGACAACTCGTGAGAAAACTCCACGACGCGTTCGACGATGGCCTCCTGATGGCCGATGAGGCCCCAGACCCGCTCGGCATCCTCGATGGACTCGAGGCGGTGCTGGCCTTTGCCGTCGTAGCCAAATGCCGCGGTCTTGACAATCGCGGGCACGCCGATCTGGCCGAGCGCGATGGCCAGCTCGTCGAGCGTCGCGACGGTGGCACACGGTGCCGCCGGCAAGCCGCGGTCCGCGAGAAATCCCTTCTCCCGCGCCCGTTGCTGGGTGATGTGCAGTGCCGCCCCGCTGGGGCGCACGGGAACGATCTCGGCGGCGGCGGCGGCGGCTTCGGTGGAGACGTTCTCGAATTCGAACGTGACGACGTCCACACCCTTGGCGAACAGCCGGATGGCGTCGATGTCCTCGTATTCCGCGGCGATCTCGAGATCCGCGACTTGTCCCGTCGGCGTTTCTTCCGCCGGCGAGTAAGTGTGCACGCGGTAGCCCATGCGCCGGGCGGCGATAGCCATCATGCGACCAAGCTGGCCGCTGCCCAGCACGCCGATCGTGGATCCCGGCGGGATCACGCGTGTCACGGCAAGCGATCCTTGCGAACGTTGGCGGTTTGCTCGGCCCGAAACGCGTGCAGCTTCTCCCGCAAGTCGGGCCGCGTCAGCGCCAGAATCGAGACCGCCAGCAACCCGGCGTTGGTCGCGCCGGCCTTGCCGATGGCCAGCGCCGCGACCGGCACGCCGGCCGGCATCTGCACCATCGAGAGGAGTGAATCGAGACCATTGAGCGCGGCGCTCTGCACAGGGACGCCGAGCACGGGCAGTACCGTGTGAGCGGCGGTCATGCCTGGCAGATGCGCGGCACCCCCGGCGCCCGCGATGATGACTTGAATCCCGCGCGCCTCGGCGCCTTGCGCGAACTCCGCCATCCACACCGGCGTGCGATGGGCCGAGACCACGTGCTTCTCCAACGGCACGCCGAATCGGTCGAGCACGTCGGCCGCATGGGACATCGTGTCCCAGTCGGACGTGGAGCCCATGATCACGGCGACGAGTGGCTGACTCACACTCCACCACCAGACGCGAAGCACACCAAGTCACACGAAGGACACGAAGGACACGAAGGACACGAAGAATCTAGTTCTGATCTGATCTTCGCGTCCATCGCGCCTTTCGCTTCCATCGTGCCCCTCGGAATGTTTGTGTTTTTCGCAGTTACTCGCCCTGGCCCAGCGAATAGCCGCGCTGGCCGTCGAACGTGTACAACCCTTCAGTCTTGACCACGTCGTAGCCTGCCCCCGTGATGCGCTGCTGCAGGGCGACGGTCTGCGCGTGCGTGACGGCCCCGCCGGCTCCCGCGGCCAGGAAGCGGCAGTTCCACAGATCCGAGTACACGAAATCCGGAATCTCGCCCGGGAACACTTTGACCCCGCGATTGGAGATCGTCTGCAGCTTGAGATCTCCCGCGAGCTTTTCGAGCTCCGGGCCAAGCTGTGAGGCCGGGCCGTTCGACCAGTCGAGGAACACGTCGAGGCCGACGTAGTCCTTCTTCATCCTCGGACGCGCCGCGGTCGTACGCGAGGCTGCCTGCTTGGGTGCTTGCGAGTAGCTGACCGGCTTGAACTTCTCCGGCTTCTGGCCGACGCGGGCAACGACCGCCCCGGCGAATTCTTTGGTGCCGACCTTTTGCTTCGACACGCCCTCCTTGTAGATGTCGTAAGTGTGGATGCCGTCTTCGAGCGTGCGCAGCCACGCGTTGTGCACGCGTTCGGCGATGTCGGGCTGGTCGATGTGCACGAGCATCATCACGGCGCCCAGCAGCAGGCCTGACGGGTTGGCGAGGTTCTGACCGGCCCGGCGCGGCGCGGAGCCATGAATCGCCTCGAACATCGCACACCGATCGCCGATGTTGGCCGAGCCGGCCAGACCGACCGAGCCGGCAATCTGCGCCGCCACGTCCGACAGGATGTCGCCGTATAGATTCGGCAGCACGATCACGTCGAACGCCTCGGGCGTGTCAGCCATCTTGGCCGCACCGATGTCGACAATCCAGTGTTCCTTCTCGATGCCCGGGTACTCGGCGCCAATCTCGTCGAACACCTTGTGGAACAACCCGTCGGTCTGCTTCATGATGTTGTCTTTGGTGAAGCAGGTGACCTTCTTCCGATTATTGCGCTGAGCGTACTCGAACGCGTAGCGGACGATCTTTTCCGAACCCGGACGTGAAATCAGCTTGAGGCATTGGACGACGTCGTTGGTTTGCTGGTGCTCGATGCCCGCGTAGAGGTCCTCTTCGTTCTCGCGCACGATCACCAGATCCATCCTGGGATGCTTGGTGTCGACATACGGGTGATACGACACGCACGGCCGGATGTTGGCGTAGAGGCCAAGGGTCTTTCTGGTGGTGACGTTCAGGCTCTTGAACCCGCCGCCCTGTGGTGTGGTGATGGGCGCCTTGAGGAAGACCTTCGTGCGGCGGAGCGATTCCCACGCGCTTGGTTCGATGCCGACGCTGATGCCGCGCTGATAGACCTTCTCACCCACCTCGATCGTTTCAATCTCAATGCGCGCGCCCGCTTCTCGCAGGATGTGGAGCGTCGCGTCCATGATTTCCGGGCCGATGCCGTCGCCGTGCGCGACGGTAATTGGTGTGCCTGCCATTCTCTGCTGTCTCCCCCGCTCGGTACGATAAAGGGGGAATGTTAACAGAAAGCCTCGCGTTCAAAACCGACCAGGCCGCCAGTTCGAAGCCAGGCTTCGATACCGTGGCTGCGTGCGTCAGTCACCCAGCGAAACGGCGATGGCAAACAGCGTCAGGATGGCGCCGACGCCGGCGGCGAGGCCGATGCCGATGGCTTTCGCCACCGTGAAACCCGACTTCTGATCGCGCTGCAACTGTGCCAGCTCGCTGAACGGAATCGTGACGGCAGGTTCCGGCCGACGCGCGTCCCGTTTGACGACGATCGCATCGGACTCAACCGCCAGCAGCGTTGCTGTGAGGCGGCGCCCGGATTGCGTCTGGACCTTGACTCGCGAACCGAGCGGAATCGCGGATGCCATTTGATGCATCGCCGCAATCTCGACGTCCATCGACACTGGCTGCTGTGCCGCGAGCGCCGGGGTGGTGGCGAAAATGCAGGCGGCTGCAAGAGAGACCAATGCACGCATGACGTTGACCCTTTCGAGACGCACTCAAAAATCCACGCCGAATCCGACACGGAACACGATGTCCTGGCGATCGCGACCGACAGTGAACCGACCATCGGTGCGCACGAACGCGCGCTCCGAAACGTAAACCTTGGCGCCTCCTCCAAGCAGCGCACGCGGACGGCGATGGGTCACCTCCTCCACGCGCGGCCGAGCGCGGCGGAACACTGGATTGCTGTGGTCGACCGGATCCCAGATGCGCGCGATCACCCGGTCGAAATCCACAGAGACGCCGGCCTGGACAAACGGGTGTACCCATTCGTTGTCGCGAAATTGCCAGGTCACCGCACCGGCCATCGAACGCACCGACGTGGCCTCTTCCGAGGTGACCACCGATGGATAGAGAGCGCCGGGAACCTCGAGGAGCCGCTGTTTGTACTGCGTTCCACGGGTGGTCCCTGTCGCCTCGAACTCGATCTTGAGATGACGGGTCAGGTGCCGGCCGGCGACGATGCCGCCCTGCGCGACGTGGAACCAGTCGTCATGGTAGCCGTAGTCATCCGCCACCGGCGTGTGGCCGGCAAACAGGCCGGCCGTGCCCGCAATGTCCCACGCGGGTTCGAATTCTGTCTGGGCCTCGACCACGGCTGGGACGAACGCAAGGGCGAACAGCAGACCAATTCGGCACGACAACACATCAGCCTCCATCCCGTAATGTGCAGGAGCGGCGGAAGGCGGCTCACGGCATACACTGAAGCAAGATCATGAAGAAACGACTGCTGAGCGCTACTCTTGCGCTGGTACTGACGACAGGACTTGCGGCACACGGCCAGGCACCGGCATCCCAGGACACCAGGACGCGTCTTCGTGTCCCGTACACCGAATTCACACTCGCCAACGGCCTGCACGTGATCCTGCATCGCGATGCGAGCGTGCCGATTGTGTCGATCAACGTCTGGTATCACGTCGGCTCGGCCAGCGAGAAGCCCGGACGCACGGGCTTCGCGCACCTGTTCGAGCACCTGATGTTCGAAGGGTCGAAGAACGTTCCCGAAGGCGCCTTCGATACCTGGCTCGAAGCGGCCGGCGGCAACAACAACGGCTCGACGTCCAACGATCGCACCAACTACTACATCGACATCCCGGCCAACGCGTTGGAACTGGCGCTCTTCGTCGAGTCGGATCGGATGGGCTACCTGCTCGACACGATGACACCCGCCCGCGTCGACGGCCAGCGCGACGTCGTCAAGAACGAGCGGCGTCAGAGCTACGAGAATCAGCCGTACGGCCGCGCGTTTCTGACGCTGTACGAGCTGCTCTACCCGAAGGACCATCCCTACAGCTGGCCGACGATTGGATCGATGGAAGACCTGTCTGCGGCGACGCACGAGGACGTGGCGGAGTTCTTCAAGACGTATTACGCGCCCAACAACGCCAGCCTCGTCATCGCCGGCGACATCGATCTCGCGGAGACGCGCCGCCTCGTCGAAAAGTGGTTCAACGAGGTTCCCCGTGGTCCCGCGGTGCCGCCCATCGCGCCACCGGCGGCAACGCTGACCGAGGCCAAGCGGCTCACGCTGACCGATCGCGTGCAGTTGCCACGCCTGTATCTCGCGTGGCACACGCCCGCGATCTACGCGCCCGGCGATGCGGCCATGGACATTGCGGCGAGCCTGCTGACCGGCGGCAAAAATGCTCGACTATACCGCCGGCTGGTGTACGACCTGCAGATCGCGCAGGACGTCACCGCGTTTCAGCAGTCACAGGCGTTGGGCAGCGCCTTCGTCATCGTCGCCACCGCGCGCCCTGGTCAGACGCTGGAGAAGATTCGGGGTGTCATCGACGAGGAGCTCGACCGGCTGCGCGTCGAGCCCGCGGAGGAGCGCGAGATGACGCGCACGCTCAACCAGATTGAGGCGGACTTCTATCGCGGCATGGAACGCGTCGGCGGCTTCCGCGGCAAAGCCGACCGGCTCAACGGCTACTACGCCCGCACCGGCATGCCGGACTTCTTCGAGGAAGACCTGTCGCGGTATCGAGCGCTCAACGCCGAGGACATCCGCTCGGCCATCAATCACTATCTGCCAGAAGACCAGCGCGTCGAGCTGTCGATCGTGCCGGAGGACAAACCGTGAGCCGCTCCGCCTGGATCGCCGTCATCGCCATCGCCGCGCTTGGCATT
Organism: Vicinamibacterales bacterium; assembly: GCA_035512515.1. Taxonomy (GTDB): domain Bacteria; phylum Acidobacteriota; class Vicinamibacteria; order Vicinamibacterales; family UBA2999; genus JACCSI01. The sequence goes on from DATKDY010000138.1 coordinate 37,136, forward strand.
TCCGTCCACGCGCAGAAGCCTGATCGCTCGACGCCGCCCAAGCCATCGGCGCCGCTGGCGTTGAAGCTTCCTCCGGTCCAGAAGCAGACGCTCGCCAATGGACTGTCGGTGTGGATCGTCGAGCAGCACGAAGTGCCGCTCGTGCAGGCCAACATGATCGTGCGCGCGGGCAGCGCCGCTGATCCCGCCGGCAAGTACGGCGTCGCGAGCATGACGGCCAACATGCTGGACGAAGGCGCGGGAGGAAAGTCCGCGCTCGAGCTCGCCGATGCCATCGAGTTCCTCGGCGCGCAACTGGCTACGTCCAGCACGTTCGACTATTCGGCCGTCCGTCTGTCGACACCGGTCACGAAGCTGGCCGATGCCCTGCCATTGATGGCCGACGTCGTTTTGCGCCCTACATTCCCGCCCGCCGAGCTCGAGCGATTGCGCAAGGAGGCGCTCACGCGCCTGTTGCAGGCGCGGGACGACCCGGCGGCGATCGCCGCGCTGGCCTTCCCGCGGCTGGTCTTCGGCGACAAGCATCGATACGGCACCGCGGCCGGCGGCGGCGCCGCCGAGATCAAGTCGATGACGCTCGACGACCTGCGCAGCTTTCACGCGTCGTACTACTGGCCCGAACTTGCGACGCTGCTGATCGTGGGTGACGTCACGGCGGCCGCGGTCATGCCGCTCATCGAGCGCGCGTTCGGCAACTGGAAGCCGGCGGGGCCGGCCGGCAAAGTGACTCCGCTCCCGGCAGCGGCCCAATTGACCAAACGGCAGATCTACATCATCGACAAGCCGGGCGCCGCGCAGTCGCAGGTTCGTATCGGTTGGGTCGGCGTGCCGCGTTCGACGCCGGACTACCCCACTCTGCAAGTGCTGAACACGATCCTCGGAGGATCTTTCACCTCGCGGCTGAACACCAACCTCCGAGAAACACACGGCTATTCGTATGGCGCCTTTTCCGGTTTCGAAGAACGCATCTCGCCTGGCGCGTTTGTCGCCTCTGCCGGCGTGCAGACGGACAAAACTGCTGAAGCGCTCCAGGAGTTTTTCAACGAGTTCAGCGGCATCCTGAAACCCATTCCCGGCGAGGACATCGAGAAGGCAAAAAACTACGTGGCGCTCGGCTTCCCGGCCGAGTTCGAGAGCACCGGCGACCTGGCGCGCAAGCTCGAGGAACAGGTGGTGCACAGCCTGCCGGACGAGTACTTTCCGACCTTCATTCGGTTGGTCGTACAGGTGACCGGACCGGGCGTCGAGAAAGCGGCGGCGCGATACATTCAGCCGGACAAGTTCGCCGTTGTAGTGGTGGGTGATCGCAGAGTCATCGAGCCCGGCATTCGGGCGCTCGAGCTGGCGCCGGTGGAGGTGCTCACCGTCGAACAGGTGCTCGGACCGCCCCCGTGACCCTTCGACCAGCTCAGGGTCCTCCCAGGTCGGAGAGACCGATGTGATTGTCGTCGTTGGAGGCGGCGCCGCCGGGTTGATGGCGGCGATTGCCGCCGCCGAGGCCAGCCGCCAGGTCCTGGTCATCGAACGGACAAGCGACGGGGGCAGGAAGATCCTGACCAGCGGAGGCGGACGCTGCAACGTATTACCGTCGCAACCGGCCCCCGAGCGCTTCGTTACCGATTCGGCGCCACACCTGATGCGCGGCATGCTGCGGTCGTGGCCGTTGTCGCACCAGCGGGCGTTCTTCGAAGACGATCTCCAGGTGCCGCTGGCGCTCGAGGCCGAGACCGGCAAGCTCTTTCCCGTAAGCAATCGCGCGCGCGACGTCCGGGATGCGCTCGTCCATCGCGCGCGCTCCCTGAATGTGACGGTTCAGTTCGAGACCTCCCTGACTGCGCTCGAACCAGCCGGGGATGGCTGGGTGGTCCAGACGAGCCGCGGGCCGCTGTCTGCGTCGCGCGTCATCCTTGCCACCGGCGGACTCTCTGTACCGGCCACGGGGAGCGACGGCACCGGCCTCGCGCTCGCCGAGTCGCTCGGCCATCGCGTCAACTCCGTCTATCCAGCCCTGACCCCGTTGACGACCACACCGGCGGTGCACGCGTCGCTGAGCGGGGTGTCGTTGACGGTGCGTGTCAGAGCGCGCGCAGGAAAGACGACCACCGAATCGACCGGCGGGTTTCTGTTCACGCACCGTGGCTACAGTGGTCCCGCGATCCTCGACGTGTCGCATGTCGCCGCGCGTCATCGCGACGCGGTGATTCGCGTGCAGTGGGCGGCAACCGACGCGGTCGAGTGGGAACGTCTCTGTGCCGGCAATGGCGGTCGAAGGGCGCTCATCAGCACCGTGCTCGCCACTCGCCTGCCGCAACGACTCGCCTTTCAGTTGATGGAGGAAGCCGGCGTGCCGCTCGAGCGCCGCACAGGTGAATTGCGTCGCACGGAGCGCGTCGCGCTCATCGACCGGCTGATCTCGTATCCGCTCCCCTGGACCGGTGACGAAGGGTTCAAGAAGGCGGAAGTGACCGGCGGTGGGGTTGCACTGGAGGAGGTCGATCCGAACACGCTCGAGAGCCGCACGCACAGGGGGCTGTTTCTCTGCGGCGAGATGCTCGACGCCTTCGGGCCGATCGGCGGCCACAACTTCGCCTGGGCCTGGGCGACCGGACGACTCGCCGGATTAGGCGCGAGCCGGTAGCCCGCTCCAGTTATCGTAGGGGCATGGATCACTATTACGACGCCAGGGACCTGCCCCGCTTTTCGGACATGGGAAAGGACGCTCCGGAACTGTGGGAGAAGTTTCTCGGATGGTACTCGGCCGTATTTGCGGAAGGCGCCCTCACCGAACGCGAAAAGGCGCTGATCGCGCTGGCGGTGTCCCACGCGGTACAGTGTCCGTATTGCATCGACGCCTACACGACGGGCAGCCTGGAAAAGGGCGCGACGCCGGAACAGATGACCGAGGCCGTACACGTGGCTGCAGCCATTCGCGGCGGCGCATCACTCGTGCACGGCGTACAGATGCGCAATAAATTAGAGCAGCTGTCCATGTAACGCTGATGGCCCTGCTGACCCTGCTCAACAGCCGTTCGCCGCTCGCGTCGCCGGAGGCACAGCGCGCCCGCCTGGAGGCCGTCGCGCTGCCGGTGTCGTTCGACCACGCGATCGCCCGAGCCGGTGCGCCGGCGCTACGAACGGTGGAGCCAGTCGTGCTGCAGATCAACGTCGGCAAGCGCTGCAATCAGGCCTGCCATCACTGCCACGTTGACGCCGGCCCCGATCGAACGGAGGTGATGACCGACGATGTCGTCGAGGCCGTGCTTGGCGTGCTGGAGCAGTCGGCGATTCCGACGGTCGACATCACCGGCGGCGCGCCCGAGCTGCATCCGCGATTTCGCGAAATCGTGACCCGCGCCCACGCGTTGGGCCGTCACGTGATGGACCGCTGCAATCTGACGATCACGACGCTGCCCAACTACGCCGACCTTCCGGAGTTTCTGGCGGCGCACGGCGTCGAAGTGGTGGCCTCGCTGCCCTCCTATGCGGCGTCACAAACCGATCGTCAACGCGGCGACGGCGTCTTCGAGAAGTCGATCGAGGCGTTGCGCCGGTTCAACGCACACGGCTATGGGCGCGAGGGAAGCGGGCTCCTGCTGAATCTCGTCACCAATCCAGTGGGCGCCTTCCTGCCTGCCGCGCAAGCCGCACTCGAGCGCGATTGGAAGCGCGAGCTCAAACGCCGCCACGGCATCGACTTCAACCGGCTGTTCACCATTACGAACATGCCCATCAGCCGGTATCTGGAATGGCTGGAACAGTCAGGCCATCTCGAGGGTTACCTGACGAAGCTCGTCAACGCGTTCAACCCGGCGACTGTTGACGGTTTGATGTGCCGCTTCACGTTGAGTGTGGGTTGGGACGGCAGGCTCTATGACTGCGATTTCAATCAGATGCTGGATCTCGCGCTGCCGCAGACCATCTTCGATGGCCTTCCACCCGAGCGTGCGATCATGACAGGGCCGCATTGCTTTGGCTGCACGGCAGGGGCCGGGAGCTCGTGCGGCGGCACGACCGTGTAGCCGCCGCAAGTTCAAAACCGCCAAGACCGCCAGTTCAAAACCCGGCCGCTTTCGGCGGCAGTTCCAAACTGCCAGTGCCGCCAGATCACAACCCAGGGCCGCCTTCGGCGGCATTTAAAACCGTACTACTACCGGTCGCAATACGGCAAACGCTCGCTGCTGTTCGACGATGAGATGGTGCGGATCAGGCAGGAACTCGTCACCGCCGGGTCGAGCGACAGCTTGCAGGATGCGACGCTCGCCCCCGAGCATCGCAAGACGCTGGAAACCGTCGCGCCGATCTATCGCAAGCATTGGTGGGCCGACCACGAGGCGGAGAATCAGCGGTTCATCGGAGCCGTCCAGGATCTCGTGAAGCGGCATGGCACCGCGATCGCCGGGCGGCTGACAGCGTCCTTCGATACGACGTGGCCGGTGCAACCCGTTCGCGTGGACGTCGTCCGCGATGCTGGCCCGCCCGGTAACGCGTACACGATCAGCGAGCCGACGCTCATCGCCATCGGCGCCGGCGATCCACGCCATCGAGGGCTTGCCGCGCTCGAACTGGTCTTCCACGAGGCATCGCATCGATGGGACTCCGTGCTGATGAAGAACGTCAGCGACGTTGCCAGGGACTTGAAAATTCGCGCGCCAGGCGGGCTCTGGCACGGTTTGCTGTTCTACAACGCAGGCGCCATCACCACCGACGCGCTCACGAAGGCCGGCGTTGGCGGGTACGAGATGTACATGCTCGCTCAGAAAACCTTCGACTTTCCGGGTTGGCATCAAGCCATCGCCCGCCACTGGCCCGCATTTCTCGCAGGAGACATCTCTCGCAACGAAGCGATCGCGCGCATTCTGAGGGACCTGCCTTGAGCGCGCAGTTCACAACCGCGGCGGCAAGTTCACAACCGTCAAGACCTTACACGGGCGCGCCCTCGAGTTGAGGGCCGCGCCCATCACCAGCGGTCATTTGTCGGCTTTCAGCGCTGAAGGCTGATCGCCGATAGCCGAGAGCCACTCGCAATTCACGCCAATTCAAACGAATTGCGGGATTAGAATGAGTCTCCATCAGAGAACGGAGTCTCAGCCATGCGCCGATTCATCGCGCTCGCCATCGCCCTCGCCACCGCCACCACCTGGATCTCGGCCCAGAGCCAGACCGCCACTCCCGGCTATCTGCTGCCCCCCAAAGAGATCATCGACATTCTGGATGCGCCGCCGCCGCCCACGACCGACTTGAGCCCAACGCGCGATACGCTGGCGCTCATCGAGCGCGCCAGCATGCCCGCGCTGAGCGAGTTGGCGCAGCCCGTCCTGCGGCTCGGCGGACGCCGTATCAACCCACGCACCAACGGTCCGCACCGCGCACAACTGTCGCGAGCGGTCACCCTGAAGTCCATCGCGGATGGCAGCGAACGCAAAGTTACCTTGCCGGTCGATCCGGCCCTGGCGTGGCTCGGGTTCTCGGCAGATGGCAAGCGCTTCGCGTTCACGCATCAGCGCGACAACGGCATCGAGCTCTGGGTCGGTGACACCCAAACGGGTCAGGCCAAGGCGGTGACCCCGGCGGCTCTCAACGCGTCGCTGGGCGCGCCGTGCGACTTCGTGGGTGACGGCGCGTCGCTGCTCTGCCGCTTCGTGCCGCAAAGCCGCGGTGCCGCTCCGGCGCCGCCCGCCGTGCCGCCGGGTCCGAACATTCAAGAGAACCGCGGCCAGATCGCTCCGGTGCGCACCTACCAGGACCTGCTGAGCAGCGCCTACGACGAAACCTTGTTCGACCATTACGCGACGAGTCAGCTCGCATTTGTCGATGCCGCAACCGGACAACGCTCGCCGCTCGGCGCGCCGGCGGTATTCGAGATGGTCGAAGCGTCGCCCGACACGAATTACGTCCTCGTCGGCCGCATCACGCGGCCCTACTCCTGGCTCGTGCCGTACACGAACTTCCCGTCGACCGTGGAAGTCTGGGATCGGAAAGGCGCGGTCGTCAAGCAGATTGCCGACCTCCCCGTGGCCGACACCGTTCCCACCGGCGGTGTGCTGCCGGGGCCGCGGAGTTTCGAGTGGCAGCCGCTCGCGCCGGCCACGCTCGTCTGGGCAGAAGCGCTCGACAACGGCGACCCGAAGGCCAAGGTCCCTCACCGTGACCGCGTGATGACCATTGCCGCACCATTCAGCGGCGCTCCCAGCGAGATGGCCAGGACGGAATACCGCTACGGCGGCCTGTCGTTCACCGACGGCGGCGCAGCGTTGCTCACCGAGAACGACCGGACGCTCCGTTGGACCCGCACCTGGATCATCGACAAGCCGGGCGCGACGCCTCGTAAACTCTGGGATCGCAGCCAGCAGGATTCCTACGCAAACCCCGGCACGCCTCAGCAGCGCGAGCGCGCTTCTGGCACCTCCGCGATTGTGCAGAGCGGCAACAGCATTTTCCTGAGCGGCACGGGCGCCAGTCCTGAAGGCGCGCGGCCCTTCGTCGATCGCCTCGACCTGACGACACTCAGGACCGAGCGCGTGTTCCAGACGAGCGGCCGCACCTACGAAACCGTTCTCGCCGTGCTCACGGACGATGCCTCGAAGATTCTGACGCGCTACGAAACCCGGGATGTGCCGCCGAACGTCTACGTGCGTGACCTCGCGACCGGCGAGCGCCGTGCGATGACCAGCTATCAGGACCCCGCACCTCAGCTCAAAGGCATCCAGAAGCAACTGGTGACCTACAAGCGCAATGACGGCGTCGAGCTCTCCGCGACGTTCATCACACCGCCGGGCTGGACGCCAGCGCAAGGTCCACTGCCGACGCTGCTGTGGGCGTACCCGCGTGAGTTTGCCGATCCCAGCATGGCCAGTCAGGTGACAGGATCACCCGATCGCTACACGTCCATCAGCGGGGCATCGCACTTCCTCTTCCTGACGCAAGGCTACGCGATCATCGACGATCCGACGATGCCGATCGTCGGCCCCGGCAACACGGCGAACGACACGTATATCGAGCAGCTTGTCGCCAGTGCGCAAGCCGCCGTCGACCGTGCGGTGCAGCTTGGCGTCACCGATCGCCATCGCGTGGTGGTTGGAGGTCACAGCTATGGCGGGTTCATGACGGCCAACCTGCTCGCGCACTCCGACATCTTCCGCGCCGGCCTCGCGCGCAGCGGCGCTTACAACCGGACGCTGACACCGTTTGGCTTCCAGAACGAGCAGCGCACGTTCTGGGAAGTCCCGGAGATTTACGGCAAGATGTCGCCGTTCTTCCACGCACACAAGATCAACGAGCCGATTCTGCTCATTCACGGCGAGATGGACGACAACAGCGGGACGTTCCCGATTCAGTCGGAGCGGCTCTACATGGCGCTCAAGGGTCATGGCGCCACGGTTCGCTACGTGACCTTGCCGTACGAAGCGCACGGATATGTGGCACGTGAATCGGTGCTGCACGCCGTCACGGAGATGCTGAACTGGGCGAACGAGTTCGGCAAGAACGCGAAGCCGCGGACGACGACGACATCGCAGCAGTAGGCGCGCCTTCGGCGCGAGGGCGGCTTCGCCGCGGGCTTCCCTCGCTCGGCTAAGGGACGAGGGCGCCGCTGACGCGGCGATCGGGAGTCGGCGCGATAGCGCCGCCCTCCGCGGTGCGGCCATCCGCGCGAAGCGCGGCCCGCGGGCGAGCGCCAGTTATACTGGCGTCAGGCCCCTGCCTCGAGGAGATTTATGAAACAGATTTGTCTCGCCCTTCTCTTGTCGATCGCCGTGGCCGTGCCCGCCGGCGCCGACGTCACCATCAAGATGACGACCGGCGGCAAGGGCATGGGCATGGCCAGGAGCACGACGGGCACGACCTACATCAAGGGCAACCGGATGCGGTCCGACCTGCAGATGGGCAACCGCACACAAACGACGATCTTCGATCTCGACGCGCAGAAGATGTACATCTTCGAATCCGGCAGGAAAGAAGCCGACGTGTGGGATATGGCCGAGTTCGGCAAGCAGATCGGCATGAGCATCGACGCAGACAACATGAAGACGTCGATCACGCCGAACGGGCAAAAGAAGCCGTTTGGCAGCTACACCGCCGACGGCTACGACATGGAAGTCTCCGTCCCGGCGACGATGGGCAACAGCAAGGATATGGCGATGACCGTGACCTTGTCGGGACCGGTCTGGATCGTCAAAGACGCACCGGGCGCGGCCGAATACAACAACTTCTACCGGGCCGCGGCCGAGAAAGGCTGGATCTTCGGCGACCCGCGCGCGGCGAAAGGGCAGCCCGGACAGGCAAAGGCCATGGCCGAGATGTATCGCCAGTTCGCGGAAATCGGCGGCATTGCCTACGAAAGCGACATCCAGATCAAGATGGGCATGAGCGGCGCTCCGGCGGGCGGACCGGGCGGGCTCATGGCCGGCATGCTCGCGAAGATGGGCAATATGTCCGCGCAGACCAAGGTTGAAGACGTGCAGACGGGCCCGCTGTCCGACGACCTGTTTGCGCCGCCGGCGGGGTACACGCTGAATTCGAGGAAGTGAGCTCCTACCTTTCACTCTTACGCACTTCCGACGCGCCCGTGGTCACGGTTGAACTTCGCCCGCCACGGGCGGAGCTGCAGGCCGACGAAGGCATCGACGCCTGGATTGACACCTACCACGCCATCAAATCGCTCGCGCGGCAGAGCATCCGCGTGATGATTACCGACAGCGCCGTCGGCGCGCAGGAAGAGAACAATCTCCGCCACCTGGTCGCCAATCTCGGCGCCGACGTCGCGCGCGCGCACGTGGTGCCGTTTCTCACCACCAAGCACTCGATGGACTTCTGTCTCGGGTATGCGGATCAGGCCGCGCACCATCGGTTTCCGTCGCTCGTGATTCTGGGGGGAGACAAGCACGTCGGCCGTGCGCGCTCGGTCGAGCACGCCTGGCAGTTGCGCCAGATGATCCGCCGTCGTCATCCAGATCTCGAACTCGGTGGTTGGGCCAATCCGACGGCGTCCGCGCGAACGCAGGTGGATTTTCTGCTCGAGAGCCAGGCCAGCACCGATTTCTATCTCACGCAGATCGTTTCCCACCATCAGACCGCCCAGGTGGCGGCGTTTGTCGAGGAGAGCCGTCGCCGCGGCCTCGAGATGCCGGGCGTATTCGGGGTTTTCTACTACCGGAGCGCCAATCCGGCGACGCTCCAGATGCTGCGCCAGTTCCTTCCTGTACCGGTCGAAAAGCTGGCGGCGGAATTCGAGGCCGGCGCGACGCCGGTGGAAGTGTGCGCACGGACGATTCGAACACTCCTCGACCTTGGCGCGCGGCACTTCTACGTGAGCAACCTGCCGCTCCGCCGAACCGCACAGACCCTCAGCGCGATCCTCGATCACGCAGGCCACGCGGCGCCTCTCGGCACCGAACTAAGAACGAAGAACTAAGAACGAAGAACAAAGGACTGAACTGAGAACAACAGAACAGAGAACGGAACGAACAACGGAACGACGGAACGGGCACGACGCAACGGGCACGAAAGAACCGGAACGAAAGAACGGGAACGAAGAACCAAACGAAAAACCGCCCAGCACGATGCCGAAGCCGTTCCTCGTTCGGCGTCAGTAGTGGGTGGGGTTCGTGGGGTTCGTGGGTTCGTGGTTCTGTTCTTGCGTTCTTGCGTTCTGGCGTTCTGGCGTTCTGGCGTTCTGGCGTTCAGTCCTTTGTTCTTCGTTCTTAGTTCTTCGTTCTTAGTTCTTAGTTCCGCCCTGCAGGATCGTGATTGAATAGGGGAATGGGCGCATTTCTGGATTCCGTTCCCGTTTCCGCCATCATCAAAATCCGCGACCTGATGCACACCGTCAAGGATCCATTCCGGCTCGATCAGGGCGATGTCTCCTTCGACGCGCCGGAATCGGTGAAGCGGGCGATGGCCAAGGCGATTACCGAGAACAGGACGCACTACCTGCCGACCACCGGCGTGCCCCGCTTGCGAGAGTTGCTCACCGAAAAAATGCGTGCAGCCAATGGGATTCCGATCGGGAGTGCGGACGAAGTCGTGCCGACCAACGGGGGGACGCACGGGATCTGGGCGGTCATGCACGCGCTGTTCGAGCCGGGTGACGAGGTCATCGTCGCGGATCCGGAGTGGCCGGCGACCATGGCGATTGCGATCGCCGCGAAAGCCAATCCCGTCGCCGTGCCTCTCCACGAGACGCTTGGCTGGCGATGGGATCTCGACGAGCTCGAGCGCGCGATCACGCCCCGGACGAAGGCCGTCTACATCAACTCGCCGAACAACCCCACGGGCGGCGTGCTGACCCGCGCCGATCTCGAGCGCGTCGCGGCGATGGCAACCGAGCGCGACCTTTGGGTCCTCTCGGACGAGGCCTACGAACACATCATCTACCAGGGCGAGCACGTCAGCATCGCCTCGCTCCCGGGCATGTACGCGCGCACGATTCCGATTTACACGTTCAGCAAGTCCTACGCGATGACCGGGCTGCGGCTGGGATATTTCGCGCTTCAGGATCCGGCGCTGCGTGCGCGCGCCGTCAAGGTCGTGGCCTACACCTCGAGCAACGTCAATTCCGTGGTGCAATACGGCGGCATTGGCGCGCTGGAAGGTTCCCAGGACTGTATCACCGGCTTCAGGACCGAGCTCAAAGCACGTCGCGACTTGTTTTACGCCGGGCTCGCTGACGCCGCGGGCGGCGTGCTGAGCGGCAGCCCTCCGGATGGCGCATTCTACGCCTTCGTGAAGATCAATCCGGACTGGGCGCGCGACGCCGGCGTCTCGACACCATCGCTGTCGTGGGCGTTTGCCGAGCACCTGATCAAACAGGCGCGCATCGGCTGCGTGCCGGGGGTGGACTTCGGCGCGAGCGGCGAAGGATTTCTGCGCTTCGCCATCGGGCGCGAGCGCAAAGAGCTCGAGGGAGCGCTCGCGTCCATGAAGACGGCGCTCGCGCCCATGGATCACGGGGTTCGATAGTCAGGATCACGGGGTTCCCACGAAGTTCCCCGCCACAGGGGTGTTCGCAGGCGGACGCAACAGAAGCAGACCGGACAACCCGATCGCTCTGTTGCCCGTCTAACCTGCTGGTTTCCCGCGAGTTTGACCAATCGCCGGCGGGAATGGCGATTGCTCATGAGGTGCCCGCCATGCGAAAACTCGAATACGTCCTCAGCGTGATGCTGGCGCTCTTCGTCCTGGGCGGACTGGTCGCCTGGACGCAAGCCAGCTACAACGCTGATCGGCACGCGTTCTCCTGTCGCCCCGGTAAAGCCTCGGCGCCGGTCTTCCTGAAGGGGATGAGCGTCTACCCGCGCTGTCCGGGCGGAAAACAGAGTTGAGCGTTAGGTTGTCAAGTCCGCTCGAGCTGGTCCTCGATGAGGCGACGCGGACTCGATGACCCCCCTCAACTCAGACCGGGGGCAGTCCTGCTGCCAGCAAAATGGCCCTCTTCACGGCCGTCCGGGCAATCTGAATCTTGTAGGCGTTTCCGCTCAGGGCCTTCGCGCCAGCCACCGCCGCAAACGCGGCATCCGCCGCAGTTGCCTCGGTGATGACCTGGCCGGTCAGCGCGCGCTCGGCCGCGGGCACACGCCACGGCACCGGCGCAACCGCGCCAACGACCACTCGCGCCGATCGGACAGCGCGGCCGTCGAGGCCGAGATGGACCGACGCGGTGGCCAGCGGCCAGTCGGAGGACTGCCTGAAGCGGACCTCGTAGGTCGCACTACGCAGGTCGCTGCCGGTCAGAACTCGGGATGCGTGGGGCAGCACGACGTGCGTGAGGACTTCGTTCGGTTGCAGCACGGTCTCGCCATAGAGATTGACATTCGGGAGCTGGAAGAACTCGCCGGAGTCGATCTCGCGTGCGCCGGCCGGACCGACAACCCTGAAGCGCCCGCCGTAGACGATGATCGGCACGGCGAGGCTCGAGGGGTGGACGATGTGACACGGCCCATCGCCGAAGATGGCGTGGTACTTGTTCTCACCCTCCACCGCATGACAGCGCGATCCGCCTTTTTTGAGGCAGTTGAATTCTTCGTTGCGATAGTACCAGCAGCGCGGCCGCTGCATGATGTTGCCGCCGACCGTTCCCTGATTTCTGATCTGCGGGGTGCCGAGCCGTTCGGCGGCCGTCCACAACGCCGGATAACGGCGGCGCACGGCCACATGGTCCACGACATCCACCAGGCGCGCTGCTGCGCCGATGCGGAGGCCGCCGTCCACGGCCACGATTGAGCTGTCCAGGTTCTTGACGTTGACGAGCCGCTCGGGCGACACGATGAAGTCCTTCATCAGCGCAAGCAGATCGGTGCCGCCGGCGATCGGCAGGCACCGGTTGCGCTCGGTCGAAAGCGCCGCGACGACGTCGCGTTCGGTCGCCGCGTTGACGTAGGCAAAGGGCTTCAATTCGTGCCTCGTGCGCGCTCGATCTCGCCGAGCAGCTTGTCCGGCGTAATCGGAAGGCTTCTCATCGTCACGCCAGTGGCATTGCGGACGGCGTTGGCAATCGCCGCGGCGGTCGAAATCGCCGGCGGATCGGCAATGCCGATCACGCCTCGCTCGGGCTGATCGACGAGGATGACATCCATCACCGGAACATCGGACTGCCCGGCAATCAGATAGAACTCCAGGTTGGGATTGACCAACTGCGCGGTGTTGCGATCGAGAATGCGCTCTTCCATCAGCGCGTAGCTCACACCGCTGATGATGCCGCCCTGACACTGCGCTTCGGCACCCGCACGATCCACGATGAGGCCGCAGTCCTGCACACAGACGACGCGGGTCACCCGCGTGACGCCGGTTTCGATGTCGACCTCCACCTCGGCGAACTGCACACCCGACGTGCCGCTGCCGGACAGACCGGGTTCCCACGCTCCATCGGCGGCGATGGGTTGCGGCCCGATCAGCCGGCAGGCATCGCGCCACGAGAGCACGTGGGTGATGCCTGGCCCGGATGCGTGGCCGACGGTGAGGCGATTGGCCTCCAGCGCGAGACGATCGGGGGTCGCCTCGAGTGCCGGCGCGATATACGCGAATAACTGGTCGCGCGCCAACCCCACGGTCACTCGGACTGCCGGCGCCACTGACGCCGCAGTAGCCGATCGAACGCTCGGTCCGCTGAATGGCTGGGTGCTGTCGCCGATCTCGACGCGCACGAGGTCGACATCGATGCCCAGCGTCTCGGCAGCCACGACCGCCATCAGCGTCCTGGTGCCGGTCCCGAGATCCTGGGTCCCGGATCGAACGACCACACGGCCGTCAGCATGAATCTCGCATCGCGCGCGGGTGCCGTTGCCGCCGCCATCCCCGCGGCTGGCTGCACAGCCGAGCCCGCGTTTGATCGGTCCGGGCGTGGTATCGCCACTCGGATGGCGCAGAGCCCAGCCAATGCGCTCGGCGCCGAGGGGGAAGTATCGCTCCCACATCGCACCGGGTCCGGGGGGAGGCAGGTTCTTCAGCCGGAAGGCGACCGGATCCATCCGCAGCGCGTCGGCGAGCTCATCCATGACGACTTCGGTGATGAAGCAGCCTTGCGCGGCGCCGCTGCCCCGCATCGGGCGTTGCCGGCCGGCGTTGATGAACACATCAGCGTGCGTTCGGCGCCGGTTGGGAAAGACGTAGAGATACGGCAGGACGAAATGCGAGCCCGCTCCGGCTCCGCCGGTGCCCCACGTCTCCGCCTCGAAGGCGCGCAAGGCACCGTCGGCATCGGCAGCCGCCTGCAGCCGCGCGAAGGCCGACGGACGATTGCCCGTGGCGAGGTGCTCTTCCTTGCGATTGAGCATGAGCCTGACTGGCGCGCGGGCCGCTCTGGCAAGCTGCGCGCAAACGAGCCCCTGGACATCCGGACCGAGCTTGCTTCCGAACCCGCCGCCCACGTAGTCGGTGATCACACGGACGTTCGCCGGCGGTATGTGCAGGGCCGCGGCCAGCGCGTCACGGGTGGCGTGCACCGCCTGGGTGGAGACCCAGGCGCTCAGACGATCGCCGTCCCATTCGCAGAGACAGCCGTGCGTCTCGAGACACGCATGGGTCTGCACCTGCGTCGAGTACTCGCCGCCGACGACATACCGCGCGGGGCGAAAACCTTCGTCGATGTCGCCGGCTTGCTCTGTCGCGCCGAGACGTGTGTTTCCGGACTCGAATACCTTGGGCGCTTCTGGACGCATCGCCTGCTGCACCGTCGCCAGATGCGGCAGGACATCCCAATCCACGGTGATCAACTGGACGGCGTCCTCGGCCTGCTGTCCCGTCGTCGCCGCGACAGCCGCAACTTCCTCGCCGGCGTACAGCACCTTGTGGCCGATCGACGCAATGGCAAGGACCGCCCGGACGCCGGGCGCCTTGCGCGCCGCGCTGAGGTCGATGTTCAGCACGCGCGCGTGCGCGTGCGGCGAGCGGAAAATCCTTCCGTAAATCATCCCCGGGCGTGTCACATCACCGGCGAACCTCGCGCGGCCGGTCGTCTTCGGCGACGCGTCGATGCGGTTGACCCGGGAGCCAAGCAACCGTGGCTGTGGCGGCCACGCTTCAGCCACGCTCACCTGCCTTCGTGTCGAGCACCGCGGCGAGGACGCCCCGGTTGGCGCCGCACCGGCACATGTTGCCGTCGAGGGCGCGTTCGGCGTCGGCGACGGTCGGCGTCGCATGGCGAGTGGCCAGCGCGACAGCCGCCATCACGAACCCTGGCGTGCAGAAGCCGCACATCACGCCGTCGTGATCGCAGAACGCCTGTTGAATGGAATGGAGGGCGTGACCCGGCGCGAGGCCCTCCACCGTGCCGATGTCGCGGCCCTGCGCTTCGATGGCAAGGATCGCGCAGGAGTAATACGTGCGCCCGTCGATGACGACCGTGCAGGCGCCACATGCGCCGCGATCGCACGCGTCCTTGGTGCCCGTGAGGTCGAGTCGCGTGCGTAGGACGTCGAGCAGCGTGACGCGCGGCTCCACCTTCAACTGGTGCCGTTGATTGTTGATGGTAAGCGTCACGGCCACCTCCGCGGGTCCGACCAGCGCAGGTCCCTGGCGGCCCACGACCTCGCCGGGCCTGAATACGCTGGCGGCCACCGAACCAGCGGCCACGGTCTTGAGAAAGTCTCGACGGCTGTTCGGCGCCATGGGGCTTCTGAACGGGAGAATACACCCCTTCTGCGCGACCCGCGGGCCGATTACGTGCCCTGTAAACGCTTTCGTCCGACGTAATTACTGTCCCGCTGCTCACTGCAACGCTCGATGGTTTTCAAGAGAATCCACGTGCGCCGGTCGTGGCGCGATTCCTGCTCTCGCCCGCGCTCGCGGCGACGCCGCGAGTGCAACGACCCTCGACCCCGCTCAGGATCGCCTCGAGCTTCGGTCGAAAGGCCAGCGTAGCCGAGGGACGAGTCGTCCCGAGCACAATCGAGGGACGCGCCAACAGACTGAGTCCTCAAGGAGCGAGTGTGATGCGACGAGTGTTGACGACGATGACGGCAGCGGCGGTGCTGATGTTGACGACGGCCGGTGCGGCTCAGGCGCAGGTGGTGACGTTGACGGCAAACCTGTCGGGCGCAAATGAAACGCCCGCCCCGGGCGTGCTGACCGGTGCGTTCGGCACAGCGACCGTTACCTGGAATCAGACTACCCAGACGCTGACCTGGATTATCGACATCTGGAACATGCCGAGCGGGACGAGCAACGCGCACTTCCACGTCGGCGGTCCTGGCGTGGCCGGCCCGACCGTCGTGAACATCGCGTTTCCGGCAAACATCTCGAACGACTACCGTCTGACCGGCTCGGCGACGTCGGCCAATCTGAACGTTCGGGCGGAGCAAGGCATCCGCTCGTGGGACGACTTCGGACAGTCGCTGTTAGGCGGCCAGATTTACATCAATATCCATAGCAACAACAATCCGGGCGGCGAAGTTCGCGGCCAGGTGATTCGCACGCCGTAGGGCGCGAAGGCCCGCCGCGCGAAGCGCGGCCTCACATCGTAGTGATGTAAGGCGCACATCACTCCGAGCGGCCCGGCGTCGCATGTCCCCGCGACGTCGGGCCAGTTTTCTGCCGCCGCGTCGCGGCGGAGAGCCGGCTTCGCCGGAAAGCGGTGCTGACGCGCCGAGGGGCGGCCTCCGGCCGGATCGTGAGCTTGGATCGGCGTGGAGCGCCGCCTGCGACGAAGTCGCCCTCGCGACGCGTAGCGTCGCGCCCACCGCGCCAAGCGCGGCCTCACAGTTTTCTGTTCTGCATCAGCGCATCCCGCTATTGCGCCTGACACGCCGCTGGTGTCCCGCTCACAATCCGATCGATGACGGCCCTCGACGCGTCCTGATGCGAACATTTCCCGACGCGGAGCTCCAGGTATTGCTGCAGCCACACCGCCTCTCCCTCCAAATCGACGGCTGACGTCTGATTGGCGCGCGAAGAATGGCGAACCTTCTCGTCCAGCGCGCGGCGGAGTTCGACCGTCTCATTCCATGGAGGGAACTGCACGGCGTCGGGCAACGCACATAACGGTGCGATGCCGCCGCCTTCGAGCTGACCGACCACGTTGGCCATCGCAGTGACGTGGCTGCAGCCGTGAACACGGTAGCGAAGGTACCGCTGTGTCCAGCGCAACGCATCGCGCGGCGGCACGAGGATCGGCTCCGGCGCACGGCCCAGGATCGTTGCGTACGTCGTTTCGAGCATCGATCTGAACGCGAGCACCTCGGTTTCGACGGGGAACAGCACCCGCTCGTGTTCCACTCGGTGCCCGGGCCAGTCGATGGGGTGCAGGGCGGTCGGAGGTTCGAGCAACACATCGGTCGTCCAGCGATCGCCGTTGAGAAACGCATCGCGATCCTGGAGGTCGTAATAGAGGACGCTGGTCGCGCTGGTGAACTCCGCCCGCGCAGGCCAGATCAGGCGGGAGAGCTCAGAAGCACGGAACTTGTCGCTGAAGTAGCCGCCCTCGACTGCCACATCGAGAACGTAGACCGGCCGGTGGCCCCGACGCTGTAGATCGGCAATCACCGCCTCGAGTGACTCGGGCGCGATCCCATCGAGGCGCAGCACGGGCCGGCCGGTTGCGTGGCGCAGCGCGGCACCGTGCGTGAACGTCAGGATGACCGCGTTATCCGGCAGCGCCGCTCGCAAGTAGCGGCCCATCGACTGCAGCCGTAGGAACCCCACCGGTGGTTGAAGGCCCCGGTGCGGCAGGACGACGACGTAGAGGGCTGGCAACAGCACGAGGACGCCGGCCCATCGCCACCGCCGTATCAACCAGAAGCGAAGTTGGTCCAGTGCGCCGGCCAGCAGAAGAAACAGGGCCAGCATCGCCGGCAGCATGAACCGCAGCCATTCCGGGCCTTCAAAGCTCAAGTACGGCAGAAAAAGCGCGTAGTTCACGGCCACCACGCCCACGGCGCCCGCGGTGACAACCGCCGCCCGATAGTGCGCCGGACCGAGCCTCGCCCGTTCGATGGCCAGCGGCACAAAGAGCAGACCGGCAAAGGCGATGCCCGAGTGGACCTGATACAGCAGGCTCGGGTAGAGGCGGGCGTTGTGTGGGATGCGTTCGGTGTTGTAGAAGAAATCGAGCGGCATTCGATAACCCGATTGCAGCGGGTGTCCGTAGAGCATCGCCTGGGACCAGAGCACGAGCAGTGGCCCGATCGAGGCCACGATGCCAAACGCGACAACGCGCTTGAGGACATCGGCAAACGCCAATCGTTCGCCAGCGGCGAGACTGGCTGCAATCACCAGGGCGAGCGGCGCCAGATTGGGGCGAATCATCACCGCAAATGCCGTCGCAGCCCCCGCGGCGGTGGCCGCGCCCATTCCCGGCCGGAGACTCATCACCCACGCCAGCGCCCAGAACGCGGCCGCCGGCACGTCGCTCATCGGAAACACGACGTGGTGGAACGTCACAGGGGTCGCCGCAATCATCAGCGCGGCCAATGTGCCGGCCATTGGCGTCGAGAGGTACGAACCCAACAGAAACGCGCACCAGGCCAGTACTCCCGCCATCACGGGCGCCACGGCGTATGCGGCCAGAGGTCCACCGAGCTTGATCGCCGCCGCGATCAGAAGCGGATACCCTAGCGGGTACCCGCCGGTCAGGGTGCCCTTCGTCGGCCCCTGTACGTAGCCATAAGGAGCCTCGACCAGGGGCTCCGCGCCCCACGGCGACCCGAACGTGAACTCGGCCGGAAAGAACAACTCTCCGGTCGCCCACTGGTGCCCGGCGGCGACGTAAGCGCCGGAGTCGGTGGCCCAGGGCGCGAAGGTGTTATACCGAATGGTGAGACCAACGACCAACGCCACGATGAGCGATGCGGCGACTCGCCAATGAAGGTCCTGACGTGATGGCAAGCGCAAAACTATAGCATTCCGGTAAGATCTACCGTCGTGCGTCTCTCCGTCGTGATGCCCTGCTACAACGAGCGGGCCACCATTCGGGAAATCGTCTCCCGCGTCCTCAGCGTCGAGCTCCCCGGCATCGAAAAAGAGCTGCTCATCGTCGACGATGGCTCGACGGATGGGACACGGACGATTCTCGAGGAGCTCGGCGCGCTGCCCGGCGTACGGGTGCTGCTGCAAGCGCAGAATCGGGGAAAAGGGGCGGTTGTGGCGCGCGGGATTCGGGAATCGACCGGCGACGTCCTGGTCATTCAGGACGCCGATCTCGAATACGACCCGCGCGATTATGCGCTGTTGCTCCAGCCCATCCTCGAGGGCAAGGCTGACGTCGTCTACGGGTCGCGGTTTCTCGGATCGCCGCGCGGTCATCGGGTGCTGTATTTCTGGCACTCGATCGGCAACCGGCTCCTGACGCTGTTGTCGAATGCGGTCACCGACCTGAACCTCACGGACATGGAGACGTGCTACAAGATGTTCGTCCGCGACATCGCGGACCGTCTGGATCTGCAGTCGCGCGACTTCGGGATCGAACCGGAGATCACGTGCAAAGTGGCGCGCATGCGCGCGCGGGTGTGGGAAGTGCCAATCTCGTACGCCGGCCGCACTTACGAGGAGGGCAAGAAGATCGGATTGAAGGATGGGTTCAAGGCGGTCTGGACGCTCCTCCGGTACTGGCGCTGGGAAGCGCCCGCGGGCGACATCGGCGCAATCACGCTGCGCCGCATGGCGACGCTGGCGCCCTACAACCGCTGGCTGCACGAGCGGTTCGAGCACTTCCTCGGCCACCGTATCCTCGAGGTCGGATCGGGCGTCGGCAACCAGACCCGGTTCTTCATCGACAACCGCGCGCGCGTCGTCGCCTCAGACATCGAGCCTCACTACGTGCGCGAGCTCACCAGCCGCTTTGCTGACCGGACGAACGTGCGCATCGCGTCGTATCGGTTTCCGCTCGACGATGTCGGCCGCGCGGAACTGCGCGTCGACGGCATCGACACGATCGTGTGCATGAACGTCCTCGAGCACATCGAGGACGATGTGGCGACGCTGACTGATTTCGCATCCGTTCTTCCGGCCGAGGGTCATTTGGTTCTTCTGGTACCGTCGCTCAAGGTGTTGTACGGCACGCTCGACCAGAATCTGAATCATTATCGCCGTTACGACCAGGAGGAGCTGCGTGCAAAGCTGGCGGCGGCGGGGTTTACAATCGACACCATGCGATTCCTCAATCGCGTGGCGGTGCCGGGATGGTGGCTCAACTCGCGTGTGCTCAGGAGAAAGGTGCTGCCAAAGGGGCAGTTGCGCTTCTTCAAGTGGATCATGCCGTTGCTCCGGTTCGAAGAGAAACACCCGCCAGGTTTCGGACTCTCACTCCTTGTCCTCGCGAGGAGGACTTAGTGGTCACGGGCATAATTACGGCGGCATTCGGCCGCCGATGCATCCCGCTCCGCGGCGTTGCTCAGCGCTCAGATAGTCCCGCTGTCCTCGCGCTTCGCGCCTGGCGGAGCGGGCGCCTCGGCGCCCTCGGTGCGTCGCCGTAATTATGCCCGGGACCACTTAGCCGAAGCAGGCGATGGCCGACCCCGAGCCCAGCTCCCCGCGCCGACGGGATTCCGCAATGTGGGCCACATGCCTCGCCGTGCTGGTCCTCCTGTGCATCATCACGTGGCCGCTTGCGGCCCAGTTGGGGCAAAGCCTGCCCGGTGATTATGGGGATCCGTTGTTTGTCACATGGGTCATGGGCTGGGTGAACGGCCGCATCATCGATGGCGCCTTCCAGGGTTTTTGGGACGCCAACATCTTCTTTCCCGAACGCCACACGCTCGCATATTCGGAGAGCTTCATCGGCCAGTCGCTGATGGTGCTGCCCGTTTACTGGTTCACCCAGAACGCGATCCTCTCCTACAACGTTGCCTTCATCCTGACGTTCGTTCTGACCGGCGCCAGTACGTTTCTGTTCACTCGCGCGTTGGTTGGCAGCGTGGTCGGGGCCATGGTCGCCGTGATCGTGGCCACCTTCAACGAGTACCGGCTGGTATGGTCTCTCGCGCATCTCCATACGCTCTCGCTGCACTGGTGGCTGTTCGCCCTCTTCAGCCTGCATCGGTACTTCGTGACCGATCGGCGGAGGTACCTGGTCGCCACCGCTGCGAGTCTCGTGGCGCTACATCTGTCATCGGTGTATTACACCGCGTACTGCGCTCCGCTGTTCGTCGTGTTTGCACTGGCGGAGGCGATACGCTCGGGCCGTTGGCGGACCGGGCGTGTGTGGCTCGAGCTCTGGGCTACAGCGGCAGTCGTCACCATCAGCATCTCGCCGTTTCTCCTGCCGTACATGGCGGTGCAGCAGCGGCTCGGGGTCGAGCGTTCGATAGCCGAACTCAATGCCGCAACACTCGACCATTGGGCCGCCGTGTTACCAGGACTCTCGGCGCCGTTAGTCCTGGCGCCGATCGGCCTCGTCGGAGCGGTGTTCATCCACCGGCTGCGCTATGCGATGGCGCTCACGCTGGTGATGCTCGCGCTGGCGTTCTGGTTGTCACTTGGGGTCGAAGTCCGACGCGGCGGCGTGGTGCTGGATTGGCCCGGTTTGTACACGGTGCTTTACCGCTACGTGCCGGGATTCACTGCGCTTGGAGTTCCCCATCGCTATGCAAGCATGGTCTTCCTGTTCTCAGGTGTCGCAACGGCGATCGGGCTGGCAGCGATCGAGTGGCGTTCGCGGCGTGCCGCGCAGGTGGTTGCGGTGCTGGCGTTGCTGGTGTTCCTGAAACACTCCGTGCCCTCGCCAATCATGCTGAACTTCGCGTGGCCGTCGCCCGACCTGGTCAATCCCGCCCCCGCCTATCTGACGCCTCACAACGCGCTTCCAACCATCTACCAGGCCGTCGATTCGCTGCGGCCTACCGCTGTCCTCGCGGAACTGCCTTTCGGGGATCACTGGTACGACCTGCGATACATGTATTTCTCGGCCATGCACCGGCGGCAATTGTTGAACGGCTACAGTGGGATCTTCCCTCCGTCCTATCTCGCGCGTCAGCGCGTGCTCGCGCGGCCGCTGCTCGATCCCGGCGCCTCAGCGCAGGCCCTGGCCGGCGCGACGCACGTGGTGGTGCATCGCGCGGCGTGGACGGATGACACCGGCGCGCGCGTGTCGGCGTGGCTGGAACAGTTCGGCGCGACGCTCATCGCCGAAGCCGACGAGGCCGCGCTCTACGAACTGCCAGTGCGGGAGAACTACGCGAAGAGACGCTTGCGGAGAGATGTTAGAAGTAGAAGGCGAGACCCCAGGTGAGCATCGTCCCCTCGTGCGACAGCTTCAAGCGCTCCGCGAAAGGAATCAACCCGGGTGTGTCGGAAGACTCGTCCTCGTCGTTGAACCGGAGCCTCGTATAGCGATAGTCGCCGTACAAACCGAAGCGGCGATGGACGCGCACCTCGGCGCCAACGCCCGCGTGGTAACCCCTCCGGCGGGTCGTCTCTTCCGAGACGACAATGGTCCCGGTTGGTGCAGAGAAGTGCGTGACCTGCTGCGTATACCAGCCGACGCCGGCGAGCACGTACGGCGCCACGCGCGCGCGGACCGGATAGAGCAGCAGCGACGCCTGGATCGGGTACGACTTGATGCGTTCGGTGAGGTCGCCGGTGACATCCGACCGGTAGTCCATAGCCAGCTCAACCGCGGCTCGCCCGCCGCCCATGCGGAGCGCGCCGCCGGTGAACCGCTGCGTGCCGTCAGGTGAGTCGGCCGACCCGCGGACAAACGTCAGGCGCGGCCCGATGCCGATGCTGCCGCCGTCCTGGGCAAACCCCGGGACAGGAGCGAGGAGAACCGCCGCGAGCAACCCAATCGCCGATGTCCGCATGACTCTCTCCTGTGGAAACCCGTCTTCAGACCGGCCGATCAATCCAAGTGACGTATCGGGCTGTCCTGTGAAGAACTGTAGGTGTACATGGAAAGGGCCGCCGATGAGGCGACCCGTTCCATGCCGCCGAGGCGGCTTGCCACGAAAGCGGCCGTTACGCCAGGACCTTGATCACCACGCGGCGATTCTGCGCCCGGCCGTCGCGCGTGTTGTTCGGCGCCGCCGGCTTGTCTTCGCCGTAGCTGATGACGTTCATCTTGTGCAGCGGCACCTGGTGCTGTTCGTACAGGTAGCGCTTCACCGATTCCGCCCGGGTCATCCCGAGCCGCTCGTTGTACCGCTTGTCGCCCACGTTGTCGGTGTGACCTTCGATTTCAATCCAGATCGCCGACTTCTGTTCCTTGAGGCCGTTGACCATCTGGTCGATGGCCGACTTGGCTTCGTCCGGCAGCTCCGCGGCACCGAAGCGGAACCTGCCCTGGTCTTCACTCAAGACCACTTCAAACAGCAGCTTGCGGGTTGCGGCTTCGATGGCCTCCGCGCGAGTGCCGACCTCGACCGCCGCGTCGTTGGCGGCCCTGGCCGCCTGCTGCGCCTCGGTGGCCGATTGCTGCGCCTCGCCGGCCTTGCTGTCGACTTCGGTGATGCGGCCTTCCGCCTGACGCACACGCTCCTGCGTCTGCTCGAGCGAAGTGCCCAACGTGGTCACCTTGTCGTTGACCTGGCCCACTTCGGTCCGGACGAAGCCCTTGCTGGCGCACGCAGGGGCGATCGCGAGGGTGAGAGCAAACATACTGACGACTAATACCGGTTTGCGCATTGGAGTCCTCCCTGTCACAACTTCGTTAATAAAAATCCCCGCGCGGTCCGCCGGCGATGTAACCGCTTCGGGCGCGCACCACGTGATCTTTGTGTCGGGTCCGTACCTCGAGCGGCCGCCAACCCGACGTGGCGGCGGGCTCGAACGCGATGACGTACTGCATGCGCAGCTCGTCAAGTACCAGCCGTGAAACGCTGCTGGTGTCAGACGGCGTGCTCACGAAAAACAGTGCGCCGCCCGTCCACCGCGCGAGGTCCTGCACAGTGCCGTCAACATGGCTGACGCCGGCGCGGGGCAGCGCGCCCTCACGACCGATGTGATCGATCGGCAGCACGGTGGCCATGATGTAAACGGGAACGTCGATAGCGCTGGCGATGCCCGACACCTCGCCCGGGGTGAGCCCGCTGGCAGTATCGATCCCGTCGGTGATTACCACGACCGCACGGCGACCGCCCGTGCGCGTCGCGACCCGGCGGGCCGCTTCCGCAATCGCGTCGTGCAACGAAGTGGCCCCGAACGGATCGACCTCCCCCAGCGCGCCTTGTAAGACACGCGTATCGACCGTAAATGGGGCCACCTCGTGCAACCGGCTGTCAAACGTGAACAGCGCGGCTTCGTCGCGGCCGGTTTCCAACCACGAGATCACGTGGTGGGCCGCAAACCTGGCGGCCGTCATGCGGTCCGCCACCCGCATGCTGCCGCTGATATCAAAGAGAATCGCGAGGCTGACCGGGGTGGGCTCGGCACGAAAGTCCGCGATCGGCCGCCGCACGCCGTTATCGAGCACCTCGAAGTCCTTGAGTTCGAGACCCTGCACCAGCCGGCCACGACGGTCTCGCACGGTAGCGGTTACCGTGACGAGATCGATGCCCGACGTGAACGTCGGCTGCGCGGACTGATCCGCCTGGCCCTGGGCAACAGTGATGGCTGGCGTTACCGCCACCAAGGCGAGGAGGAGGAGGAAACCTCGACCCATGCCGTAGCCTAGAGCAAGGGCCTCGCCAATCAGTTAAATTATTGATTTATAGATGTTTATGTCTAATAACCCAATGAGGACACCACGTAAATCGGGGCGCTTCGTGTATTTTTTACATGTGTTTGCTGCCGCGGGACCTGCGGGACCCCAGAGTTGAAGCCCGAAAGAGCGCTGAAGGCGCAACGCCGAAAGCCAGTAACATTCCCCACGAAATGTCTGTCGCCACCGCCGCCATCCGCACGGCCCGACGAGTCGACCGCTTCACCTACGCCATCCGCAACATCGTCACCGAAGCCAGGAAGGTCGAGGCGACCGGCACCCGCGTCCGGTATCTGAATATCGGGGATCCCATTCAGTTCGGCTTTGTCACCCCGCTGCACCTCGTCGAGGCGGTGGCGCGCGCCATGCGCGACGGGCACAACGGCTACACGGCATCCGCCGGCATCGTCGAGGCACGCGAGGCCGTCGCCGCTGATTTCGACGCGCGCGGCGTCGCTGTGGATCCGGATCGCGTGTTGATCACGTCGGGCACGTCAGAAGGCCTCGAGCTCGCGCTGACGGCCATTGTCGACGACGGCGAAGCGGTCCTCGTCCCCTCGCCGACCTACCCGCTCTACACCGCGGTCCTCGCCAAGATCGGTGCCGAGCCACAGTACTACCGGACTGATCACACCAATCACTGGCTTCCCGACCTCGCGGACCTGCGCAGCCGGATCACACCCCGGACACGCGCCCTTGTCGTCATCGATCCGAACAACCCGACTGGCGCGATCTACCCGGACGATGTCCGGCGGGAGCTCATCGCGATTGCGGAGGAGCACGGCCTCGTGATCCTCGCGGACGAGGTGTACGGCGACTTGTCGTACGAGGGGCCGGTCGCCCCGATGGCGACGCTCGATGCTGACGCGCCGATCATCTCCTATTCGAGTCTGTCGAAGGCCTACCTGGCCCCTGGATGGCGCGCCGGCTGGATGGCGGTGGGCCGGACGCCGCGACTCGATGGAGCGCTTGCCGCCGTCAAGAAGCTGGCTGATGGACGGTTGTGCAGTCCGGGCCCGATGCAATACGGCGTCATCGCCGCACTCACCGGAGACCGTTCGCATCAGGTGACGTTTCGACGGGAGTTACAGCAGCGCGCCGAGCTGACGACGACGCGGCTCAATGCCATCACGGGGATGTCCTGTGTGGCGCCGCGGGGGGCGTTCTACGCGATGCCCAAACTTGCGCTGCCTCCCGGCCGGACCGACGCCGACTACATCCTCGGATTGCTGCGCGCGACCGGCATCCTGTGCGTGTATGGATCAGGCTTCGGCACGACACCGCAAGACGGGTTCTTCCGCGTCGTCTTCCTGGCCTCGCCTGAAGAACTGAGCAGCATCTACGACGACATCGCGTCTTTTACCCGCGACTACCTCAGCTGACGACAAGGGTTCTTCACGAGGGTTCTCGACGACGGTTCTTCACGGTGGTTCCCACGGGGGTTCTTCACGATGGTTCCCACGGGGGTTCTTCACGAGGGTTCTTCACGGGGGGTTCCCACGGGTTCGTTACGAGGGCGGCGTTGCGGCGAACCCGCGCTGAACGATCGGGAAGAACCGTTGTGGGAACCATCGTCGAGAACCGTTGTGGGAACCATCGTCGAGAACCGTCGTCGAGAACCGTCGTCGAGAACCGTCGTCGTCTTTGTCGGGTACGTGGTTGCGGCGCTGGTGATGACGTGGCCGCTGGCGCTCGGGATGCACCGTGACGTGCCCGGTGACCTCGGTGACTCATTGCTGAATCTGTGGATTCTCGGCTGGGGCGCTGAGAATGTGCCGCGGCTGTTGACCGGACAGATCAGCCTGGCCGACTACTGGAACGCGAACATCTTCCACCCGGAGCCGCTCGCGCTGTCGCTGTCAGAGCATCTGTTTGGACAAGTGCTTCAGATCCTCCCGGTGTACTGGCTCACCGGCAACCTGATCCTCGCTTACAACCTGCTGTTCGTCACGTCGTTCGCGCTGTCAGGCGTGGGCATGTACCTGCTGGTTCGAGACCTCCTGGGCGAGGGTGGCGCGCGCGGCTTCAACCCGGCCGCGTTCATCGCCGGGCTGATCTTCGCCTTCCTCCCGTTCCGCATTGCGCAGGTGGCCCATATCCAGTCGCTCAGCGCGCAGTGGATGCCCTTCGCGTTGTACGGCTTTGTCCGCTACACCCGGACCGGTGATTGGCGTTGGCTCGCCGGTGGGTCACTCGCGCTGCTGATGCAGAACTGGTCGTGCGGCTATTACCTGATCTTCTTTGCGCCGTTCGTTCCGCTTTTTGCCATCCACCAGATGTGGACCGCCGGCCGGCTGCGTGACGGGCGAATGTGGATGGCGTTCGCTGCCGCCGCCGCCCTCGCTGCGGTCGGCACCTGGCCATTCCTGGCGTTGTATCTCGACGCGCAGCGGATACACGGCTTCGAACGGTCCGTCGGGGAAGTGATTCGCTATTCGGCCGACGTGTACAGCTATCTCACTGCGCCCGAGACGTTGCGCGTCTGGGGCGGCGTACTGCAGGCGTATCCG
This sequence comes from Vicinamibacterales bacterium, assembly GCA_035512515.1. Classification (GTDB taxonomy): domain Bacteria; phylum Acidobacteriota; class Vicinamibacteria; order Vicinamibacterales; family UBA2999; genus JACCSI01. The sequence goes on from DATKDY010000138.1 coordinate 63,704, forward strand.
AAACCGGAAGGGGAACTGTTTTTTGGCGTGGTGCCATGGGTGTTGGCGGCGGTGGCGATCGCCGCCCTCGGCGCGAGGGAGAAATCGGCCTACGGGCCGGTCACGAAGTCGAGGGCTTCCATTGCGCTCACCTGGATCCTCCTCGCCATCCTCGCCGTCCAGACCACCGGCTTCATCGCCATCCTCTTCACTGGGGGGTTCGTCACGTCATTTGCCGGCATTCCGATCCGCGCGACCAACCCGCTGCGCATCCTGACCGGCATCGCGATTGCTGCTGCGCTGCTGCTCGCCATCTCTCCGCGGGCGCGTCGGCACGCACGAGACACGTTGCGGTCGCCGGCGGGATTCTGCCTGCTGCTCATGCTGATGGCGATGTGGCTGTCGCTCGGCCCCATGGCTCAATCGCGCGGGAGGACGTTGCCGGGACTCGGGCTCTACGCCGTGCTTTACGAATACGTGCCGGGTTTCGAAGGCCTTCGCGTGCCGGCACGGTACGCAATGATCGCGGGATTGTTTCTCTCAGTTGTTGCCGGCTTCGGCGCGGCCGCGCTGCTCAATCGGGTCCGGGCAGCTGCGGTCGCCGCGGCGGGGATGGCCGTGGCCTTTCTGATCGAAGTGGCCTTCGTGCCGATGCCGCTCAACCTGACGTGGGGCGATGGCGCGGTGGCGCCCCCGCCCCGCGTCGAGCAAGCCGCTGATGCGCCGCCTGTCTACCACCAGCTGGCGACGATGCCGGCTGCGACGGTGGTGGCTGAATTTCCGTTCGGCGATCCCGCGTGGGAGCTGCGCTACGTCTACTACGCCACGGTGCACTGGAAGCGACTGGTCAACGGCTACAGCGGCGCCTTTCCGCACGGGTATAAGGTACGCGTCGCGCTGCTGCAACGGATCGCGGAGCACCCGGACGAGGCCTGGCGTGCACTGCGCGAGGCCGGCACCACACACGTTGTGGTCCACGAAGCGGCGTTTGCTCCTGGAGAAGGGGCCGTCGTCACGCGCTGGCTCGATGACCACTTCGCGGTCGAGATCGCGCGCTTTGGCAGCGACGTGCTGTACGACGTCAGCGGTGTCTGGCCGCCATCGTGAGCGCTATACTGCGGCCGATGCGTAGGAATCCCCTGCAGTTCCTGTCTGACGAGCTCGACACGCTGAAACAGCAAGGCCTCTACCGCCGGTTGCGCATTCTTGAATCGGAGCAGGGCGCCCACGCCACCTTCGATCACACATCGGTGGTCAATCTGTCGTCCAACAACTATTTGGGGCTCACCACCCATCCGAAACTGCGTGAGGCCGCCCTCGAGGCCGTGCGCAAGTACGGCGCCGGCTCCGGATCGGTCCGGACCATCGCCGGAACCATGGAGCTGCACATGGAGCTCGAGCGGCGGCTCGCGGTGTTCAAGAACGTCGAGGCGGTCGTGGTCTTTCAGAGCGGCTTCACCGCGAATGCCGGCACGGTGTCCGCCATCCTCACCAAGGACGATGTCGTGGTCTCGGACGAGCTCAATCACGCCAGCATCATCGACGGGTGTCGGCTGAGCCGTGCGGCCATCAAGGTCTTTCCCCACAAGGACGCCGAGGCGGCGCGGAAGATCATGCGGGATTTGCCCGCGAACCAGCGCAAGCTCCTCATCACCGACGGCGTCTTCTCGATGGACGGCGATCTCGGTCCGCTGCCGGCGTTGTGCGACGTGGCCGAGGAATTCGGCGCGATCATGATGGTCGACGATGCGCACGCGAGCGGCGTGTTCGGGCGCCAAGGCCGCGGGACGGTGGACCATTTCGACTGCCACGGCCGCGTGGACATTCAGGTCGGCACGCTGTCGAAGGCGGTGGGCGTCCTCGGCGGCTACGTCGCCGGCACCAGGGACTTCATCGAGTTCCTGTATCATCGTGCCCGCCCGTTCCTGTTTTCGACGTCGCATCCTCCGGCAGTGGCGGCCGCCTGCATCGCCGCGCTCGACGTGCTCGAGAACGAGCCGCAGTGGATGCAGCAACTCTGGGACAACACCGCCTATTTCAAGGCGGGGCTGCAGCGGATCGGTTTCAATACCGGGCGAAGCGAGAGCCCCATCACACCGGTGATTGTGGGCGACGCGCCGCTGGCCGCGCAGATGTCGGACCGGCTGTTCCAGGCCGGCGTGTTTGCGCAGAGCATCGGCTTTCCCACGGTCCCGCGTGGGCAAGCCCGGCTGCGCACGATTGTCACCGCCACGCACGCCCGGGCGGATCTGGACTACGCACTCGAGATGTTCGGGAAAATCGGCAAGGAACTCCGCGTGATCAGCTGACGTATCGATCGAATTGGGGATGCCGCCTTCCACCCGCCCCTTCTTCGCGACCTACACCAAGGACTTCACCAAAGAAGACCTGGGCAAGCTGTTCACGTACGAGACGCCCGAGGCGTATCGATTCTTCGCGCGCGGGATCAACACTGCCGAGCTGGAAGGCCTGCCCAGGCACAAGCGCGCACTCAAGTACCTCCAGGCGTTCTTCATGGCCTTCACCATGCGCCTGTCGCCGGCTCGCCGGGTGATCTACGGGCTCTCGCTGGCGACGTGCGTCATCGGAATGCTCCAGCTCTTCAACGGGTTGGGCATCCTGTCGATGCGCATGCCCTTCCCGCTGCACTTCATCAGCGTCGGTATTCCCGGGCCCATCTTCGCCGACGGCACGATGTGGTTATTGATGGGGTTTCTGCTGATGAACCTCCTCGTGCTGCTCGAGGTGGCGGACCGTCTGTCGCTCAAACGCGACCTCGAGGTGGCGCGGGAGATCCAACAGGCCATGCTGCCGGATGGCATGTGGTCGGGCAACGGCGTCGAGGCCTTTGGCCTGACCAAACCTGCCAACACCGTGGGCGGCGATTTTTACGACATCCTGCCGCGGCCGGACGGCACGGTGATCGTCGCGCTCGGCGATGTGGCGGGCAAGGCCAGCCCGGCGGCGCTGCTCATGGCGCTGCTGCTCGCGATGTTGCGCACGCTCGTGGACGAGGGTCTCGGCATCGCCGATCTGGTGAAGCGGCTGAATCTCCAGATCTCGAAGCACGCCCC